>CAZXYZ010000175.1:0-18777 GCA_964645045.1 uncultured Pirellulaceae bacterium | reverse complement strand
TTGCTTTACGGGCAATCGAATCGACTTGATCGGCCGAAAATGCCCTGGCGGCGGCACGGCGCGGGTGCTGATCGACGGCGTACCGGCCGATCAGGCGCCCGCCTTCTACACAACCTATATCCAGCCCAAGCCGGCGGTCTGGCCGCGCGCGCTGAAAGGTCCGGGGCCCGGCGACGTCGCCCCGCACGCCGTGGAACTCCGCGCCGGCGTGGTTCCGCAGACTTGGACCATCACGATGACCAGCGACACGGGCGATTACCGCCTGGACGGCAGCGTGACCGGCGCGGACGGCGCAGGCAACGTCGCCCAACCGTTCGTCAGCCGCTCCGGCCAGATCGCCGTCGATCCGAAGCTCTGGCGGCACGGGCGGACCGAAAGGAAAAACAGTCCGGTCGTGTACGGCAACGGCACGGGCGACACCTTCACCTTTGACGTTTACCGCTGCGCCGCCGGCGCGGTCAGCTTCCGCGGCGAACAGCAGGAGATCCTCTGCCAGCCGCTGGTGCAGAACCTGGCCAACGGTCCCCACACCCTGGAGATCGTCAGCGCCGGCGACGGCGACGTGAGCATCGAGGCCGTGTACGTCTTTCAGCCGCCGATGATGGATTGATCGAAATGAGGATCGGCGGTTGCGCCACCGTGACGAGACCGCAGATAGTTGCCGCTTGCCGGCGTCCGGCGATGTTCCCCGGCTCGGCGTTCGCGTCTTCGTGTCTCCGAACGACAGGCAAGATGCCTATCCCACTCTAAGGCTGGGGACGCACTGGGTCGGGCTGGTGGGGCACGAACTGGAAAGCGTACAGATCGGCATCCTTGAGTACGAACCGTAGCCGGACCGGCTTGCCGGACAGCGGCCGTACGTCGCCTCCGCTCCGCCAACGCACCACCCGCGCCAACTCGTCGCCGAAGACCTCCGGGCAGTCGGCCAGGGCGTATCCGGGAACGGGCTGGCCCGCGGCGTCCTGGATTTCAACTTGAATGCTCCCTGCGCCGGACGTCGACATGTTTAGCGTTAGATTGCCGCCGTCGAACACCAGCGGTTTCGTCAGCAACTCGCCACCTCGAGCCGGAGCCTGCAGCGAAACAAATCCATCGATGCGCATCGTCAGTCGCCGGACACTAACACCGTCACCCTGCCAATAGTTCTCCGAGGCATAGATCGAGAGGTCGTTCGGCGCGTCGCCCAAGGCCGAGGCCGTTTCCACCAGGCCCCAGAAGATCATGTTGTCGCCGTAGACCCAGGAGGCCTGCTGGCGCGGTCCCGGACGCAGGAAGGCTTCGTTCCACCGGTGGAACAGCACGCCATCGCGGCTGGTCATGAACAGCCCGTCGGTGATGGCCGTGCCGTAGCGCGGGCTGGCCTTGGAGCGGGCCAGCCGTTCTCCGAGGCCCGGCAGGGCCATCATCGAGTCCGACCAGCCGCGGTCGGTGTAACGCATGGGAAAGCCCATGAAGATGTGCGGAGCGCGGTAGTACGGCTGGATCTGGTTGGTGTACAGGTGCTCGGTGGGCGAATCGACATACCGCACGTCCGCCTGGTTAACCCAGTTCAGGGAATCCTTCGAGGTGGCCGTGCGGATCGCGCGAAAGCCTGCGGGCTTCCACGCCGTGCCGTCGGCCACGCCGGCCGTGAAAGTGCGCCAGTACGCGCGATACTCCTTGCGTATCGGATCCCAGAAAGCCAGATTTTCCGAATCAAAGGCGCCGTCGGTGATCACGGGTTTGTCGCTAGCGATGCTGAAACGGACGCCGTCGGCCGACTTGAGCACGTACAGCCCGTGCGGCTTGCCGACGATGATGCACTTGTAGCGCGCGTCCTCCGGGCAATCGGGATTGGCGTCCTTGAAGACAGCCGTATGGGCCGGATCGCCGCCAATCGCGGCCACGCTGTCCGGCGTGAGGATGATGTTGTTTTTCTTCGAGCCGTCGAATTCGAACAGCCCCAGTTCCGGCCGCCGCCAATGGATGCCGTCGTCGCTTTCCACATAACAGAGAAACCAGGGGTGTTCGGGTCTGGTCTCGTTCGGTTTGCCACCGTGCCGATAGTGCCCGGCGTGGTAGTACATGCGGTACAGCTTGCCGTCCTGAAACACGCTCGGGTAGCCGCTGGCATTTCCTTCCCAGGGGGCGTCCGTCTTGAGCACGATTTCCTGCGGCACGGGCCGATGGAGTTGCAGCCGGGCCTCGCCGGAGAGTTTTTTCACGAGGAAATCGTCCACCAGCAGTTCGCGGCGATCGCCGATCGCGATCGGCGAGCCGGAATCCGGGGCCTCGCCTGCGGACGCCGCCGTCAACAGCAGGACAGTCAATAGGGTGTTCATCGGAAGTCTCCTGGTTATCCAATGTGCAATGCTCAACCGTGCGCGCTACACTCTACCCCCACGCAACGGTCGTCGCAACTTCGGAAGCACGGTTCGGGAGGCAAGGCGATCCTCGAAGTGGCAGTTGGTGCAGACGATTTTGTTGGGATCGGTCTCCGCCGGGTCTTGTTGGAGTTCGCGCTTAAGCGTGCCACGCGGGCCATGCCCGCCACAAAGAACACGCTAAAGCGTGAACTCCAACGAGGTTGGCAGCTTCACAGGAGTGGGTTCAATTACCTCCATGCCGCCGATTCTGGCGGCGTCACGCATTCTGACGTCAGCGGTAACAACGGATTGGATTGTGGCCGCTCGCAGCGCCCCGAGATGCATGCCATCGAGAGATCTGAGCTTGAGTAACGCTGAGGTGTCCCAATAGTCACTTCAGCGACGCGTGTCAACGGAGCGGCCAGCCGTTCCCGATCCAGTGGGGTCTTTCTTGTGGATCAGCAGCTTGCCGGTCTTCCTGTCAGATCTCCGACCACTGGCCGGGAATCGGGGCCGGGTAGCGGCCCTGGGCGTCGGCGTGGACCGGCGCGGGGCTGTCGGCGGTGAGGCTGGCAACGTGCGGGCAAAACTGGAACTTCGAGGCCAGCGCTTCCTCCCAGGTGATGAGCTTGCCCGAGTGGACTGCCGCCCGGCCCATGATCGAGGCCAGATCGGCGTAGGCGGCGCGGCGGGCCTCGTTGTGCGGCCGGTCGTGGCGGATCGCGTCCAGCAACACGTTCCATTCGACCTGCCAGGGATTCACCTCGGGTTCCGACTTCCAGGCGATATTGTCGGCGGCGATTCGCTGGTCGTTGTAGATCCACGTGTTGATCGGCGAGGCGCCCCAAACGCAGAACTGGCCGGCGCACTTCGTGCCGTGGACGTAGGTGGCGAACTCGTTGTGGCAGTTGGGCAGGTAGCGCCCGTTGACCAGGGCCTTGGTGCCGTCGGGGAACGTGTACTCGATTGCGTAGCTGTCCAAGTTCTGGCCGCACTCGTCGCTGTTGGCCGCCCGGCCACCGATGCCGTGCGCCGAAACGGGCCAGGCGTCCTTGATCCAGCAGCACTCGTCGACCTGGTGGACCATGAGTTCGATCAAGATGCCCGAGGACGCCCACAGGAAGGCCCACCGCACGCGGAGCTGCCCGAGCAGCTCACTCCCGGTCCACTGGCGAGGTCCGAAGTGGTAACCCGACTCCATGCGATACGCGCGGATCAGCTGGATCTCGCCCATGGCGCCGTCGCGGATTCTCTGGATCATCGCCTGGCGCGCGTTCGAGTGGCGCCACATCAGGCCGGCGGCGATTTTCAAGTTCTTCTGCTGGGCGATTTCGCCGGCCTGGACGATCTGCCGCACGCCCGCCGGGTCGGGCGCGAACGGCTTCTCCATGAACACGTTCACGCCTTTCGCCACGGCGTAGTCGAGCTGCGTGGGACGAAAGGCCGTGTAGCCGGTCAGCATCGCGACGTCGCCGGGGCCCAGGCAGTCGATGGCCTGGCGATAGGCGTCGAAGCCGAGGAACTGCCGCTCCGGCGGCACGTCGATCTTGTCGCCGAACTGTTTGGAAAGCTCCTTGTGCGATGCTCTCAGGCGATCCTCGAAGAGGTCGGCCATGGCGAACAGCTTGACGGGACCACCGGGGGCGGAAATCGCATTGGCCACCGCCCCGCTGCCGCGTCCCCCGCAGCCGATCAAGGCCAGTTTGATCGTGCCTTCGCCCGCCGCATGGACGTGCGGGACGGCCACGCCGGCCAGCGCCGACGTGGCGGCCAATTTGCCCGCCAGGCCCAGGAATTCGCGGCGTGTGTCGTGCGTGGTCGAGATGTTGCGACTTGATTGGCTCATGGAAAGCTCCTTGGAGTTGGGAGTCGGTCGTTCCGCATCTCGTTCGAACATGACTTCGCCCCCGTGACGTCAGTGGCTGTCCGTCAGACTAACGCGGCCGCGGCTGACACGCAACACGACATCCGCGCCCGACTGTCGGACGCGACAACTTCCGCTGGGGGCGGGATGCCGCAAGCTTGCTGGAACCCCGTGCATCCTGCGCACCGTTGTCGTCACACCATCATTCGCGAACCTGTCTCACTAATTCGTGGACGGAGGCGGCAATGCGGTCTTCGACATCGCCGGACCAGCGAAAGGCGGGACGCCCGTATTCGTAGAGGTTGGAACCGCCTTCGTAGCCCCCTTCTTCCCACACGCGCCGCGAGGGGATATACGCAATCTGGTCGTCGGCATAGCCGCAGACCCACGTGCCCGGACCGAATTCGCGTTTGAACCGCAGCGCGTAGTCCACGACCGTCTCCGCTCCCATGCCGATCACCAGCATCTCGCGGCCAAGCCTCCAGGCGTGGATCGGATACGGATAGGCGGATTCGAACTTGTCACCGGCGTCCAGCTGCTTCAGCAGCCGCGCGGCCCAGCGGGCGCGGAGGGGATTACTGTCCTGAAGCAGGCCAGCCAGCTCGGCGCGCGAGACGACCGACAGGTACGGGAGTTCAATCGATTCGAACGCGGTGCGCAGGCCCGGGGAAACCGGCTTGAACGGCTGCTTCAGAACTTCCTCGACGGCAACCGCCAGCATGTGGCCATAGCGCTGGCACAACTCGACGCTGCGGCGTAGCAGCGGGTTCTGATCGCCGCCACACGTGTTGACAAACAGCGCGGTCGTGCCCGGATGGTTTTTCTCGATCTCCAGCTGCGCGAAACCCGGATAGTCGCCACACCACGTCGAGAAACTGAGCGTCGTCGGATGGCAGGCGTAGCCGAAGAGGACCGCGGCCAGAGTTCCGTCCGGCCGGGTCACGGTCAGCACGGGCACCGCATGATCGACCGGCCCCTTGAGCGGCGTGCCTTGAGCCAGCAGTTGCGGCACGTCGGCTTCGCGATTGTTGCGGCGATTGACGGCAAACGTCGTCTTCCCCTCGCATTCAGGCGTGATGATCGCCTTGGCGACACCGGCCCTCCAGGTCGCCGCTTCGGCTTGAACGTGGCTCGACAAGACAGCCCAGGTGGCGGCCAGGACGCACAAGCACCATCCACCGGGCCGGTATGTAAAGAGGCGTGGGGTTGTGTCTGCGCGTTGCATGGTTGGGCCCTTTGAGTTCGAGACTTCGTTGGAGTCCAGGCTTCAGCCTGTCTTTCGCGCGTTTTCGACCCGCTTGGCAGCCTGAAGGCTGGACTCCAACGGAAAGAGTCACCGCCTTGGAGTGTGCGGTCTGCCCTTCTCGGCCGCTCGCCCAAACGGAATCCAGAAATGTACCGCAATCAAGTGGCTGTGGACAGGGTGTAAGACAAGGAGTACAAACGTTGACGCGGTCGATGTTGCCCGCCCCAGTTGCGATTTCTCCCAAGTGACGAATTTGAAACGACGAGGAGAGTGCGATCATGAAGCTTCGCGAAAACCTTCCGCTTCGAACTTTGCTGGTCGTGGGTTGTCTGTCGGTGGGCCTGCCGGCTGGCGGCGCTGAACCCAAGTTGGCCTGCACCCTCCAGACCGAACACGTCCAGTGGACGATCGGCATCGACGGCCGCAGCCTGGCCTGGGTCGATCGGGGCGATCAGCAGGACTACTGTCCGGCATCGCATCCGCCGGTGGCGACGGTGAAGAAGGCGGGCACCTATCACGCCGCCACGGCAGCAGCACTCAAGGACGGCCTGCTGGAATTGCAGTTTGGCGACTCGGGCGTACAGGCGGTGCTGAGGTTCACCGCCAAGCCGCGCTACCTGTTGGTGGAAGTCGTTTCGCTCGCCGGGGAAGGCGCGGAGGAACTGGTGTTCGTCGATCTGCCGCTGACGCTGAAGGGACAGCCAGGCGAGCCGTTGGCCGCTTGTGCTTTGGCCCTGAACCTGAGAACCAAGGTCAACGAGTTGCCCCAGCCGAGTAGCCGGCTGCGGGCGGCGTGCTATCCGCGGTTCGGTTTTGCCGGAGCGCAGGTGGCTCTGATCGGTTGTCCGCCCGATAAACTCCGCGAGGTGATGCAGGAGGTCGTGTCGGGCGCCGACGAGTTGCCCAAGTCGCCGCTGGGCGGTCCCTGGGCCCTCGGACAGCCGATCAACCAGGGCTCTTACCTGTTCAACTTTGCCGACATGTCCGAGGACAAGGTGGAGGACTGGATCAAGCTGGCCAAGCGGCTGGGCATGACGCAGATCGATTTTCACGGCGGCACGTCCTTTCGCTTCGGCGATTGCCGCCCCAATCCTACGACCTATCCCCGCGGGTTCGACAGCCTCAAGGCCGTGATCGACCGGCTGCACGCGGCGGGGATCGCGGCCGGGCTGCACACGTATGCTTTCTTCATTGCCAAGGACTGCCCCTGGGTCACCCCCGTGCCCGACCCGCGGCTGGCCAAGGACGCGGTATTCACCCTCGCACAGCCGCTCACGGCCGAGGCCGCGGTGGTTCCGGTACTGGAGAGCACGGAGCAGATGTCGGCCATCACCGGCTTCTTCGTACGCAACGGCGTCACGCTGCAAATCGACGACGAGCTGATTACCTACACGGGCGTCACGAAGCAAGCGCCGTTCCAGTTCACCGGCTGCCGCCGCGGGGCGTGCGGCACGCGCGTCGCCGCGCACGCCCAGGGGGCAAATGTAAGACACCTCAAGGAGTGCTTCGGCCTGTTCGTGCCCGATGCTGATTCCACACTGCTGGCCGAGGTGGCGGGCAAAACGGCCGAGGCCTACAACCGCTGCGGCTTCGACATGATTTACCTGGACGCCCTGGATGGCGAGGACATCCTCGGCGGCCCGGAAAACGGCTGGCACTACGGATCGAAGTTTGCCTTCGAGATCTTCCAGCGATTGCAGAAGCCGGCGCTGATGGAGATGAGCACCTTTCACCACCATCTCTGGTACATCCGCTCGCGGTACTGCGCGTGGGACCACCCCACGCGGAGCCACAAACGGTTTATCGACATCCACCTGGAGGACAACCACCGCAACCGCCGCATGTTCATGCCCGGCGAGTTCGGTTGGTGGGCCTTGAAGAGTTGGACCGGCGCCCAGGGCGAGCGTACGTTCCCCGATGACATCGAATACTTGATGGGCAAGTGCCTGGGAATGGACACGGGGATGGCGATGATGGGCATCGACCCCGGCAACGTGGACAAGATTCCGGCCCTGCCAGGCTTGGCCGATATCATCCGCCGCTACGAAGACCTGCGCCATTCGGGCCAGGTTCCCGCGTCGATCAAAGAGAGTCTGAGCCAGCCGGGGTCTGAATTCACCTTGATCGGCGACCTGGCCGGCGGTTGGCAATTCCGGCCCGCACAGTATGCCAAGCACCGCATCGAGGCGGGCGAGTGGAGCCGCGTGTGGCGCGTGGAAAACACTTTCGCCCGGCAGCCTGCCCGGCTGCGCATCGAGGCCCTGATGTCCGCCGGTCCCTACGACGCGCCGGGCAATATCCCGGTGGCCGATTTCACGAAGCCGGAGCAGTTCTCTTCGACGTCGGCAGCGGGCGATTTTCGCGCGGAGCTGAAAGCTTCCCAGGATCAAATCAAGACGGGCGGCGCGAGCGGCTTGTATGCGGCCACCAATTCCGGCGCAACTCCCCGCGGCGCATGGACGCGCGTCGAGCGGCCGTTTGACCCGCCATTGGACCTCAGCCAGCACCAGGCGCTGGGCCTGTGGGTCTACGGCGACGGTCAACAGCAGGTCGTGAACCTGCAACTCCGCAGCCCGACGCACGTTTCCCACGGCATCGGCGACCACTACATCCCCATCGACTTCACCGGCTGGCGCTATTTCGAGTTGATCGAGCCCGAAGGCGAGCGGCACGCCCAGTACGCCTGGCCCTATGGCGGCATCTACTCGATCTACCGCGAGTCGGTCGCCTACGGCCAGGTGGCTTCGCTGGGGCTGTGGTACAACAACCTCCCGCCGGGCAAGCGGGCGGCCTGCTACCTGAGCCCGATCCAGGCCCTGCCGCTGGTCTCCACCAAGCTCGTGCGCCCGGCCGTCTCGATCGCCGGCCAGCGCATTGTCTTCCCGGTCGAGATCGAAAGCGGCTGCTACCTGGAATGCAATTCGGCGGACGACTGCCAGCTGTACGGCCCGCAAGGGCAACTGCTGCGAGCGGTCGTGCCGGAAGGCGAAATCCCGTCGCTCGAACCAGGAGCCAACGACGTGCGTTTCGAGTGCGGCCCTTCCGCGGAGGTCAGCCCCCGGGCAAACGTTACCGTCATCAGCTTCGGCAACCCGCTGAAGTAGCCCCGCGTCCAAGGTGATTTCGGAAAGGATGAGGTGCAAGCGTGCAACGCTTTAGGAAACAACGCCTTCTCACGACCCGATGGCGGTGGATGCTGGGTTGCCTGGCAGTTCTGGTTGCCGGGGCGGAGCGAAGTCCGCTGAGCGCAGCCCGGGAGCCGGACGGCCGCGACACGGGGCGCCAATCGCAATCGAGTTCGTCCGGAACTCCTGCGTTGGCGGCGGATTTTGAGTGGATCCAGACCGCCCGCGTCTTCTTGATCGACGCCTACGAGCCGCCCTTTGCCGTAAAGCTGGAGTTCGACGCCCGGGCGCTGGCGGAAACCATGACGCAGATGAACGCCAATACCGTCCGCATTGCGACGATGGCGAAATACGCTTTGATTCCGGACGTCCGTTTTACCCCGCACCCGGAACTCGGCAGCCGGGACATCCTGGCCGAAACCATTGCCGCGTGCAAGCCGCGCGGCATCCGCGTCGTGCCGTATGTTTCCACCGGCCACAAGCTGGCCTGGACCATGGTCACACGCGACTATCCCGAGTATGCCCAACGGACCCGGCCCGGCGGCGGACCGGCACGCAGCCACATGTTCGTCGGGGAAGACCATGGCACCGTTTGCTGGAACACGCCCTATCGCCAGGCGTATTTCGAGATGATCGAGCGGTTGGTCCGCGACTACGACATCGACGGCCTGTACTTCGACACGTGGTACTCCGGCTACTTCTGGCCCGGACGTGGCGTGTGCTATTGCGACGGCTGCCGGAACGGATTCCGTACTGCCGCGGGCCTGGAATTGCCCTGGCACGAAAACGATGCCGACTACACGCCCGCGGAACTCGTCGCGATCGACCGCTACCACGCCTGGAACCGCGACACACTGGTCGAAATCGCCCGCCAGGTGCGTCAGCTGGTCCGGTCGCACAAGAACATCCCGCTGGTCAGCAACATCGGCAACCCGACGAGAATGGCTTCCGCGGATCCCCGGATTCCAGAGGTCATGGACGCGTTCTTGTATGAACGCGGGAACAGCATCCTGGAACGGGCCGAGGGCGTCAGCCTGGCCCGCGCCGCCGGACTGGGCGTTTGGCCGTATGTTGGCGAGTACAACAACTGGCCGCGGGTCATCCACAACGGCTTCGATTTCCAGCAGCAGATCTTCACCACGGCCATGTTCGGCGGCGCGCCCATCCTGGCGCTGCCTTGGGGGTACGTGCAGCATGCAGAGAACCGCCGCTTCGTAGAGTACCCGTTTGGGATTCTGAAACAGCACGAGCGGGACTTCACCGGCTTTCGCAATGATCCTTACGTGGCCGTCGTCTACGGATCTCGCACCCCGCCCGGACACGAGCAATCGGGTACGTGGTGGAAAACGGACGTCCGCATGTCGTCGCTGGGCGCCTTTGCCGCCTGCCTCTACGGACACGTGCAGGTGTCGTCGGTTCACGAAGGGCTCCTGGACGCCCCTGAAAAACTGCGAGACTACAAGGTGCTCTACTTGGCCGACTTCACGCACCTGTCCGACTCGCGGATCGCGAACATCCGGCAGTTTGTTCAGGATGGCGGCGGTCTGGTGGCCAGTTACGGATCGTCGCTGTTCGACGCTGCCGGCCGCCGCCAGGAGCGATTCTCGCTAGAGGACTTGCTGCGGGTGGCCCCCATCCAACCGGCCGGCGAGCTTGCGGAAACGCTCGCCAGCTACCGTTCGATGACCGGAGGCCCCTACGACCTGTACCTCGCCGAGCGTTCGCGGCCCGCGCTCGAGACGCTGACGCCGCTGTGGTCGTACCTGCCGGTCAGGGCCTTGGACGGCGGCGAGGTCTGGAAAGAGATCGTGACCGGCGACGGCTTGCGGCCCCTTCTGCCCGGTGTGGTAGTCTCGTCGCACGGCCAAGGACGCGTGGTCTACTGTGCGTCCGCGTTGGAGAGTCTGTTCTTGCAGCAGAACAGCCGCGCCGTGGGAGATCTGCTGAGAAGCCTGGTGGCGAAAGCCGCCGGCCAGCCGCCGCCCTACGAAGTCCAGGCACCCGCGGCGCTGATCGCCAACTTGACCGCCAAGGGCGACACGCGCGTCCTGCACCTGACCAACTGGACGGGCAACAAGCTGGAACGCCCCGGTGCAAACGAGTACTACCTCGCCCCGGTCGAAAACGTCCGCGTCCGCTTCGCCGTGCCGAAGGGCAAACGCGTACGTACCGTGACGCTGCTGGTCGAGACGCCCTGCCGCCAGCAGCAGACCGGTTCCACGCTGGAGGTGCTCATCTCGCGCGTGGAAGCCTATCAAGCCGTGCGGGTGGTCCTGGAGTGATTCCCGACGACGAGGTTGATAGCCTTTACCCTCAGTCCCCAACGGGCGCTGGTTTGGGTTTGATGAACATGACCTCTGCCCGTGTAATCCAGCCCGAGCTCAAGTCCATCCGGAACCAGCCTTCGCTGTTCTTCTCGTGAATGCGGGTGCGTGATCGCCGGCCGAAATCTTTCAGATCGTATTGTGCCCAGGTCTGGCCTGGCGTGTTCAGTTTTTCTCGTTTTCGCTTGAATTAGAGCTATTTCACGTGCTCAATTCCGTTCCCTACTCGCTTGCCCGGCCGATCGCTACGCTTGCCGGTACGGTGCTTTTCGATACAACGACTGGACAAACGGCTAACGCAACGGAAGCAGAGGCCGGTTATAAATTGTGGGTTATGGATTTACCAATTCGACTTCATCTTCGTTTTCCCATTTATAACCAGCAATCTATAACCCGCGACGTCCGCACGCTGAGATCGCTTCGCAGTCTAAATGATCTGACGAACCGTTGTTTCGAAATGCAGCAATAGGCCCACGGATGGCAGAGCGGACCCACGGATGAAGAGAACATGCAACCTTCCGCCCCAACTACGGAACAGAAACGACATCAAGCCAATTGGTCTTGACCAGTACAAACTGAACACGCCAGGTCTGGCCCAAGTCCGGGGAATTCATGACGGCTGCTCTTGTTGTCTGTTGAGCGGCCGTTCGTCTTGCTCCTGCGGTGTGTCTTGCACGCCCGCTGGGGAGCGGCCATAATCGTTGCTGCTCGCAGTTCCCGTCGCGTGTGGTCATCACGCTGTGACGGTGCATCGAGGACCGGCGAATGAACCAGTGCCGTGGGCAAGACGGCCTCTCCGGGCCACCTCGTCGGCCCTCCGAAACATGAACCCTGGTAGGAGCCATTACAGTGGGCGTCATTCCCTCGGATACGCATCCCGAAGCGGAAGCGGTGCAGATGGACTTGCTTCGGAAGGCGAGTGTGGCTCAACGCGCGAGCATGATGCGGTCGCTGACCAGGACGGCCGTCGCCAGTTCGCGACGCGTCCTCCAGCGGGCTCGCCCCGGCTTGGATCAGCGGGAGTTGGACTTGCTGTTTGTCGAATTGAACTACGGTCGGGAGCTGGCCGACCGCCTCCGCCAATGGGTGGCATCATGAGTTCGTCGGACCTGTTTCAACCTGATTCATCTCGCCACGATGTTCAAGGTCGATGTCTTCGTTGCTAAGAGCCGGCCGTTCGATCGATCGGCCCTGTCGCGAATTTCGCAAGAGAACATCGGCGAGCCGGAAGACGAACTGCAAGTTTGGCTGCCGTCCGCGGAAGACGTCGTGCTGAACAAGCTGGAGTGGTATCGACTGGGCGAAGAAGTTTCGGAGCGTCAATGGCTCGACGTTCAGGGAGTCCTGAAGGTGCAGCGCGGCGGGCTCGACCTCGGCTACCTTCGGAAATGGGCTCACGAACTGAACGTCCAAGACCTGTTGGAACGCGCGCTTGCGGAGGCAGGAACGGACTGAGCGGGCTTGGGTGCGGATCTGGCGAATCGAGGCGGTCTACGCGCGAGTTTGGCAGTCGCGCATTGTCCCATCAGTCGATGTTTGGCCGAAAGCCGGTTCCCACGGCACGAACTGCGTGCTCACCTGGTGCTGCTTCCAACGCTCGGGATAAACATCCGAGGATCGGCAAACAGCGATGTGCGGCTCGCACGGCAGGAGTTCCCGTGGAAGGACCGGGCGCCAACGACAGCGGCTTACAGTTGCCCGCAGTCGGCGATCACGATCTTTGCCCGCGGCTGGCCGGACTCGGTTCCCAAGCTTTCGATCTTCTTGACGACGTCCATTCCCTCCACCACCGCGCCGAAGACCACGTGCCGGCCATCCAGCCAGGGCGTTCTCGCGGTGCAAAGGAAGAACTGCGAGCCATTCGTGTTCGGACCGGAATTGGCCATGCTCAAGACTCCCGGCCCCGTGTGCGTCAGCTTGAAGTTCTCGTCGGCGAACTTGGCGCCGTAGATCGATTTGCCGCCCGTGCCGTTGTGCCTGGTGAAGTCGCCGCCCTGGCACATGAACTCGGGGATGACCCGGTGGAACGAGGAGCCTTTGTAGCCGAACCCCTTTTCGCCGGTACACAGCGCGCGGAAGTTCTCCGCGGTCTTGGGTACCACGTCCGCGCGGAGTTCGATCACGACCCGGCCCAGGGGTTTGCCGTCGGCGGTCACATCCAGAAAACACCGCGGCAGTTTCTCGGCCGCCATGACCGTGTCTTGCGTTGCCAGGGCTGCGATCATAGCCAGTAGTGCGAGCGCCAGCATCAACGTCTTCGAGCAAAAAACCCTCAAGTACAAGATGGGCATTGCAGGGAACTCCTGGTTCGTGGGTGAGTTTCGCGTTTTCCCGACGGCTGCTTGGCTTGGTGTTGCCGGCTCGCGGGAAACGCATGATGGGCTGAATTATAAGCGATCGTGCCCGCGGGAACCAGCCGGCAACGAGACCGGCATGGAAACGAGGAAATGGGTTGGAGTCCACGCTTGAGCGTGGTTCGTCGGCGGGCTTGGCCCGCCCGTTCAGCCTAAAGGCTGTACTCCAACTGCATCGTCCGCTGCTTGCCGAACCTGGCTACCGCGGCTGCCACGCTTGCGCTCCGGGGATGACGCGGATGCGGTCCGCAGCACCCAACTTTTCGTACACCTGCCGAGTCCATTCGTAAGCGGCGGGCATGGCGCCGACGAAGGTGATCGGCCGCGGGTACAGCAGCGTTAGGTTCTGCGGCAAGTCGCCGATGCGGAGAATTCCGAGGAACTCCGGCGTCTGCGGGTCGGCATGGCTTTCGGGAAGGTCGGCGAGAATGACCTCGCTCACTTCCGGGTCGAGGACCGCGGCATAAACCGCCAACGGTGCCGTGTATCCTTGGCCAAAGACCGCGACGGGACCCGTGGCCTTGTCGCGGCGCAGCAGCGCGATGCCGGCCAGCAAGTCGTGTACCTGCCGCTCGGGCAGCGTCTGGCCCAGCAGCGGGTAGATCCGCCGCAGCGTCCACAGGTAGCCGGGCCCGACCGAGGTGACTCCCGTATTGCGCACCTCGACGCCGGCCGTCGCGAACGGGGAGCCGATTCCGGGCCGCGAGGAACCGCCGCCCGCAAACGTGCTGCGCGCCTCGGGCTGGATCGCGTAGGCCACCGTGGGAACGGGCCACGGAGCATCCGGCGGCCGCCGGATCTTCATGCCGAGCGTCAGCCCGTCGGCCGTGTCGAACACGTCGGTGGCAAAGCGGGCACCGTTGCTCTCGCTGCCGTCCTGACGGCAGTCCCGCAGACGCGGGGTGCAATCCCGCGGAATGTAGCGGAACGTGAGTTCGCGCAGCCGCTGGACCGCGGCCCTTTGGTGCGTTCGCCAAGCCGCGGCGTCGGTGACGGCCGGCAATTCCGCCTGCTTGACCAGCACGGTGTCGATCCGCCGCATCTGGTCGTTTTCCGGCAGTTTGCCGCCGAACACCAGCAGGTTCTCCTCCGGCTCGACAAAGTCGGTGACATCGTCCTCGACGGGTGTCGAGTCGCCTTTCAGGTGCATGTTGAACCAGGTGAAGATGGCTTTTCGCAGCTTCGGGGTATAGCCGTGAGGAGTCAGATCTTCGACCAGCTCGAACTTGTTGGACACACCCAGCGCCGCGTATTGATGACGGATGCGGTGCGCGACGTCCCGGAATGCGTACGGCCGCCACAGCACGTCTTCGGTGCCCGAGGCAATCAGCAACGCTCGCGGAGCGATCAGCGCACCCAGGTCCGGCCAGCACCAGCGGTAGTAGTTGATCCAAAAAGCGCAATCGCAGTGGCCGTCGGTGGCCCGGTCCACGACCACGTGTTCCGTGCTGCCGGTCTGGCACACCGGCACCACCACCTTGACCCGTTCGTCCGCCGCACCCAGGCACCACGAGACCACGCCGCCTCCGCTCAGGCCCGTGACGCCGATCCGCTCGGGGTCTACGTCAGCGCGTGTTTCCAAGTAATCCAGGGCGCGCATGCCGTTCCAGACTTCGGTGCCCACGGGCGTGTAACCGCGGCTGGGCCAATCCCAGCGTCCTTCGCGATACGTTCCATGGTGCAGGCCCTGGGACTCGCCCAACTGGATCGGGTCCAGCACCAGCGCCACATACCCGTGCTGGCCGAACCAGCGCGGGTTGGCCTGGTAGGGCGGGTTGACTTTCCCCTTGGAGTGCCCGCACATGTAGATCACCGCAGGCAGCCGTCCGGTGACCTTGGCCGGACGATAGAGGTTTCCGATCACGTAAGCCCCGGGCACGCTCTGGAAGTGGATTCTCTCCACGACGTAGTCGCCACGTTCCAACACGCCAGTCACGGTGGCCTCCAGCGGGGTACGCTCCGGCAGAGGAGACAGTCCTAGCATCTCGTGCCACATCTGGCGCCGCTGAGCCAATGTGGCCTCCCATGCGGCCGGCGGGAGCGGCTCGGCCAGCGACCCGCGGGACACTTGCTGCGCCTCGTGACACACGCTGTCGTAGATCGTTTCTCCGGCCGGCACCGGCGCGACAAGTCCGCAACAGGACAACAGGGAAATGGCTGCCAGAGCGTAGATTCGTGACATGAGCGCCTCGCTGGTTGGCCTTGAGTAACACCTGCGTTCGTGACATGATTATGTTACCGCGTGACAATTTAAAAAACACCTCACCTGACGGAATCTGCGTTCCGGTCGATCGCGGTGAAAGGGGACCGCGACATGATGGTTCGTGCGGCTGAAGCCAAAAGCGTGGGCTGGGTCTACGACCGCCGGATCTTGGATCACGACCCCGGGGCCTCGCATGTCGAGCGGCCGGAGCGGCTGGAGGTCATCGTACGGTCGCTGCAGCAAGCCGGCTTGTTGCAGCAGCTGGACGCGCTGCCGTTTTCCGCCGCCACCGCCGAGCAATTGACGTTGGTCCACGATCCGGCCTACGTGGCCCTGCTGCGGATGATGTGCGACGACGGATTCACGTTTGTCGGTACGAGCGACACCGGCATCAATGCCCACAGCTACGAAGTCGCCGCACTGGCGGCCGGCGGGGTGCTGGCGGCGTGCGACGCGGTCATGGCCGGACGAGTGCGGCGGGCCTTCTGCGCTGTCCGGCCGCCGGGGCACCATGCCGAAACGGATCAAGCGCTCGGCTTCTGCCTGTTCAACCATGTCGCGATCGCCGCCGAACATCTTGTCCGTCGTCACCAGTTGTCGCGGGTGGCGATCGTCGATTTCGACGTACATCACGGCAACGGCACGCAACATATCTTCGAGTCCCGGCGGGACGTGTTCTACATCAGCATGCATGAATGCCCGGGTTCGCTGGAGTTCCCCGGCACGGGCGCGGCGGATGAAACCGGCCGCGGCGACGGGCTGGGCTACACCCTGAACGTGCCCCTGGACCGGGGCAGTGGCGAGGCGGAATACCGCGAGGCCTTGGAACAGAAGGTGTTACCGGCGCTGGATACGTACGGCCCGCAGTTCATCCTGCTCAGTGCCGGCTTCGACGCGCTGATGTGGGATCGCGTTGCGCACCTCAGCCTGGAACCCACGTCCTACCGCTGGATCACGGACGGGATCGTCTCGCTTGCGGACCGGCATTCGGGCGGCCGCTTGGTCAGCGTCCTGGAAGGCGGATACGACCTGGGCAACCTGGGCCGGGCGGTTGTCGAGCACGTGTGCGGGTTGATGTCGTGCGGATCCCTTGCCAAGGATAGGCCCGAGCAACCTCACCTGTAAAGGTGTAAGCACCGTTCGAGAAACAACTGTCCAATTTCTCCGTGGCGTAAGCTTCCAGCTTGCGGGAGATCATGGCATCGCAAGCTGGAAGCTTACGCCACTTGTTTCTCGAACGGTGCTTAGCGTGTTTTCGGCGGCGGGTCTGGCCCGCCCGACAAATTCTCGCTGCGCGGGAGCAGTTTCTCCGTCATCGTGTCGATGTTCGTGAGCTTAACTTCCAGCTTTCCTGCAGCGATATGCGCCGCAATGCCGGGTCTGGCCAAGAACTCACGGATCCGCTGATCGCGTTCGTCGACAGCTTTGGCCAGCGCCGGATAAAGCTTCCGTTTCTCGGGCGAGGCGGCGACCTTTTCCGCCGCGCAGTCCGAGTGCGTAGTAAACACGACGAGTTCCACGCCGTTGTCTACTGCCAGTTCGAGCATCTCCTCCTCGCGCTCGGACAGCACCGAGCCGGCCGTGCGGATGATGTAGTAGTAATGCCGCGTGTCGCCGGTTAGTTCGTTCGTATCGATGCGGCCATCCATGCATACGACCAACGCCACCAGCGGATGACGCGGGGTGCGGGGAATCCACTCCCGCACGGCGGCCGCCGCCGCGTTCTGCTCCTGCAACTCTTTCCACACCTGATCGGGCGAAATGTGGTGCTCGTGTGCTTCCTCGAAATCGTAGCTCGCCAGATGGTCCTGGATCACGTACCCGGCGTTGACCATAGCGCCGCCGATGTTGAATTGAATGCGCCGCCCGGAGTCCGTGAACAACAGTCCGATCACCAGGACGAAGATCAAGACGACTCCGAACCCCAGTAACTTGCGTCTGCTCGTCATCGCAATTCTCCAACCCCAAGTCCGGCGAACCATCGGCATTCGGCGGTGCGAGTGCTACGATGGCGTCTAATCTACGCGGCGCAGACCGCGAGTCAAGGTCCGGCTGCTCCGTCCCTAACACCCGGTCCGAGGCATCGACGGAATGAGGAGGATGATGCCGTGCGGTGCCGTGGCACAACCGTCATCTGTTAGAATACTGCGGCAAATCGGTCACCGTGATTCCCATAGGGTGATCGAGGGAACCCGTTTTACAATCGGCGTCTCAGTAATAAGGGGGGCAATGTGACCTACCTCAACCGCGAGCAAGTCCGTGAAGTGGATCGTCGGGCGATTGAACATTACGGGATTTCCGGCTTGGTTTTAATGGAAAACGCAGGCCGAGGATGCGCTGACCGCCTGTGTGCGTTGGGGGTCAGCGGCCCCGTCGTGATTTGCTGCGGGCGTGGCAACAACGCCGGCGATGGTTTTGTCATCGCTCGGCATCTGGACTTGCGAGGTTGCGACGTGCGCGTGATTTTGTTCTGCGATCCGTCCGATCTGCATGGCGACGCGGCGGCGAATTTTTCTATTTTGACCAAGTGCGACGTGCCGGTGCATGTCGTATCTGCCGCTGACGATACGAGTTGGAAATCTGAGCTTGCCGATGCACAATGGATCGTGGACGGGTTACTGGGCACTGGATCGCGGGGGCATCCCCGGCCGCCGCTGGACCTGGTGATCCAACATCTGAATGAGCAGCAGGCCCTCCGCTTGGCGGTCGATTTGCCGAGCGGCCTGGACTGCGACACGGGCGCACCGGCACCGACCACGTTTCGTGCCGACCACACTTGCACGTTTGTCGCCGCCAAGACCGGGTTTGCCTCACCACCGGCGGGAGAATTTCTTGGCCAGGTACACGTGTTGGACATCGGTGCCCCACGGAAGCTGATCGATGAAGTGCTCGCGATGTCAGGGCGGTAATCGGAAATTCTCGTCGGATTTTCAATCATTCACGCGATTCAGCCAGATGCGGTCGTCACTCAAGTCGTTGACAGGCTAGAAGCCTATCCCACGTCCGTGCGTCAGCATTCCAGCAGCCTCCGAAGGCGACTGCGCGTCAAATCCCCGACGCCTTCGGCTGGACGCTAAACAAAGCAGCTCGCGCGCGGCACGTGTTCTCACGAAGCAGTCCGTAGCGCAATAAAAAAACCCGCCGGGACAGGTCATCCCGGCGGGCTTCTATTAGTAGCTGCAGAACTTGCGTTCTGCTGACCTTTCGATGTCTCGAGATCGTGTCCACGTTATGTCTGTCACCGTCGCCAGCGACAGACAGAACATCCTTAGAAAGGAGGTGATCCAGCCGCAGGTTCCCCTACGGCTACCTTGTT
>CAZXYZ010000174.1:0-19033 GCA_964645045.1 uncultured Pirellulaceae bacterium | reverse complement strand
GAAAATCCGCCGTCGCCGCTTCGCGAGCCAATTCGATCAGCGTGCTGTCCGGCTGTTGCGACAAGACGTCGCAGCACGAGTCGCATCGCTCTAGCTTGCCGTGCTCGCGGCCGTGGTCGTGCCGGCCGAGCGTTTTGCCATCGACGAAATACGGCCCGCTCCAGCGCCCGTCGCGATCGAGAGCCACGGTGACCGAACGCTTGCCGTCAATCGCGCCGACCGGCAGCCCCAGGAGCAGCATCCCCGGTCCGAGCCGTTCGATTTCCAACTCAAGCGTGTACTTGCCCTGTTCCAGCGGACGGCCCGGATACGCGCACTGCGGATCAAACGGCAATTTCAGCGCACCCGGCCCGGCCAGCGAGAGCGACGCTTCATCCCGCGCCCACTGCCCCTGATGCCCCTGAAACCGCGGGTTGTAAAGATCGAGCATCGGCAACAAGTCGTGGGCGGGCGCTTGCTGAGCGTGAGCGGGGAAACAGCTCGGTCCCATCGTGGTCACAAGACTCAGGAGAAATGACATCACCGACCACTTCGCGTCCGGTGTTTGGCGTCTGAGGTTCATGGGCTGATGCCTTGGACGGCGTTGGTTCCTCGACAGAAAGCAGCCAGAAAACATGCGGGGCAACTTCACGCGAATGCTGAGAAGTTCCTACCGTGGCGCGTTCCAGCTATCGCAAAAGCCCTGCGACCTCAGCGACGTGCTTTGTCCGTACGTTTTGTAAATCCGGATCGGTTTGTACAAGTTCACGATCCGTGAATCCGTTCGCATAGGCGGACCGCAGTTCCGTCAATGCTTCGGCGGTCCTTCCCGCCAGGCTTAACATCCTTGCAAATCGATAATGAAAGTACGCATCGTTCTTGTATTCGGACTTGGTGGCACAAATTCCCGTAACGGTCACGGCGGCTTCGTAATTCCCGTTGAAAGCATGTGAGCGGCCCAAATGCATGACCTGGGACACGGTCGGTCGGAAATCGTTAGTGGATTTTTCCAAGAAGCGTTCCCAGAGTTTCTTGGCCATGACGGCCGGCATTCGAGGCTTCATGGAATAGCTTGACTGGTCACGTGCTGCGGCATCGGTGGCAAGCCGCGCTGCTTCGCCGAGGAAGGTGAGCTGAAATACCTTGTACACGGGCACATCGGGCACGTACCGAGCGCGATCGAAGAGAAAGGCGGCATCCGCCGTGGCCGCGAATGGCTCCTGCGTTGCGGCGCGACGCGCGAAGAAGGGATGAGCCAAGAACGGGTCTCTGGGACGAAGGTTGACGGTCGCTGCATCCAGCTTCTTGGCGGAACCATCGAACATCGTTTCACCTGTCGTTCAGGAGTGGGAAACCTTGAGCACCGCCACGCCTAACCGGGCCGACTCGAAGTGCGACTGCTGCAGCGCCTGCAAGTTCAGCCTTTGCTGAGAATGCCATCGAGGCAAGTCGGCATCGACCTGAGTTTTGGCCTTGACCGCATCCGATGTCGCGTCAAAGACTCTTCGGGCGGTGACTCGCCTTTGAGCTTCGAATGAGCTGGGTGTGCCCAGTGCCTTCTCTAAGAGCAGGCGGAGAGTTTCTTCTGTTAATGTTTCTCCCATCTTGCCGGCCTTTTCCTGGACGCGATCTTGTGAGTCAGTTTCGAACCGCCTTGCCGAAGACCCGTAAGTTTGATTCGCGGCTAGGAATGCTCGCAGGTTCCCCAAGATCTTCTTGACCTCGGGATGCAACTGGGCCACGGCAGCACGCTCTTCGTAGTGAGCGACCACGGGCATCCAAATTCGCGCGTAGTCTTGAATTGCATCAAGCTGAGCATCTTTGCTCGGCCACAGATCCCAGCCGGCGTACTCGGCAAAGTTGACGAGAAAGAGTGCTTCGTCGCGGTCTGTCGGGACGACAAACCGATTGACATCCAATTGCTGCGCCGCAACGCGCTCCATCAACGGCCCCGTCAGTGCGAGAACGGTAAGCAGGGAACGCAACGCAGGGCGGATACTTGGCCAAACGTGGGTCATGTTTCACCTGAGGAAGGTTGGATAGAAATGTGAGCGGCGAACCAGCTTTTCTAGCCGTGGCGGACGACCTCGTCACGGTGAACACCCGCCCCCGCCGGATTGCCCCCCGATCGAACCTCGGCCGCCGCATTGCGGACAGGTCTGCAGTACGTAGCTTCCCGGACCGTCGCCCAAGGATGGATCGCGCACCGGCGGGCCGCTGCGGCCGGAGCCGTCACAGCGCGGACACACCGTTCCCGCCCCGGCGGGGAAACCACCGAGAGAAAGGGCCACTCCGGCAACCACCAACGCCGTCAGCCACCATCGTCGTATCATAGCTTTCGCACCTGTTCTAAGGAAATCGCGGACGACTCACGGGAGAGTCGGACAAAACTCTAGGGACAAGATCGCGAGAACCTCACGCCGAACAGAAAAAAGAAGTCGTTCGGGAAAACCGGCGGGGCCTCTCAGCCTATTCAGTTCCGGGCCGACATCTCGCGGATCGGCCCGGTTGGAGCGAGGTGTTCCGCGAGCTCGGCCGCGATGGCGTCGACGATCCGATCCCAATCCTGAGTTGGATCTGTGGCGGCGGGAGGCCGCGTGGACCCGCGGATGGAGAGAAGCGGCGGCGGCGTTGGCGAGACCAAGGCCGTTGGCGGCACGGCCGCCATCGGCGATGCATGGATCTCCATGCTGGACGGCTCTGGTTCAGCAAGGCTGAGACGCGACAATTGCCGGACGGATTCCGCGGGCGGTATGGCGGCGGCGGTCGGTTCGGACGGAGAGCGGGCGATGAAGCCGGGCAAGGCAGACGGTGTGGACAGAGCCCTCGTTCCCAGCGCGTTGAGGTCGTTGATCACGTGCAGGACGTCTGCGGCCGTGACGAGGTCATCGCCGTTCACATCCAGATACACGGGCCGGGAAATCGGAAAGGGCTGCGGGATCGGCAGCGCACGGGCGCCGAGGCGGTTGAGTTCGTTGATGATGGTGAGCGCATCGAGCGCAGTGATCCGGTCGTCGTCGTTCACATTGACGGCCAGCGGCCAATTCTGCCAGGGGTGCGGTTCGAGGTTCAAAGCCGGCGCTCCCGCGTGGACGAGCGTGCCGTTTTTCAGGAGATCGTCGTCGCCTCGTTCGCCGTCGCGGAAATGCACCACGATACGATCGGCGAACAGCTCCGCTCCCGTGCGTCCGTCAAAAAGAAAGCGATACCAGTGCGGCGCTGGGTTGTCCGGCGTGGGGCCGAAGCGGTAGAACGTGTTCGAGCCGCTGCGGCCGTCGATCAGGATCGTCACCGGAAGTTCCCGGTCGGAATCCAGCTGATGAACGGTAAAATTCAGCCAGCCGACATGAAAATCCGCTCGCGGCGGAACGTCGGCCGGCAACGGGTGCGGCGCGAATTGCACGTTTCGCAAGATCGTCGTGGAGACCGTCGCCACGGTGATGCCGACGATGCCCGTGCCCGCTTGGGTGGCGACATAAGGTTGGCTGCTATCGAGTTGGTTGTCCCGGTTCGCATCGCCGCCGCCGGGACCAAGGTTTTCAACGGCGTCCACAAGCCCGTCGCCATCCGAGTCGAACACGGGATCCTCCGCGTCCGTAATCTCCACCGTAAACGCTGTGGACAATTCAAGGCCCCCGGCGTCGCGGGCCGTGACGGTGAAAAGAAGCTGCGACTGCGTTTCAAAGTCCAGACTCACTCCGGCCCGCAGCTTCAATTCCCCGTGCATGATTTCCAACCGGCTGTCGGTGACCGCGAGCGTGAATGTGTCGCCGGCATCGGGATCGGTGATGATCACGGCGCCGATGACCGCTCCCGGTGATTCTTCCAGGACGGTGCCGGATGACAAATCGATACCGGTTGGGGCCTCGTTGACGTTGACGACCAACAGCGTAAAACTCTTCACGAGCACTTCGCCGGCCGCATCGCTGGCCGTGACAACCAGCGGAATCGCCGGCTCCGTTTCGAAATCCAACGACGCGCCGGCACGAAGCCGCAACACGCCGGCGATGATTTCAAACCGGATGTCTGCGAGGAACAACATGGCGGCGGCGTCCGCATCGGGATCGACCACGGTGAACGTGCCGACCTCGACACCGGTAACGTTTTCCGCGACCGAAACCGAGGACAGCCTGATGTCCGTCGGCCGTTCATTGACGTCGATCACAATCACGGTGAACGCACGCGTCAGGTCCAAACCGGCCGCGTCGCGAACGGTGACCACAACCACGAGGGAAGGCTCGGCCTCGTAATCCAGCGTCTGCCCGGCCTTGAGCCGCAACAGGCCGGCGACGATTTCGAAGCGCGAATCGTCGACCGATAGGGTCAGGGTATCGTCCGCATCGGGGTCGACCGCGGATACCGTGCCGACGCCGGCGCCGCCCGAATTCTCGGGCAACGGAACCGAGGCGAAATGGATTTCCGTGGGAGCCTCGTTAACGTCCAATACGACCAGCGTGAACGAGCGGACAATTTCCAGGCCCCCCGCATCGCGGCCCGTGATGGTCAGTTCGATCGTCGCCGCGGTCTCGAAATCCAGGCTCAGTCCCGAGCGCAACCGCAACTGCCCGCCGACGACTTCGAAGCGCGGATCGCTCACGAGCAACGTGAGCATGTCGCCCGCGTCCGGGTCCGTCAGGCTGACACGGCCGAACTCCGCTGCGACGACGTTTTCGGCCACCGGAAGGCCGGCCAGCGCCAGATCTCTTGGCGGTTCGTTCACGTTCGTAATCGCGAAGATGAAGCTGGCTGTCGAGAGCACTTCGCCTAACGCGACATGGATGAGTTGAATGCTCACCAGCAGCTCGGTCCGGACTTCGAAGTCGAGCACTTCACCGGCCCGCAAAACGAGTTCCGCGCCGATGATTTCGAAGCGGGCGGCGTCGCGGCCGGCCAGTTCGAGCCGGCGGCTTCCCGGGACGAGTTCCGCAAAGCGAAGATCGGCGACGTGACGACGCTCGGGGAGCCAAACGTTTTCCAGCGATGCCGTGACCGTATTCTCCAGTGTCAGGGTACTCGGCGCATCGTCGTTCGCAATGATTCCCGCGGCCGTGGATTCGGTCGCCATCCCGGGATCCAAGGTCAGCACCACTGTTTCATCCGGCTCGACCACCGCATCGGCCACGGGATGGACGGTCAGCTGCACGGCCGATTCGCCCGGCGCGAAGGGCACCGAGCCGGTGGTGGCCTGGAATGAAGCGGCTCCCGAGACCGTATAATCCGTTCCCAACGCCGCCGTCCCGGAAACGCCGAACGTGGCGCTCAGCGGCAAGTTCAGGCCGCTGCGCCGCACGAACGTGTACACGAGGCCGGCCGCGCCGTCTTCCAGAACGGCCGGCGAAACCGAAAGGATGACGTTGGGATCATCATCGATCATCGTTCCGCTGACCGGTGCGGATGTGGCGGCGTTGTAGCCGTCCCCCGACTGTAGTTGCAGCCGGACGGTCTCGCTTCCTTCGACGTCCGTATCGGCAACGGGACGAATCGTGACAGTGACGGTCGCCTCGCCGGCCGCAAAGAGCACCGTCCCGGCGGTCACGGAAAAATCCCGAGCCCCCGACACGACGTAGTCGATTCCCAACTGGGCCGTGCCGGCGACCGCGAAATCGACCACGAGCGGAACATCCACGAGTCCGCTGCGTGTCAAGACATAGACGAGATTGCCTGCGCCATCCTCGAGCACATCTGGCGACACGAGCGACAGCGTGACGTCCGTGTCATCATTGGCAACCGTAAAACCGACCGGAGCCGAGTCGGCCCGGAAATCGAGTGCCGGGACCAGGGCCAACAGCAATTGCTCATCCGCCTCGACGATCGTATCCGCCCACACGGTGACGGTGAGCGTGACGCGGCTTTGTCCGGCAGCAAAGACCACGGCTCCCTGGTCCGCGGAAAACGCCGCGGCGCCTTGCACGCTGAAATCGGAGCCGAACGCCAAATCGCCACCGACGCCAAATGGGACCGTCAAGCTGCCGGAAGCCGGGCCGGTACGGACGAAGGTAAACTCCACGGCCGTGCCGGCGTCCCCTTGCAGCGTGGTCGCCGAGACCGTCAGCGAGACGTTGGGCGGCGGCGGCAGACGCCACAATTCCGTGCCGTATCGATCGTCCGTGGCGACGAAGAACAGCGTATCGCCCACGCTGGTCAGCGACATGGGATTGCTGCCGCCTGGCTGTGCGACATCCGCGGCGAGCATCCCGGCAGCCGTGCCGTTCGAGGCCCACAATTCACCGCCGATCACGGCGTCATTGGCCTGAAAAAACAGGGTGCCATTCCCGTTGGTCAATTGTTCCGGTGCCGAATCGCACGCCCCACTGCACAGGTCGCGCACGAGTACGGTGCCGTCCGGCGTGCCGTCCGATCGCCATAATTCGTAGCCGTTGGCCGGATCGGCCGCTTGAAAGAACAGGGTTCCGTTCACGTCGACAAACTGGCTTAATCGATCCAGGTTGGGAAAACTGCCAGGAAAAATGTCTTTCACCAGACGCGTGCCCCCGGCCGTGCCGTCGGAGGTCCACAATTCACGGCCGTGGACGTTGTCGTCGGCTTCAAAAAACAGCCGCCCGTTGACGTTGGTCAGCAGGCGCGGTGTCGCATGCGCCGGGCCGATGTCTTTGACCAGCACCGTGCCGGCCGCCGTGCCGTCGGACTTCCAAAGTTCTACGCCGTTGGCGGCGGTTTGCGCCCGAAAGAAGAGCGTGCCGTCAACGTCGGTCAATTCGGCCGGATTCGAACTGAGAAACCCCGCGTAGATATCGCTGACCAGCCCCGTGCCGGCGGCCGTCCCGTCGGATTTCCAGAGCTCAAAACCGTGGGTCTGATCGTCGGTGACAAAAAACAGCGTTCCCTGGACGTTGGTCAATTCGCGAATCCACGCGCCATTCCCGCCGGCGACGATGTCCGTTACCAGCATTGTGCCCGCGGCCGTGCCGTCCGATTTCCAAAGCTCTCGGCCATGCGTGCCGTCGTACGCGACAAAAAACAACGTGCCGTTGACGTCGGTCAAGTCGCTGGGAGCGACCGGACTGATGCCGGGAAAGATATCTTTGACGAGCGTCGTGCCGGCGGCCGTGCCGTTCGAGCGCCAAAGTTCCGCCCCATTGACGCCATCGTCGGCCACGAAGAAAAGCGCCCCGTTGACCACGGTCAGTCCCGCTGGATTCGAGCCGCGCGCTCCCGGAAAGATATCCGCGACCATGGCCGTCCCGGCGACGGTGCCGTCGGACCGCCAGAGTTCCGCGCCGTGGACGCCGTCCTCGGCGCGAAAATAAAGAAGTCCCCCGAGTTCCACGAGTTCGCCGGGCATCGATCCGCGCGTGCCACCGGAAATATCCCGCAGGAGCAGCGTGCCGCCCGTCGTCCCATCCGATTTCCACAACTCCACGCCGTGCGCCGCGTCTCGAGCCTGCAAGAGCACGGTGCCATTGAGGCTGCCAAGCGCGGGGTTGGGATTCGGATTACTCTGGTTTTCCACGGCCGTGAAGTCCTTGACGACCACCGTCCCTGCTGCGGTGCCGTCGGATTTCCACAGCCGCCAGCCGTTGTCGTACGTGCGAAAGAAGAGCGTCCCATGGACGTTCGTCAAGTAGCCCGGCGTAAACCCGCCAGTCGCCGGGGCGAAATCCTTGACCAACGCGGTTCCCGAGGCCGTGCCATCCGACCGCCATAGATCCTGTCCGCCACCGTCATCTGCGACGAAATACAGGATGTTGTTCACGGGCGTCAACATGCTGGGCGATGAGCCAAGAAAACCGAGGACTCCGCCGTTCGGTCGAATATCCTTGACCAGCACCGTGCCCGCGCCCGTGCCGTCCGACTTCCATAATTCGTATCCCGTCGTCTTGTCGCTCGCTGTGAAAAACAGCGCCCCTTGGAAACTCGTCAATTCCCACACCGAAGAGTCATCGAACAAGCTTCCCGGCGTGTTGGGATAGATGTCCTTGACCAGCATCGTGCCCGCGGCGGTGCCGTCGGACTTCCACAATTCCGAGCCGTTGATTCCGTCGTTAGCCTGGAAGAACAACGTGCCGTTGACGTTCGTGAGCCGCGTCGGCCGCGAGGCACCGAGGCCGGGAAAGATATCTTTGACGAGAACCGTGCCCGCGGCCGTGCCGTCCGACTTCCAAAGTTCAACGTTGCCGAGCGTTTCACCGGCCTGAAAAAACACGGTTCCGTTGACATTGGTCAGGGACGCCGGCGCCGACGGCAAGCCCCCCGCGGCGATTTCCTTCACCATGACCGTGCCCGCCGCCGTGCCATCCGACTTCCACAACTCGAAGTTCGCGCCGTCGTCGGCCGCACTAAAGAACAGGACGCCATTGACGTCCGTCAAACCGCTGCAGCTCGATCCGCCGGCGCCCGGAAAAATGTCTTTCACCTGTACGGTACCTGCGGAGGTGCCATCCGATTTCCAGAGTTCATCGCCGGCGACATCCGTAGCGCGGAAGAACAACACGCCGTTGACGTTCGTCAAGTGCTGCGGATCCGAACCGTCGCTGCCGGCAAAGATGTCCTTGACCAGAACCGTGCCTGCCTCCGTGCCGTCGGTCTTCCACAGTTCGATTCCCGTCGCTGGCGTGCTGGCCGTAAGAAACGTAACGTTTCCGACTTGCACGAAATTGGCAGGGCCCGAACTCGCATCCGACGGCAAGGCATTGACATCCGCCACAAGCTCCGGGCTGAACGCCAGCAAGCGCCGATCTTCCAGCGGCTCGAACCGCAGGCGCCGCCGCCGTGCGGGGGCGCGTCGCGCAAGACCGGCAAGTTTGGCCACCGCAGCGAGCCGCGAACGAACGGCAAATCCCGGAACGATCATCAGTGGTACTCACGAGTTATGTTAAGGTCGACATGGGGAGCTTCCAGCCAGCAAGATTCAAGAACGCCGCGACCTCACGCACAGCAGAAAAAAATGTCCTCGCCAGGTGGCGCGGTTGTCGTTGCCGGTCAGGGGATTTGCCCGTCGGGCGGCGTGTTGGCCGGCAAGGCGTCGGCCCCCATCGTCCAGGGCATGGGCTGCAAGGCGTCGGGCGGTGGGTGGCCGAGGAGTTGGATGCGGAGATCGCGGAAGCGTGCCAGCCGCCGCGGGGCGGCCGGCGGGCCGGTCGTGAGGAAACTGAGCGGCCCGAACAGGCAGACACCGGGCACGGGGTCGGTGAAATCGATGGCCGGTTCGGCGTTCAACCAGATCCGCGTGCGCCGTCCTGCGCACCGCAGGACCAGCCGGTTCCAGGTATCGCTGCGGGTCCGCACCAGTTGCTCCGCCGGCGTGACGGCGACAACTCCATAGCGACGCGGCTCGAACTGCCAGAGTTGTCCGGCCTTCGGCCCCGCCAGAAAAAACCGATAGCTCGAACCCTGCTGCCAGCCTGTTTCCAGGACGTTCGCCCGGAACAAGATCTGCGATTCGGCCTCGTCGCCCTCGATCCTGAAATCGAAACGGAGATCGAAATCGTGCAGGTTGCCGTGGCGGCCATACCAGATCGTTCCGCACTCGCTGCCGTCGCCGATGCCCTGTTCCAGCATTCCGTCCGCATTCTGGACGTGGCCTCCGGGGAATCCCCAGCCGCGCAGCGAGCGGTCGCGGACGATCATGGCGTCGAAGCCGTGTCCCGGCGTTGGCACGGGTTCAGCAACCGCAGCGGCGGCCGCTTCGAGCCGGCAAACGACGCGAAAGCCGGCGTCGCCGGGCGGCTGGTGTTGGAAATCATGCGCCCGCCGGGCGGTTGCCGAGATCAAGGCGGCTTGCGGCGATTCAAAGCTGCCGCCGCAGAGCACCGGCGCCAGATGGATCTTCGGCGGCATTTGCAGGTCGGCGTCGAGCACCATCCACTCCGCGGCCCACTCGGCCAGGTTGCCATGCACGTCGAGCAAGCCGAACGGATTGGGGGCGAACGTGGCCACGGGACGAGCCGCCGGTTCGTGCAGGACGGCATGGTCCCGCGCCCGCGCCGGCGGCCACGGCAATTCCGCCTCATTCCCGGCTCGACACGCCCACGCCCATTCGTCCAGCGTGGGCAGGCAATACCGGCGGCCCGCTTGCCGTTCCGCCAGCCCGTCGGACAAACGCCGGCAGAAGTCGATCGCCTCCGGCCAGGAGACGCCGCGCGCCGGGAATTGCCCACCGTCTGCACTCGCCCGCGGCGGCGATGACGATTCCATTGCGGCTGGCGGGCGCCCCAGCACGCGCTGAAACTCGGCTTCCGTGACTTCACACGCAGAAATGAAGAACGGCCGTTCGCTGCGGAGTTCGCCGGCTGCGCTCCGGGCGGAAAAATGGCCGGGAGGAATGAGCCGCAACGTCAGGCCAACCGAATTTTTCAGTTCGACGGAAACATGGAGCCGCTTGGCCCAAGCCGCTTGACCCAGAGCGGCCTGTTCCGCGGAAAACGGAGCGGACAATTTGGTGGCGGGAACGCCCGGGCTCCGAATCTGCAGGTTGCCCTTGGGGGCCGCGATCCCAAGCTCCGCGCCGTTGGATCGCAGCCAAATCGTGATTCCCAGCGCGGCGGCGAAGCCCATCAGCAGGAGCAGGCCGAGACGCACGGCAGCTGCCGGATGCCGAGTTGCCGCCGGAATGCCGGGCGGCGATTCCGAGCCGGTGTCGGGCTCGGCACGGAGCAACCGACCGAGGTCGGCACCGGCCGAAAAAGGCGCCAGCGCCTCGGCCAGCGACCGGGCGTCGCGAAAACGCTGCACGGGCTTTTTGGCCATGGCCCGGTCGACAATCGCCGCCAGGGCGGCCGGAACTTCGGAGCGAACCAACCGCAGCGGAACCGGCCGGCGATGGAGATGCCCCAGCAGTTTGGCAGCCGCCGAATCCACGCCCGGCCGTTCGAAAGGCGCCTGCCCCGCCAACAACCGGTACAAGGAGCAACCCAACGCATAGATATCGGCCCGGCCGTCGATCCGGCGCGGGTCCACCGCCTGTTCGGGAGCCAGATAGTCAATCGTGCCGACCACCTGATCGGTCGCGGTAATCTCGTCCGCTGCCGGCTCGCCCGACCGGCTCGCTTCACAGGCCAGCCCCAAGTCGATAATCTTGACCAGCCCCGCCGGAGCGTCCTCGTCACGGCCGTTGTCCGCGCCGGCTTGCCGCGCCGGCGTGAGCATCAGGTTTGACGGCTTCAAATCGCGATGCACAAAGCCCTGGTCCGCCAGGAATTGTGCGCCGATGGCTGCCTGACGGATGATCTCGCACGCCTCGGCAACCGGCAGCCGGCGCCAGCGCCGCGCGATGCGGCCCACATCCTGGCCGTCCAGCAACTCCATCACCAGGTACGGCCGCCCCGCATCCTCGCCGGCAGACACCGCCGGAGCCAAATGGGGATGCCGCAGCCGGCCGTTGAACGCGACCTCGCGCTGGAAGCGCAGGCGTGTTTGCCGGCAACCGGCGCGATGCGCCGCGATGACCTTGACGGCAAAGTCGCGGTCCAAGTGAACGTTCCGCGCCCGGTACACGGTGCTGAGGCCGCCGTCGCTCAGGATTTCCAATAACTCGTAATCGCCGAGCCTTTCCCGGCCGGTTTCCCGTGGCGCCGGCGGCTCAGGCGGCGGTTCGGGTTGGACTTGGCCGGCGGCCGGTTGCGCGTCCGCGTCCGCCGCCGTTGCTGCGCCGCTGTTTTCCGTCACGGCCGTCAGCGCCCGCAGTCTCTCCAGCGTCTCGTCCGCATTCGGATCGCGGGCGAAATCGGCCAGGGCCAGGGCGTCCTCCAGGAACCCCCCGAAGCCCTCGAGACCGTCCAGTTCCTCGGCCCACCGCCGAACCTCCGGATCGCGATTGATGGCCGAACGTACGGCAGACGCCTCCGCCTCGGCTAGTTCTCCGTTCAAAAATGCCGCCACGGCCAGGCGGTCAATCGGTTTGCGACGCGGCATACAACGAAAACTCCGGGCTCGAAGACTTCCCACCTCTTGGACAAGAACGCCGCGACCTCACGCGAAGATGCGGGAAACAAGTCGCCCGTCACTCGGGAAACTCGACGCCCAGCTCGCGGAGCCGCCGGCGAAGGCGTCGCGTGGTGCGCGAAATCGACTCGTACAGCGAATCCAGGTTCATCCCGAATTCGCGGGCCACGTCCTCACGGCTGCACCCTTCGATCACCACCGCATAGTACACGGACCAGGTCCGCGGCTCCGCGCCGGCGCGAATTTCCGCCAACGCTTGGGCGACGCGGTCCGCCTGGGGGAATCGGCTGCCGCCGAAATCGAACGACTCGCCACCGGGGCCTTCGCTCGGCACGTCATCGACGCCAAGACCGATCTCGGCCGGCCCCGGCGTGTTGCGCAGCAGATCGAGAACGGTCGAGCCGCCCCGGGCCGGCGGTTCTTTCCCCGCACGGCGATAATAATCGGCGATCTTGCGGCTCGTCAGCACGCGCAGCCAGCCCCGATAGCTCTGGTCCCGGTAATCCGCAAACCGCTTGACGACGGCCAGAAACACGTCCTGGACCACGTCGTCAAAATCGTGGGCCGGGATTCCCGCCTGCCGCACCCAGAAAAGCACCAGCGGCGCGTACCGGTCAACCATTTCACGCCAGGCAACTGGATCGCCGCCACTCACCCGCCGGAGCAACCCTGAACTCGTACTGCCACTGCTTCTGTCCATCGTGTTTGAGACTCCGCTGCCAGTCATTCGCTGGTTCAGGTAAATCGACGCTGATGACCAAGTGCGTCCCGTATCGGGCCCTGTCGGGAGGCTTTCTCGCCCTGGCCGCTGAAGGGAGCGGCTGGCCGGCGGCCTCGGCCCTCGGACTTGGCGGCATCCAGGCTGGCACCGCGTCCGGATCCAACGTGTACTGGCCCACGCCGTGGTGCCACAGCCTTCTCGGCCGCCGACGCCCCCGGCGTGCCCGCACCGGCCGCTCCGTCCACCCGGCCTTGCCGTGAGACAATCACGTCATGAAGTGGTCTCTCTTTCCAACGCCGCACGAAGCCGAGGCGCGGGCAATAGATGACCTGTCGATGAGAAATGAATATACACGTCTGCCGCGGCAAGTCAACGAAAATGCCGGGTGGCCGCAATGTTTCGGCAGGTGAATCCGACGACCAAGGGCGCGGCCTTTCAGCCGTCGGCGCGATGGCCGGATCGACTCGGCAGCAAAACCAGAACCCGATCATCGTCCGGCTCTGCCCCGTCGCTCAGAGTCCTCCGCGTTCACCGGGCCTGCACCACGTCGTCGAGGCCGCCGTCACAGATCAGACGGCCGGCGGAACCGTCAGAAAATCGGCGTCCGGCCAATCACCATCCAGCAGATTCTGGAGCAGCCGGAGATCACCCTTGACCGTCTCGCACTCCCATCCCCGCCGTCGCGCATAGTCGATGGTCTGCTGCTCGTAGCCCAACTCCGGGACCAGCCCCATGTCGATGTACGCGATCCGGTTGTAGTTCTGTCCCCAGCTGCCAAGCGTTTCCATCAGGTAGCGGGCGTTGTCCTCGCCGAAATCCCGGAACTAATCGGTATAGGTCCGGTTCAAGCCCAGCTCGCGGAAGGCCCGCTGCTCCATGTCCTCGTCCGTAAATCCGCGTTCGATCATGCCGCTGGACTGATACCGCGTATCCGGGTGCGCGCGGGAGAACTCCAGGAAGCGGTTCTTGTCGCCGAACAACAGCGTCACACAGTCATGGGCGCGGGGCACGATCAGCGGTTTGTCGCGGGCCCGGATACCCGGCACGCCTCCGTGGCACAGGCCGAACGCAAACACGACGGCTTCGGCCTGCGGATCGGGCGGCGAGTCCACCACGGCCTGGAGCTGAGCACGCATTTGCTCCCGCTTCTGCTCGCTCAACTGCTTGGGCAAGAACTCCACGTCCGTCACCGGACGGCAACCCCCGTCATTCGTTCGACCTGCGCGAGCAGCGGCTGTTCGACCAACTGGTTGACGAAGAGCGTCGGGTATTGCAGAACCTCAGTTCCCAGCGCCGCCCATAGTGCCCGCAACGAAAGGACGAACGACGAAACCCATCCAGAAGCAACGAACCATAGAATCCGCCCCTCGGACGATGCAAAGTTGGGTTTTGGCACCTTCGGGGCAACGCCGTGAAGGATTTTCTGATGGCGGATCGGGCGGAACGGACTAGCCGCGTTCGCCAGAACGCGGGCACAGCGTCCCGAAAGCCCCGCATTCTGGCGAATGCGGCTACGGTAAATGCTCTACGGCGTTGCCCTTCGAGGCGAGAAAACCTGGATAATCGACCGTCTTCAGCGGCCAATCTTCGTCAATAAAACCCACCCGACTGGTTGCACACGCCGAGCCCGCCTTTGCATCACCCCAGGCACGTCCTCCGTCTCCGTGACGCCGATCTCCGGCTTGAACGTCGACGTGCCGGGCACGATCTCCGAGCTCGGCGAAAGCGACGTCTGGATTTTCACGGGCAGCATCGGACAACAGTTCGTTGCCGCCGTGGTCGACTTGGCGGGAACCAACGTCTCGCTCCGCTTGATCAGCCCCAGCGCGACGATCGGCACTCCGCTCTACGGAAATGCCCGCAAGAGATTCGTTGTACAGCGTCATTTTGTCTGACAGGTTTGGCGCAACTGGCAATGGAGTTGTGTGTTACGCTCCTAGGGGTCTTCCGCCCCGAAGGGGCGCAACTCGACAGCCCAGGGCAACGCCCTGGGTGGGTGAACCGAATGCAATCCAGCAGCCCTGAAAGGGCGCAACAGGCATTGAAAGCACCGTGGATTCGCTATTTGTTACGCCCTTTCAGGGCTACCGTTTCTTTCGCGGCCAACACCCGGAGCGTTGCCCCGGGCTTTGGAGTTAGGCCCCTTCGGGGCAAGGAAAACGCGTACTTGTGTCACAAAGTGACGCTGTCCAATTAGTGCATCCACCAATGTCCGAGTTCGCCCGGAGACAGGACCATCCTGGCGACGGACTGCACGGGTCAGTACCTGGTCCAAGCCGCCGATAACCCAGCGCCGATAACCCAGCGCCACGGTAGGCATTCCCGAAGGCTGACGGTATACTTGTACCACCGCTGGCGGTTTAGAACTTCAGCATTTCCTTTCTCCCATGCCGTAAAAGGACACACATCATGATCCGTTACAGACTTTGTTGGTTGGCCGGCTTGTTACTGGCAGGTCTCGCGATACCTGCGACGGGGCAGGATTCCCCGAAGAAACTGCTGGTGGTAACCGTGACCAAAGGGTTCCGCCACAGTTCGATTCCGACGGCCGAGAAAGTGCTGGGCGAACTGGCGGTCCAGAGCAAGGCGTTCACCGTCGACTACGTCCGCACCGACGAGGAGATGGCGACGAAGATGACGAAGGGCAACCTCCGCCAGTACGACGGTTTCATCTTTGCCAATACCACCGGGATCTTGCCGCTGCCGGACAAGGACGCCTTCTTGGCCGAGATCCACGGTGGCAAAGCATTCATCGGAATGCACTCGGCCAGCGACACGTTTCATGGGAAGGGAATGATCGATCCGTACATCGATATGTGCGGCGGCGAGTTTGCCGGGCATGGGGCGCAAGTGGCGGTGGATTGCCTGGTCATGGATCCCAATCATGCATCAACCAAACACCTGAAAAGCCCTTGGCAGATCAACCAGGAAGAGATCTACCTGCTGAAAAACTACGACCGCCACAAGGTCCGGGATCTGCTCAGTCTGGACAAGCACCCGAACAACAAAGAGGAGCACGGACATTTCCCGGTCTCGTGGTGCAAGACCTTCGGCCAAGGCCGCGTGTTCTACACCTCGCTCGGTCACCGCGAGGACATCTGGGATGCCCAGACGCCGGAGGGCATGAAGCGGGCGAATCCAACTCAGGTCAGCGAGGCGTACCAGCAACACATCCTGAACGGCATTCTGTGGGCGCTTCGCTTGGCGGAGGGCGAGGCTACGCCGCTGCCAGACAGTGCCTATGATCGATGAGGCTGAGGGCCGTCAGCTTGGTCTTGGCTGACGTTCGCAGTTGTTGTCGGGCCGCTCGCTTGCTCGCGGGATCGGTGTTTGTCCCGCGAGAACAGGGCGACGAGTTTGGCAATCCCAGCGGCATTGATGTCCGTGCCGAACGCTCTCCCGAATTGTCCTGTGTAAGATCCGAGTTCGTTCAATCGCCCAATCACGCCAGCGAGCATCGTTCGAGAAATAACTGTCAGGTAACGAGTGAGCGGCAAGGCGCTAGCCGCCGGTATTGCGGCCGATCCGGACGATCAGGAACCGGCGGCTAGCGCCTTGCCGCTCACTTATTTCTCGACCGATGCTAACCGTGCGATCGTGACGGATAACGGATAAACGGATAGGAAATTGCTTTTCTCCCACAGGGCCAAGGCTAAGCAGGGAAATGTGGTGAGTCAAGGGGGGATGGCGGGTTCAGGGCGGCGGCCGCCGCCCTGAACCCGCCATCCCCCCTTGACCGCTTGTGGGCTGTTGGGCGCGGCTTGGGGGAGTTTTACGACGTTTCGGCGGCAAATCAGGGGCAAATTCCCAGCTCCGCGCGCATCGTCCAAGGGCCGATCGGGGTCGGGAAAAAAAAGGAATCAGAAGGTCGCCCAGAAGGTGTCCTCGTCCACGAACGTCAACTCCTGGGCCGCCTGGGAGCACGAGTCGCGGTCCGGGTCGTGGACGCGATCGTCCCCGGCCGGCGGGGCCCGAGCCGCGGCGGGACACCACAGCCCACAGTGCCGCAGGATCTTCTCGATGACGTCACCCTGCGGTGGCTCAAGGAAGGCGACGATTTTCATCTGGCCGGAACAACGAGGGCAGATCAGCGGGTCGATTTCGTACACCCGCTTGATGAGCATGGCCCAGGTTTGGCTCGAGCGACTGCGGGCCGGAGCCGGTCCGGCGTCGCCGCTCGACGACGCGGCCACCGGTTCTACCGCGGCGGCTGCCGCTTCCGCGGCCTCGGCGGCCTTGCGGCGCATTCCCCGGGCCTTGTTCGAGTACCAACCGTAATAGCGGATCAGGTGCGCGCCCTGCGGGGGAATATGCTGCGTGAACTCGGCCAGGAAGTCCAGCGGGTCGAGGATCTGGAAATTCCGTTGCGGTCCGCGCGCCAGTTCATCGCGTTGCGGATCGGGAAAGGCCCGGCAGGCGCCCTTCTCTGCCTTGTAGATCACCTGCCCGGTTTCGCTGACCTTGACCAGTCGGGACAAACTGAACGGGCAGCGGGTCATGTACCCGACCAGGCGCTCGATCCCGGCGCGGTCGCCGGCCGGCAGAAACACCGACTGGTCCACACTGAAGCCGCTGTGCGGCCAAGTCCGCATGTTCTCGACCACTTCCGGCTCGAGCTTGTCCTCGGCCAGGTACAGCGCGAACACGGCTTCCTGCCAGGCGGCCTGCAACCGCTCCAGGTCCAGCTCGGGCAGTTCCAGGAACTCACCGTCCGGGGTAAACGCCCCGCAAGTGACCAGCGTGTGGATGTGCGGATGCCAGTGCAGCAGTTCGCCGAACGTCTGGATCGCACCCACCATGCCAGGCACCACGTCGTCGCGGCCCAGCAGGCGTCGGACTTCGGCCTGGATACAGTTCCAGGCGCACGTGCAGAGCTTACCCAGCAGTTGGCGGTCGAAGCGGGTGTGCAGCCGCAGACGCTTGGGGATGGTCAGCACAACTTGCCGGTGGGCCACGGGCGCACAGACCTCCTCGGCCACGTGGATCGAGGTCAGCAGGGCGCGTTTCTGGTGGCAGGACGGACACGTGCAGCGCTGCTTGCAGGAGAAGGCCACGAACATCTCGTGGTGGCAGTCGGGGCAACGGACGCGGGCGAAGCCTTCGTGCAGGTCGCCGCACTTCAGAAAAGCCTTCACCGAGCGCTCGACGATCGGACGCCAGAAACCGTACTGGGCCGCAAACCGCTCGTCATAGACTTGCTGGAAGGTCTCGAAATGCTGCTCCAGCAGTCGCCACAGGTCGGATGCCTGCGGATCGCGGGGGCGGTACAGGGGCAAGGGTTCGACACACGCGGCGACCATGGCAGGAAGGGCACCGGGTCAGGAATGGTATACACAACATCATTGGAAACGCATGTACACTTTCTGTCAAGCACAAGCCTGCCTTCCCCGGGCCGGAACCGCCAGCGGGCTCGCCGGGTACGTCGCCCCCGGCGTTGGTCGGCGGTGTCGGCCCCGATGGAAAACCTGTCCGTCCGCGCGGTCTGGCCGCCAGCCGGCGGGCGTTGGGCAGTTCGGCTTTGGCCGAGGAGTGGCAGACACCTTACGACTCCTACGGCTCCAAGGCCCTCTGCTACCGGAGCTCGTTCGTCGACTCTATGATCCACAACTGGAGCAAATGGGCCGAGCAGACCGGCATCGACGGCTACTACATCGACAACATGGTGCGCATGACGACCCTGACCGTACCGGTCGAGCGCCACAACTATCGGCTGGTGATCATTGAAAAGAAGTAATCCGGGAAACAACCCGATGAGTGAATCAACGTGCCCTTTCACAAACCCGATGAGGCCTTGTGGCGGAACCACCCGATGCTGGCGGAAAGCGACGGCCTGTTCGCCGAATCGTCCGACGAGGTGGTGGGCTGGCTCTTGCGGGTGCGCAAACCGGGGCAGCGCGTGATGACCACGATCATCGGCCGTGGCAAGGGCGTTACCGATCCCGGCTCCTGGAGGAAATGGTACGACCAGGGCTGCGATTTCTTCGGCTACGCTTGGGGGACGCCGCCCTCGTTCCTCCCCACGGCGATGTACGACGAGGAACTCAAGGTAGTCAAAGCCGCCTTCGCGGAAATAGAGAAACTGGATGCGGCACACCTGGCAGGCAGTCGGCAGTAGACACTCCACCCATAGCCGACTTCGTGAGAATTCGGGACGCAGCGGTGAAGACCGGCAAACCCGGTCGCCGCTGCCCACTACCGCGCCCGACTCTGGCAGCTGTGCGTGACAGGCCGCCAGTGGTTCCCGGGGCTTCCGCCTACCTTCCCGGACGTCACGCCCGTGCGATCAGGTCGACGGAGTCGGACCAAACGGAATCCGCCAAGTCCGCGAAGAGGAGGTCGGCATCCAGGCCGCCGCAGATCGTGTCCGGGAATTCGTCGTCGTGGACCGTTTCGCCGGCGACCAGCCGGATGCCGCCCCCGGTACCTGCGCCA
>CAZXYZ010000173.1:16260-19301 GCA_964645045.1 uncultured Pirellulaceae bacterium | reverse complement strand
CCGGCGGCGGCGTAGCGGGCATTGCAGGCATGGACAAAGGAAGCGGAGGCACGTCGGTGGACGGGATTCCGGGCATTGGCAAGGTGCCCGCGGCCTCGAACTCAGCGACTTTGTCGGATTTTTCCGACGGTCCTTTGATCGCCGAAAAAGCCACTATGAGGACCGCGATCAGGCTCAATGCCACGGCGACATTGATCGCCCGGCGGGAGAAACGAAAACGTGACAAAAAAGAGAGATTGGCCGTCAGTGCAGGCATCTGAAACGCGGCCGCCGTGGCCATGTCGGGCATCGCAGCGTTGGCCTTTCGAGCGTCGTCCGGAACCGGCGGCGATGCCTCCAAGTCCGTGGCTCTCGCCTGCATCGGGATCGTCGCGCGGATCCCTGCTTCGTCGTCAGGCGCGCAATCGTCCGCGCTTGGTTCCGGCTCCGCGGCTAGTCGGGGCAGCCGAATCAAGACGGGGATCGCCTCCTTCGTCTTGCCCGCAGGTCGTGCGGTCGTTCCCTCCCGGGGCCCGGCCGTTGTTCCCGATCGTCGAGTTTTCGCGGTGGTCATGATCGATGTCCGCCCGGACCAAGAGGTTGACAAACCGTTCAGAGGAAACGACCCAATTGCGCTCCACAGAAACGCCGTGACTTGGTGTCACCATCGTTTTCCCAGAATGAACTCGGGGCCGCTAGCATGTGTCCATGCCGGCGCGAGCGTTAGGGGAGACGATCCTCCGTCCTTGTTATCGGTAACGGTTGTGACGATCTTGAGTCCTGGGACGACTTTTCGGGCTGGGCAAGAGGGGCGATCAGTAAAACCCGAATTCGTAGGCCGCGTCGTACATGGCGATCATGTTCTCCGCTGGTACGCCCGCCTGGATGTTGTGGACATTGTTGAAGACGTATCCACCGCCCGGCTTGAAGATCTCGATGTTTCGCCGCACATGCTGGCGGACCGTTTCCGGGTCGGCGTGCGGCAGCACGTGCTGCGCGTCGATGCCGCCGCCCCAGAAGACCAAGCGTTGACCGAAACGAGACTTCAATTCGGCGGGGTCCATGCTGGCAGCACTGATTTGGACCGGATTCAGGATGTCAATGCCGTTGTCCAGCAAGTCCGGGATATAGCCCTGGCATGCGCCGCACGTGTGGTACCAGATTTTGGCCGTCGTCCGCGTCTTGATCGCCTGCACCAGTTGTTTGTGACGCGGTTTGACGACCCGACGGTAGAAATCCGGTTGGAACAGCGGGCCGCCCTGACCGGCCAGATCGTCGCCGATCATGATTACGTCGACCACGTCGCCAACTTCGGCCAGGAAGGAATCGAACCAGTCCAGCCAGAACTTCAGCGTTTGGTCGAGCAGGGCTTCACAAAACTCGGGCTGCTCGATCATGTCCATGAACCAGCGTTCCAAGCCGCGCAGGTACCAACAGATTTCGTACACCACGCCGCTGATCCCGCTGACGACCGCATAGGGAGTCTCGCGGCGGATCTGCAGTGCCCGGTCGCGCAAGCCGATAAAGCGGCCGGGATCGTTGCCTTTGGGAAACGGAAAACCGCGGATATCCTCGACCTTGGCATCTGCCAACGGATGGTGCGTGATGTCCATGTACAAGGGCGCGTCGTCCGGCATGGACCAGGTCACGCCGAATTCGTCCGTCAAATCGTGCCACGTGCGGCCGTCCCGTTGCCGAGTGACGATCTCGCCTGAGAAGTCCGCCGCGGCCCCGGCGTGAATGTACCGCGTATCGACGCGCAGGCGCTGGAGCACCGCCTCGCAGGGCCGTGCCAGCTGCTGCACGGCGTCCATGATCGTGACCGTGTCTTGGATCCCCAGGTGCGCGATCAGGGCTTCATAGGCGACCCGATGAATCCCCGTCTGATTTCCTCCCAGATCGATCGGCACCCGATCCGGCGACTCGTGATTCAGTGCCTTCAGCAGACGCTCGCGCGGTGTCATCGTTTCTCTGCGATCCGGCATGATCCGTTTCCCTTCCGCATCAAAATACCAAGGCAATCCGTCCATTGCACATGTTGCCCACGGGGGAATTGTACAACATGACCTGTAGGCGTGATACCTCGCTGCAGGCGTCAAAGTCTCGCCTGGGTCTTTCGGATGTTTCTGCAAGATTTTTCAATTGCTGCTCCTTGCCGACTTTGGCCATCACACTAGATTTTTACGGCTCAATTGTGGGGATTGCACCTTTTTCGAATCACAAGCGGCAGGAGACAGGATCATGGACTTTACGGTTACGCTGAAGGAAGGCAAAGAAACGCTGTATGGACCTGAAGTCAACACCAACCTTCCAGCGGGGGTTTTGGTGAAGTACTGCGTCCAGTTGCAAGCGGCCATCAAAAAGGCCGTGGTCGATGCAACCAAGAGCAAGGCTATCAAGAATGGTCTCGCGTCGGCGACTTGGAAATGGGACAGCGGGGGTCCCATCACAGATGCCATGAACATGGCTACGATCAACGAGGACGCCGTTGGCAAGCATGTTCTCAAGTTCAAGGTCGGGTCCACCGCGCTTGCCAAGAGCGTCCGTTGTCAAGTAGTGGGTGTCGCTGCCAAAGGCGCCGATCCGGCGGTTGCCGCCAATGCCAAGGCGGTGAAACAGGCAACCTCGGAACTGGCATCGCTCAAAGGCAGCTACGGCGACTTTGTCTCGATCAAAGTCGGCGACTCGAATCATCCCAAGAACGTCGTCTATACGCTGACGATGGGGGAGGATAAGGTGACGGCGTCGATCCCGCATCACCTTGACACACATGTCAAGGAGGGCAGCTTGATCAGGGCGCTTGCCGACTGGAAGAAGAACAAAGCGACTTTCCTCGAATATCAAAAGTCGCACCGGAGTTAGGTTGACCCCGTAGTGTGCCACACCGGGAGGCGAACGGCCGGCGTCAGCCCGCCGGTTTTCCGTATGCCCGCACATTTGCGCGAGGGGTTCGCAGGATCACCTTCGGTAAAATCGGCAGACGGTCGGAAAGGTGATCGTAGAGACAGAGACAATGCACCGATGGGCTGACGCCCACCGTTCGCCGGGAGACAATGCACCGA
>CAZXYZ010000173.1:0-16160 GCA_964645045.1 uncultured Pirellulaceae bacterium | reverse complement strand
GAGACAATGCACCGATGGGCTGACGCCCACCGTTCGCCGGGAGACAATGCACCGACGGGCTGACGCCCACCGTTCGCCGGGAGACAATGCACCGATGGGCTGACGCCCACCGTTCGCTAGAGTATCTGTAACGTTTGAGTCACCGCACCGCAAATTCAAGGATCAGGCGCGAACGGCCCGGGCCACGACCAGGTGGACGCGGTAGCGCATCGTGCTGCGGGCGTGCAGGCGGACGTGCCACGGGAGGTGCTCTTGTTCGGCGACCAGTTCCAAGTCGCCGGATGCGGCGGGATGGGCGCCGGGGGTCAGCAGGGCCCGCACGACGGTTTCGCTGGCTCCGGCCGACGGCGAACGCCGGGAATGGCCTCCCAACCACGATTCCAGCGGCGTGGCGGCGGGCGACCAGTCGTAGGGGCAGGTTAGCACGAGCTTGCCTCCGCTGCACAGCACGCGGGCAACGGAGGTTAACAGGTCGGCCGGGGCGGCAACACAGTCGAGCACGTTCATGCTGACGGCCAGCGAGAACGTGCCCACCGGAAACGGTAATGCGGCGGCATCGCAGGCCCAGAAGTCGACCTTGTCGGCGTTGGCAAAGCGGGCGGGGAACTCACGGCGATCGTAAGCCAGTCCCACGCGGCGCCGCGGATAACTGACCCGACCCGTCCGCAACACCTGGGAGGCCAAGCGGAGCATCGCAAAGTTCAGATCAACGCCCAACACCAGGTCAGCTGCGTTTTCGGCCAGCGCGAACGAACCGCGTCCGACGGAACAGCCCACGTCCACAATGGGCCCCGGTGGGATCGGTTCGGCCAGCTGCCGGCCGGTTTGCAGGCAGCGGAGCATCGATCCCGGCTGCAGGTCGTCGTCGACTTCCTGCGGATCGAGGTCGGCAAAGTGATCCCAGGCGTAGAAGCTGAGCTGCTGGCGCAGCTGGTCGAACGCCGAATGGGGACCGCAGCAATCGCCCAGCAGGCTTTCCGTCAACTCGCTCAGGTCCCGCCGACCGTAGAGAGCCAAGACGCTGTCCGACACATACTGCCGCAGGTTCGCGACGATCAGGGGAACGCCGTCCAGGATCGGATACTCGCGCCGGCAGCCCTCGTTGCTGCAGTGGAGCACTCCTTCCACGATGTGTCCGTCCTGTTCGCGGGCCACGCCGGCCAGGCGTAAGGGCCAATCTTGACGGGACGCGGTCCGGCAGACGGGGCAGACCGGGTGGAGCGATTCAAAGTGGCGGAGTCTCACGCGAGTTCAACCCCCGATCAGCACCGTGGGGCAGCACGGCGGCAGGATCTTCCCCGTCGGCATCGGGATCGGCGCCACGCACGACGCGTGGGCGGTCATGTCGCCCGCCCGCGCCGCCGGCATCCCGCCGATCATCACCGTCGCCGACCCCAGCGAGATCATTCCCGGTCCCGCGGGCACGCAGGCAGGCAACGAACAGGGGGCCGTCGTGTCGGTCACCCGGGCCGCGGGCTGGTTCCCGATCAGCACGTTGGGCTGACCCTTGATGATGGCCAGCGGGATTGCCGGGTGCGGCACCGGCGTCGGGACGGGGGCGGCCGGGTGAATCGGGGCATGGCAGTGGGGTCCATCCTGAAGCACCTGGTCCCCCAGGCGTGCGGCGGGTTTTGTCATGATCGTGTTGCTCCCTCGTGGGATAGGCTTCCAGCCTGTCATTTCTTCTGACAGGCTGGAAGCCTATCCCACGCAAACTTTCGACAGGCTGGAAGCCTATCCCACGTAACTCGACAACCAATTGTTGCGCCCGTCCTTACGTGCGCGTCGGCACCGCGAACAGCGCGAATTGCAGTTCGACGTTGCCGTTGCGGGTTTGCACCACTGCCGTGCGGTTGCCCTGGAAGCGGTCGCGGTTGACGATCAGGGTATCCTTGAAACACAACCCCAGGGTCTGCGTTTCCTGCACGTCGCGCCAGGCCGGGCCCTCGCGCCGCAGGTCATAGTAGATCCAGTCCGGACGATTTGGCAGGGCGCGGGCGACGCGTCCAACGGGCCGAAGTTGCAGCCCTTCGGCACGGCGTTTGAACAGAATCTCCGCCTGCCGACTGCTGCCCAGTTTCCAATCCAGCTGGCCGGGCGTCAGCAAGTCCCGGCACTCCTGCTCGGTCAGTTGGCCCTTGTTCACGCCGATGTACCACTGCCAATCGGCATGGAACCAGCGGGGATCGAGCGCCACCTGCATTCCCAAGCCGGCGCCCACAAAGAACCGTTGTTCGTACTCGTACTCGCGGACGGCGTGAATCAGGGCCTCGATCCTGCGGCGGATCAGCCAGAAGATGCGTCCCAGATCTTCGTGGTCGTAGGGCGGCGTTTCTTCCGGCCGGCGTTCCTCGGAGAAAATGGCCAAACGGCCTGCGATGCGGCACAACTCGACGTAAGCCGTCAGCGGATGGACGCCGGCGCAGAAGGCCATCGCGGCCAGCGTCGTATGGGCGCCGTTCAATTCGGCCAGCATCATCATCCGGTTCAGGTCGCTGGCGTCGGTCGCCGCGAAGCCGATGCTGCGTTCCTGGACCTGCTGGCTCAGAACGCTGACCCGCTCGCCAATGACGTCGTAGGTGGCACGCACGATGTCGCGGCCCAGGCCGGGCCAGGCGTCGATGGAAATCACGGGGGGAATGTAGTCGGGATCGATTTGCGGGCGGGCGTGGGCGTCGCCGGCCCGTTTGATTTGGGCGATGGGCAGCACCTCGTAGCCGCTGTGGTCCTGCGTGGACAGCAGCAAGCGGGCATTGAGCCGGCGGACTTGAATCTCCTGCTCGTGCCCGCTGCGGTTTTCGTCGTGGACCGTCACCGTCGAACGCAGGTAGCGGAGATCTCCATCCGCGGGTCCCGTCTGCACGTTCGGGCGTCCCAGCTTTGTCCGCGGGACGGCGAGAAACACGCGGATGGCCGCCTGGGACTCGAACGCCGCTTGCAGACCGACCTCCAACTGGTCCGTCCCGCCCGCTTTCGTTTGGTTCAGCGCGTCGCGAAGATCGAGCCGATCGGGCTCTTCGCCCGTATCGAACGCCACGATGGTCCCATCGCGCATGCGGGCCTGGAGACGCTTGACGGCGAATTGGTAATCGGCGAGAGCTTCCGGGCTGAATTCCAGCGCATGCAGTCCATAGTGGAACGGGAATTCCCACTGGTGCGAGGTGCTCCGCAGTTCGTTCCAGCAGCGTTCCAAAGCCTGGAAGTGGTGCGGACGCAGGAACAGGCCCTCATACCAATCGACGTGTGGATATTGCATAGCGGGAAATCTCTTTTTCTTCGTCGTTCTGTTGGGGATTCGGTCAGAACCACTCCCAGACCAGCCACGCGACGGCGCCGAGCGCCACGCAGAGGCCCAACCAGCCCAAGCGGCGGTACCGCCGGTTATTAGCCTGCGTCCGGCTGGTCCACTCGACCTGATTCTGTTCTTCGACCAGTTTCTCGAACACGCCGCGGACAAACGCGCGGCGGTCCTCCGTGCGGCCCGTGGCCGCGAAATAGCAGCCGTTGAAGGCGACTTGCCGGCCGTCGTCCGAGCTTTGCGGATCGCGGCCGAAACCGCCCGCGAGGATCCGCATCAAGCGGGGCTGCAACTCCGTCCGCACCTGGCACAGCAAGCCAAACAGATGGGAATTGCCGGGCCTGGCAATCGATCCACGTTCCCGAAAGATGGCATACACCCAATCCTCGAACACACCGACGATCCGCGCACACAGGGTCGAAATCTGGCCCGGCACAGCGTCCGACCGGACCTCGAAGCGGTGCCCGAATCGCTGCGTGGCAGCCCGCTGGGGGCCGATCCGGCGGACCAATTCTTCGAACCCGCGATCGTCTTCCAGGCCGACCACAAAGGCCGTGGCGGGGAACCGCATTCCCAACTGGTCTTGGACGGTCTCCAAGTCGGCCCGGATCGCCAGCGGCAACTCGACGTTCTCGCGCGGTCCCGCGCGGACCGTCGCCAGGGGGATCAAGACCAAGGCCCCGTTTGCGCCACATAACGGCTCCCGCGCATCGCGGAGCAAGTGCGCCAGATACTCCAGGCGCGCCAGTTCTTCGTCGCGTTCGGCAACGGGAATGACCGGCGGTTGATCCTCGTCGATCAACAACGCGCCCGCCGATTCCGTGCCCCAGGCCGCCGACACATCCTCCACCGGAGGCGACGGAACAGGGCGGGGAACGGCCGCGGCCTGCGGGCGGGCGGCGAGACCGCGTTCGGGCTGTCGTCTTTCCAGTTCGCCGCGCGGCTCATTCGCGGGCCCGCGGCTGTCGACCGCGACGGGACGCTCCCAAGCGGCTGGGGAGTCGTCGCGAACGCCTTGCGGCGCGGGCAGCTGCTGGGGCATAGCCGGCTCGGGCCATCCGGGCTCCTGACGCGACGCGAGCGGCTCGGGCAGCTCAGGCTGGGGCAGTTCAGGCTCCGCGCGTCCGAGAGGCTCCGGCGACCGCTGCGGTTCCGGCGACAAGGGCGGCTCCCTCCAGGCAGACCGATCCTCGGACTGCGGAACCGCCGTATCCGCAAGATAGTCTGGCGGGTAATTGGACGCGGCAACGCGATCGCGAGTCGTATCCCGCACCGTCGGCGGCGATTCCGGGAAAGCCGGGGGACTTGCTTTTCCGAGCGTCTCACGGCCTGGCGAAGAGAGCGGCTCGATAGGGCCGGCGAGCGTGCCGGAAAAATAGGGCGGGCCGTGTCTGCCGTCACGACCTCGACTGCTTGGATCTGCGTTTCGTGCGGCCCGGCCGCTGCCATCGCGCGTGTCTGCCTCGGCGGACGCCGCATCCAGCATGACCGTTCCCTGAAATGCCGGCGCAGGTTGGCGCCGCGAGCGTGTTTCGACCGCCGAGGGGGCACTGCGGCCGGGCGATCCGACGGCTTCCGCGCCCGGCTGGCCCTGGTCCGCCGGCGACTCGCCGGAACCGTCCTCTTTTTTCTCATCTCGCTCGCCAACAACCTCTCCCGCGAGTTCCTGCGCTTTCTCTTTGCTCCATCGCAGTTGCTGTTTCTGCAATTCAAGCTTCTCTTTGTACGCCGCGTGCTTGTCCGCGAAGCTTCCTACGAACTCGCCAAAGGGCGCGAGGAATCCCAATCCGGGATAAGTACTCAGGTTGTCACAGAGTTCCCCCGTGATATCGCAGATCTCTGCCAGCCAGCCCAGGAAACGCTGTATCATAAGTCGATTTTTCCTCGATCGAAAGCGTACAAGTCCTGGCCATCAACCTGGGAATGGAAACGGGATTCTCGATGATTTTGGCACCCCGGCTATTATTGCCGCCTGCGCGGGGCGTGCAATCCCACCCAAGGTTAATTTAAGCAGTTGGAGGGATAGCCCCAACGAATGAAGGCGTCAACGAATCAGGTCGAAGATTCGTTGATTCCTCCATTCGTTGGGAAAAAAAGGCGGGTTGGAAAACAAGAAATCGGGAATTAGTAGGGCGAGCCAAAGCCGACAGCGTGCGATGCTTCCAGTGAGCAGAATTCAGTATAGGATTCGCAGTTCGATCCGCGTCAGGCTGTCGTACCATCCGTCAGAGCCCAGACCAACTCCGGTTGATATCCCGAACTCCGCCACTCCAAAGTCCCGGCCAAAGTCGCGGGCGGTGCGGACTCCGACATGGAGCGTAGAAGCGGTGACGCTGTCGACCGGCAGGATCTGCGGTGGCAGTCCGAACACGGTCTCTTGTCCCGTCAGGAAGGAATAGAAGGCGGCTTCGATCGTGGGGATCACGGCGAACGCGTCGCTGTCGTACAGCAAGTGGCTTAGGCCGAAGCCCCAATGAAGCATTTCGCCCGAGAAAGTCGGATCACCTGCAATGGGAAACTGGAATTTCACCTGCCCGTGCAGATACGTCTCGTCATTCCATTTGTAACTGGCCAGAACACCCGGCGCCATGGAGATGTGGCCCGTCCCCAGTCCCTTCTTGGCGGCTCCGCTGTTGAAGACAAAATCGTTCACCTGCGTGATCATCCAATACTCGCCGTTCAACAGGACCACTTTGGTCAGCAACTGGACATCGCTCAAGCCCGCCGTGTTTCCGTTGATATCTGGATTGAGCATGCGGAGCGGAACCAGCGTGCGGACGGTTGTGGTGGGTGTGCCGACCTCCGAGATGAAAGTCAAGTCTTGATAGTTGACCGCCCTTTCGGGCAACGGGGGGCCACGACTTCCAATCTTGGCCCAGAAAGCCTCGGAGCGATCGGGATGTCCCCAGCCGCCAACCAGGTCGGATCGAAAACCGACCTGAGGCATGGGCTTCGCGATATCCAGAATAAAGGGAGCCGTCGCGATTCGCTCGTATCCCATCCCCTGATCGGCGCTGGCCCGGCGTGTCATCCAAATCGTGCGGAGCGGGCGCAGCAGATCGTGTCCCGACCCCGAGCAGACGGGAACCATGGCCGCGTTCGGGATTGGCGGCTGATGGGCAAAATCCATCGGATTTGGGACCAGCAGGATTTCAGGCGCGGGCGTGGGAAGCAACTCATCGGACGCCAGAATCGGTGGTCCTGCCGACGGCATGTCCCAGATGACGTTCTGGGATTCGAGGCGGCCGGGAACGAGGTCACCTCCGAACATCCTGCCGGTTTCGCGGACTTCCGGAGTCATCCCTTGACCGGGGATGGGCCACTGGGGTGTTGCCGGAGAATACTCGTGTTGATTGCGGAACTCTGGATCAAGGCCGGCTTCCCCGTTTGCCGGCTCGGACCCGGGTCCGTATGGCAAGCCAAAGGCGTCTTGGCCCTGAACTGTACGCTCGCCCGGGGCCAAGCCCAACATGAGCCAGGCTGCCAGCACGGACAGCAGGGTCAATCTCGCCGAACGATTCACTCCGTCGTCCTTTGCCTTCCCGGGCATGCCGTGGGAACGTTCCTCGCCCCCAGCTTGCGCATGTGCCCGCGCGTCGTCCTGATCGGGGGCGTCGAAAACTGTATCGTCTGCGCAGGCAAGTCGGTTTGAACCTATTTTGCCGATTCCCGGGTTTGTAGGATTCACCGGCCAACGTTGACTTGACAATGAAAGCCAATAAGATAACAAAGAATTCAGAAAAGCTGCTTTCGGAGTAAGTGCGAGATTTATCCAATATCGAATCGTAATGGCTTGTTCCATCGTTTGGCTCCAATCCCATGACACCTCGCTTCGCACGTGCCGTCGATCCCGTCTTCAACGAAGTGCTGGTGCTGCTCGATCGAATTCATCACGGCGAACAGCTGGAACCGCGCGAGCAGCGGCTCGTCATTCGAGGATTGCTCGAGCAGGGTCAGGCGTTTGTCGGCACGGGCCGCGAATGGGAACTGGCCTGCTACGCCATGATTTCGTGGATCGATGAGATGCTGGTCGATTCGCCCTGGCAGGGTGCCGAATGGTGGCGCAACAACGTGTTGGAAATGGAGCTGTACAACACGCGGTCGTGCTACGAGCATTTTTTTGTGCTCGCGAAGGAAGCTTCGACGTTGCCGCAACGCGATGCGCTCGAAGTCTTTTACCTCTGCATGATGCTCGGTTTCCGTGGTCTGTACCACGATCCACAGCTGAATCAGACGCTGATCGAGAGTCACGGTCTGCCGCCGGACATGGAGGCTTGGGCGCGGCAGGCGGTCATGTCGATCCAACTGGGGCGAGGCCGCCCGGAACTGGCTCGGCCCACCCGCGAGTTGGCCGCCGCCGGTCCGGTGGTGACGCGTGCCTTTCCGGTGTGGTCTTGGGTGTTGGCGGCCATGGCCGGAATTACGGCGGTCGTCTGGCATTTTGCGGCATAACCGGCCGTGGTGGTCCGGTGAGGAGATGACGATGAGTTCGCAGGCAGACCCAACGCCGGAAGAGCCCCCGAAAGCGAAGAAACGTTCTTCCGGCCGCGGTTTCAAAGGGCCGTTCCGTGGATGGTCCCTGCCAGCCCGGGCGGCGATCGTGTTCTGGCTTTTTCTCGTCGTTCTCGTGATCGTGGCCTGGGTCTTGTTCTCGCTCAACCCGTTTCACGTGCCGTGGCGTCACGCCATGACCTGGACGCGCGTGGCCTTGATCCTGGCTTTGACGGTGGTCACGCCCTTGATGCTGTATTGGGTCCTGCGGCTGTGGCTGATTACCTACCAGTCGCGGTTCCCTGAAATCGACCGTGCCTGGGAGGCCGGCGTGCAAGCGCTCCGGCGAAACGGCATCTCGCTGCGGGCGACTCCCGTGTTCTTGATCCTGGGTTCTCCGTCACCGGAACTGGAGCAGTCGCTGATGGAGTCCAGCGGCCGGGAGTTCGCCGTCCGCGGCGTGCCGGAAGGGCCGGCTCCGCTGCATTGGTACGCCAGCGCCGATTGCGTTTATCTAGTGTGCAGCGAAGTGGGGTGGCTCAGTCGCTTGAACCGTGTTGTCCACCAACACCGCGTCAAAGACGACTCGCCGCTGGCCGCGATTGCCCGCGACGCGTAATGAGGGCGGCCCGGCGCTTCGGCTATGAAACGACACGTTTGGAGACCTCTGGTTACGCAGAACCGCGCAAGCTGGTGGTTCACTCGCCGGCTGGTGCCGGTCGGTCTGTTTGCCGCCACCGCCGGGTTGCTGCTGTGGCTATTGCTCGAACCCTTCTTTCATCCGCGGACGTACCTTCTGTTCCGTGCCGCCGCGGATCCGGTGGGGGGCATTCCCCATGTCCCGGCGGGCGCCGACGATCTGGCCAGCATTCACTTGCCTAAGTTCGAACTGCTGGCCGATGGCCAGGCCCCGGGTGCCGCATCGGCAGGCCGTCTCGCGTCGCCCGCGACGTTGGATGCGGCGCTCAAAGAATTGGATCGGGAGGAGATCACCGGCCGTGATGTCCTGCTGGTGTGGATTCGCGCCCAGGCAGTTGCGGCGGCAAGCCCGGTGACGCTGTCCGGCCAAGAATCCGCTGGCCCCGAGGTCGAGCTATTGTGCGACGACTTTGACCGCTGGGATGGGCGGACGGGGCGCTACCCGCTTTCCCGGTTGTTGCAACGCGTCCAGACGTGTCCTGCCGGCACCAAAGTCATCTTCTTGGACATCGGCTGGACGGCTCACGCTCCGCGGATCGGAATTTTTGCCGATGGCACACCGCAGCAAGTCCGCGAGCTGGTCGAACGCATCGGCGATCCGACGCTGTGGGTTATGGTTTCCCATTCCGCGTTGGAGGTTTCGCACCATTCTCAAGATGCTCGGCAGTCGGCATTTGCCAGCTTCGTCGGCGAGGGTTTGCAGGGCGCCGCCGACGGCAACGAGGACCGGCTGATCGATCTCGGCGAACTGTGGCAGTTTGTGTCGCAACACTTGGCCGATCGAGAGGACCGCCCCGCCGATCAGCCTTACGTCCAGTCGCCCATGCTCGTCCATGGTGCGGGCCAAGGTAGGACGGCCCTTCCGGGCCGTCGTGACGGCCCGGAAGGGCCGTCCTACGAAAGACGGGATGTGCCCTACCCGGTGTTGGCTCCGGTCACGCTGGTTCCGTTGGTGGAAGTCCCAACACTGCCGACGAAAACACCCGCTGCGGTGCCGAATATCGCCGAACTGTCGAAGAAGCTGCCGCCTCAGGCAGGGCAGAAACTGGCCGCCGCGACAGGCAAGGTTTCCAAGCAGCCCAGCCCAGATCCGGTTCCTGCCGATCAGCAGACTTCCGGTCGGACCGCGACGGCCAGCGTGCCGGAACTGCAGACGTTGGCTAGGTCGCTGTGCGCGTCGCTGGACGCGTCGCCGCTCCTCCGCCCTCAGGATAACGCTCCGCACCTGTGGCGAGCCGTCCAGGCACGGCTGAACGATCTCCAGGCGGCCCTGGAGTCCCTTGAATCGCCGGGCGATTCGGCCGAGGCCGCCGAATTGAGACAACTGGTTCAGCAATTGGAGGATTTGGCGGCCGGGCGATTACCCCTGCGCTTCCAACGCCAGGATCTCGTCGCCGACCTGGCGTTCTGGCTGCAACTGGACGTGCCCGCGGAATCGGCGCATTCGCTGGCGATGGCGGACCAATTGGCCCGTTTGCAAGGTCGCGCGCTGCCGGAGGACTTGGCCGCCATCGTGACGCGTCTGGACCGCATCGTCGCGACCGGAACGTTTGCGGAATACCAATCGTGGGTGACCGAGCTACCGGCGAAATTCGATGTCTACGTCGAGTGCCGGCTCGCCCGCCGCCTGTCCGCCTGCCAGGAGCTTTCGTGGCCGAGTGTGCAATTGGCCTTGCGGGCCTGCCGACTGGGCGAACAAGCCGCCGCGGTGGCACTGGCCAGTGGGCCGTGGACGCGAGCCATCGTGGACGCCGGTGATCGGCTTCGCAGGGACGGCGAACGGCGGTTGACCACACGCATTCACGTGACGGACGAGGCGGAGGCGACCTCGCTGCTGCGGCGGTCCAGCGCCGAATACGAGCGGGCTTTGGCGGCCGGTCGGGAGGTGGTTGCGACACAACGCGTCGTCAATCAGGCCATGTTCCGTCTGCCGGAGCTGTTCCATCGGGCGATCATCGCTCTTGCGGAAAACGATGCGGCCGCGAGCGATCCAGGGGCCGTTGCCGAATTGCTTCCCGCGGTCGCTCTGACGCTGGATCTGCTGGACCGGCCCTCGATCGCCGGCTTGGCCGACCTCCGCCGCGGCCGCAGTCAGACCGGGATCGCACTGGAGAAAGTGGGGGCGGCAACAGAGGCCAACAAGAAACGACCGGCTCCCTCGGCGAAAGCCGCAGACCGCGGACAACTGACGCCGGAGGAACGCCTGGGCCGGCTGAAGGACTGGGCCGATCTGTACGGCCGCGCCATCCAGATTCTGGCCCGTGATCCGTCGGGGGACCGGCAGCTGGATGCCGTCGTGGCCGCGTCGCTCCAACTGCGGAGCACGCAGCAGGATGCAGACGATCTGTGGAATGCTTGCGGACGATTCGGCAAGGAACTGGAGACTTTCTACCTGCAACTCCCGGCGAAGATCGAGCTGTTGTGTGGGCAGAATGAGGATTTGACGAAACCCGACGAGCGCGCAGCAAAAATCGAAAAGCTTCGCTTGGCGCAACGCTGGCTGTACTTGGTTCATCCGTGGGACGCGGCTCGGATCGATCGGCCCGGCCCGGTGCGGATGCTCCGCCAAGCCGAGCTGTACGATCTGTTGGTCTGGCAGCAACAGCGGCTGAAGGGGGCGTTGCGCGACGCAGCGGCTTCGGAAGCAAAGCTCCTGGGCGACGCGGCAGCCGCCTATGGCCGGGCTGCGGACGGTATGGCACGCCAACCGCCGGTCGCGCCCCTGCTGCGGTCCCCCATCGAGATCAGCGGCCCGACGCAGCTTGACCTGATCGATACGGCGGAACGCGAGTTGGTGCTACGCGTGACCAATCGCGATTCCGGCTCGATCGCCGTCTGGATGGTCGCCGACTATGACCCGGCGTTGCTCGAATTATCCACCGGTTTGCAGAGCGGCCTGTACGACTCGGCGGGGTTCAGTGTCTCGGCTATCGAGTCGGTGGCTGCCGGATCTCCTACGCCCGCGGCAGGTTCGCCGCAGGTGCGCACCGGCGACGCTCGCGCCGGCCTGGCCCCGACCTATCAACTGCGTCCCGGAGAGAGCCAAACGCTGCGGATTCGCGTGCGCCGCACGTCGTTCTCGGCTGCGGGGGCGAGGATCGCCATTCGTGCGGTCACCGCCACCAGCGTCGTACGGCATGACCTCGCCGCCGAACTGCCGCGCAATCCCGGAGTCGACCTCGTGGTCGACGGCCTTGCCGAGACGTGGCAGGCGACGGCTGACGGGTTGACGCTGTATCCCTTTCCGAACAAGACCACGTCCTACCAGCTGTACCTGGCCAATTCCGGAACTCAGGAAAGAGTGGTCGACTTCTCCCTTCTGCAAGCGCCCAAGGCCGCCATCCTTTCCCCGCCACCGGGCGAGGTCGCCGCTTCCGTCGCCAGCGAGTACTTGGCGCGCGTGGAGGCGGCCAATCCGGTGACAAGCGCCGTGGGGCTGACTGTTCCAGCCGGCGGCAAGCGGGTTCCTGTGCCGATCCTGGCGGCATCTGGCGGGCAAGCGACGCCCCCGGCTCCGCAGCCTCTCAAACCGGCGGAATCTGCCCCGCCGGCCAGCACACCGGCCGAATCGACTCCGCCGACGAACGGGGGTTCCGCTGCGCAACCGTCCGCAGCCCGGCACGATTCCTCGGCACCGTCTTCGACTCGGTTTGCTTTGCTGCCAGCGTGGCACCGGTCCGTGTCCCGAACCTCGCGACAGGAATTTCCGTACCCCCATCCGTCGGCGGCAAGCGGCCAACGGTGGGTCGTATTTCAACCAGCCGCTTGGATTGCGTCCGCGCTGGTGGCCGACGAGCCGCCCCCTGCCGCGGGCGTTCCGGCAGTTTCGGATGGAACGAACCCGGGCGAGAGCGCCAGGTCGGCACCCGGGCAACCCGAAGCGCCAACACTTCCGGACATTCTGCTGGCCGTAATCACGGATCGATCGACGCAACGTTGTACCGTCAAGCGGATCAAGATCCTCACGCAACGTCCGGCCCGCTACCTGGAACCACGGCTCGAGTACGATCCGCAGGCGGGACGAGTTGAAATCACCGTTCGGGCCACCGCCCCGTTGCCGGCAGCAGGCGTAGCGATCGCATGCGAGTCGCTGCCAGCGGGGGCGGGGCAACGACGAAGCCGGGCCGCGGCAACGCTCCGGCCTCCGGCCAGCGAGGCGCAATTGCGATTGGAAGTCCCGCCCGACGCCGGCACGCGTTGGGCCGTCCTGGTTCATGCCGACGGTTTCGAACGAGCCTTTCGCTTTGACGTACCCCTGGACGCCCCAGCGCGCCTTACCGTGCCCGAGTCCCGGACCGCCGACGTTCAAATCCTCGAACCGCCTGCCGGTAGAGCCTTTGGCCCCGAACCGGCCGAGATTAACGTGGCGTTGGCTGCCGATCTACCTCCGGGCGCACTCGATGCCGGGAATTGCTCGGTCGAGGTCGGCGTGGATGCCGACCGGGATCGAACGCTGCGCAACGAGCCTTCGATCCGCCTCACGTCCGACCGGCAAGTGGATCTGTTCCTGGATCCCGCTCCAGCTGGCGGCGGTTTAGCCATTCGGACTCGCGTCCGCCACCTGCGCGTGGTCCTGACGGCGCCGGGCATCTTGGCGGGCCGAGCCAATTTACTCGCCCGTATAATGCTTCCCGACGAGGTGATCTGGAGCGAACCGGTCCCGATTGTGTTCGACAATGAACCGCCGGTTCTCAGCCGGCTGCAATTGGAACCCGGTTCCGCGATTGCCCAAGGCGGTAATCTGGCGGTCTCCGTCGTGGCGACCGATGATGAGCTGAGTGGTGTGGCCAAAGTCGAAGCGGCCTTCGACGTAGACCTGCAGGGCAAGTTCGGGCCTGGCGCACCGCCGGTGGCAGGCTCGCTGCAGCCGGACGGACGATGGTTGATCAACCTGCCGACGGCGCCGGTCAACCCCGGCGCGTATCACCTGCTGGTTCGGGCCACGGATCGCGTGGGAAACACGAGCGACTACTTGAAATCGCGGGTCGACGTCGTCCCGAAGGACGCCGCGGACGCGAAAACGCCGATGCCGATCCGGATCAGCGGGCGTGCCGTCTTTGGCAAGCTCGGCAAATCGCCGGCCGCGGGGGTGACGGTTCGGCTGGTGGCGGGCGGAAAGACAGCCCACGAGATCAAGAGCGATCAAGACGGCCAGTTTGCGTTCGAGCAGGTGGCGCCGGGAGAATACAAACTGGTCGGAGAAGGATTGATCGCCGGCAACCAACGAAAGGCCGAGATCGCTCTCACGGTTTCGCCCGGCCCCCAGAAAGCCGAGCCTGTCGAGTTGATTCTGGAAACGCCCCGCTGACGAACGGAGCTTCGACCCGGCGCCGGAAAAATCGCTGCCACAGGGAAATCGCGACTAATCGCTAAAGTTTAACTTGGCGGCCGGACGATGTGTCAAGCGAATACGTCCGGTTTTCGGGGTCTATCGATTGGGTGCCAGGCGATGCGATTGGTCCGCTGGTGGACGACTGTTTGCCTCCTGATGCTAGTTCCAGGCTTGGGCTGCGCATCGGCGCCCAAGGCGGCCCTGGAAGCAGCCGGCGCGCCGGCACCCGCTTTGAATACGGGGCCATCCACCATCGTCGTCGGCCAGCAGAAATGCTGCCCCAAACAGACATTGCCGCAGTTCTTGGGGCTCACCGGCTTGGCGGCAGCCGGCTGCGACCTGCTGACACAAATTCGCAGCCGGTTGGGCATGTTGTGGCCGGGCTTGGAGCCAGGTGCTCCGCTGCTTCCGATCAACGACCCGGCAAACATGGATTCCAGCAACCCGGCGGTTGCGGCCGCGGCCGATGCCAAAGCTCAGGAGGACGGTGCGCAGCAGAAGATCAAGGCTTTCCGCTACCTCGCGACACTGGGCTGCGGAGGCTGCTATCCGGATATCGAAAGCGCTTTGCTGGCAGGACTCGACGACTGCACCGAGGAAGTCCGCTACGAAGCGGCGCTGGCGATCCGCAAGACCGGGGGCACCCCCTGCCAATTCTGTCGCGATCAAGCCTGCTGCAGCCCCAAGGTCCGTGAGAAGCTAAAGGACATCGGTTTCGGAGTCGACGAAACGACGCAGTGCTTCAAAGAGCCCTCGGCTCGCGTCCGCCGCATCGCAAGATTGGGGTTGGATCGCTGCGGCGGTCCGTCGTCGCAGCCGACGGCCACCATGCCTGAAGAAGGCCCGGAAGGTCCGGCTGCGCCCGCCCCGCTGCCAGCCCCCGAAGCCACACTCGCCCCCGCCATGAACCGGCCGGAACCGCACGGTGAAGTGGCAAGCCCGTCCCGCTTGGCTCCCTGCCCCACCTGTACGCCGACGGGATATTTTCCGACGCATTTGCCGCCCACGGGATCGACAGCCCCGACCCTGCCGAACCGATAGGTGCCGGGGGAACCTCGTGGTTGCGCACCGCGAGGCGAACGGCCGGCGTCAGCCCGCCGGTTTTCCGCCGCATCATGAGCATTTCCCTCCGGGTTCGACCGGGCTCCGATCAAAATCTTGCGCATCCAAACCCGAAGCATCAGCGAGGAACGGGCGAATTCCAGAATCCCTTCGTTCAGGAGTCGCCTGTCCATCGCCGACACCGCCTTGGAAGTGTCCCTGCAGTCAGCGAATCTGACCTGCGATGCTGCGTTCGCGAGCGCAGCAGCAACGCGCGATGTGGCCGTGATCATGTAGTCGCAGACACCGATCCGTGGAAGCTGGTCAGTCGTCGTCGCTAGTCCGAAAGGAATGCGAACAACTCCGTTCTCTTGGGCACGACCACTGCCGAACCTGCCGGCGCGCTACGCCGCCCCAAAGGTCACGGCAGGGGCGACTGTATCGCTTTGGGAAAAAAGAACCTGCGGCGCCGCGTCGATGGCTACTTCTATCCACTTGTCCGCTTTGGTAATCTTGACCATCACGCTCGAAGGGGGAATCACGCAGCGGAGTTACGGCCATGATCAAACTCGATGAATTCGTCACGATCAAGGAAGCGGCCAAAATCCTGGGCGTGTCGCTAAACACGCTTCGCAACTGGCACCGAGACGGCAAGATGACGGTGTACCGGAATCCGATCAGCGGTTACCGACTGTTCAAGAAGACCGATCTGGAGCAACTCCTGCGACAGATCGAGGAATCGGGCAAGCATCCCACCGGGTGGAAGCGACCGGCAAAGCCCAAGTAGGAAGCACCGAGAAACTCAAACGCCGAGGCTGGTCATGCCACGCATTTTTGACAACATTGACCTCCAGCTACTGCCGGCACTCTGTCAGACGCTCCAGGTCGCCGACCGTTCGGACTTCTGCGTCGGCTACTTCAATCTTCGCGGCTGGCGAGCCCTCGATTCGTACATCGAAAATTGGTCCGGCGGCGATGGCCACTGCTGCCGGCTGCTCGTCGGGATGCAGCGGTTGCCCCAGGAGGACCTGCGAGACGCGCTACGTCTCGTCAAGGTGAACGGTTTGGACAATCAGACAGCCCTGCGAATGAAGCGTCAGTTGGCCGAGGAATTCCGCAACCAATTGATGGCGGGTTGCCCTACGAATGCAGACGAGGCTGGGTTGCGCCGCCTGGCGGCACAGATCAAGGCGGACAAGGTACGCGTGAAGCTGTTCCTCCGCCACCCACTGCACGCCAAGCTCTACCTGCTTTTCCGTCCCGATCCGATCAACCCAATCGTCGGTTACCTGGGCAGCA
>CAZXYZ010000172.1:3865-19305 GCA_964645045.1 uncultured Pirellulaceae bacterium | reverse complement strand
GGCAAGTCGTTGGCACTCCGCCGCAGTTCAACCGCCGAGGGACGCAGTCGCAACAGGCTAACCGGCGCGACCGGCCCGTCGGACAGGATCCAGACGTCTTTGTGCGTGCGGCTGGCGCTGAAAAAGTCGCTCAGCGCCGAGACGCGGGCCGCGGATTGGGCAAGCCCGCCGGGCAGGACCTCGTAGTCCCCGTTGGGCTTGGCCACCGCGAACGCGCGCAGGCCCGCATACCAGGCGTGCAGAGCGCCTTTGTGCCAAACCGGCGCGGTCGAAGGTGTGACCCGGGCCTGAGCCACGAACTCGTCGCGATGCCGGGCGACGGTTTCCAGCAACTCGCGTCGCTGTAGAGGCGTCAGTTCTGCGGTCAGGATCGGCTGGCGGGCGCGCGGCGCCAGTGCCGGACGAATGATCAGATCGTCGAAATGGCTTTGCACGTGGTCCCAGTCGTCCGGCCGCGCACACCACCACGTCGGCACGGAAGGCAGCCGCAGATCCTCGCCCAACAGGGTACGGCAGAGCGCGGGCAGCAGGGCCAGCAGCACCGGCGCTTCCAAGAAACCGCTGCCCAGTGCGTTTGCCATCAGAACCTGCCCGTTGCGTACGACCTGGACCAGCCCCGGCACGCCCTGCAGCGACGTGCTCTTCAAGTCCAGCGGGTCGCAATCTTCATCGGGCACGCGGCGCAAGATGACGTCGACCGGCAACAATCCGCCCAGCGTCTTCAAGTACACGCGGGGGCCGCGGACCGTCAAGTCGCCGCCCTCGGCCAGCGTGTAGCCCAGGTAGCGAGCCAAGTACGCGTCCTCGAAGTAACCTGCACCCAACGGGCCGGGAGACAGCAGGACGATCCGCGGGTTGTCGCGGTCGTGGGGCGCCAGCGAACTCAACGTTTCCCGCAACGTGAGGAAGAAAGACGCCAATCGCTCGACGTGCAAACGGTGAAAAGGATCCGGTAGGGCCCGGGATAGGACGACGCGGTTTTCGATCGCGAAGCCTGCGCCCGACGGGCCTTGAGTGCGATCCGCCAGCACCAGCCACCGGCCATCCGGCCCGCGCGCCAGCTCGCCGGCGTACAGGTGCAGAAAAATGCCTTGCGGCGGCGAGATGCCGTGGCAGGGCAAGAGATAGCCGGAATGGCGGAACACCAGGCCGGGCGGCACCACGCCTTGCCGCAACATGTCTTGGGGGCCGTACAGATCGGCCAGCAGGCGGTTCAGCAGCCGCACTCGCTGTTCTAAACCAGCGGCCAGTTCCAGCCACTCGCGTTTCGCCAGCAGCCACGGAATCGGATCCAGTTCCCAATGCCCGTCACGATCCTGCGGCGATCCGGCGATGCTGTGATTCACGCCGTTTTCCCGCAACAAACGGCGCATGCGGTCGAAGTGCTTGCCCCAGCCCTGCGCGCCCAGTTGCTGCAATCCTTGCACGAACCCTTGCCAGGGAGCCCGCAAGCTGCCGTCTGCCGCACACATTTCGTCGCAGACGCCCGGCGGCAGATAGCCGCCCAGGAGGTTTTCCGACGAGGTTTCGACCTGGCTTTCCATCATGCGGCACAGCTTAACCTGCCAACCCCTGGGAACTCAAGGCCGGATCGAACCAGACCAAGAGGCGAACGGCGGGGCGTAAGTCCGCCGGTGTATCCCCGGCGAGCGGTAGGGCGTCAGCCCGCCAGTGGATTGTTCCGCGGGCAAACGTGCTGGCATGAGAAGAACCGGCGGGCTTACGCCGGCCGTTCGCCGGGATTTACTGGTCCACCGCTGCCGAACTGCGTGGGCGGCGCAGATCGAGCGTTAGCGGATAGTCGCGGTTCCGCTCCGGCGGGGGCGGGGATTGTGTGCCGCCGGTGTGCCCGATCGGAAAGAATCGCCCCACGCGGCGGCTTTCCGCCTCCAAGGCATTCACCGGGAAACGCGCGAAGTTCCGTCCGCCGGGATGGGCCACGTGCCAGGTGCAGCCGCCGATCGAGCGGCGCGACCAAAGATCGAAGACATCGAAGATCAGCGGCGTATGGACGCCGATCGTCGGATGCAGGCACGAGGGCGGCTGCCACGCTCGATATCGCACGCCCGCCACGAACTCGCCGGCCACGCCGGTGGGGTGCAAGGGGACGCGGCGACCGTTGCAGGTCACGACGTACCGCGGATTGGTCAAGTTGCGGACTTTGACCTGCAATCGCTCGACCGAGGAGTCCACATATCGCGCCGTACTCGTACCGCTCGACTCCTCGCCCAGCACGTGCCAAGGCTCGATCGCCTGACGCAACTCGACATCCACCCCGTCCAACACAATCTGTCCAATCCGCGGAAAACGAAACTCGAAGTGCGGGGCAAACCACTCCTCGCGGAGCGCAAAACCGGCCTCCTGCAGTTCCCGCACGACGTCGTGAAAGTCCTGGGCGACGAAGTGGGGCAGCATGAAACGGTCGTGCAGCGAAGTGCCCCAGCGGATCAGCGGCTCGCGGTAAGGCTGGTTCCAGAACCGCGCGACCAAGGCCCGCATCAGCAATTGCTGCGTGAGGCTCATCCGCGCGTGCGGTGGCATCTCGAAGGCGCGGAACTCGACCAGGCCCAAGCGACCGCTGGCCGAGTCGGGCGAGTACAGCTTGTCGATGCAGAACTCAGCTCGATGCGTGTTGCCGGAGACGTCGACCAGCAGATGACGGAAGATCCGGTCGACGAGCCACGGCGAACAACCCGGCGTTTCCGGCAGTTGGCTAAATGCGATCTCCAGTTCGTGCAGGCTTTCGTGCCGCGCCTCGTCCACGCGCGGCGCCTGGCTGGTTGGGCCGATGAACAGTCCGGACAGCAGATACGACAGCGAGGGCCGGTTGTTCCAATAGGCCAGCAGGCTCCGCAACAAGTCGGGCCGCCGCAGGAAGGGGCTGTCGGCCGGCGTGGAACCGCCGAGCACCATGTGATTGCCTCCGCCCGTCCCCGTATGCCGGCCGTCCAACATGAACTTCTCGGTTCCCAGACGCGACTCGCGTGCATCGTCGTACAACGCCACCGTGTTTTCGACCAATTCGTTCCAGCTGGCCGACGGATGGATGTTGACTTCGATGACGCCGGGATCCGGCGTCACTTTCAGATGCTGCAGGCGGCCGTCGGACGGCGGAGTGTAGCCTTCGAGCATCACGGGAATTCCAACGGCCGCCGCCGTGTCTTCGACTGCGGCGACCAGATCCAGGTAGTCCTCCAGACGTTCCATGGGAGGCATGAACACAAACAGCCGCCCACCTCGCGGTTCGACGCACAGCGCAGTCCGAACGGTATTTGCGGCTGACTGGCCGCGTTGGGGCACGGCAGGCGAGGCCATCGCCAGCTGAGCCGTCACGGGCGTCGTCGCCGCAGTTCCAACCCGGTCCACTTGCGGGTGTTGGAGGGTGACCGTCCCAGGGCCGGCGGCCGCCGCTGGCGACAATGCCTGGTGGAAGACGGCGGCCTGTTGGTGCGGAACGGATTCGACCGGCCAGGCATTGCGTGGAAAGACGGGCAACGCTTCGTGGGGCGCCATCGGGTCCGCCTCGTGGATCTGCGGTGCATCTTTGGCGGCGACCCAGGGAATCGAGTCCAACGGCAGCCGGAACCCCAGCGGCGAGTCGCCGGGAATAAGAAACAGGTGTTCGCTTCGCAGGAACCAACGGCCGCTTTCCCACCCCGATCCCGCGGCCAAGCGAGACCGGACCGGCAGCACATAACCGGCAACTCGTCCCAGCCCCTGCTCAAAGATCCGCGCCAGCCGCTCCCGCTCCTCGGGATTGTCCAACTGCGACTCCAGCGGATCGACGTTGACCGGCAGCCGGCGTTCTTTCCACAGGTAGTACCAAGTGTCTTCGTAGGCGGGGATCACGAACTCGCGGCCGATCCGCAGCCGCCGCGCCAACGTGGTGATAAATGCCTCCGCCTCGGTTGCGCCCACGCCATAGGCGCGGTCGTCCTCCGCGACCAATTCCGGTTGGTGCCAGATCGGCTGCCCGTCCTTGCGCCAATAGCAGCCCAGCGCCCAGCGCGGCAGGGACTCGCCGGGATACCACTTCCCCTGACCGAAATGCAACAGCGGCCCCTTGGCGAATCGCCCTGCCAGACGACGAAACAGGGTGCCGGCCAGTTTCCGCTTGTCTGTCCCCAACGCCGCCACGTTCCACTCCGGCCCGTCCATGTCGTCGATCGAAACGAAGGTCGGCTCGCCGCCCATGGTCAGCCGCACATCACTGCCCTGCAACACCTCATCCACGCGGCGCCCCAGGTCGATGATCTCCTGCCACTGCTCGTCGGTGTAAGGTTTCGTGACGCGTGGATCCTCGTGAATCCGCCGGACAGACATCTCGTGCTCGAAGGCCGTCTCGCACAGTTCCACGGCGCCGGTCACCGGGGCTGCCGAGGATGGATCCGGCGTGGCCGCCAGCGGCAGGTGCCCTTCGCCGGTCAACAAGCCGGAGGTTGGATCGAGGCCCACCCAGCCCGCACCGGGCAGATAGATTTCGGTCCACGCGTGCAGATCCGTGAAATCACGGTCCGTTCCCGCCGGTCCCTCCAAGGGCTTTACGTCCGGCCGCAACTGGATCAAATAGCCGGAAACAAACCGGGCCGCCAATCCCAGGTTTCTCAAGACCTGGACGAGCAGCCAAGCGGAATCCCGGCAGGACCCGCTGCCCAGCGCGAGCGTTTGGTCGCACGTCTGCACGCCGGGCTCCAGGCGGATGATGTACCGGACCGCTTCGTGTACATAGCGGTTCAGATCGACCAGAAAATCGACCGTGCCCGCCGCGCGGCGTGGCACGTGGTCAAGAAACGCCTGCAGGCGTTGGCCCACCGGCAGCGTTTTCAGGTAGGGCCGCAATTCCTCGTTCAGCCAATCCGCATAAGAAAACGGGTACTCGAACGCGTCGCTCTCAAGAAAGAAATCGAACGGGTTGATGGTCGTCATTTCGGCGACCACGTCGGCTTCCAGTTCCAGGCACCGGGTCGGCTTCGGAAAAACCAGACGGGCCAGGAAGTTGCCGTACGGGTCCTGTTGCCAATTCAGGAAATGTTCTTCCGGCTTCACTTTCAGCGAATACGCCGTCACCACTGTCCGGCAGTGCGGCGCAGGCCGCAGCCGAACGATCTGCGGCGAGAGCATGACGGAGCGGTCGTAGCGGTACGAGGTCCGATGATGGAGAGCGACACGGATTGTCATAGTGGTTTACAAGCTTCACGCGTTGGACTGCTGGAATTGGGTGACGTTCCCAGCGGATGCCTTGTCCGCCACGGGCTGGACCGCAAAAAAAGTCTCGAAAATGGCCGCTCCGACGGCGTTCAGCTTGATCTGAAAGGCGTCAATAAACTCGTGTAATCCGCCCCCGATGATCTCCTTGATACTGGCGTAATCCAACTCCGCCCGCAATCGCCCCAACCGCTGTTCGGCGGACGTCCGGATCGTGGTCGGGCCGCCCCCGGTGATCGCCATCAACGATTGCTCGGCGCGAATCAGACAGAAGTGCATCGAGCGTGGAAAGTCGCGGTCCAAAACCAGAAACTCGGCCACCTGCTCCGGCGTGATCCGTCCGTGCCGCTTGCGGTACATCTCCAGGGCACTGGCGCTTTTCAACAACGCGGCCCACTGGTTGGTATCCAAGGGCGTGCCCACGTCGGCGGCGGTGGGCAACAGCAGATAGTACTTGACGTCCAAGATCCGCGACGTCTTCTCCGCCCGCTCGATCAGCCGGCCCAGACGGCGGAAATGCCAAGCCTCGCCGCGCGACATCGTCGTTTCGGCCAACCCCTCCAGCATCGCGCCGTGGCCCTTAATCTTACCATAGAACTCGAACGGCGATTCCACCTCGCTGCTCTTTTTGGCCGCCTCGCAGACCATCAGGTAGAACTTGTTCAGCTCTTCCCACATTTCGGAACTGATGATGTCCCGAATCGTGCGGGCATTCTCGCGAGCCGCCTGGAGGCAGGACAGGATCGAGTTGGGGTTTTCTTCATCCAAGGTAAGAAACTGGATGACGGTTTCGCGCGAGGCGACGGGATACCGCTCGAGAAAGGTATTCTCATCACCCGTCGTGAAGATTAACGGCGCCCACTGTTCAAGCTCCGGACCCAGGTCGAGGGCCAGGTTCAAGTTCACATGAATGAACCGGGCGACATTTTCCGCCCGCTCGATGTAGCGGGCCATCCAGTAAATCGAATCGGCAACACGGCTAAGCATGCAGCACCTGCCCCGCTCTCGATCCGCCATTCTTCAGCACCCAAGTGTCCTTGCTGCCGCCGCCTTGAGAACTGTTGACGATCAGCGAACCCTTGACCAGCGCCACGCGAGTTAGTCCGCCCGGAACAATATAGATGTCTTCGCCGTACAAGATGTAGGGCCGCAAATCGACGTGCCGGCCTTCCAAGTGGCCGCCTACGACCGTCGGCACACGCGACAGCGCGAGCATCGGCTGAGCCACGTAGTTCCGCGGATTCTGTTCGATCAGCTGGCGGTACTTTTCCAGTTGCTCTGACGAGGCTCGCGGCCCTAACAGAATCCCGTAGCCACCGGATTCGTTCGCGGGCTTGATGACCAGCTTGTCGAGATTGGCCAGCACGTGCTGCCGCTGCTGGTCGTCGGCGCAGATAAAGGTGGGTACGTTCGGCAGCTTGATGTCCTCGCCCAAGTAGTACTTGATGATCTGCGGGACGTACGCATAAACGGCCTTGTCGTCGGCGACGCCCGTGCCGGGCGCATTGGCCAGCGCCACCCGGCCCGCGCGGTACACGTCCATCAAGCCCGGCACACCCAACATCGAGTCCGGCCGGAATGTCAGAGGGTCCAGGAAATCGTCATCGATCCGGCGGTAGATCACGTCCACCCGCTTCAGGCCGAGCGTCGTCCGGGCATGAACGTACCCGTCACTGACGACCAGGTCCGAGCCTTGAACCACCTCAACGCCCATCTGCTGAGCCAGAAAACAATGCTCGAAGTAGGCCGAATTGTAGCTCCCCGGCGTCAGCACCACGACGGTGGGTTCGCGCGAGGTGGGTGGGGCAATGTACTCCAGCATCTTGCGCAAGTGTTCCGGGTAATCCTCGACGGGCAGGACTGACAAACCGTCGAAAACCTGCGGGAAAGTCCGCTTCATCACCTCGCGGTTTTCCAAGACGTACGAGACGCCCGACGGGCAGCGCAAATTGTCCTCCAGCACGTAGACCGTGCCGTCGCGATCGCGCACCAAGTCCGTGCCCGTAATGTGGCACCAGATGCCGCGGGGAGGATTCAAGCCCACACAGCGTTTCAAGAAGCACTTGCTGGACTGCACCATGTACTCCGGAAACACGCCGTCGCGGACGATCTTCTGGTCGTGGTACAAGTCGTCGATAAACAGGTTGAGCGCCGTAATGCGCTGCTTCAACCCGGCCTCGATCCCGCGCCATTCCCGACCTTCGATGATCCGGGGAATGATGTCGAAGGGCCAGATTTTCTCCGTGCCGGCCTCGTGCCCGTACACGTTGAACGTGATGCCCATGTTCAGCAGCGCCAAGTCGGCCGCGCGCTGCCGCAGGGTCAACTCGCCGTCCGCCAACGTCCGCAAACGGGCGAGCAGCAACTCAGCCCGCGGACGCGCCTCCCCCTGCTCGTCGAACATCTCGTCGTAGAAGCCCTCCGTGTCGTAGGCAGTCCAAGCCGGACTGCTCGCGTTCAGCGGTGGTGCCGTTGCCGTGGCCATCTTCGCCAACTCCTCCGAAACAAGCGTATCCACGATTTTCAAAAGAGACCGCGATTTCTGTAGCCTAGATTTTGGGCAGGTGTGCCTGCAAACCGGACCATGCACGGCTTTAATCCGGTAGAAACGCTCACGTTTCACGCCTGCCGTGATACTGCTAATCACTTTGCAACTGGCATGCCAACTTGCCGAACAAGCTTCTCGAACGACACGAACGAGACATGCGGCTCCATATAATCGACGGTCGCGCGGCCGTCAAGGTTGGATCTGTGACCTATGCTTCAGGTGAGGCATTAGTTTTTCGTGACCACCAGTTCGGAGTTCCCATGCCGCCGATCCACGATCCTTCGCTGTCGTTCAGCTGTGGTAGACGGACTGCCCGCGCCCGTTCGCGATCTCTCCGCGGTCACCGCAAGGGTACGGTTCTCATCCTGTTCGCGGTCGCGCTGGCTGCGTTGCTGGGCATCATGGCATTCGCCATCGACATCGGCGTGAACGTGCATCGCCGAGCATCCTTGCAGAACGCGGCAGATGCCGCAGCTTTGGCAGCGGCTGACGTTCTGGAACGTGGGCAGGCCACGGTGAACAGCCAATCCGTCCTGGCCGCGGCAATTCAGTATTTCCAACTGAACCGCCCCGAAGTGACGCCGACAATTCAACTGGGACGCTGGGATCCCGTCACGCGGGTCTTCACTCCCGGAGTGGCGTCGCCACTGGATGTGAATGCGGTTTCCGTCTCGGCTCAATGGCAGTACCCTTCCTTTTTTGGCAAGGTCCTGGGACGCACGAGTTATCAAAGCCAAGCGGAAGCCATCGCCATCGGGGGACGCGATGTCGAGGGACCGCGAGACATCGTTCTGATGATCGACCAGTCATCGGCCTTGCTGACCCCTCAGTCGGATGAATACGCGGGCGGCGAAAGTGCGCCCAACGACTACCCCCTGAACGCGAAACGGGCGTTGAAGGAGTCGGTGGAACAGTTTGTTCAGTATCTACTGGCCAACTATCCCGACGATCGGATCGGCGTCTCCGGTTTTGCCAACGACACCTATCTCGAGGCCGGTCTGACCAACAATGCCACAACCCTGCAAGACGTGTTTGACATCGGCCGTCCCAATGCCCTGATCTTCGCCTATCAAAAATATGTGGATGATTCCGGCGGCCGGTATCCCGGTGAACCTCCCCGCATCGGGCTGGCGCTCGACGGGTCGCCCGAAGGCCAAACCGGCGGCCTGCAGATCGCGACCGGCGCAAATTCGAGGACCGATGCCAAGAAAGTGCTGGTTCTGGTGAGCGACGGTTCCACCACCAATAGCCCCAATCCCCTGCCGGTTGCCGCGCAGCTGGCCGCCGACGGGTTCCATCTCCACACCATCACGGTCGGGTCGCCCAATGCGTTGATGCGCCAATTGATTGTCGGCGACGGCAGGAACTACGTTGTCCCAACGCCCGCCAGTTCGCCGACGGTCAGCTACAACGACATGCTGCAAGCCTTTCACGCCGCTTTCGACAAGATCGCAGGAAAGGAATCCCCGCCTGCGATGCTGGTCAAGTAGACTGATTCCTTGGCCCAACATTCGCCACCCCGGCGCCCGCCCCGCTCCCAAATGCCCACGGCTTGCCCGTGGGATTGTTACGTTGGCCGCTCGATCTTCGTTGACCGCCAGCACCCAACAGCGGTTGGCCAACTCAAAGCGGGTTCGTCTGACGTGGTCGTCAAAGAGGTCACCAGGGGGTTCCCGATCCGTCGCAGGATTGATACCTTAGCAATGGTGGCTGAAGTAACCTCCCCATTTTCCAGCCCTCACCCGGCCCTCTACCAGCGGGCGAGGGGACAAGATGAGGAAGTTATTTCGGCCAGCGTTGCTACAGGAGACGCAAGTCTCAAGAAGGGAGAAAACAGCCATGCGACCGCTTTTCACCGTCTCGGCGATCATCGGCATCCTCGGCGGACAGTCCGATGCGGCCGATGCTAAACATCCCAACCTCATCGTCATGCTTGTCGACGACATGGGCTACGCGGATATCGGGCCGTTCGGCGCCGAGGGCTACTCGACGCCCAACCTGGACCGGATGGCCCGCGAAGGGCGGATCTTCACCGACTTCTATGCGGCCCAAGCGGTCTGTTCGGCGTCGCGGGCGGCGCTGATGACCGGCTGTTACAACGTTCGCGTCGGGATCCTTGGGGCGCTGGCGCATCAAGCCAATCACGGGATCAGCGACGGCGAGATGACCTTGGCCGAGGTGGTCAAGCAGAAGGGCTACGCGACGGCCTGCTACGGAAAATGGCACCTGGGACATCACCCCAAGTTTCTGCCGACGAACCACGGGTTTGACGAGTACCTGGGCTTGCCCTATTCCAACGACATGTGGCCGTTTCATCCGACCGCCGGAAAGAACTTTCCCGACCTGCCGTTGATCGAGGACACACGGATCATCGACGCCGAAGTGACGGGCGAAGACCAAACACAGCTGACGACGCGGTACACCGAGCGCACGGTCCAGTTCATCGAACGCAACAAGGACCGGCCGTTCTTCGTGTACCTGCCGCACTCGATGGTCCACGTTCCCTTGTACGTGTCCGACAAGTTCCGCGGCAAGAGCGGGCGGGGCCTGTTCGGCGACGTGGTGATGGAGATCGACTGGTCCGTCGGCCAGATCCTGGACGCGTTACGGAAACACCAACTCGACCGCCGCACGCTGGTCATCTTTACGTCCGACAACGGGCCGTGGCTCAGTTATGGCGACCACGCCGGTTCCGCCGGCCGCCTGCGTGAAGGCAAAGGCACGATGTTCGACGGCGGCTGCCGCGAACCGACCGTGATGTGGTGGCCGGGGAAGATTCCGCCTGGCACGGTCTGCAAGGAACCCGCCATGACCATCGATATCTTGCCCACGCTGGCACATCTGGTGGACGCCCAGTTACCGGACCACAAGATTGACGGCCGGAACATCTGGCCGCTGATGGCCGGCGAGCCGGACGCGAAGAGCCCGCAGGAAGCGTACTATTTCTACTGGGGCCAGGAGTTGCAGGCCGTGCGCATGGGCCGCTGGAAATTGCATTTCCCGCACACCTATCGGACGCTGGGCGGCAAGCCCGGGGGCACGGATGGCCGTCCGGCAGCCTACCAGGAAGGCAAGATCGAACTGGCTCTGTTCGACTTGGAAGCCGACCCCGGCGAGACGACCAATGTTATCGTGCAGCATCCGGAAGAGGCCGTTAAGATCAAGGCTCTGGCGGACCGGATGCGTGCCGACCTGGGGGACTCGTCCAGGAAACAAAAAGGCACCGGCTCGCGCGAGCCAGGTCGTCTGCGAGTCGGGGACCTACGGTTCAACTGGGTGCCCGGCCAGCCGCTGGATGTCGAACCAAAATAGCAGACGGTCAAGGTTGCGAGGCCCAGTCCTCAATGTCCAATCTGGGCACGGCGGCGAGGTCCGAATCCTTAATGGCGTTTCATTGGACTAACTCAGCGGTTCCTTCCCAACTCCTTCGCACGAGTTCCTTTTGCTTGGTCTTCGATGCCCTCCACTCACTCTCCATTCGATCGATTTCTTGTAAGGAAAGGTCCAACGGTTCCGCGGCATTCATTGCCGATAGCAGAAGCTGGGTTTCTTCTTGTGAGAGAGGCCACAGGGATTCGTCCAGCCCGTGAGGATCGGCGCTATTCAAAGCATCAAGGAATCGGGGACGCACGTTTGGTCCAGGTTTTCCCGAGGACGGTTCCGCGCCCAACATCGACACCCGGATACGGGTTCCATCCTCCCAGTCAACCGGTGCGTCCAGTTCGATTCTTCCCTGACGATAGGTCGCCAAAATCCGGTCCATAGGCATGCGTCGTCGATTCGAACGAGGAATGGAAACGCAAAAGTGAACGCCAGTAACCTATTGTACGACCACTTCGCCGCCAAGGCAATTCAATGATAGCTGCCTTCGCCCACGGCGACGCGGCTGCGGAAGACCCAATAGATGATCGCCGTGTAAGCGACCACAAAGGGCATTCCCAAGAGGGCGATGATCAGCATGATCCAAAGCGTCTTCTGGCTGGACGCGGCACTGTAGATCGTCAAGCTGTTCTCCGCCGCCGGGCTGGAGGTGACCAGGTTCGGGAACAACGCCAGTCCTAACAACAGGACGAACACGCACACGGTCAGGCACGAGGCAAAGAAGGCTCGCCCGGACCAGCCGCGGTGCAAGGCATAGGGAATGCTCGCGACGGCCAGCACGTTCAGCACCACCACCAGCGACGCGGCGGGATACGCTTGAAAAAACGCCGTGGCTCGCGGGATGGCCCACAAAGTCGCACCGCTGACCAGCACGTAAGCGACCACGAACATCGCATACGTGCGTCCCAGCCAGCGGCCGATTCGCGCGTGTAACTCGCCCGTCGTCTTCAGGTGCAGGTAGATCGAGCCGTGCATCAGGAACATCGTCAGCGCCAGCAGGCCCACCAGCAGGGAATACGGGTTGAGCAGGTCAAAAAAGCCACCGGTATAGATCCCGCGTTCGTTCAAGGGCACGCCGATCATCGCGTTTCCCACACCGACCCCGAACAGCAATGTGGCCAGCGTACTGGCCGCACAAAACACGACGTCCCACGTCTGACGCCAAGCGGCCGATTCGGTCTTGCTGCGAAATTCGAGGGCCACGGCCCGGGCAATCAGGGCCAGCAGGACCAGCATGAACACGAAGTAGAACCCCGAAAAGATCGTGGCATACGCTTCCGGAAACGCAGCAAACAGGGCTCCGCCAAAGGTGACCAGCCAGACTTCGTTGCCATCCCAGATCGGCCCAATGGTCTCGATGAACGCCCGCCGTTGATCGTCCCCGCGAGCCAGCAGATGCAACATGCCGACGCCCAGATCGGAGCCATCCAGGATGGCATAACCGGCCAGCAGCACGCCCAACAGCAGGAACCAGGTCAAGTTCAAGTCCATCTTAGATTCGCTCCTCTCGATCCGCCTGGAGTGCCCCGCGCAACTGGGCCTGCGCCGCCACCACGGCGTTCAGGCCGTCGCCCGCCGGCGACAGCGGGGCTGTCACTCCGGCGTCCGGTCCGCGCTGAATGGCGCGGTTCAGCAAGTACACCCACAAGACAAACAGCAGGACGTAGATGAATCCGAACATGATGATCGAACCGAGCACTTCGTGGGCGGTGACCACTTCCGAGACGCCTGCGCTGGTGCGCAGCCCGCCCGTCAGCGCCCCGTCCAGGCCGACCGTCGGATACACGATCCACGGCTGCCGGCCGACCTCGGCGGCCACCCAACCGACTTCGTTGGCGACAAACGCCAAGCCCACCGCGAACACGAAATACCACAGCAGCCACCGCTGCTGGAACAGCGTCCCCCGCCACCAGCACCAACAGGCCCACAGCGTGCTGGCCAGGAACAGCATGCCCAAGCCGATCATCAGATGGTACGTTTGAAAGGACAGCCAGACCGGCGGGCTGCCGTAGGTGTCCTCGAACTGGTCCAGGCCAGGTACGGGCCGGTCGAACTCCCGGTACACCAAAAAGCTCAACATCCCCGGCACCGCCACTCCGGCTTTGACCTCCCGAGTCCGCTCGTCCGGCCAACCGGCCAGGTACAGCGGCGTGCCGGATTCGCCCGTTCGAAAATGGCCCTCGAATGCCGCCAACTTCGCCGGCTGGTGCTCGGCCACCATCTCTGCATTCAAGTGGCCTGTCGCCAGTTGCCCCACGGCGGCGAGCGTCGCCAACATCAGGCTGCCCGCGAACGACCGCTTGGCAAACTCCAGGTGCCGCCCGTGCAGCAGGTACCACGCCGAAATACTCATCGCGAACATCGCGCCCAAGGTAAACGCGCCGAACCAAACATGGACCAAACGGTGCAGCGACGAGGGATTGAAGACCATCGCCCAGAAATCGACGATTTCCGCCCGCAGGAAGGACTGGCCGTTAATCGTATGTTCCACCAAGTGAAATCCGGCCGGTGTTTGCTGCCACGAGTTCGCGACCACGATCCAGACCGACGAGAAAATACTGCCCAAAGCGACCATCAACGTGGCGAAGAAGTGAAAGCCTCGCGACACACGGTTCCAACCGTACAGCAGGACCGCCAAGAATCCGGATTCCAGGAAGAACGCAAAGATCCCCTCGGCGGCCAACGCCGATCCGAAGACGTCACCGACATAGCGCGAGTACACGGCCCAATTCGTGCCGAACTCGAATTCCATCACGATCCCGGTCGCCACGCCCAGAGCGAAATTGATGCCAAAGATCTTGGTCCAGAATTTCGTGGCCGCGTGGTAGATCGGATCGTCGGTCCGCAGCCAGCGGTACTCCAGAAACACCAGCACCACGCCTAACCCAATGGTCAACGGCGGGAACAGGTAGTGAAACATGATCGTCAGGGCAAACTGACAGCGAGACAGCAAAACGACGTCCATCAAGCCACCTGTCCGGTACGACGTGAGTCGCGACGCTGCTGTCACCAAAGCAAACGGCAAGAAACGGTGGGCAGCGGGCGGTCATAATTGCTTTTTACTGCCACCGAGGGCTTTAGGCAAGTGGCTGCGGCCCCTGCGGAGGTTGCTCGTGACGCGGCGCACGGCTGCCATCTCGGGTGGTGGTCACGCGGACAACGTCACGTCCTTGCCCTGCCGCGGGGAAGGTTCTGGGCAGGCGTGCAGGTAGCTCAGTAGATCGGAGAACTGAGCGGTGGCCAAGGCCACGCAGGCGTCCGCGCCGCCGTAGTAGATGCGGATCGCCCCACTCGCCGGATCCAGAATCCAGCCACAAGGAAACACAACGCCGTTGACGTCCCCCTGACGCTCGTACGGCATTTCAGGGGCAAAGATCCATTCGTCGCTGCGCCGCAGAACCCGACAGGGATCCTCCAGGTCCAGCAGGGCCAATCCCAAACGATACAGGCATCCCCCCGCCGTCACGCGCACACCATGATACAGGAGCAACCAGCCCTCCGGGGTTTCCAGCGGCGGAGGACTCAACCCGATCTTGTTGGCATCCCACCAGGCACCGCGCCTCGCGTGCAAAAGAATCCGGTGATCGCCCCAATGGGTCAGGTCCGGCGAATAGGAGAGCCAGATGTGGGCGCCCGAACTGCCCGCGGAAACCGGCCGATGAATCATCGCGTATCGATTGCCGAAGCGGCGGGGGAAGATGGCGGCATCCTTGTCCTCCGGGGGCATCACCGGGCCGAGTCGCTTGAACGTGACGAAATCCTTCGTCTCGGCCAAGGAGACCAACGGCCCACTGGGCGAGAAGGCCGTGTAGGCGATGATCCACTGGCCACGGTCCTCGACCCAGGTCAGGCGTGCGTCTTCCACGCCCCACGCTTCTTCCGAATGATTGGCCGGATCGGGCGCAAAACTGGGCTGGGGGTCAATGCGCCAATTCGAGACGCCGTCGTCACTGCGGGCCACGGTCAGATGCGAATGCCCACGGCGATCCTCGACGCGGACCAACAGGACGGTCTCCGCTCCCACCTGACACGCGCCAGCATTGAAGACGGAATGGGCCGGGTAGGGCCAGTCTTGGGCGGTGAGGATCGGATTGTCGCCGTGACGGTGAAACAACTCGGCGTACTGCTGGTTTGCTTTCGATTTGTTTAGCATGGCGGATCTTCTTTTCTTGGTCATCGGTTAATGGTCAATGGATTCCGGCTTTCCCCCAAACGTTGGAGAAGTCCCGGCGAACGGTGGGCGTCAGCCCATCGGTGCATTTTCCCGGCGAACGGTGGGCGTCAGCCCATCGGTGCATTTTCCCGG
>CAZXYZ010000172.1:0-3765 GCA_964645045.1 uncultured Pirellulaceae bacterium | reverse complement strand
TTTTCCCGGCGAACGGTGGGCGTCAGCCCGTCGGTGCATTTTCCCGGCGAACGGTGGGCGTCAGCCCATCGGTGCATTTTCTCTGCGGGCACTTTTCCTGTCGACTGTTAACTTCACGGGAAATAATAGTGCGAACCCGTCACGCAAATGTGCGGATATAGAGGAGAATCGGCGGGCTCACGCCGGCCGTTCGCCTCTTGGTACTCAGCTGCAGGATTTCTTCAACTGACCACTGACCACAGACAAGGGACAACGCTCCCTGTGCAACAATTCCGCCCACAAGTAGGCGAGGGTCGATTCCGCTCCCTGGTTACGATTCATACCGGACGCCTGCAGGCCGTCACAGCATGCGCCGTACTGGGCGTCGGCCAGCGGCTGATGCAAGCTATTCTGCCCGTGGAACCAGGCACGAGCGCGGCGAAAAGCCGCCAGGTATTGTTCCTCGCCGAGCAAACCGAACGCCGTGAGCGCCGCGTCGGCCATGGTGGCGGCCTCGACCGGTTGCTGATCGTACGGCGACTTGGCTTCCCCGTGGGGGTACTAGTCGCTGTTCCCGACCGGCCAGAAGACGTCCTCGGACTCGGAACTGTCGTCCCTTTTTGCCGGCTCTTTTCCGGTCGTCGTTTGGTCGAGGAAAGCGAACGAGGCCTGCGCCACGGCGAGAAATCCCTCTTCGGGCCAAAGTTCCGCAGCGATGAACATGGCCTGGGGCAACACGGCATTGGCATAGGTCATTTGCGACTCGAACCACGGCCAATCCGGTCGCTCGGAGCGATGGTAGCAGTCCACCAGTCGCTGCGCCGCCGACCAAGCGATGGTCTCGAATCGTTCCATTTCGTTGACCTGCGCCGCCCGGAGACGGCCCCAAGCCTGAATCACGTAGGCCTGAGCCCGCAGGCTGCGCAAGTCGGCCAAGTCGGGCAAGATCGCTTCGATTAGCTCGCGGGCCAGCAAGCGGTACCCCATGCGGAATCACATGCACCTTCGAGCCCGACACGCCGTACACGCGGGCCAACCGCCTCGCCGCAACTTCGGTCATGACGACGATGCCCTGGCTGCGGGCCGCCACGTTTTGGATCAGGCGTCGTGGTAGCGGGTCCGGTTCGGTCAGTAGCGTGTGGAACGTGGTTACGATGGGCTTGCGGCAGTCACGCACAAAATCGAGCACGCGGTAGCCCCATTCACCGGGGTAGAGGCCGAATTCGTGCTGCAAGCTCACCACGTCACAAGGGCCGTCGTTGGCCACTTCCGCAGCCAGGCTGTAAGCGTCCGGGCGGTTGTTGTCGATGACGTGGACCACGCGCGAGTCCTCGTAGGGACGCACGCACGTTTTCTGGATGGCCGCGACCGAGGACAGCGACTCCTGCGCCGCGCTATCGACGGCGTCGGCGGAATCCTTGGTGAACGTTGCCAGCCCGCACTCCTCCGGCGGATAGGTCGAAACAAATAAAGGTCGCACAAGATTCACGGGTTATCTCCTTAAGGTTGTTCTGATTTGGTGTCCTACGCTCCTCCGCCGGATTCCTCCGACCTTCCGAACATCCCGTGTCACAAGACGAGAGCCGCCGGGCGGGCTTCGCATACGTCGAGCCCTTGTTCCACGGCCGCCTCGCGAAGCTTGGCGATAGCTCGGGTTGCCAACTGCCGGATCCGTTCCTTCGAGACGCCTAGCGTGCTGCCCACCTCCCTCAGGGTCATCGGTTCGCGGTCGGAGTCCAATCCTAACCGATAGCGGATGATCCGCCGTTCGCGGGCGTCGAGTTGTCCCAGCAACTGGGCGATCTCGTCTTCCCGCTGAATCTGGGCCGACTTTTCGGCCTGCTGATTCGTCCGCAGGTCCGGTGCTGTCAGGAACACGTCCTCGCTCGCCGTGCGGAACCGGTTGCGGTCGCGGTACTCTTTCGAGATGGTCTGGGTAAAGTTCTTGATGATCGCCCAGGTGGCGTACGTGCTGAATCTGGCCCCCCGTGCAAAATCGAACTTCTCGACGGCCTGCATCAGCGAGATGTTTCCATCGCTCACCAACTCGAACAGCGGTTCCCGGCTGCGGGCATACCGCTTGGTCATCGCCACCACCAGCCGCAGGTTCGGCCGGATGATCGCGTTCTTCACCGCGACCGACTGCTGGTACAGTTGTTCGATCCGGTCCAGCAACCGGCTGTCGGGGCGCTCCGGATCGAGCCGCGCGACGAGTTGCGACGCCTTGTACTTCAAGTAATTCATCTTTCGGAACAGGTGGACTTCCTGCTCTCGGGTCAAGAGCGGTATCTCGTACAAACTCGTCAGGTACGGCGGCAGTCCGGCGGGCGGCTGGATGCGTTGCGGCGGTTTCGCCGGGTCGGGCGCCGGTCCCAGGACCGCCTGCTCTCGCGCTGCTGTCGTCCGCGGGAACTCGTCGTTGGGGACCGGGTCCAGTGGCAGTGCTTTGATCCGCTGATAACGGACTCGTCCGAGATACATGAGTGGCACCTCCAGCGCTGAGGGGCTCACAGCGCAAAAAAAACCGACGCGGCCGAACACCCAGTGGTATTCGATCACGTCGGTTTACTCGTCAACAGGCCCGCCGACAGCGCCGGCTTGCCCTTTACCTAGTCATCCGATTACTCGCGCATGATACCATTTCGACCGGCGACCGCAAGTACCCTGTCGCCCGGTTACTCGTTCTGCTCGACCGCGTCGCCGGTTGTTTCGTTCGCTCGTTGCCCTAGCTCTTGCACCTTCTCCTTGTCCTCCCGGATCTTCTCCTCGTCGACCGTGAACGTCGTGTTCACTTTGTTTTCCGCGTCGTCCCTGGCCGACGAAATCTGGAACCAACCCCGGTAGAACCCCAAGCCGGCGATGCCGACGAGGAGCAGAACGACGAAAATCAGAATCGCTCGCATGACACATCCCTCCTCGATTGATGGAAATGACTCAACCTTTGCCCTTGCCTTTGTTCTTGCCTTTGTGCTCGTCCGGCTTCGAACCCGTCGCGGGGGGGGCCCGCTGGCTTGTCGCCCCGTGGCTGCGGAGCAGGCTGTTCAACTTCAGAACTCCTGACATACGGCTAAAGCCTTTTGAGCGGTTCGTGGGGCCGGATCGCCAGTTGCAGGCGGAGTCGGGTACCGGGGAATTTGGTGCCCAGGGCGTTGAGTTTCGTGCATAGTTCGGCGATCGCTTTGGTGCGGTGAGGCGACGACTGGGGAGTCAACTCGACATACAATTCTTCTTCCCTGACTTCAATCCGCGCCGTGGACTGGAACGCGGCCTGTAACAGAGTTCGGCCTTCGTCGTCATTTCGGCAGTAGACGCCGTTCAGCATGTTTAAGAGCCGAGTCTCGACCTGATAGGCTGTCATCTTGATCGTGTCGACGATGAGTTTCTTTTCCGTTTTCAGGGTTTTGAGACCAGCGGCCGGAATGCGTCGGGGCAACTGTTCCAGTTCCGCCCGCAGGCCTGCCACCTCTGCCTCCGCTTCCGCGAGTCTCGCACGGAGTTCTGCATGCGCGATCTTGAAGCCCCGGACCGTCCGCTGGCCGGTGGCTTGCCCCGCACTCATGGGCTCTCCCAATTCCGCTTGCAGCCGTTGCACCTGCGCGCAAGCTTTCACCAACGCTCGCTCCAGCGGCCGACGACTCGGATTCGGCCGATCCGCTTTCTCCGACACGTCCTCCACGTCATATTCCACTAAGGCGTCCAACTCGTACTCCGCGTCCATGTACTTGAAGTAGTTCTCCTGCCGCCAGCGGCGAAACTGCCGATAAGGCACTTGCTCTCTGTTCAAGC
>CAZXYZ010000171.1:0-19377 GCA_964645045.1 uncultured Pirellulaceae bacterium | reverse complement strand
TCACAGCCACCTACGCGGTGACGCAGGCCGACATCGACCTGGGATCGGTCTACAATTTGGCCACGGCCGATTCGGCTGAATCGGGTCCGGCCAGCGACGACAACACCGAACCGCTGCCGCAGAACGCGCAACTCAAGCTGGACAAGAGTGGCGTGTTCGATGCGGGCGCGGACGGCTACGCTCAGCCCGGCGAGTTGATTACCTACACATTCCTGGTGACGAACGCGGGGAACGTGACGTTGCACAACATCCTGGTGAGCGACCCGCTGCCGGGATTGTCGCCGATCAATCCGGCAAACGTGGCGGGCTTGGCGCCGGGCGACAGCGCAGTGTTTACATCAACGTATGCCGTGACGCGAGCCGATATTGGCTTGGGCTCGGTAGACAACGTGGCGACAGCGCGCTCGGACGAATCCGCGCCCGCGACGGACGACGAAGCCGTGCCGCTTCCGCGCACCCCTGTCATCGTTCTTGGCCCGGACAAGAACCCGGGAACGCTGCAGGAGGTCCGCGTCGTGGATGCCCAACACGGGGATATCCTGTCGCGATTTGTCGCTTACGAGAACTACGTCGGCGGGACGCGGGTGGCCCTCGTGGACTTGGATGGAGACGGCTTTGACGAGATCATTACTGCGCCGGGACTCAATCGGGTGCCGGAAATCCACATCTACTCGCTCGAAGGCGGCTCGGTGTCAGGATTTCCGAACTTCCTGGCGTACAGCCCGACGTTCATCAACGGCGTCCAACTGGCAGTCGGAGACGTGAACGACGACGACCTGCCCGATCTGATCACCGTTCCGAGTTATGGGGCTGCGGAGGTGCGCATCTTTCTGAACGGCTACGACAAGTCTGATCCAACCCATTCGATCCCCGCGTTCAGTGCAGACCGTTATATCACGTTCGAAGCATTTCCCGTCGCTTCGATCGGCGGCGCGGTTGTAGCCGCAGGCGACATGGGCCGTTTCGAGAATGGTTCGTTCGTCGACAAGCCGGACGGAAGTGCGGAAGTCTTTGTGGGGACCGGGGCGGGTACGACGGCCACGGTCGCCATTTTTGAAGTTTCGGACGCAACGCCGGTCCAAGTCGCAACCTTTGTCCCGTTCGCCGTTGCCAGTCCGGGTTTCTTGGGTGGATTCACGCTGGATGTTGCGCCAATCGACAAGGGTCTCATGCCGGCAGTGATCGTGGGGATGGGCGTGAACGGCACGTCCCGGATCGAGGTTTGGACGTGGAATGCGTCGGGTGCAAGCCTGACCCTGCTGGGCGCGATTCTCAAGGCGTTTGTTGGTTCAAGCAGTAACGCGCCTGTTTCCGTGGCAGCTGGGGACACGAACGGCGATGGCATCGCCGACGCGATTTTCGCGGTCCAAGGCCCCATCGGCACGACGGGGGAAATCCATCGGTTTGACATCAACGGCACTTCGCCGCTGGAATTCGGGCAACCGCTGTCGTTCGCCGGTTTCACCGGACCCTGGTCCGTTGCGGCCAGCAAGTCTGTGATTTCCAATCCGGCTCCCATTGTTTCGCCTTCCGTCAGCACCTGGACAAATCTCGTCAGCCCGTTCGACGTCAACAACGACGGACTCGTCACCCCTTTGGACGTACTGGAAACCATCAATTACATCAACCTCCGGCCGGGTGAAACCGGCTTGCCCGTCCAGCAGTTTTCACTGCCGCGGTTTTTCGACGCCAACGCCGACGGTGCCATCACTCCCGCGGATGTGCTGGTTGTCCTCAACTACCTGAACGCGCGCCCGGCGTATGCAGGCGAGGGGGAGACGAGTGAACCGTGGGGCGAAATCGGCTTGCACTTGACTTCCATGGACGCCACCCCGCGCCCGCCCATATTCCGCCACCAATCTATGTTGGCGGATCGCCGCCACGATCGAGGGTTCAACCCGCTCGATATGGCGGCGGGGCCAGACGCCTGGCGACATCTAGCCGCAGCTGACGAGGCAGCTCAGCCGATCCCGAGTTTCAACAAGCAGCAACTCGATGACAACTACCTGTTGGGTCTGGAAGCGGTCTTGGAGGAAATCACGCCGGAGATTGCCACTCAGCCACTCCGGAGTTGTCCCGGATCTTCCACCAAGTAGGATGAACGGCCAGTCTGTCCGTTATCCCCCGCGGACTTTGGCATCGTTTGGTGAAAGTCCCACGGATGGCAGAGCGGACCCACGGATGAAGAACGGCAGGCCAGCGTCCGTGGGATAAACAGAACGGTGAACGAAGGAACATGCCGCCTACCACCGGGCTTCCAGGCCGCCGCTGACGCCGTGCAGGAAGACGCTGGCGTCGCTGCGGAGTTGGTTCCCGGCAGGCAGCACGCCGCTGAAATCGAGTTGATCCGGCGCCAGGGCGGCGCCGGCGATCCAAATCAGATTGTAACCCGCCCGCAACGCCCAGACGTCGGTAAGGCGGTAGATGCCGGTGAGGTTCAGTTCGCCTACAAAAGCCACGCGGGCGCCTGCATCGGACGTGAGAGGCCGTTTCGGAAAACTGCCACCCTGAGCCCAGTCGAAGACGTACTGCTCCTCGTGAGCCCCGTTGCCGAACAGGCCCGCCTTTCCCGTCGCCTCCCAACCCCAGCGATCTCCCCAACGACGGAACCGGGCACCGAGTTGGGGACCATAAAGATTGTTGCTGGTGCGGATGTCGTAGACGCCGTATTCCAAGCCGGGCGTCGGGCCCCCCGTCTGATCTTGGAATCGCTCGCCGTTAATGCGAAGCCGTTCACTCAAGTTGAGATAGCGAAAGCCGGCCAACCATTCGAAGGTCCCACAGGACAATCTTTGGTCGCGGCATCCACTTGTCGCGGCATCTACGCTCCAGCCGTGACCGCACGTGCTGCAACAGACTCGACAACAGACCAAGTTCAGCTCGGCGCTGTGCAACGCGGACGAGTAATTCACCCAGACCCGGTCCATATCGCTGAACACATTGGTGGCTCCCAATCCGTCGGGGAATTTTAGAGCGCTAAACCGCTCGGGGTCTTCCGGCGGCGCGGTGAGATAAGCCGAAGTGTCGGCATCGAACAACCCAAGGTACGAGCCTTCGATCGCCCACCCGTTGTGCATGCGACGCCCCAGGACGACCCGTACGGCGGGATCGAAACCGAAGTCCAGATCTGAGGTCGATAAAGCGGTTGTGTCCGGAAGACCTTCCTGTTTGAGAAGAATCAAGTCCTGATCGGAGCTGCCATTGGTCCGCTGGAGTAACAATGCCTCCGCGTACCCGTAGACACGAGGGCACGGACAGCAGGAGTTGAGCCCGCAATCGTCCGCCGCGCCCCTCTCCTCCGGAAGGCCGTCGTGTGGCGCCAGATCCGCCGAACTAGCGATCGGCTCAACCAATGGATTCGCATCTTGGGCGTTGGAGAAGGTGCCGAACTGGCCGGCGAAGACCAGGAACAGGATGGCGACGGTCGCTATTTTCGTTATCACCGGTACAGACTCCGTTCCGAGACCAGGCAGACGCTTCCGCATAACCCGATCCGAGGCCATCCTGGCCGTGAGTGTTCTTACCTCCACCGGCGCGATTCAAGTGCCGGTTGCAGCGGTTGTTCCCGGCAATTCGGATTCCCAGTGCCGCAAACGCTCCCCGGATGCATGCTTCCGTCGGTGGCAGCCGGGGTATCCGCCTTGCTCTCAATACAAGTCGGTTGCGCCGAAGCAAAATCCTCCTGGATCTGGTTCTTCCCGGCACAGGCCGAATCGCATGTGTTTTTGCTGTGTTCGGCGCATCCGGAGCAGCCGTCATAATCGATTCCTGGTTCATTGTGTTGCTTGTTTCGAATGGCCGCGGCTTACCCGCTGCACTGTCTGCAGCCATCACAGCCCAGGGGCCTGCGCTAGGCCTTGCTCCGATTGATCACTGCTGACGGCCATGTTAACCTTGCTCAGTTAACCCTGCTCACGGAACGACAACCGGCGAGCGATTACTCTTTGACGGAAGGTCAGGCCGTGACACACACCTACCTCGGTCGCTTGGCCGTGGCGATAGGGCTGTTGGGGCTTTTTGTCCCGGGCGCCCAGGCTGATGCGGAAACGCACACTTCGAACACAGCGGAAGCGGCGTCTGTTCGGCTGCCGTACCCGGGGTCATCGCCGGGCGCGGCGGCTATCGCGGTGGATGGGACCATGATCCGCGCGGGCAATCGGGCGCTGTCGATGTCCTGGGACCTGATATCGGACGGCCTCCGGGGCGGTTCCGTCCGCGACGAACAACTGCAGCAAGCCATTCCGCTGGCCGGCGAGGTGTTTCAGATCCTGTTGACGAGCGGCCAGCGATACGCGGCGTCGGCGTTGAAACGAACTGGCGAGCCACGCCTGCGGGAACTCGAGTCAGACCCTCGGGCGGCGCGTTTGGCGGGACGGATTCCGGGGCGGCAGGTCGAGTTGTCCTTGCGCTCGGCGGACGGACGGTTGCGGGTGATCTGGCGAGCCACGGCTCATGACGATGCGAACTACATCCGGCAAGAGTTGCAGGTGGCTTCGGCGCTGGGGGACCTTGAGCTTCAAGAGATACGATGGCTGGATCAGCCGCTGGCCGGCGCCCAAATGATGGGGCGCGTCGACGGCTCGCCGCTCGTCGCCGGCCATTTCTTCTTCGGCTGCGAAGACCCGCTGGCCATCAACGAAACCAAGGATTCGCACGGGAAGACCGGGCCGAAGGACTCCGGCGGAACGGTCTCGTGCAAGCTGCCGCGCAACGCCGTGTTGCGCGAAGGACAGTCGCTGACGGTCAGTTTCGTCATGGGCGTGGCTCCCGAAGGCCAACTGCGGCGCGGGTTCCTCTACTATTTGGAACGCGAACGCGCCCATCCTTACCGTCCGTTTCTGCACTACAATTCGTGGTACGACACGGCCTGGCAGCCGTTCGCCTTGAACGAAGCCAACTGCCTGGAAGCGATTCGCTTGTTTGGGGAGCGTTTCGTTCAGCCTCATGGTGTGGTCTTGGATGCGATGGTCTTTGACGACGGCTGGGACAACCCGCAGACGCTGTGGCAGTTCCATGACGGCTTTCCCAACGGTTTTACGCCACTGGCTCAATTGTGCCAACAGTACCACACGCGGCTGGGTGTCTGGCTGTCGCCGTTCGGTGGTTACGGCCAGCCGAAGGAGCAGCGGCTCCAGTTCGGCCGCGAGCAAGGCTATGAAACCAATCCGACCGGGTTCTCGTTGGCCGGGCCGAAGTACTATGCCGCTTTCCGGCAAGCCTGTGTGGACATGATCCGCAAGTACGGCGTGAATCATTTCAAGTTCGACGGGATCGCCGCGGGGACGTATGCCAGCGGTGGGGCGGCCTACGTGCTGGATGCCGAAGCCATGCGGCGGCTGATGTTGGAACTGCGGCAGGAAGACCCGCAGGTGTACATCAACCTGACGACCGGATCCTGGCCGTCCCCGTTTTGGCTGCGTTATGCGGACTCGGTGTGGCGGCAAGGCGGCGATATGGGGCTGGCTGGCAAAGGAACCCGGCAACAGCAATGGCTGACCTACCGCGACCAGGAGACGTACCGCAACATTGTCGGCAAAGGGCCTCTGTTTCCGTTGAACGCGCTGATGACCCAGGGCGTGGCCTACTCGCGTCAGGGCTCGGCGGGCGATCCGACGTTTAACTCGGCAGGCTTCAAGGACGATGTGCGGGCGTTCTTTGGCAGCGGCACCAGTTTGCAGGAGTTGTACATCCAGCCGGGCAAGCTCACAGCGGAGGATTGGCAGGTGCTGGCCGAAGCGGCCATGTGGTCGCGAGCCAATGCCGACGTGTTGGTCGACACGCACTGGATCGGCGGCGACCCCGGCAAGCTGGAAGTCTACGGCTACGCCTCGTGGTCGCCGCGGAAGGGAACTGTCATGCTCCGCAATCCCGACGATCAGCTCCACGAGTTCGCGTTAGATGTCGCGGCGGCTTTTGAATTGCCCGCCGGAGCCGTGGCGACGTATACGCTCAAGAGTCCTTGGGTGGAAGACGCATCCCAGCCCGCGCTGACCGCCCAGGCCGGAACACCGCTGCAGGTCAAACTGAAACCGTTTGAAGTCTTGGTCTGGGATGCCATGCCCTGCCCATAAGCCGGCCAGACGGGCTACCGCATGGAAGCACCTTTCGAGAAATAAGTGGCGTAAGCTTCCAGCTTGCGTTACTGCCATCTTCCGCAAGCTGGAAGCTTACGCCACGGGGGAACTCCACCGAATGTGCTCTAACCGATCAAAAATACCGTGTGCGAGCGGGCGCCGTGGGCGCCGATCACCAACGACTGCTCGATGTCCGCGGTCTTGGACGGACCGGACAGAAACAGGCCGAAGCCGGGTTCCGCAAAGGACAGCCGCTGATAGGCTTGGTACATATTGTCCACCAGTTCACCGGCGGGCAGGACGATCGCCAAGTGCTGCGCCAGGAAGTACAGCACGCGGTGCCGGACGCCTTGGTCGGTGATCCAGACGGCGGCGTTTTCCGCTACGCCGAATTGGCCCGCGGCGACAAAGAAACCGACGTCCTCCAATTGGTGCGGATCCGTCGCATCCTCGATCCGCACATTGGCTTTGCGGATGCCATCCACCAGCGAGCACACCTTTTTCGCTTCGGCATACGCGGGCAATTGGTCCAGTTCGCGGTTGATCTGCTCGATGTCCCGGACGCGCACCGCCCGGCCGCCGACCGCTTCGAGCACCGTGGAGAACTGCCCGGGGCGGTCCTCGAACGTCGTCCAGGACTGGTCCAGGTCCGGCAATTCTACCGGTTCCAAGGTCGTGTCGCGCAGGGCGCGGAGGATCTCAGCTTTGCTGCTTGCGGCCATTTTTTTTCTCGTACAGTTCGCGGAAACTGTGCTTGGGGAACACCGGCAATTCGCGGTGTTTGCCCCAGGCGTTCAGGCGGTTATAGATCAAGAACCGCGGCATGAGGGGCATGAACCAGCGGGCCATCTTGCCGGACAAGTTGTACAGCCAGGTGTTGCGGAAGACGATGCTCGCGGCCTTCATCGCGAGCCGCTTTTGCAGAGGCAGCAGACGCATCCGCACGATTTCGCCGCGCCAGGTCAGCAGCTGCTGAGCCAGCGGGATCTTGACGGGGCAGACCTCCGTACACGACCCGCACAGGCTGCAGGCGTAAGGCAAGCTGTAGTTGTGCTTGGGATCCTGCAACGGCCCCAGGATCGAGCCGATCGGACCGGGAATCGTGTTGTCGTAGCTGTAACCGCCGCTGCGCCGGTACACCGGGCAGGTATTCATGCACGCGCCGCAGCGGATGCATTTCAGCGATTCGCGGAACAGCTGGTTCTGCCGGATGCGGCTGCGGCCGTTGTCCACCAGCACGATGTGCAGCTGGCCGCCGGGAATCGGTCCGTGGAAATGCGATGTGTACGTCGTGATCGGCTGGCCGGTGGCGGACCGGGACAGCAGCCGCAGAAAGACGGACAAATCCTGTGCTCGGGGAACCAGTTTCTCGATCCCCATGCATGCGATGTGCAGGTTGGGCAACGAGATGCCCAAGTCGGCGTTGCCTTCGTTGGTACAGACGACAAACCCGCCGGTTTCCGCGACGGCGAAATTGACGCCGGTTATGCCGGCCTCCGCGTTCATGAACTTGTCCCGCAAGTGGGCCCGGGCGGCTTCGGCCAGGTACTTCGGGTCGGTTGCCCCCGCCTCGGTGCCCAGGACGCGATGGAACAGCTCGCCGACCTCCTCCTTCTTGATGTGAATGGCCGGCAAGACAATATGGCTGGGCGGCTCGCCCAGCAATTGGACGATCCGCTCGCCCAAGTCCGTGTCGACGACCTCGATACCGTTACGTTCCAAGTACGGGTTCAGGTGGCACTCTTCGGTGAGCATGGACTTGCTCTTGACGATTTTCTTCGCACCGTAATCCTGCAGGATTTGCAGCACGATCCGGTTGTGCTCCTGAGCGTCGCAAGCCCAATGTACGTGCGCCCCCTTCCGAGTGGCCTGTTCCTCGAATTGCTCCAGGTAATCGGGCAGACGAGACAGGGTGTGCAGCTTGATCTGCGAAGCCAACTCGCGGAGCCGTTCCCATTCCGGCACGGATTGAGCCGCTTTGTCGCGTTTGGCCCGCACGAACCACAACGCCTGGTCGTGCCAACCGGTCCGTTGGCTGTCGGCGATGAACTCCGCGGCGTGATCGGCGTGATTGCCTTTGGTCATGGTCGTCATGTCGCTAACTCCAACACTTTCAAGCTTGGCCGTCGCCCCGTTCTCCCCTTGACTGCCCGGGGGAGACGATCATGCGCGCTCCCCGTTGGGGCGCGGTTAAACGGGCGGCGGCTGGCGTCCCGCAAAGATCTGGGCGACGTGCATCACGTGAATGCCTTTTCGATAGCGGCGGATCAGGCCGTCCATGTGCATCAAGCAGGACATGTCGGCCGCGGTTAGGACCTGGGTGCCTGCCTGTTCGTGATCGCGCAAACGGTCCATTCCCATCCGCGAGGACACCGCTTCCTCGTTCACCGCGAACGTTCCCCCAAAGCCGCAGCATTCATCCGGGCGGCTCAGCTCGGTCAGCTGCACGCCGTCCAGCGAGGCCACCAGCTGGCGGACTTTATTGAATGGAGGTCCGACGATCTCGCTGGGCTGACCCAAACGCAGGCCGCGGTGCCCGTGGCAGCTGTTGTGCAGTCCCACCCGGTACGGGAACCGGCCCTCGATCCGTTGCACTCCCAGCACGTCGGTCAGGAATTCGCACAGCTCGAACGTCTTGTGTTTCAGTTCCTCGAATCCCGGCCGGCCCGCCAGGTAGTCGTCATAGTGATGCCGCACCATCGCCACGCAGCTGCCCGAAGGACAGACGACGTACTGGTAGTCCTTGAAAATCTCGTAGAATTTCAGCGCCAGCGGCCGCGTATCTTCCTTGCAGCCCGTATTGGCCATGGGCTGGCCGCAACAGGTTTGCGCTCGAGGAAATTCGATCTCGACGCCGTGCTGTTCCAAAACCTCGACGGTGGCGAAACCGATGTCAGGAAACAATTGGTCGATATAACAGGGGATGAAAAGCCCGACTTGCATTGGATGTCTCCACGGCGAGTACACGCTGGGCGCGGCGCCCGTTCGTCTGTAGCAGTATAACGCCGGCCCTCGCTTTTTCGTAGGGAGCATCCCGGCTTCCGCCCGGATAATTGTCGGGGCACAAGAAAAACGCCGGGCCGGAATCGTCAGATCCCGGCCCGGCCAACTTCACGCACCCATCAGGAGCCGTTGCTTAGATGTCATAATACAAGCAGAACTCGTACGGATGCGGGCGCAGACGCACCGCGTCCACCTCGTTAAGCCGCTTGTAGCTGATCCACGTCTTGATCACGTCGTCCGTAAACACGTCTCCGCGGAGCAGGAACTCGTGATCGGCTTGCAGGGCGTCCAACGCGGCATCCAATGAGCCGGGCGTCTTCGGCACGGCGGCCGCTTCTTCCGGCGGCAGATCGTAAATGTCCTTGTCCAACGGATCGCCGGGATTGATCTTGTTCTGGATCCCGTCGATGGCCGCCATGACAATCGCGGAGAAGGCCAAGTACGGATTGCAGCTCGGATCCGGGCAGCGATACTCGATCCGTTTGGCTTTGGGGCTCGGGCTGTACATCGGAATCCGGCAACATGCCGACCGATTGCGCTGCGAGTAGGCCAGATTCACCGGTGCTTCATAACCCGGCACCAGACGCTTGTAGCTGTTGGTGGTCGGATTGGTCAACGCGCACAAGGCCGCGGCATGTTTCAAAACGCCGCCGATAGCATACAAGGCCATTTCGCTCAGGCCCGCATACCCGCTGCCGGCGAATAACGGCTCGCCATCCTTCCAGAACGAGAAGTGCGTGTGCATGCCGCTGCCGTTATCGCCGAACATCGGCTTCGGCATGAACGTGACGGTCTTGCCGTACTTCTTGGCGACGTTCTTGATGATGTACTTGAACGTCAATAACTGATCCGCCATGCGGACCAGATCCTGGAACCGCAAGTCGATTTCCGACTGACCGGCCGTGGCGACCTCGTGGTGCTGCGCCTCGACGTCCAGTCCGCACTCGATCATGGTCTGCATCATCTCGTTGCGGATGTCCATCAACTGGTCCGCGGGCGGCACAGGGAAGTAGCCTTCTTTGTGACGCAGCTTGTAACCGAGGTTCGGCTTCTCGTCGCGGCCACGGTTCCATTCGGCTTCGATGCTATCGATATGGTAGAAGCCATGCTGGGATTTCTGGTCATAACGCACGTCATCGAAGATGAAGAACTCCGCCTCCGGGCCGATGTACGCGGTGTCGGCGATGCCCGTGCTCTTCAAGTAGTTGACCGTTTTCCGGGCCACATTGCGCGGATCACGCGAGTAGTCTTCGCGGGTAATCGGGTCCTGAATGTTGCAAATCAGGACCAGCGTCGTCAACTGCGTGAAGGGGTCGATGAACGCCGTTTCGGGCTGCGGCACGATGAGCATGTCGCTCTCGTTGATCGCCTGCCAACCGCGGATGCTCGAACCATCGAAGCCCAACCCTTCCTCGAACACATCCTCGTCCAACTTCGTCACGGGAATTGTCAAATGCTGCCACAGACCGGGAAAGTCCATGAACCGCAAATCCACCGCCTTGACATCCTTTTCTCGACACAATGCCAGAACTTCTTTCGGCGTCACTAAACGTCTCTCCTTACGCTAGAGCCAAGGAACCAGAAGGAAATCGCACCTCCGTCACTCAACCGGCGGAGGCCATCACAAAGCTTGCCTGGGACTTGATTCGGGGCTCGCTACACTGCGAACCGTAAGCCACAAGGTTTCGGCTGTGCGTATAGCAACGCTAGTGCCGACTGCGATGCGACATGCCCGATTCGTGTCGTAATTCACTATTGGATATGAAGTTACGTATTTCTGTACGAAGCAGAACTCGATCTGGTTGCGAGTGTGGTTTGCCCGCTTTCTTGGCAGTGCGGACTATTTAGTAGGCAAGCGGCGGGAAAATGCGCGCAAAAAATGGACCGTTTATTGGTTCGTGGTCGTTGAACCCGAAGCGAGCGGCGACGGCGCGTTCGACGCGGGCGGCGTTGCCGTTGGCTCCGGGTTAAACGAGCCAATGCTAATCACCCCTGGCTTTACGCTTCCGCTAGGTGCCCGCATTCCGGGAGCCATTCCTGTTCTCGCAGGGCGGCCATGACCGGCTCGATCAACCCGGACGGCAGACGCTGGCCCCCGTGCAGCATCGGCGAAGGCCGTCGCATCGCATCCGGACCGAAGGCCAACGCGTGGTCCAGCAGCCTGTTGGCGTTCGTGAACGGGTTCCCTGCCGCGACACCGGCGACGACGTCAAAGCAGCTTCGAACCAGTCCCGGGTGCCGGCCATCGCCTGCAACCAGTGCGTCGTCGCGGTGATCGTCAACGGCGGACACCAAAGTCCGGGCATGCCCTCGGGAAACAACGCTTCGATCAGGCCTTGTCGAGCAGGATGCATCGGAATCTCCCTCCGTTCTGGAACCGCGACCTGGCCCCGCCAGCCCATCTAGCCAGCCGGCACGCCGGTCAGTATAACCGACACGCAGAATGAAGTCGCTAAGTCAAAAAGTCGCTAAGTCGAAAAGTAAAAAGCGACAGGCGGCGAGTGGTAGCCAAACTGCCGCCCCAGAGCGACGAGGCCTCTGACTTTCCTACTTTTTGCCTTAGCGACTTTTCCACTTTCTTTCGCCGGAGTGAATGTTGTCCGATGACCACGACGCCCAATCGTCTTGACGAACTGTCGCACGTCCTGCTGATGGGCCCCGGCCCGTCGTGCGTACCGCCCGAGGTGTACCAGGCGCTGGCGCGGCCGACGATCGGCCATTTGGACCCGCGTTTCCTGACGATCATGGAAGACATCAAGACGCTGCTGCGTGAGCTCATGGGGACCGGCAATTCGCTGACGCTGCCCATCAGCGGCACCGGCTCGGCGGGCATGGAAACCAGTTTTGTGAATCTGCTCGAAGGCGGCGACCGCGTTCTGATTCTGAGCAACGGAGTGTTTGGACAGCGGATGGCCGACGTGGCGGGACGGCTGCGGGCCGAAGTCGATACGCTGGAATTCCCGTGGGGCACGCCCGTCGTTCCCGAGGCCGTGCGCGACCGGCTGGCGGAGCGGGAATACGACCTGGTCGCCGTGGTCCATGCCGAGACGTCGACCGGCGTGTGCAATCCCGTGGCGGAAATCGGCCGGCTGGTGCGGGCTTGCGACGCGCTGTACCTGGTCGATACCGTGACCAGCTTGGGCGGCATTCCCGTGACCATGGATGCCTGGGGCGTGGACATCATGTACAGCGGCACGCAGAAGTGCTTGTCGTGCCCGCCCGGCCTGTCGCCGGTCAGCTTTTCCGAGCGGGCGCTTGCCAAACTTCGCGCGCGGTCCACCAAAGTGCCCAACTGGTACTTGGATCTGACGATGATCATCAAGTACTGGGAGGGTGCGTCGCGCGTCTACCATCACACCGCGCCGATCAATATGCTGTACGGACTGTACCAGGCGCTGCGCAACGTCGCCGCGGAAAGCCTCGAACACGTGTTCCAACGCCATCGGCAAGCGCACGAACAGCTGATCTCTGGTTTGGCCGAGTTGGGCATCGACATGTTAGTAGACGCGCCGTACCGTTTGCCGGTGCTGAACGCGGTCCTGATTCCGGCAGGCATCCAGGAAGCGGCGGTGCGGAAGACGCTGTTGGACCAGTACGACATCGAGATCGGCGCCGGCTTGGGACCGCTGGCCGGCCGCATCTGGCGGATCGGCCTGATGGGGCACACCGCGCGTCCCGAAAACGTGGCCCGCGTGCTCGCAGCCCTGCGGGACGCCCTGCAACAGCAGCGCGGGACGACCTGACTGAGACTTGGAGGACCCAAGTAGGGCGTCAAGAATTTTTTTCCGAACTGACCAGCCGGGGATGCCACACCACTTGCGAGAGCCCCACGGATGGCAGAGCGGACCCACGGATGTTCCCTTCTTCGTTCTCTATCCGTGGGTCCGCTCTGCCATCCGTGGGCTAACCCATTTAACAGGAGATCAGTCATGCAGCTACGAGCCATCTGCGCTATGGCCACATCGCTTGCGCTGGCCGGGGCGGCCGCCGCGGAAACCAAGGATTATCCCTTCACGCCCGTGCCGTTTACGGATGTCCGGATCGGAGACGGGTTCTGGCTGCCGCGGTTGGAGACGAATCGCACGGTGACCGTGCGGTACGACTTCCAGAAATGCGAGGAAACGGGACGGATCAGCAACTTCGCCCGTGCCGGCGGGCTGGAGCAGGGCAAGTTCGAGGGGATTCCGTTCAACGACTCGGACGTGGTCAAGGTCGTCGAGGGCGCCAGTTACACGCTGGCCATGCATCCCGACCCGGACTTGGACAAGTACCTGGACGACTTGATCGCCAAGATCGCGGCGGCTCAGGAGGACGATGGCTATCTGTATACCGCCCGAACGTTGGGTTTTACCAACGGCATGACCGGTCCCCAACGCTGGACGAATCTGTCGGCCAGCCACGAACTGTACAACGTCGGCCACATGTACGAAGCCGCCGTGGCTCACTTTCTGGCGACCGGCAAACGATCGTTTCTGGAAGTGGCCATCAAGAACGCCGATTATCTGGTCAAGACGTTTGGCCCGGAACCCGGCCAGCGGATCGACGTGCCGGGCCACCAGGAGATCGAAATCGGGTTGGTCAAACTGTACCGCGTGACCGGGGAGGAAAAGTACCTGCGGCTGGCCAAGTTCTTTATCGACATGCGCGGCCGGGCCGACCAGCGGAAGATCTACGGCGAGTACTGCCAGGACCACAAGCCGCTCGTCGAGCAGACCGAGGTGACGGGGCACGCGGTCCGCGCGGGATACCTGTACAGCGGCGTGGCGGACGTGGCCGCACTGACCGGGGACGAGGAATATATCCGCGCGATCGACCGGCTGTGGGAAGATATGGTTTCCCGCCAGATGTACTTGACCGGCAGTGTCGGCGTGTTCGAGCACGGCGAAGGCTACAGCCGGCCCTACGACTTGCCCAACCTGAAAGCCTACAACGAAACCTGTGCGGCGATCGCCAACGCACTGTGGAACCACCGCATGTTCCTGCTGCACGGCGACGCAAAATACATCGACGTTCTGGAACGGATCATCTACAACGGCTTCCTGTCGGGAATCTCGCTCTCGGGCGATACCTTCTTCTACCCGAATCCACTGGCCTGTGACGGCCGGTTCCGCTTCAACCACGGCGACCTGGTCCGCAGTCCCTGGTTCGGCTGCTCGTGCTGTCCGGTGAATGTCGTGCGGTTCATTCCGTCGATCGCCGGATACGTGTATGCCCACCGCGGCGACGAGGTATTTGTCAACTTGTACGTGGCGGGCAGCGGAGTTGTCAAACGCCCCGTGGGCACGTTGCGGCTGGAACAACAAACTCGCTATCCGTGGGACGGCAAAGTCCGCATCGTCGTCCAGGGCGAACCGGCCGGTACGTGGGCGCTGAAGCTGCGCATTCCCGGCTGGGCGCAAGGCCGGCCCGTGCCCGGCGACTTGTACCGTTACGCAACGGAGGCGACGCCGCCGGTGCTGCTGACCGTGAACGGCCAAAGCGTCGGTTTGGATTTGCAGGACGGCTACGCCACGATCCGGCGCGAGTGGAAAGGCAACGACGTGGTGGAGCTGGACTTGCCGATGCCGATCCGCCGCGTGGTGGCCCACGAGAACGTCGTGGATGACCGCGGCCGAGTGGCGATCGAGCGCGGGCCGGTCTTGTATTGCATCGAAGGCGCCGACCACGGCGGTCGCGTGCTGAATGTCGTGCTGTCCGACGAGGCGGAACTGAGCCCGGAGCACCGCACCGACCTGTTGGACGGGGTGACGGTCTTGCAGGGCACGGCCCGGGAAGCCTACCGCAGCGACGGCGGCGAAGTGCAGACCAAGCCGACGGCACTCACGATGATTCCCTACTACGCCTGGTGTCATCGGGGAGCCAATGAGATGGCGGTTTGGCTGCCGGCGACGGCCGATCTGGCTCAAGTCCCGCTTCCGCCGACGCTGGCGTCCAGCAGCCGCGGGTCGTCGTCCCACTGCTGGCCGCCCGACTCCGTGGCCGCGGTCAATGACCAGGCGGAACCGGCCGACTCAAATGACCACTCGATTCCCCGGCTCACGTGGTGGGACCACAAGGGCACCGCGGAATGGGTACAGTACGACTTGGAACGGCCGGCGAAGGTTGCGGCGGTCGAGGTGTATTGGTTTGACGACACGGGCCGCGGCGGCTGCCGGGTGCCCGAGTCCTGGCGGCTGCTGTACCGCGACGGCGACGAATGGAAACCGGTCGCTGCCCAGGACAGCTTTGGCGTCGAGAAGGACCGGTACAACGTGGTCCGTTTCACGCCGGTCACCACCGCCGGCTTGAGGATCGAGTTGCAACTACAGCCGAAATTCTCCGGTGGCGTGTTGGAGTGGAAAGTGCGGTGACACACGGCAAATTGGATGGTGAAGCCCGACCAGTGAACCGGTTATCTCTGTGATTTGGCGAGTCATTCGCCGCTAGGTACAACCCCAAATAACTGCCGACCTGCTCGGAATGGGGTGATGCTTGCTTTAGCCGTTAAGTGGATCGCCAAGTCCGCGACTGCTCCACGCCAAAATGGAATATCGCCGTTATGGGTGGAAGGAGTTTTCAACACGGCGGCTGTCTGCTTAAATACGGTGTTGTGCGAAGTACCGTCAACTCGCGGATAGGTAGGCGACGCAAGTGAGTCGAGCACATAAACCTTGGCCGACAGAATGCCCGATCTGCGGGAATCCCTTGGACATTGGACCGCTGCAACTTCCCGGGGACGCCGCTTGCCCGACTTGCTCGCACGTGGTGTGGTTCAGCGTCCGGACGGAAGCAAACGCGATGATCGCGGACGTCATCACCGGCAAGGTCGCCACCAATCAGGACATCGTGCGAGTCAGCCAGTCGTTCATTTCCAGGAGAAACCCGCCCAACGTAATCTTGAATCTGTCGGGAGTCCAACTCGTCAGCAGTTCATTCATCGCCGGCCTGATTGCATTGAACAAGCGGATGAACGACGCCAAAGGCAAACTGGTCTTGTGCGAATTAACGCCCGTGGTCCACGAAACGTTGTCGGGGGCCAAGCTGGACCGAATCCTCACGCTCGTCGGTTCGGAAAGCGACGCGCTGGCGTTTTTCGCATCCTCGGGAGCCAGCCTCGAGCCGGTCTCGGCGCTCGGTGCGGGGTGATCAGCGGGGCTAGTTCGGACGATTTACGAGCAGGCAACGTGGGATGGGCGTCTTGCCTGTCGTCTCTGACCGACAGGCTGGAAGCCGATCCCTCGCGTTCGTGAAGAATCGGGGCTAGCGGGTTACGGGGTGGCTGGCGTAAAATGCCCAGCGGACGGGGCGGGGCTTCCAATCTGCGAGGATGTCGCCAGCCCGACTCGTTTCCTGGATCCCGTTTGGAACCGTGACGACTTGCGCGTATGGCCAGCCCGATGAACCGCACCCTGCTGAAATCGAAAATTCACCGTGTCCGCGTGACGGACGCCGATCTGCATTACGTCGGCAGCGTCACGATCGATCGGCGCTTGATGGAAGCGGCCGATATCCTGGAACACGAGCAGGTGGATATTTACGACATCACCAACGGGGCCCGGTTGACCACCTATGCCTTGTCGGGTCCGCCGGGCTCGGGCACGATCTGCATCAACGGGGCTGCTGCGCATCTGGTCCGGCCGGGCGACTTGGTCATCATCGCCTCGTACGCCCTCTACGGCGATCAAGAAGCTCGCGCCCACCAGCCGCACATCATTTTGGTCGACGATCAGAACTGCATTGCGTCAGCGGATCTGCCGAAAGCCGAACAGGATGTGTGCTGACGCAGACGAGGAACAGTCTTTCACCCCTCGTCCCAACTCTTCCCCCTAAATCTTTCACCTAATCTTTCACCTAATCTTTCACCTATATCTTTCACCTTACTCTTCCCCCGAATCCGACCTCCTCCGCCCCTCATCCCCCCTTCCACGTGTTCAGGCCGGGCGTCAGCAGCCCGCGGCGGTTTTCTTTGGGCAGCGTCGCGCGCGCAACCAGTTCCGGGTCATGTTGCGTCCACGTCTCGCGGAAAGTGGTGGCGCGGACGCGCCGCAACATGGGTCCATCCTGCCAAGTGATGACAAAACCATCGCGGCGGGCGTCGCGTTGGGGGACTTGCGAGGGATGCTTGACCAGCCGCCACGCAAGCACTTGGTACACTTGGCGGGTCGGCGACCACTCGTAGAAGATCACTTGGTCGAAAACGTGCTTGGCAGCTTCGTCGTAGCAGTGGTTTAGTTCGACCAAGTCGACTCGCTCGTGGACCATGCCTTCCACGGGCTCGAGGCCGACGACCGAGATGACGATGGTCAGGGAAAGGCCGAAATCGATCATGGGTAGACTCCGCCTGCAAGAGAAACGGTTGGCACTACCCTACTCACCCACGTTGTTCGCCCGCCAGCGATTCGCCGTCCATCAGGATTCTGCGCGCTTTCGAGTCGAACGGTCCAACCATGAGCGAATCGCATGCCGCTTCGTGCGTGCGTTTCCAGCCTTCGGCCTAACTCGTTGGCGAATAAGATCCTTGGCCTGCCGCAATTCCGGCTGTTCGGGAGCGATTGAGCTGGAATTAGGGCCGGTTTGTGCGAATCCGATACTCGATACTGCGCGGAAATCGGGCAGCGGACACACGCAGCCAACATCGAATCAGGGACGGTCCCAGACCGAGGGCAGACGATGAGGCCCACGGATGGCAGAGCGGACCCACGGATGCTTGGTGCATCGCCGCTCATCCGTCGCTTGTATTTCTGGTTACGTGTATTTCTGGAGTTTCCTTGCGTGCCGGAGCCAGTTACACTAATTCCACATTCCGGCTATTTCGATCTGCTGCTCCGTCGCGGCCAATGCGACGGCAAGACCCGCCTTCCATCGCCAAGGAGTTCCCGCATGAAATCGAATCGTTGGCTGCTCATCCTGCTCGTCGCCTTCCTGCCGTTGGCCCTTTGCGGACGAAGCGTCCAGGCTGGCGAGGCGCCGCGTTCCGGTGCCGCGACCGCCGCGGCGGACTCTGCCGGTGCCGCGACCGCCGCGGCGGACTCTGCCGGTGCCGCGACCGCCGCGGCGGCTGATCGCGGGCCATACTGGCCCGAGTTCCACGGCTCGCGGCGGGACAACATCTCGCTGGAAACCGGACTGCTGAAACGCTGGCCCGAAGGCGGACCCAAAATGATTTGGGAATATGCCGACTGTGGCATCGGGTACTCCGGCATTTCGATTGCCAACGGGCGGATTTACTGTGCTGGGGATTTTGGGCGCGAGGCGCAGGTGTTCGCGTTAGACCTGGACGGCAAGCCGCTCTGGAAAACGTCCAATGGCAAGGCCTGGACCGGCTCCGAGCCAGGCTCGCGCACGACGCCGACCTATTGCGATGGTATGGTGTACCACATGACTCCGCTGGGCCGACTAGCCGCCTTCCGCGCCAGCGACGGCCAGGAGGTTTGGGCGGTTGACTTGAAGGAGCGATTTGACTCGCAATACGGCATCTGGGCGATGTCGGAAAACCTGATCGTCGACGGCGATGTGGTGCTATGTCTGCCCGGCGGAGCCAAGGGGCTGGCCGCCGCGCTGGACCGTAAGACCGGCAAGACCGTCTGGGCGACGCCGGGAATCGCCGACCGGGCGGCCTACGGTTCGCCACTGGTGGCCGAGTACCGCGGCGTGCGGATGATGATTACGATGACCGAGGAAGGCGTGGTGGCGGTGGACATGAAGGACGGCAAGCTGCTGTGGACGCACCCGTTCCGCCGCCCGAATGTTTCGCAGAACGCCAACATCCCCGTGTTCCGCGACGGTTATTTGTTCGTCGCTTGCGGCCATTTCACGGGCGGCAGCCTGCTGAAGATCAACGACGATCTGCACGGCGTGACCGAGGTCTGGCACATGCGGGATTTCGACAATTGCCACGGCGGCTTGATCCTGCTGGGCGAGCGGCTGTACGGCTGCGGCTGCCGGTTGGGCGGCAAAGGATTCTATTGCGTCGATTATCTCAGCGGTCGAACGCTGGCCACCGACCGGACGCTGGGCAAAGTCGCTTTGTCCTACGCCGACGGCATGTTGTACGCGCTGAATCACGAACGTCCTTTTTACTTGTTGGAAGTTAAACCCGACGGGTTCGAAATCGTCAGCCAGTTCACGTTGCCCAAGAAAGGCCGTGGTCCCTGCATCAGCCACCCGGTCATCTGCGGCGGCCGGCTGTACGTCCGGTACGACGCATACCTATACTGCTGGGACATCCGGGCGACGCAAAACGAATAACGCACTTGAAGTGTTCGGCGGGACAATGCACCAGTGGGCTGACGCCCACCGTTCGCCGGGACAATGCACCAGT
>CAZXYZ010000170.1:0-19962 GCA_964645045.1 uncultured Pirellulaceae bacterium | reverse complement strand
CAAGCGGACCCGCGAGGTCTGGGGCTACTTCCAGCTCGGCGAGTCGAAGCGCTGGGCCCAGGTCTGCCCCGAGATGTACCTGACCAACCGCGACGCCTCCAAGTGCGACGTCTACACGTCGCGGCGGTGGGGCTACGCCAACCAGGCTCTGATCCACGGACTGGAGGCCGTGCATCTGGGCAAGACGTTCACCAACCACAAGGGCCGGGTGACTCCAGCGTTCGGCCCGACCAGGAGCGAACATGGACAGGAAAACGCGGCGGAGGTGGATCAGGCAGCTCTTGCGAATGCGTAAGAGCGGCTCGCCCTGGTACGTCACCAACCGGCATCTGTGGTCGATCAACCGGCTGCTATACCGGATGCAGAAGGCTTCGAGCGACCGGGTGACTTCGTCGCCTGACCCAGCAGGAGCGTAGGAGACGATGATCTTTTTCTTTGGTGGAGGGCTGTATCAATGAATCTTTTGTTGACCGATGGCAAGTTTCGCTCCGGCAGTGGTTTCACTTGGAGCTGGACTTCGTGCTGGGTTCCGATCCACCGACATACGGCCTGACGATTGGCCAGTCCGGCAAACCACCTGAGCGGTTCGAGAAGCTGCCCTACGCGAATCCGGAGTTTGCCCGCTGCACATGGCTGGGTGTCGTCAGCTATGCTACGGCCAAGACACACTTCTACGTCGACAACATCCGGCTGGAACGTTTGCCATGATCGGACGGCGGTTGTTGCGATGATTGGGAGGCGGATGTGGGCGATGGCGCTGGGAGACCTGGGGACGGTCACGAAGCGTCTTCCCGATTTGGGCACCGAACAGGAGGACCATTAACATGAATCGACCTCGCATTTTCCTGACGATGTGGCGTGTGGCCGTCGTGACTCTGGTATTGGCTTCGGCCGACGGACTCGCCGCCGAAGGGGATTCCCGGACGTGGCTGGAGACTTGGCGAAAGAACAACCCTCAGTGGCGAGCCCTGCACCTGATCGGACCCCAACCGCAGCGGTTGGACGTGACCAGGGAGTTGATCACGACGTTGATGGTTCCGAACCGGATGAACGTGCTCGTCCTGGAGGTCAATTTCGGATTCCGCTTCCTGTCGCATCCTGAACTGGAGTGTTCCGGCCTGGACCAGACGCAAGCCCGCGACTTAACGGCCTTCTGTCGGCAGCACGGCATCCGCCTCATTCCGCTGTTCAACTGTCTGGGCCACCAGTCGTGGGCCAGCCACACGTCGGCCCTGCTCAAGAAGTACCCCCAGTTCGATGAAACACCGCACGTGCCGGCCGACAACAAGGGGATCTACTGCCGTGAGTGGTGTCCATCCTTGCCGGAGGTCGATAAGCTCGTCTGCGACCTGCTCGATGAATTGCTCGACGCCTTTGACGCCGATGCCCTGCATGTGGGCATGGACGAGGTATTCTTGATCGGCGACGAAAAGTGTCCTCGCTGTCGCGGGAAGGACAAGGGCGACCTGTTTGCCGGTGTGGTCAACCGTCTGCACAACCACCTCGTCAAGGACAAGCAGGTCGAGATGCTGATGTGGGGCGATCGGCTGTTGGATGCGGCCGTGTTCCGTTACGGTACATGGGAGGCCAGCAAGACCGGCTCCCATCGTGCGCTGGAGCGGATTCCTAAGGACATCATCGTCTGCGACTGGCACTACGAACGGCGCGACGATTACCCGTCGGTACGGTTTTTTCAGCAGCAGGGCTTCCGCGTGCTGCCGTGCCCCTGGAAGAACCCCGAAGCTGCTGTCGCTCTGATCCGCTGCGCGCGCCAGGACGCCACCGACCAGATGCTGGGCGTCCTGTTCACAGGCTGGTCGGCGGGTGGCAACGGCGAGCACCTGCTGGCCGCCTGGAAGGATCGCGACGGTCGCGAGAAACCGCCCGCGAAGACACAGGAAACGCCCCGAGGCATTGCCACCGCCATCGAGGCGGGACTGCAGGAACTCGATCGGTAGGCTCTCAGACCGGACAGTACACGCTGGGCTGGCGTTGGTGGACCCGGCCAGCCAGAAGCTGGCCATCGACGCGCCGCAGACCGACCGGCTGTACCGATTGAGTTCGGTTCGCGTGAAATGAACTATAGCAACGGCCGACCAACGATGTTCTTCCTGGGAGACAATCGGGATGATGTACCAACACGTTCTGCCACGTTACGCGGCGCTGCTTCTGCTTGCCGCCTTTGGAAACCAGACTTTGGAGGCCGTGTCACCGGACAAGAAGTTCATCGAACTGGGCTGGGACATTCCCTCCACCGCCGACCTTCGCGAACACTGGCGAGACATGGAACAGACCACGCCCTTCGACGGCGTCATGTTCAGCGTCGAAGCTGCTGGCGAACAGGGAGGGCGCGTCAGCAGCCAATCGATCTGGGACGACAGGCCCTGGAAACGCGACTGCCCGATGGCGTAGGTCGGTTGATCGTGCTGCTGAACGTCACCGGACAAATCACCGATGACGACACCTGCTGGTTCGATGACCTGGGCGTCTATCGGCTGCACCCCTGAGCCACACGGCGCGGCAATCTGTGACGAACGAGACCAAGGAGACGAGAGAATGCGCCGGTCAGTCCGCAAATCGCAGTTCGTGGCAGCGGTGGTTCTTGTGGCGGTTGGGATCATCGCGGAGACAGCGACGACCGCGGAACAGCTGCCGGCTCCCACGGGCAGCACCCAGCTGGCCTTTGCCGGCCTGACGTGGCAGTGCAAGGCGGGACCCCGGTTCGGTCCCGGACCGAACGGCTGGGCGCCCGAGCTGGCCTGGGTGGACACGCAGGGCCGGCTGCACTTGAAGATCGCCAAGGATGCCGCGGGAAAATGGTGGTGTGCCGAGGTCACTTCAGACACGTCGTTCGGGTACGGCGAGTATAGATTCACCGTCACCGGTCCCTTCAACAAACTCGACCCGAACGTCGTGCTCGGCTTGTTCACGTACCTGGATGACGACCACGAGATCGACTTCGAACTGACACGGTGGGGACAGGCTGCCGAGCCGAAGAACGCGCAGTTCGTGGTGCAACCGGCCATGGCCTCGCGGATGGTTCGCTTTGCCATCGGTGACCTCCAGCGTCTGACCTGCAGCCTCACCTGGACGGCCGACCGTGTGCAATGGCAGTGCTGGCAGGGAACGGGCGGTCCAGGGGCCAAGTCGCTGGCCGCGTGGACCTTCACCGGCGGCCAGATCCCAGCAGCATCACAAGAAAAAGTACACATGAACTTGTGGCTGATGCGAGGTCAGCCACCGAAGGATGGGCATTCGGCGGAGGTGGTCATCGAGTCCTTCGAGTTCCGGGCGGCGTCGCGGTGAATCAGGCGGGCCATCTCCGTTTACCTGCTCTGGGCGTTGTCACTCGACTGAGCCGATCACGCGGTTCGGGGTTTCTTCTGTTGTGCAAGGCTGAAGCGGCAAGGGCGCCTGGGGCAGCGCTGTTCTACGCGGCGGCAACTTGCCACGCGGCAAGTCGCGCGCTGCGACGTTCGTGGAGTTCCCGCTACGTTTGCCGGATCGGCCGCAAGTCCGGTTCGAGACGGGCGTGCATCTGCGGACCGGGGCGGAAGATCGCTGCGTCCTGGCGGTGGCTGGACGCCGGTGACTGTGGACTTGAGCCCGTGGAAAGGTGACGCGATCCTCTTGACCCTGGCCACCGATGCCCTGGGCGATTTCTCGTTCGATTGGGCCGTCTGGGCTCTGCCGCATCTGGCGAGCAAGGTCCCCTGAGTCAGCCCACTCGCCGGCGCGTCGTGCTTGTATAATACTGGCCGCCGGCCCGTGTGAAGATATGCCCGGCAGTGGCCTTCCCGCCTGTCTTCTCGCCGACAGGCTGGAAGCCGATTCCAGGTTTTCGCGATGCATTCCGCGATCCGCCACGAGGAGGTAAAGTCCATGCGTCGAAGCTTTTTTATGATCGTGTTCCTGTTCGGGCTTGTCGCAAGTCTGGCACGCGAGACGCGGCCGGAGGAAGCCGTCAAGCTGTACGTCGCCACCGATGGCCACGACGCCTGGTCGGGCCGATTGCCCGCTCCCAACGCCGCGCGGGACGACGGTCCGTTCGCGACGCTGCAGCGCGCCCGCGATGCGATCCGCCAAATCAAACAGGCTGGTCCGCTGCCGCCGGGCGGGGTCGCGGTGGAGTTGGCCGGCGGGGTCTATGAGTTGGCTCAGCCCCTGGAACTCGTCCCGCGGGATTCGGGCACCGAAGCGGCGGCGATCGTCTACCGATCGCGTCCCGGAGCCGAAGTTCGTCTGGTCGGCGGCAAGGTCGTGACGGGCTGGCAGCCGGTCACCGGCCCCGCGGTGCTGGCCCGCATCGACGAGGCGGCACGCGGCCACGTGCTGCAGGCCGACCTCAAGGCTCAGGGCGTCGCCGACTTGGGCTCGGTCCAGGCCGGATCGGGCTGGGGCCAGTCGGAGCCGGGGCTGGAACTGTTCTTCCAGGACCAACCGATGACGCTGGCCCGCTGGCCGAACGAAGGCTTCGTCAAGATCGTCGATCTGCGCGGCCCAACGCCGGTGGACGTCCGCGGCACCAAGGGCTGCCGTGAGGGGATCTTCACCTACGAGGGCGATCGGCCCCGACGCTGGCAAGGCGCACCGGACGTCATGCTCCATGGCTACTGGTTCTGGGATTGGGCCGATCAGCGACTGAAGGTCGAGTCGCTGGACACGGACCAGCGCATCATCACGCTGCAGGACAAGCCGCAACACGCCTACGGATTCCGCCAGGGGCAGTGGTACTACGCCTATAATCTGCTGGCCGAAATCGACCGGCCGGGCGAATGGTATCTGGACCGGATGGCGAACCGCCTGTACTTCTGGCCGCCCGCGCCCCTGGCGACTGGCCGGCCGATGATCTCGGTGCTGCCGAACCTCGTGACGATGAAGGATGTTTCGTTTGTCACGCTGCGCGGTCTGACGCTGGAAACCTGCCGCGGCACCGCCGTCACGATCACCGGCGGAATCAACACCCGCGTCGTGGGCTGCGTGATCCGCAACACGGGCGGCTGGGCCGTGACGCTTAACGGCCGGGAGAGCGGCGTTGCCGGTTGCGACTTATACAACTTGGGCGAAGGCGGCGTGTCGCTGTCCGGCGGTGACCGCCGCAGCCTCACCCCGGCCGGCCTGTACCTGGACAACTGTCACGTCCACCGCTTCGGTCGCTGGAATCCGATCTGCAAACCGGGAGTGCAGGTGGATGGCGTGGGTAACCGCGTGACCCACAACCTGTTCCACGATGCCCCGCACATGGCCGTCATGTGGGGCGGCAACGACCACCTCTTCGAATTCAACGAATTCCACAGCGTGGTCTTCGGCGCGAACGACGCTGGGATCATGTACGCCGGCTACAATCCGGCCATGCGGGGCCACATGATCCGCTACAACTACTTCCATCACGTCTACGGCCACGAAGGCCGCGGCTGCAACGGGGTCTACCTGGACGACATGTTCTGCTCGGCCACGATGTTCGGCAATGTCTTCTACCAGGTGCCGCGGGCGGCTTTCATCGGCGGTGGTCACGACAATGTGGTCGAGAACAACATCTTCGTGGACTGCCAGCCGGCCCTGCACGTCGATGCGCGGATGATGGGCTGGGCCGCCGCCTCCGTGCCGATCATGAAGCAACGGCTGGAAGACGTACCTTACCAAGACGAACCGTGGCGCAGCCGCTATCCGCAGCTCTTGACCTACCTGGAAGGCAACTACGCCGAGCCCCGCGGCAACCTCGTCGCCCGCAACGTCTGCTCGGGCGGCAAATGGGACGAGGTCGAAGCCCAAGCCAAGCCCGGCGTCACGTTCCAGGACAACCTTACCGACCAGGACCCACAGTTTGTCGACGCGGCGCATCTGAATTTCCAACTCCGCGAGGACTCCCCCGCCTGGAAACTCGGCTTCCAGCGGATTCCGCTTGAAAAGATTGGCCTGTACGCCAGCCCCGACCGGGCCAGTTGGCCGGTCCGACACGAGGTCCGCCCAAAAGCCGGACCTGTGGCCAAGGGCCAATGACCGCATGAGGGCAACGACCCGGCGGATGACCGTCGTCTTTCCGCAGCCGGGCGGACCGGTCAACAGGACATTCTTGATGGTGGCGTGAGGCATTGGGCACCTTGTACGTTTCGGATTGGGACTGCTCTACGACTGGTGCTACCAGGACCTGGATGAACCCACAAGGCGTCAGATTCGCGAGACGCTGGTCAAACGCACGTCGGCGATGTTCGAGGCGGCGGCCAGTGGCAAGGCCTGGTGGCATCGCGCGTACATGCAGAACCACCTGTGGGTCAACGTCTCGGGCATGGCCGTCGTCGGACTGGCGCTGTTCGACGAGGTGGATGATGCCGTGTGCTGGGTCGGCCTGCCGTTGGAGAAATTCCGGCGGACGATGGCGGCGCTCGGGCCGGACGGGGCGAGCCACGAGGGCGTGGGGTACTGGGAGTACGGCGTCGAGTACATGCTCAAGTTCATGGACCTGGCCCGGACCTACCTTGACGTGGACCTGTACGATTCCCCGTGGTGGCGCAACACGGCGCTGTACGCCCAGCACCTATCGCTGCCGCGAAACGCCTGGAAGCCAGGAAACTGCATTGTGGATCTTGCCGACTGCCCGCGCGGCCATTGGTACGGGCCGGAGTACCTGCTGCGCGGCTTGGCCCGGCGTTTCCAGGACGGCCATGCCCAATGGCTGGCCCAACAGATCGACGAGGCACATGTCGCGGCGCGAGCGGCGTCGTGGCTGAACTTGGTCTGTTTTCACGCCACGCTGCACGCGAAACCACCCGACGACCTGCCTACGTTGCACCACTTCCAGGACATGGGGATCGTCGCTGCGCGCACGGGATGGTCGGGAGACGAATCGCTCCCGGTCTTCAAGTGCGGGCCATTCCTCGGCCACGAGGCCATGGACCGTTTCGCGTACGATCCGGGTGGCGGTCATGTCCATCCGGATGCGAACCATTTCGTGGTCTTCGGCGGCGGGCAGTGGCTCCTGCGCGCCGACGAAATCCTGTTAGACAAGGAATTGTCCCTGGAACTGCGGTTCCACCCGGAACAGCTGGCAGAACGCCAGGGAAACGTCTTTCTGGCCACAGGCAAGCACGTCGTTTTGCGGATCGAGCCGCTGACGACCGTGGGGGTCGAGGTCTCCGGCGAGGCCTTGCCCCTGCCCGGCAGGCACAGCGGAAAGCAGTCGAGCCTGTTAGCGGTTTGTCTGCGAACGCAGCGAGCGAACTGGCGTAATGCCCTGGCCCTGTCCTGGTCTGAGGCTGGGGAGAAACCGACGCAAATCTCGTTACAAACCGAAGGGCGGAGTTGGACGTTTGGGGTTCGAGATCGCAAGCTGGTGCTGGATTGGGAGACAGGACACATCGAGTGATCGTCCTGGGTGGACGAATAGACACCGGGAGGCAGCCCTGCCCCACGTGGCGAGCGGCGACTACATGGGCGAGCAGTGGCTGGCGACGTTCGCGGTGTACCTGCTCTCTGGACGAATTCAATCGTAAGAGGGACCGTACCCGACGCTGGGACCGCCTGCTACGATGGATGAAACAATCGGAGGTCCTTGCCATGCGAACTGCTGCCACTCTTGTTATCTGGATGCTGGTCTCGTTGCCTGTTGTCGGGGCTGACCCTGAGCCCAAGACGCCGTTGTCTCCACTGTTCGACGGCAAGTCCTTTGCCGGCTGGGAGGGCAACTTCCAGGCGTTCCGAATCCAGGACGCAGTGATCGTGGGCGGGCAGTTGGACAAGCCCGTGCCTCGCAACGAATACCTTTGCACCACCAAGGTCTACCGCGATTTCGAGCTACGACTGAAGTTCCGCCTGCGCGGCGAGAACGTCAACGCCGGCGTTCAGTTCCGCAGCGAGCGCGTGCCGGGCTCCAACGAGATGATCGGCTATCAGGCCGACATGGGCCAGCACTACTGGGGCTGCCTGTACGATGAGCGGCGGCACAAACTCCTGGCTGGCCCGACCAAGGAGGAGCAAGAGAAACTGATCCGCCGCGTCGCCTGGAACGACTACGTGATCCTGGCTGACGGGCGGCACGTCCAGCTGTGGCTCAACGGGGCGAAGACCGTCGATTACACGGAGCCCGACGCGACGATTCCCCAGGAGGGCGTCTTCGGGCTGCAAATCCACCAGGGCGCCGCGAGCGAAGCGTGGTACAAGGACATCACGATCGTCGACAGGAAGGGGCACTGATGAGACGCTCAACAATCGCTCAAACTCTTCTGTTGCTGCTGGCCCCGTTGACCGTGTTGCGTGCTGGCGATGCCTCGCAGCCTGGGCTAAGGCCCAACATCGTCGTCATCCTCGCCGATGATTTCGGCGTGGGGGACATCCAGGCCCACTACCCCGCGAACAAGATTCCGACACCGCACCTCGATCGTCTCGTCCGCCAGGGCCGGAGCTTCACCGACGCCCACAGTTCCTCGGCGGTCTGCTCGCCGACACGATACGGGTTGCTGACGGGACGGTACAACTGGCGGACACGGCTCCAGGAGTGGGTGATCGCGGCGTACGAACCGCCGTTGATCGCCGCGGATCGGCCGACGTTGCCGGGCTTGCTGCGGCGGTACGGCTATCACACGGCTTGCATCGGCAAGTGGCACCTCGGCTGGGACTGGCCTGGGCCGCAACCCAGCCGCATGACGGAGAAGCACAACGGGCAGGCTGTGCTCGAATGGGACTTCACGAAGCCGATTGCCGGTGGCCCGACGCAGCGCGGCTTCGACTACTACTTCGGAGTCGACCTGCCGAACCTCCCGCCGTTCACGTACATCGAGAACGACCGCGTTGTATCCCTGCCGACCGAAAAGTTCCAACCGGACCCGAGCGAGGGCGTTGTCCTTCCCAAGGGCTTCGCGGGCGCGCCCGCCGCGCCGGGCTGGCGGATGCAGGACATTCTGCCGGAGATCACGCGGCGGGCCGTGCGGTCTGTCCAGGACCGCGCGAAGGAGAAGGAGCCGTTCTTCCTGTACTTCGCCCTCACGTCGCCGCACGAGCCGATCGTGCCTTCGCAGGACTTCCAGGGCAAAAGCGGCATCGCTCCGATCGCGGACTTCGTGATGCAGACCGATTGGTCCGTGGGGCAGGTCGTGGAGGCGATCGACAACGCCGGCCTGGCCGAGGACACCGTCATCGTGTTCACCGCGGACAACGGACACTCGCACTACACCGGCTGGGAACAGCTTGTCGCCGCCGGGCACCGACCGAGCGGTCCGTATCGCGGGCACAAGGGCGACATCTGGGAGGGCGGCCATCGCGTACCACTGGTCGTCCGCTGGCCGGGGCATGTCGCGGCAGGCACGTCCAGCGATCAGATGGTGTGCCTCACCGATCTGTTCGCCACATGTGCGGAGATCGTAGGAGCGGAACTGCCTGCCGACGGCGCGGAGGACAGCCTGAGCTTTCTACCGACGTTACTGGGCAAGCCCCACGCTGTCGGGCGCACCACGCTGGTAAGTCACTCAAACTTCGGAGAGTTCGCCTATCGAGACGGTTCCTGGAAGCTCGTCTGGAGGATGATCAAGCCGAATCTCGAACAATCGCGCGGCAAACCGACCGTCCCGGAGTTGTACCACCTCGGCTCCGACGTCGGCGAACAGACCGAATTGTCAGGAAAGCACCCGGACATTGTGAAGCGGCTGACGAATGATCTGAAAACGCTCATCGACCGCGGCACGAGTCGCCACGGACAGCAGGCGGTTAATGACACGATGGTTCGGTTCGACACGACGCAAGAGAAGCGATGGGCGCCGGCACTAGATCATTGAAATTATTCGTTGTTTGTTCTCAGGAGGTACGGTGCGGTACGAGGCGTATTGAAGGATACGGGCCCGAAGAATGGACATGTCACTGGAAGCCATGAAGGAGAGACGCATGCTGCGAGAAACTGGAAAACAAATGGCGGCCTGCGGATTCCTCGTCGTGACCGTCTTTGCCACTGCGCCGTTGCCCCTGCGGGCGAGCGAACTTGTTGGGGTGACACAAGCGAGCGAGCCGCAGACCGGCACCTGGGGCGACCAGGGCGACGGGACCTACCACAACCCGATCCTGAACGCCGACTATCCCGACGTCGACGTCGAGCAGTTCGGCGACACGTACTACATGATCTCGTCGAAACAGCACATGTCTCCCGGGATGGTCATTCTGGAATCCAAGGACATGGTCAACTGGCGGACCATCGGCCACGTGTGGCCCCGACTGTCTTGGGACCCGAAGTACAACTGGGACCGGATGGACGGCTACAAGTTCGGCGTCTGGGCCGGTGACCTGGCCTATCACGACGGGCGGTGGTACTGCTACCAGATCGACACGACCAACGGTCTGTACATGAGCAGCGCTGCGGATGTCCGCGGGCCGTGGACCGAGCCGCATCTGATGCTGCGGAAGACCGGCTGGACCGATCCGGCGGTGTACTGGGACGACGAAGGAAAGCAGGCATACCTCGTGTGCAACTTCGGCCGCTTGGAGGCCCAGAAGCCGGGCAATCATCTCCGGTTGTCCAAGATGAGTTGGGACGGACGGGAGTTGCTCGACGAGGGCCGGGTGATCCACCTCGGAACAGGCGCCGAGGCAGCGAAAATCTACCGCGTCGAGGGCCGCTGGTACATCTTCTTTGCCCAGTGGTTTCGCCCTGATCCACACCGGCCGGATGATCCGGATGCCGACAGTGGGGACCGCAAGCAAATGGTGCTGCGGTCCAAGACCGACAGCATCTATGGGCCTTACGATGTGAAGGTGGTTTCTGGGGCGTCTGCAACACGCTCAGCCAACGGGTCATGGGCACCGGCAAGGGCGAGGCGACGGCGAAGTTCGATCTCGCCGGCATGCGTCCCGGCCAGCGAGCCGGGTTCGCGCGTTTTGGTGGAATCTATCACCTGCTCGGCGTCCACGTCGAGCGAGACGGCCTACGGCGGCTGTTCTTCGACGCCAACGGCCGGATCACCAGCGGTCCAGTGGTTGACGCCACCAAACTGTACATTCGCACCGCCAATGACGGCAACCAGGCTCGCTTCGCCTGGAGCGCCGATGGCCGGACATTTCATGATTTCGGCCCCACCTTCACGCTCAAGTTTGGCCAGTGGACGGGCGACCGGCTCGGCTTCTTCTGCTGGAACGACGGCGAGCCACAAGGTTACCTCGACGTCGACTGGTTCCGGTACAGCTACGACGGCCCAAAGTCCAACACGAAATGCCCCAGCCCTTGACGACGATGGCCATGATCCCTACCGGCAACCAGACACGTGGCGGCGGCCCTGCCCCATGTGGCGAGCGGCGCCTGAGTACCCCGTCATGAGTTTCGATGTAGGACGGTTTGCCAAACCGTCCAGGACGGAATAGTACTCCGTCCTACAAGGACTTGGAAACTTTGAACCGGAGGTAACGGAGACAACAGAGAGCGGAAATCGCCACTCCGTTTTCTCTGTTTCCTCCTGTTCAGTGTTTTGGATTCCTGCGTTTGCGGCCGAAGGACGCGTTGGATAACGCGTGTTCAACCGGTGCCTCGCTTGCGACTCGATCCCGCCGTCTCGGACGCCCCGGACCTGCTGCAGCGGGGGCTAAAGCTTGCATCCGCCAAGAAATCGGCTATGCTGATCCGAACGGCGGAAAACCAGTCAACCGGCGCGGCAGAACACGGTTCGCCGACTGCCTGGTCGCGATTCCGATCGCGGAAGGACGAACCCGCGTTTGTGGACGGCCACGTCAAACAGGACCAACTCGCCAGCCCGGCGCAGTTCGTCGTAATCATGCCACCCGGCGAAGCTGCTCGGGCCGAAGTGCTCGCAATAGGCACCCACGTTCCCCGCAAGCTCGCCACGCCGCCCAACGCGGGTTCGTTCGGCCGTGTCGTTGCCGCGGGCCAGTGACGGAAACGTGGAAGGGTGGCAACTCCCTACGCCGGCCACCATACGGTACCATAGCTCTCACGTCTTGTTCCTTGGGCAAACTCCAAGGACGAGGAATGCCTGCAATTTTGGGCCACGCCAGCAACTTCCCATACGGCAAGGCCCGCCATCAGGAGAAACGACATGAACGCGCTACCGCTGCTCGTCTGCACTTTGTTGCTCGGAGCCGAACCGACAACGATCAACCTCTGGGGCGAGAAGATTCCCGGCCCGGTCAGCAGCGCTCCGAAGAATGTGCCCACCTTGACCATCCAGCTTGCCGAAAAGGACAAGGCAAGCGGGACGGCCGTTGTCATCTGCCCCGGGGCCGGCTATTCAGGTCGGGCGACCAACCATGAAGGCAAGCAGATCGCGGAGTGGCTCAATGAGCGTGGCGTGCATGCGTTCATTCTGAAGTCTTCCAACGAAAAACAAGTCACGTCGAGAACGCCGCCGACATTCCTGTTCCATACGGTGCAGGACAAGGCCGTGCCGATCGAGAATAGCCGCATGTTCAAAGCGGCCTGCGAAAAAGCGGGAGTGCCCGTCGAGTTGGTCGAGTACGAGGAAGGCCAGCACGGTGTGGGACTGGGCCTGAACACCAACCTGCCACTCGCCGGATGGTCCGTGAAGCTGGATGAGTGGATGAGGAAGCGAGGATTGCTGGAGAAGTAGTCTGTGGCAAGCTCCGTTGTCAGTTTTCAGGAGGTGCATTATGCGTCGGTTGCCAGAAATGCTGTTCATTTTAGCTGCTGCGGCGGCGACGACGGTTGCCGTCGCGTCGCCTGGTCGGGGAGCGGATCTCTATGTCGGTGTGGCGGAAGCGGACATCACGCATGCTCAGCCGATGGCCCTGTGGGGTCAGATGCACACGCGGATCTCGAAATCTGTCGAGAGCCCGGTCACGGCTCATGTGGTGGCGATCGAGTCGCGCGAAGGTAACCGCCCGCTCGATTCGGCGATCATGATCTCCGGCGATATCATCGGGCTCCCTCACGAGGTGCTCGTCGCGCTGCGGAAACGCACTGCCAAACTTCTGCCGGGCTTTGATTTGCAGAAGCTCTTCGTGAGCGGCACGCACACCCACACCGGCCCGGTGTTCCGAGAAGGAGACTACAAGATCCCCAAGGAAGGGGCCGTCCAGCCAGCCGAGTACGCCCAGTTCTTCGTCGACAGGGTGTCGGCGGCGGCGGCCAAGGCCTGGCAGGAGCGTCAGAGAGGCGCCGTGGCTTGGGGCCTGGGGCATGCCGTCGTCGGACAGAACCGCCGCGCGGTCTACGCCGACGGCCGGGCGGTCATGTACGGCCGCACCGACCAGCCCGACTTCCGCGGCCTCGAAGGCTATGAAGACCACGCTGTCGAAGTGCTTTTCTTCTTCGACCATCAGCAGAAGCTCTTGGCTGCGGCGATCAACCTCGCCTGCACGGCGCAGGAGGTCGAGAGCCATTCGGCCGTCAACGCCGACTTCTTCCACGAAGTCCGCGAAGCCTTGCGGGAAAAACATGGTCGCGACTTGAAGATCTTGGGCTGGATCGGGGCGGCAGGGGACCAGTCCCCGCACCTCATGTTTCGTCAGCGCGCGGAAGACCGCATGCGCGAACTGCGCGGCCTGACCCGCTTGCAGGAGATCGCCCGCCGGATCGTGTCGGCCTTCGACGAAGCCTACGACGGCGCGAAGAAGGAGATCCACAACGACGTCGCGCTGGCACACCGCGTGGCTCGGCTCGATCTTCCGGTCCGCATGGTGACCGACGAGGAAGCTGCGGCAGCCAAGGCCAAGGTCGAATCGCTTTCCAAGGACCCTGCCAACCAGACGCTCGTCGGCTGGCACCAGGGCATTGTCGACCGTCATGCCAACCAGAAAAGCCACCTCACTCATGAAATCGAGATCCACGTGCTTCGCCTGGGCGACGTGGCGATTGCGACCAATCCCTTCGAACTGTTCCTCGATTTCGGCATCCAGATCAAGGCGCGAAGTCCCGCGCTGCAGACGTTTGTCGTGCAGTTGGTCGGCGTCGAGGGGTATTTGCCGACGGCGCGGGCGGTGCGCGGCGGTGGTTACAGCGCCATTGCTGAAAGCAACACGGTGGGCCCGGAGGGCGGGCAGGTGCTAGTCGACCGCACCGTCGACCTGGTCAAGTCGCTGTGGCCGGAGCCGAAGCGCTGAGCGCCGCTCAAGTGCATGATCGTCAAATCGTCAAACTTCCAATGGATCATTCCGGATTACCAGGTCGGCGAGGCCTACGGTTTTGTAATGCGAGCGGCCTACCTGCCGTACGAGAGTCCCGAGCAGATCGAGCGTGACACACGACGTCACCGGGACGTGCTGAACCGATAGCGGGATCGGGAGGGAGCAACCATGATGTTGAACAAAACGCTCCGGCTTGACTGGTTCACGTGCAAAGGCACCTGCGCTGTCGTCGCCGCGGTAGGCTTGATTTTGATGGGGCAAGCCTTGGGCCAGACCGCTCCGAAGCTTTCGGCGGTTGGCGATGGTTCGATTCAGGAGGCGCTCGATGCGAATCCAGGGCAGATGATCTATCTGCCGCCGGGTGATTACGAAATCTCCCAGAAGATCCGCCTGACCCGCGACCGCTCCGGGCTGTTCGGCCCCGGCCGGATCATCCAGACGAACCCGGATTTGCCGATCATCGAGATCGAGCGGGCAACGGGAGTTCGCATCCGCGATCTGACGCTGAGCCGTGCGGATGGCCGTATGCAGACGGGTGCCGAGGGCATTCTCGCGATGGAATGCCGCGATCTCGTCATCGACGATGTGCAGGTCTTGGACAACCGCACGCGTTCGGCCGCCATCGTGTTGCGCCAATGCCCCACGAGCCAAGTTCGCAGTTGTCTCGTCCGGAATTACATGCGGATCAGTGTCGACGACCGCACCGGCAGCCCGGATTGGGGCTACGCGTTCCATTGCATTGACGGCACCGGCATCGGTGTGCATGACAGTCAGGGCACGCTGATCCAGGGCAACCGAGTCATCGAGGAGAACTTGTTGCCGACGCCGGAGAACAAACAAAAATTCCATCTCGGGGCCTTTGTGAAAAAGAACCCGCAGAAAGGCGTCCTGCTCAGCCAGAAGGTCTGGGACGAGGAATACGTCAACAACTGGCACCAAGGCTCGGCGATCGTTGTCACCGGGCCTGAATCCAGCGACGGCATCCAGATTCTGGGCAACTACATCGAGAATGCCGCTCAGGGAATCGACATCCACGCCGACCATGTAACCGTTTCCCAGAATATCGTGAATAACGCTTTCATGGGGATGAAAGCCATGCACGGCTCGCGGCACGTGCTCGTTCTCGGCAATCAGTTCATCAAGAACGATCTGTGGAGCATCGGTTTGATGCCAGGTGCCGCGTCGCACGCTGCCAAGCCGGGACACGACGCCCAGCCAGCCATCCACGATAACGGCGACGGCGGTTCGATCATCGCGCACAACATCATCTCGAACTTCGGCTACGGCCACGCGCACTGGATTTGGGGAAGCGATAGCACTCCGCTCCGGTTCGACACGGGCCAGCAGCCGGACGATCCGCCGCTGAGCGAAGTCATCGTCCAGGGAAACCTGATCTACGACACCGGCCGCGACCAGCTTGCCGCTGACGGGCAGGTGAGTACCGAGTCGCCGCGGTACGTGTATGCCGTCCGTGTCTCTTCCGATGCGAAGGGCCTGCATTTTTCCAACAACTTGTTTCATCCTGGCACCGGCGGAATATCCAACGTGGAACTCAAGCCGTAACGCGCCACAGGGGACCTGACAGGCGGCCAACTCTTGATTCTGAGGGCAGGACAAGGAAGGAACGCAGGGCATGAAAGCAATTCGTACTTTCGGATGTCTGGGCTGGCTGGCGATGGCTGTTACGGCCGCGTCCGCGGCACAGCCTTCGGACTTGACGGTTCCCGGCGCATGGGGCTGGGCAGCGGCAACTCACGGCGGCCGGGGCGGTCAGATCCTGCGGGTGACGAACCTGCGTGCCTCCGGGGCTGGCTCGCTCCGTGAAGCCCTGGAAGCGGATGGCCCGCGGATCGTCGTCTTTGAAGTGGGCGGTGTGATCGATCTCGGAAAAAACACGTTGAGCATCAAGAATCCCTACGTGACCGTGGCCGGACAGACTGCCCCTACACCGGGGATCACGATCATCAAGGGCGGCATCGGCATCCAAACGCACGACGTGATCCTGCAGCATTTGCGTGTCAGGCCCGGCGAGGCCGGCGCAGCCAAGAAGAGCGGCTGGGAAGTGGACGCGATCGCTACCGGCGGCGGAGCCTACGACGTCGTCATCGACCACTGTTCCACCAGTTGGGCGACCGACGAAAACCTGTCTGCATCGGGCGAACGTTTTAGCGGCGCGACAGCCGAAGAGTGGCGGAAGGGAACCTCGCACCGGGTAACGATCAGCCATTGCATCATCGCCGAGGGACTGGATCACAGCACACACGGCAAAGGGGCGCACTCCAAAGGCAGCCTGATTCACGATAACGCCACGGACATCGCCGTGATCGCCAACTTGTACGCCAGCAACGGGCAGCGGAACCCGTATTTCAAAGGCGGAGCCCGAGGCGTGGTGGTGAACAACCTGATCGACAATCCCGGCTCGGCGGCCATCCACTACGGCCTGCAACTCGGCGAGTGGGGCCTGCATCCGTGGGTCGCGGGCCAAATCGCCATTGTGGGCAACGTCTTGAATCATGGTCCCGACACCAAGGCTGGGTTGGCGCTGTTCAGCACCAACGGTACGCCGTGCGAGGTCTTCCTGGACGACAATCTTGCCTTCGACCGGGAGGGAAATCCCGTCCGCTTGACATCGGGTGCCTACACGGCCAAGGACTCGCCGCCGACTTGGCCGACCGGTTTGCGGAGCATTCCCGCCAGCGAGGTGAAGCAGTACGTCCTGGCCAACGCCGGAGCACGGCCGTGGGACCGGGACGCCGTGGATCGCCGAATCATCCAGCAGATCCGCGACGGCACCGGCAAGATTCCCGATAGCGAGCAGGAAGTGGGCGGTTACCCGAACCCACCGGAGACGCGCCGCGCGTTTGATGCCAGCCAGTGGGACCTGTCCACGATGACGAGCCGGTAGATGAACGCCGCGACCAGGGATGTTCGGTCCGGCAACTGTCGGCAGCAAAACGGCGGCGTGTTCGGGAGGGAGGCGAGGCCGTAGTTTGTGGGAAGAACGGTCGGACCGAGACTTGAACGACGACATTTCGAGGCTCATTTCGCCGGCCCCACCGAAGGGTTCTAATCGCGTCGGTGTGTCGGACTAACGCAGCAAGCCTGATGCGACGCGCTCAATACCGATTAGATGCGAACCAGAACGTCCCCTCGTTGGTCCTACATTCTCTGCCTAAACCCCGAAGAACTCCATGAAGAAGGAGTATCACATGGTTAGTAACTATGCCTACTGCGGCAAGAACAGGCCAATCGAGAATCCGCAAATCCTGCCGAATTGGACTCGACAATCAGCCTTGGGTTCCCGAAAATGCCCGTAACTGTTGGGGGAACACAATGTCACTGGCATGGACGAAGCGAACTGTGACGGCGCAGGAAATTCTGGACGCCGTCGCCACGTTGGTGGCTGGCCAAAGTTGGCATCAGATCGACTTGGTTTCGGGATGGACCAGCGCCGAATCGTACTTGGGCTGGGCGCGGGAATGTCTGAATCGCAATGACGCCTTCGGTTGGGACGCCGCCATTTCTTACGCCAAGCGAGCTGCGTGTCGACAGATCGGCGCACTTATCGTCACGAACCACTTTGGACACTTCGCCGGACGGAATTATCCGGAAAAGCTTCAGATTCTGACGGACATTGACATCTCCGCACCGGAACTAATTCACGAACTCGTGATCGATCCGAGAAATGACATCGAACATGAATACATCGCCGCAAATGCTGAACTGGCACGCAAAGCCGTAGATCTGTGTGACCTGTTCCTAAGAGCAACGAGAACAGAAGCCGGTCGGTTAGCCGTCATTTCGCTCGGCGCGATGATTTCATTCCGCCGCGATCAATGCACGAAGCCGGGACATGAAAGGGACATCGTCGAGTTTGACATTAAGGATTTTGTACCTCCGATGCTCTTCATTGACTGCGAGGATCCGCAAGAGCACACAGCGATGATTCTGCGTCCAAAGGACGCGGAAATCTTCGCGTGCCCAATGAAGGCCTTTTCCCTCGCGCAAACAAAGGATCTAGCGAGAATCGTGCGGCGGTACCACGAATTGACGAGTTTCAGCAACACAACGTACGAGATGAACTGGTGGCCTAAGCTCAAGTCAGATCTAAATCTGCCGCGGTAATCGCCTCGCCAGACGAGTTCGGTTTTCTCGCGACAACAGAAATGAATGACAGCCGTCTGCGAGGGTTTTCTGCCGTCGTGTCGTCTGTTCGATGAATCGGTCACATCGACCGATGCTATTTCTCAACGATCGCATGTCCGCGGCCAAGTTGATCGTTGCCCCGCGAATCTGGATCAGGGTTCGTTCGTTCCCGGCGAACCGGCCTTCTCGGAAAAACGGACGTAGTCAAACTCGGCGATGGCGGGCAGCTTCGAGTCGTCCACGGACTTCGTGCCGCCCAACGGCGCCGCGACGCTGGTCAGCCAGATATTCTGCGGGCCATGCGGAATGACGGTCGCGTCGAGCGATTGGACCAAACGCCCGTCGAAGTAGTAGTCGATCCGCTGCGGCGTGAACCGGCAGCCCCACACGTGGAACTCGACGGCCAAGTCCGGCGTCGTGATCCGCTTGTACCCGTAGCTGACGTGCGGGCCGGGTTTCCAGCGATGCAGGTTGACCGAGTAGCACGCAGGCATCACCGAATCCTGCTCGCAGACGTCGATTTCCTGCACTGCCGCTGCTTCGTCCGCCGCTCTTCGCCCGTTGTGCCGCATCATCCAGAACGACGTGTGCCAGCCGGCTCCGGGCGGGCAACGGAACCGGGCCTCGTAATAGCCATACTGAAAAGTCTCGCGGCTGATCACGCCGCCCGCCGTGTAATCGAACTGGCCCTGCTTTTCCTTTTTCAAGGCCAGACGTAGGCAACCGTCGGCCACCGAGACATTTTCGGCGAGTTGCACGCTCCAGAAACGGGGATCGATGCGATACGTCCACTTGCCCTTATCCAACCGGTCGCCGTCGAACTCATCATGCCACGTCAGCCGGTAGCCCGGGCCGATGGGCGATGTTGGCTTCAATTCATCGGCGTACGATCCAGCCGGCCACGCAAGCAGCATTTTCAGGACCAGCGTTTGGCAGACGAGTTGCTTGCTCATGGCGTTTCCTCCTTCAGATCCTGCCTGAATCCGATCAGCCCCTTGGTTGAGCGTCTCGATTGAATGACGAGATCCTCGATCATCAGCCCAGCAAGCTCGCCATCCGTTCGTCCGGAATGCGGGCGGCGTAGATGTGCTCCGAGCCGGTGCGGTTCGAGTTGAAGATGACCCACTTCAAATCGGGCGTGACGTAGGGGTGCGGGTGCGTGTTCTGGCTGCGGGTCGGGGTGGTCTTCGACTCGCAGATCACCGCGGCGCGCTCCGCCTGCGTGCTGCCGATGACGATCTTGTAGGGCGGCTGCCAGTCGTCGGCCGAAAAGATGCGCCCACAGCGGCTGGCGCCGACGTGATTGAAGCGGTAGCCGCGGGCGACCACGCGGGGCGGTTGTTCGGGACGGACCGCCAGTAAGTTGCCTTTCTCGGGTCGGAACTCGCCGCTGGCCGACACGGACAACAGCATTTCGCCCGTGGTTCCGATCCAGGCTTCGTGGCCGGTGCAGGGAGTGGTGTGCGGCGTGCCGACTGCCAGTTCGGTCCGGCGGCCCTCGGGTACGGACAGCACGTACAACGTGGCCCCTTCCGGGCCAACTAGCCGCTCCAACTGGCCATCCGGCGAGTACTTCCCGCCGCGGTTGTGCTGGATCATCAACGTCCACCCTTCGCCCGGGTCGAACTGCGGATGTGGGTTGAGGATGAACGGATCGCGATCGAGAATCCGGTGCTCGCCCTTCTGCAAATCGATCAAGGTGATGTCAAACATCTTCCAGCCCGGCTCGCTCATCGTGCCGCCGGC
>CAZXYZ010000169.1:0-20021 GCA_964645045.1 uncultured Pirellulaceae bacterium | reverse complement strand
CCCGAGGGTCACGCCCGTTCCGAAACTGCGGGCGATTCCCGTGCCGGCCCCAACCCCGGAAATCAGACCCAAAGACAAGGTGGATTTGGGATTTTTCTGGGAGGAGCGAATGGCGAAGAAGCGGAAGATGCACAGCGTCGGGTTCAAGGCCAAAGTAGCTCTCGAAGCAACTTCGACGCGCGCCCCACGGAACCTACGAGACCGTCTCGATCGCCAGAGTTGGCCGGCGTGATACAGGTTTCGACAGCTTGTCTACGCGGACAGCGATAGCTAAGATGTCGTCTCACTAGATGACTCTCGCGACCAGATGCGATGGACTCGCCTCACGACCTGTTGTGCCCCCGGCCAATACAGTTCCGTAGCGTAGCTCAAACTTTCCTCGAATTCTCCATTGATGAGTCTCGTGTACTGAACGGCATCAACGCGGGCATCGCCTTTCGCAACCAAACTGGGGTAATAGACGGTCGGAAGGTACCCCAGTCGCTCAAGTGTGCGTTGCAGATCAGCCGCGTCGGCGCATACATCCACGACCACTGACAACCGCATGTCACGTGAGTTGGTTTCCAACGCGTCAAGCACGAATGTTAGAATTACATCAGGATCTCCCCCCTCGCTGGTCTGCATTTCTAGAATTCGAGCTCGCCTATCAATTCGGTCTAGGACTACCAGCAAGGTCGCTACGGGTTTGCTTCCGACGCGAGCAACATAATACTGTCTTTCGTATCGGCGGCCATCGATGTCTTCACCTTCCAGCCGCCGAAGACCAACGATTCCGGAATGATGCAGCCCATCGCGTGCTAGATCCGCCGCAATCTGCGGACCTACCCCGTCATCGCGAATGACCGAGCTTTCCGGTCGGCGTACGGTACGCGCTTCGATCAAACTGGTGATGTCTCTGGCCGGAGATCCGGCGTTTTTTCCAAACTCGTCGCAGGCCAGGTCTTCCGTGTTTTTTTCCGGCAACGTGCTGCCCAATTCCGACAAGATTCCCGCAGCCAGGAGGCGACAGGCAGAAGTCAACGTCGGCCTGGGGCTCCGTTGGGCCAAGGCGTTCTGCGCTATCCTGCCCGTCAAAAGCATCGCTTCGGAGCCCGCGGGAGTCGTATGTGCAAACGGCTCGAAGCCCAATGCGAAAAAGCCGCATTTTCGAGCAAGCCGCCAGCCGGCGGACATCGCGGTTCGGGATTCGCAGAGCACGAACTGTGGATGGTCTCCCAGTTCCCGACACAATTCCGTCAACAATCGGCTGCCAATGCCCCGCGCGCGGAACTGCCGGTCGACCACAATCCCATACACCTCGGCCACGCGATCCGCATCACTTCCGATGTTCCGGATCGCTGCGGCGGACCCGACAACGTGCTCGCCAGACTTGGCCACCATCCAGCAGACACCGGGACGCGCGACTGCTTTGGCCACTCCTTCCGTGTCCAGGAACTGGGGAAACGGGTAGTGCTCGCGGGCATCGCCGCCCGACTGCGGAGTGTACGCTTCCCGATAGAGGGCAGCAACTAGAGATGAATCCGCTGGTGTCGCTCGTCGAATACGAACCGTACCCTCACAAAAGTTCATGATGCCCCCCGCGAATGCCGCAGTATCCTTGGCTCAAGGCTTAACCGCCTTGATGGTCGCACAGTTGCCAAAATGAGAATCCGCGACGGAAATCGCACGAAATCCGTGCAACGAGAGCAACTCGACCAGCAACTCTGCACGTAGCGGTGAGCCTCCAGCGCGCGTGGCCGGGTTAATCTTCCAGTTGGCACGGAAGACTCGTTCGATGTCGCGTTTCAACTCCTCGTAACACCCCTTTGCCACCAAGTGCTGCTTCACAAAATCCAAAATCGGTTCCATTTGGAACTGAACCTTGGGCTCGGTGATTACCAACGTCCCGCCGGGGCGCAGTATCCTGATGGTCTCCTCTAGCGCGCGTCTGGGATCGTTCATATCAAACAGGGCCAAGAGGATACTCGCGCCGTCGCAGGATGCAGCGGACATTTGCGGCAAGTACTCAGCGTCCTGCTCCAGAATGATCAATTGGTTTCGAAGTGGTCCGTTTACCTTGCCGCGCAAGCGATCCAGCATCGCGCGACTGGTATCCACGGCGGTCACCCGTCGTCCGGCCTGAAGCAAGGGCACCACCACGTTGCCTGTGCCTGCTCCAATCTCCACCACGCGAACAACGTCCGAACTCTCCATAGCGGCCATGTGTCGCCGCAGCACCTCCTGATAGTACGGCATGAGAGGCAAGATGCGATCATAGCTGACTGCGTACTCCTCCCACACAACTTGCCGATCACGCTCGGTCAAGAACGTTTCGCGAAACTCGTCGAGCCGCTCCACGCTTGTGATCTCAAGAAAAACGGCAAATCCGGCTCCATCATCACATTCTGGATCCACCAAACGCACGGCCATGCATAGCAGATCGATGCGCCCAAATCGTGCGGAGACGTAACTCACGACATCGGTCGAATTCCAGGCATCGTCGAATTCTCCGCTCGGCGCCCGGTGCGGTGCCGCGAGCAGCCGAGGCCGTCTTCCCTGCAGCCGTCCGCTCAGACGATCGAGAAAGGTTGCGACCGGCTGCCCTCGCGCCGTGATCAGGTTGATACCCCACAGTACGCGAGCGGCGAGATTGAAATCGGAGACGAGCCGGTCGCGTGAAAGCAGCAACATCGGCAGTGGGGAGTAGTACGCGCACTTGTCGAGATCGTTAGGCAAGGCCATATCAAATCCCTTACCGTGGCTTCCGCGGACTCATGCCCGCATCACCTGCCTCATCATCGCCATCTTGCGAAACGAGTCCGTCCACAATGGTTTGGATCTCAGTCGTCAACTCTTTGTAAGTTCTGGCGTTGAAGCCTCGCAAGAGGGCATCGTCGATCGCCTCAGCCTTTAGCTCCCGCAACAGAACAGGCACGATTCGAAACTGTTTCCCCTTCTTCTTTTTCTCATAGTACAGATTGATCAATGTTTGGATTTCGAGATCCTGAAACTGACCCTGTCCTTCCGGTCCCAGGAAAACGAAGGCCGCGTCACATTGATCGAGCGCTTTGCTGATCGCCGACACTTGCTGCACCCCCACAGGAATGTTTTCCTTGTCGAGCCACGGCTCGGCCCCGGCCTGTCGAAGTAGCGTTGCGATTGGGTAAACGTACTCCTCTTTATCCCGGCTGTTGTGGGCCAGAAAAATCAAAGGACGCTTTCCGTGAACTTCGTCCGGAAGGGACAATGGTTTTGCTTTCGGATTCAGCAGACAACGGTAGTACTGTAGTTCAGGATTGTCCTGGTCCGTTACCTTTCTAACCGCCGAGGTCACATCGAGATACAGCACCCGTAGCTGTTGGATGCAACCATAATCTGCCGCGTTCACAATCATTGGCAAGAAAGCTCGCCCCTTATGTGGCCCCCTACGAAACACGATGGGCACTCTGGCAATCACTGTTTCTGACGAATTCTGAGCTTGCGCAATCAGTAATGCTTGCTCGTTCATGAATGCTTCGTATTGGCTGGACAGCATATCGTCTTTCAAGCCGTCATAGAATTGAGCCAGCGTCTTGCCAACAATACCCGGCCCAAATAAGGACCGCGCCAACTCCGACACTTCGATGAAGAGCGCGCTGTGCTTGGAAAAATCGCTCTTCGGAAAATGAATGTTGGCCACGGCTTGCACGGAAGCAAAGGGACGACGCTCCCTTTCCCGCTGGAGGATCGTGCGCACAATGTTGGCGACGACTTTGTCCTCGGTCTCTTGATCGACGTCTCCCCGTGGCAACTGAATGACCCGATTCTGCGAGATATTGAAAGGCAGATTAAGTTCTTCGCCGATTGTGGGCTCGTCACATAACAAGACAAGAGGGCGGCGAGTGGAGAGACGATAGCCAACTTCGATCGCAACATTGATGTTCCATGCGGGCGGACTACCAAGGTAGGCACAGACCACCGGTGCCCAAGAGAGAGAGTTCTCAATCCCAGAAAGGATTTCGTCTGTAAATTGTTCATCCGCACGTTCCGGCTCATACCCAATCTGTTCGCAAGCCTTGCGAAGATACCTATCGTAAACATCAATGCCGCGTTGGTCATAAGGCAAGATAATAAAGGACTTCTTAACCGCCTTAGCGGCTTGCGAGTCACTGATGGCAGGCATCGAATTCTCCTAAACTCGACATTGTGATACGAAGATCGATCCAGGCGCTCTCGATACAATTGAGTTGGTCTGCGCTCGCGAGAAAAATCGGCTTCACAGATCGTTCACGCTAGTTCATTAACACCCAGTTGAGGCCAACGACATTCAGCGGCTACGCCCTGGTTCCGCAGGATCAGCGCGGTTCCGATTTGAAACACCTAACCAATGTCGCCAGAACAATTCACCGACGTAACAGAGAACTGAAGACGCCGAAAGGAAGTATTTGCTATTCCCCTCAGTCGTGTCAACCCCGCTAACGTATTACATGCTGCTTGCGACGAGGAATCGCTCGACGACTTGTCACGCTATTCCGGCTAATCTTTATCTCTTGCACTGCTCCGAATGTCATTGGCGGGAAAACGGGCTGTGGCTCACGAGTTCCACCTTCCCACAAAATTGGGACGGATGGCCAGTACCTCCAATCACAATTGATAGCGTAAAAGGGCCTGAAAGACATCCACTTCTCACCCTGGGGTGATTTGGTCGATTTCAATGCACTTCTCCATGCCATTGGCTATTGGAGGGCAGATCCGGGAGCAGAAGGTGCGAGCAGGGGACGACCATGGCCAGGATATCGCGACGAAACTGAAACGAGCTGGTCGAAGTTGGCGTCTGCCACGGGGCCTGCAACGGGAGATCTGCTGAGCTTGGCTAGGCGGGCGGGAGCCGGTGATTGGCAAGAACTATGATTGCCGCAATAGGATGGATGCAGGAGCGGTTGGTGCGAAACAATTTCCAGAAATTGCTGGGCATCACGATTGCCTCTACAAGAGGGGGGTGATTCAAAGGCAAGAGTTGTTTCGCACCAAATGCTAATCGGCCTTGACCGCTTTCAGCGTTTCCGCTTCGGGCAATAGCTTGTAGTATTCGTCCAGCGGATAGCATCCGGAGACCAGGCCGTTGCGGGGCCCGGTTGTACAATCGCTGAAGGTGCGGCAGATCCGCTTCCGCTGCAACTGGCCGCGTTGCAGCACGTCGGCCGGCAACTGGGGGTAGGACAGCACCATCCGCCCGATGCCGACCAGGTCGATCCAGCCGGCCCGTACGACGGCCTGGGCCACGTGCGGCAGATAGTCCTGCAGGTACGTGTAGGCCGTGCCAACCATCGGCAAGTCAGGAAAGGCTTGTTGACACGCGCGCGCGGCGTGGATTTGGCGGACGGCGCCGGCCAGCGGATCCTCGGGCGGCTGGTAGCCGTCGCTGGGCGGGAAAATGGCCGGCCGCTGGATGTGCGGGTTATAGTAGGGACTGCCGCACGTGAGATTGATCGCCACGACACCCGCGTCGCGAAGGACCCGGATCAACTGCAGGGGTTCGGTCAGGTCGTATTCCAGCGGATCATCTTCTCGACAGCCGAATCCGTACTGGTAGGGCAGCCAAGCCGTGTAATCCATGGGCTGTCCCACTTCACGGCTGGTCCGGAACGGCAGAATGTCGAACACACTCAGCCGCACCCCCACCATCAAGTCCGGATGCTGGTCGCGAATCCGGGCCACGATCGTTCGCAAGATCCGCGTGCGGCCGTCGAAGTCGCCGCCAAACCGGCCGGGACGCACGCGAGCACTCAGGAACTCGTGCAGCAGGTACCCGTGACAGGCTTTGACGTCGACAAATTGGAAGCCGACGTCTTTCGCCAGTCCGGCCGAGGCGACGTAGGCGTCGATCAGCCGCTCCAAATCGTCGTCGGTCCAAACGATGGAATCATCGCGCGGGTCGATGCCGAACTTGGCGTCCAGCAAAGGATGGTGGTAAGCGATCCGCGGTTCCAGATGTTTCGAGTTGGGCCGGCAGAAGCGGCCGGAATGGGTCAGCTGCAGGCCGATCAGCAGATCGTCGGTGGTGCCGAATTGCTGGCGGTGAGCCGTCTGCAATTCGTTCAGCAGCGCCGCCAGGCCGGCGCGGTTCTCCGGCGTGGCCAGCGTCTGGTTCGGATTGGCGCGGCCGTCAGGCTGCACGGCCGCCGCTTCGCCGCCCCAGATCAGCTTGGCGCCGCTGAGCCCGAAGTTCCGCCAGCGGCGGAGCGTGTGGGGCGAGGGCGAGCCGTCGCGGTTGGCATCCCAGCCTTCCATCGGATGCACGCACCAGCGGTTGCCGACCTGGAAGCCGCCGATCCGGATCGGAGCGGCCAGCGGCGAGCCTTGCTCGGCGGTCAGGATCTGGTCGTCGACGGGCAGATCCAGCCCCAGCTCTTGCAGCCGCGTTTGAAATGCTTCGACACTCTTCAATTGCGCGATTTTGGGATATGAGTCCGCCATCTTGCTGTTGCCTCTTCGTTCTGCGCCATGACTCGGCTCACACACGGGCGTCTTGTGAGCCCGTCCTCACGCTTCCGGGGAGGCACCCAACCGCCGTAGCTGCTCGGCAAGCTTTTCGGCCCGTTGTTCGGCGCTTTCGGCTCGCTGCTTAGTGCTTTCGGCCCGCTGCTCGGCCTGCTCGGCCTGTTGTTTGGCCTGCTCGGCCTGTTGTTCGGCGCGTTCGGCCTGTTGTTTGGCGTGCTCCGCTCGCTCGGCGCCGGTCGCGATCAACTGCCCATCGGTATCGACCCACCGCAACCACGAATTATCATGCTCTTCAAAGACGCCGTACCACTGCCGCAAGCCCAAGCCGATACCCGGCAACAGAACAGGGTCGTCCAAAGGCCGATAAGCGAAACGCTGAAGTTCAAAAACTCGCAAAATCTCGTCGCTGAGCATACATTCAGGATCAAAGATCGCGTAGTACGGGACTCGAATCTGGGCATACCCTTCCAGCTTGTCAGAATCTTCTCGGCCCCGCCGATTGGAGACGATTTCGATCACTACGTCCGGAGGCTTTCCGTATTCCCACATGAAATAGGAGCGATGCGGCTTGGGCCACAAGTCGGCGGGACAACGGACGTTCAGACTCAGGAGCATATCCGGCACGAAAGGCGGCTGTTCGACCGCGTAGAACAGTCCGACGTTGGCCATGGCGAGAAACGGACGGCCTTGCCCCGGTCCCGGCCAGGACGCGTACAGGGGTTCCGTCAGTAATCGCTGCTGCTTTTCGGAGAACAAGTTATCCACGGGCGTGTCATCCTCCGTGACCAGATGTTCCACGTCGGGACGCACGTCGGATGCTAGCGTCGCCTCTGGGAGGGCCATCGTTGAAACGGTCATCGTTCGAGTCCTGAAAAAAACTCCGCTATCGGCCGACGTTCTTGACGTGGGCCTGAAAAACACACCGTGGCATTCTACCAAAAAATCCTGATGGTCGCCCCGTCAGATGACAAGAAAGTCCAGACCCTCCCCAGCCGCAGAAGTTTTGGGTATGATTCTACGCAATTCATCGTTCCTAGACCCGCCGAGGCTTGGCATGCCCAACAACCGAGACAACTGGTGGTTCCGCCCCTGTGGCGGGCGCGAGGTGTTGGCCATTGCGCTGCCGCTGTTCATCTCGACCGGCACCTGGTCGGTGATGATGTTCATCGACCGCATGTTCTTGCTGTGGTATTCGTCCAACGCGCTGGCAGCCTCGATGGCGGGTGGGATGCTGTACTGGACCATGATCTGCTTTCCGGTGGGGGTGGCCGGTTACGTCAACACGTTTGTGGCGCAGTATTTCGGGGCCGAGCGTCCGGAGCGGATCGGCGCGGCGACTTGGCAAGGCATGTGGCTCGGCGTCTACGGAACGCCCTTCTTTCTGGCCGCAATTCCCCTGGCGCCGTACCTGTTTCGCCTGGCGGGCCACGATCCGCAGGTCCTGCCTTACGAGATCGCCTATTTTCAGGTCCTGTGTTTCGGCGCGCCGGCCGCCGTGATTGCCGCGGCGCAGGAAGCTCTGTTCACAGGCCGCGGCGTGACGCGAGTTGTGATGCTGGTCGATATCGCCACCTTGCTGGTGAACGCGGTCTTGGACTACCTCTGGATCTTTGGCAAACTGGGCTTTCCCGAAATGGGCATTCAGGGCGCCGCGTTGGCGACCGTGGTGAGCGCCTGGCTGCGCGTCGGCGCATACGCGTGGCTGATGCACCGCGAACCGGTGCGGCGAGCGTACAGCTTGGCGACGACTTGGCGCGTAGACCGCTCGCTGCTGGCCCGAATTCTGACGTATGGCGGACCGAACGGCTTCCAGTTTCTGGTCGATGCAGCCGGCTTTGCCCTGATGATCATGCTGGTGGGGCGGCTGGGCCAGTTGGAGATGGCGGCCACCGCGTTGGCCTTTAACGTCAATTCGGTGGCCTTTATTCCCATGCTGGGCGTGGGCATCGCCGCCAGCACCCTGGTGGGCCAGCAGCTGATGCGCGGACGGCCGGATTTGGCCACGCGCGCGACCTGGACCGCGCTGAGCTTTGCGCTTGCCTACACGGCCGTGTGCGGCTTGTTCTTCTTGGTCACGCCGGACCTCTTCCTGCTGGGACATCGGGCCGGCGCTGATCCGGAGGAGTTCGCGCGGCTGCGCGACCTGGCTGTCGTCTTGTTGCGGTTCGTGGCCGCTTACTGCCTGTTCGACGCCATGCAGATCATTTTCGCGGGCGCGGTCAAGGGCGCGGGCGATACTTGGTTCGTGTTGATTGTCACCCTGGTGGTGTCCGCCATCGGCGTCGCCGCCTGCTGGGTCGGATTGGATCGCGGCCTGTTTTGGTGGTGGTTCGTGGTGACCGGCTGGATCTGCACGTTGGGAGTTATCTTCTGTCTGCGATTCCTGCGCGGCCCTTGGCGCGAGATGCGCGTGATCGAACGCGAGCCGCCCGTGGCGGAGCAAGAATCGGCGGCACCGTGGGCGGAAAGCCGATCCCTTTGACGTTGCCTTTCCGGCTATAATGCCTTGCGTCCTGTTCCGTGATGTCGTGTCCGAGGCAGTTCCATGAAGCAGCTAATGATTCGATCCGCTTGGCTCCTGGCGTTCTGGTCGTGGTCTGTGTGGCTGCCGATGATCGGCTGGGCCCAGGCCGAGCCGGGGCCGGTGCCGCTGACCGAGTACATGGGCCGGCAGATCGCGCAGACCATGCACTACGAAGGCGCGCCGTGGCTGGTCCGCGACAGCCGCGAGCGGGAAGAACGCTGTTCGCTGTTGCTGGCCAACCTGGGCCTGAAGCCGGGAATGACCGCGTGCGACATGGGTTGCGGCAATGGGTTTTACAGCTTGCCGATCGCCAGGCTGGTAGGACCTGCGGGACGCGTCCTGGCGGTGGACATTCAGCCCGAAATGCTGCAGATGCTGGAGGAGCGGGAAGCGGCTGCGAAGCTGAACAACATCGACACAATTCTGGGGTTGCTGCACGACCCGAAGCTGCCGGAAGGAACGGTCGATCTGATTCTGCTGGTAGACGTGTATCACGAATTTTCGCATCCCGAGCAGATGTTGGCCGCCATGCGGCGGGCGCTCAAGCCGGCCGGACGGATTGCGTTGGTCGAGTACCGGGCGGAGGATCCGAACGTGCCGATCAAGCCGCTGCACAAGATGAGCAAACAGCAAATCCTGAAGGAGTTCCCAGCCAACGGGTTCCGGCTGGTGAAGGAATTCGACCGCCTGCCGTGGCAGCACCTGATGTTCTTCGGCCGCGACGAGGCGTTCCGGGACCGGTAGGCCCGTTTGAACGTTTTCTGCCTGACTCGCCTGCTGTGCGGGTCGTCCCGCTCCGCGATCAAACCCGCAAGCTTGGCTCCTCCGTTGGACGATGTTGCCGATGAGGCGGTGTTCCAGTCGCTGGGAGGAGGCGGGGCAGGATGTTCAATCGCAAGTATATGCTACCGTTGGTGGTCGCCACGGCGGCGGGCGGGCCTTATCTGCTGATGGAAGAGAACGTGTCGCAGTCGGCGTTCCAAGCGTTGGATCATGTCATCACCGCTGACGGGACGACGGCGATGCCGGGGCCAACGCCCGTTTCGGCGCCCCGCGGCGGCATTCCCGTGCCCGAATTCCGTTCCGAATTCGGCTATGGGGCCAACGCCCAGAGCCCGCGCACCACGGTGGCCCCAAATCTCGTCGGCCCGCCGGTGGCCGACTTTGCCGAAATTCTGCGGTTCGACATCGCACCGGACTGGGTCGCCGCCCGCTGGCCGCGCGTCACCGCAACGACAGCCGAACTGGGCCTGGAAGGGATGCGGGTTCCCGCCGTCACGGGCATCAACCTGGACGACCTCGCCGGCTCGCTAACTTACTGCTTCAACCAGTACCACCAGCTGCAACGGCTAACATTCGAAGGCTACACAGGCGATGAACGCAAGCTGGTCGGCGTGGTGACAAAGTACTACGGCCTGCAGCCCGAACCGACGCTGGACGCTGGCATGTATGTCGCACGCTGGAACGGGCAACCCAGCAGCATCCTCCGCATCGCGCGGGCCCCGATCATGACGCACGACTCGCCCCACTCGCGGCTGCACGTGCTGTTGGAACTGAACCGTCCCGGCATGGACTTTGGTTTGAGCCCCCAGGCGCTGGCGCTCATCGAACGCGACCGCAACGCGCGCCGCTGGTAGCCCCCCTGTAAAGGTGCCAACGTCGCTGGAGTCCACGCTTTAGCGTGTTTTTGTGGCGGGCATAGCCCGCCTGGCACGCTAAAGCGTGGACTCCAACAAGACCCGGCACTGCGGATTTACCAGAAAATTGCACCTTTACAGGCGTGGCCGCTGGTAGCCCCCAGATTGCCGCGAGCATCGCAGCCGCTATGATGCACGAAGGAAAACCGTCCTTCTTGCTCAGGAGCGATGCGATGATGTCCCTTTCTTTGCCGGCCGCGAGCGTCTCGCGGCGAGACTGGTTGAAATCGGCGGCCGCGATGGCCGGTTTGGCCGTCGCCTCGGCTCGTGCCGCCGGGGCCGAGGTCGAGAGCCAAGCCTTCGTGCCGGCCCGGCCCATCACGCGTGGGCCGAAATTTCACTGGTTCGGGTATTACGACAAGCTGGAGTTCGACCCCTCCAACCGTTACGTACTGGGCAACGAAGTGGACTTCGAGCATCGCACGCCGACGGCCGCCGACCGGATCGCGGTCGGGATGGTCGATACGCAGGACGGCGACAAGTGGATTCCGCTGGGCAAGAGCGACGCCTGGGGCTGGCAGCAGAGCTGCATGCTGCAGTGGCGGCCCGGCACGCCGAGCGAAGTCCTCTGGAACGACCGGGAGGACGGCCGCTTTGTGTGCCACATTCTGGACGTTCGGACCGGAGCCAAACGCACCCTGCCCAAGCCGGTGTATACGGTCAGCCCGGACGGCAAGTGGGCGGTGACGGCGGACTTTGCCCGCATCCAGGCGATGCGGCCCGGCTATGGCTACCAAGGCATCCCCGATCCCTGCGCCGATCAGAAGGCGCCGCAGGATTCGGGGATCTGGCGGGTGAATCTGGAGACGGGGGACAGCCAGCTGATCGTGTCCCTGGCCGACATCGTCAAGATTCCGTTCGGCGGGCGGACGCTGGAGCAGAACTGGAGTTGGTTCAACCACCTGCTGATCAACCCCGACGGCACGCGGTTCATTTTCCTGCACCGCTGGCGCGCGGATACGGGGACGGCGGAGAGCCGGGCCCGCACCGGTTTCGTGACGCGTCTGTTCACCGCGAACCTGGACGGTTCGGATCTGTACGTCTTGGACCCGTCGGGAAGCACGTCGCACTTCATCTGGCGGGACCCGCAGCACGTCTGCGCGTGGACCAAACCCGAAGGACGCAAAGCCGCATTCTACCTGTTCGAGGACCAGACCCGGAACGTCGAGATCGTCGGCGACGGCGTGATGCCGATCAACGGGCACAATACCTATCTGCCCATCGGCAATGGCCTGGAGTGGATCCTGAACGACACGTATCCCGACCGCACACGCCGCCAGACACCATACTTGTACCACGTGCCCAGCGGGCGGCGCGTCGACCTGGGCCATTTCTACCTGCCGCCGGAATACCAGGGCGAATGGCGCTGCGATTTGCACCCGCGGTGCAGCCGGGACGGACACACCGTGGCCATCGATTCGCCTCACGGTGGCCAGGGCCGGCAAGTCTGGCTGCTGGATATCCGCCAGGTCGTCGGTTAGAACTTCACCTGCAGCCCGGTCACCAGGCAGTCGATCGATTGACGCGCGGTCACGGACGTTCCTGGAACAGAGCCGCCGTATAACGGCGATTCCCACGGCCCGGAGATCGAGTTCTCGAACGCCTTCAAGTACGCGATCACCAGGCTGGTCCGGCACGTGATGCGCCACGATGCGCCCACCGAAACGATGTGCTTGTAGATGGCGGTCGAGCCGATGTTGAAAAACGTGTTCTCGTCCGGAATCGGGTTCTCTGAGAACACGTACCCGCACCGCAAGGACAGTGCATCGGTCAGCTGGTACTGGACACCGGTCGCGACGGAGAAGACGCTTTCCCAACCCAGCCCGGTTACGGCGCCGGTCGCGTTGAAGCGGGCGCCGTGGCCGAACAGTTGCGTGTTGGCATAGTCCACGTAACGGGCGTCTATCGCCCACACGGTCCGCGGCAAACCGTAGTACGCGGCACCCACCGAGACAATTCCCGGAACATCCACGTTCAACCGGTCGGTGCGCGGATTCCCGCCGGCGTCCTGCGAATAGAAGGTGAATTCCTCGAGCCACTGGGGGCTCTTGTACGACGCGCCGAAGTGCCAACCGTTCTCCATCTCGTAGTAGATTCCGAGCTGAAACCCCAGTCCCCAGTTGGTGCGGGTATGCGTGGCAGATGTGTACGAGCCGTCCGCGTTCGGCGTGGAAAGAAAATTGGGATCCAAAGCGGCGTCAGCGATGACAACCGTGGGCGCCATCCCGATGGACAGCCGGTCGGTCAATCGAAGCGCCGCTGTCGGCACCATTTGCAGCACGGCCAACTTCGAGTACACCGAGCCCCCACCAAACGTCGGCGACATGATCGGGTTCGTGGGTGGCACCGCGGGACTGGCGGGCAGGTTCATCCCAAATCCCCCGATCGAGAACAGCCCCAGACCGAACGTCCAGGGCGAGTCTTCGTTGCGGAAGACGACGGCCACCGTCGGCAGGACACTGACACCGGAGTCGCTGGTGGTTTCACCCGAAAACGTAACTCCGGGTGCCACGGTCACCGCCGAACTGATGTCCGTGTGCAGATAGAGAAACTCGGCGCCGATCACGAACTCGGAACTGTCCAGTCCCGTGACCGAGGCCGGATTCCAATGCAGGGCTCCTGCGGCGTCCAGCGGTGCGGCCACACCCGCGCCCGCCATCGACCGGTTCACGGGACCCGCGCCGGGAATCACAATGCCTTGAGCAAAAACCCCGCCGGCCAAGCCCAGCGCTGCCATCACAAAAGGCACGATCCATCGAAGAGGCTTCCGCTTCATATTTGTCATCCCCGGCATGCGAGTTATCGACTAGCGTGCAAACACACCTCGTCTCACCGATTGATCGTCCGCGCGGGGTTGCCGGGCTCAAACCCAGTCGCGGGAATATGGGTATCGCGCAGCCTTGTATGATCCCCGTAACGGGCGTTTCGATTCGTGCTGCGGTACGTTTCGTTCGGGTCGGAGTTAAGCTGCCGATTGCTCCAAGAACTCCGCGTCCCATCGGCGGGGCCGCTTGACCGGCGTCACGCTGCGAAGTCCAATAACGCGCAAGAAGCACCGTTCGAGAAGCAAGTGTCGTCTTTCGCTCCGCGAAAGAACGTCCTTTCGCGGAGCGAAAGGCGACTATGTGACAGTTATTACTCGAACGGGCCCAAGCCGTCACGCTCCGTGAATGAAAGGCCGCCATCATGGCGAGGATCGACCCCCTGCTGCTGAACATGCAGACCGTCAACGCCTCCGACTTGCACATGGTCGTGGGCCAGCCGCCCAAATACCGCATCGACGGCGAGGTGCGGGTGATCGAAGACCATGACGTGCTGACCGAACAGTCCTTGGGCGAGTACCTGTTCGAGATCTGCAGCGAATCCCAGCGGAAGCGGTACGAGCAGAACTTGGATTTCGACTTTGCCTACGGGATCGAAGACCAGGCCCGTTTTCGCTGCAACTACTTCTTCCAACGCACCGGGTACGCGACCGTGATGCGGCTGATTCCCACCCGCATCCTGACGCTGGACGAATTGAAGCTGCCGCCGGTGTTGAAGCGGATGACCGAACTGCGCAGCGGACTGGTCCTGGTCACCGGGCCCACGGGCAGCGGCAAATCGACGACGCTGGCCGCCATGATCGACCACATCAACCGCCACCAACGGCGGCATATCGTGACGATCGAGGACCCCGTCGAATTCGTCCACAAGAACAACTTGTGCATGATCAGCCACCGCGAGGTCGGGACGCACACGGACTCGTTCGCCGCGGCCCTGCGGGCGGTTCCCCGCCAGGACATCGACGTGGTGCTGGTCGGCGAAATGCGCGACTTGGAAACCATCGGCCTGGCGATCAGCGCCGCCAGCATGGGCGCCCTGGTCTACGGCACGCTGCATACCAACAGCGCTCCCAAGACGATCGACCGCATTATCGACGTGTTTCCCAGCGACCAGCAGGCGCAGATCCGGACGATGTTGGCCGAGTCCATCCGCGGGATCGTGGCCCAACAGCTGCTGCGCCGCAAGTCGGGACGCGGCCGAGTCGCCGCCAACGAGATCCTGTTGGGCTCACACGCTGTGTCCAATATCATCCGCGAGGGCAAGATCGAGAAGATCACGTCCGTGTTGCAGTCCGGCCGTCGTGAAGGCATGCAGTCAATGGACGACGCCTTGGAGGACCTGCTGCAAAACGATGTGGTCGAGCCCGCCGATGCCTACATGAAAGCCTCGGAGAAGCATCGCTTCGAGCGGTATATGCAAGCCTGACGCCCACTTCGACACAAATCGCGTCGCGGGGAAAGAAAACCGCTAATCAACGCTAATGAACGCTAATGGGAAAAAAGGCTTGTCTGCATTAGCGTTCATTAGCGTCGATTAGCGGTTGCGTCCTCTTCGACTTCACCGTGTAACCAGCCGGTGCGGTGCCGGTTCAGCCCTGGATCGAATACGGCTCCCGTTGCGGCCGGCTGATCAGGGCACTGGCCTGTTCGTCGCCGACATAATCTTCCTTGTCCGGGTCCCACTGCAGCTTGCGTTTGAGCAGCATGGCGAGGTTGCACAGGTGGCACGAGCTGAGTTCGCGGTGATGGGAGAAGACGTCGGACACGGGCTCGCCACGGTCTTTGACGCAATCGAAAAAGTTCTGCATGTGCCCGCGGCGCTCGCGGCCTTTGTACAGGCGTTTGATTTCCAGCTCGAACGCTTCCTTTTCCGTCGGCGTCAGCGATTCGACGGCTTCGCCGGTGATCCGGCCGCGGTTGACAAAGATGCGGCCTTGATCGCCCTCGAACCAGATGCCGTTTTCCGGGCCGTGCTGGACATGGATTGACGAGCCGTCGGCAAACTTGAGGTCGATGTGGAATTGCGTGGCCGTGTTATAGCCGTTGGGCAGCTGTACTTTACCGGCGAAAAAGGCCACGGGATCAAAGTCCGCGGGAATGTTGGGAAAACTGCCTTCGCCTTGGATTTCGACCGGGCCCGTGCCCTCCTTGCCCAGACCCCAATGAGCGATGTCCACGTGGTGCGCGCCCCAATCGGTCAGCTTGCCGCCTGAGTATTCCAGCCACCAGCGGAAACTGCCGTGGCAGCGTTCTTTGGTGTACGGGACGACGGGGCACTGGCCCAGCCACGCATTCCAGTCCAATCCGGCGGGCGGGTCCAACGTAGGGAACGGCCCGCCGCTGGGTGCGCCGCCGATCGAGCAGGTGGCCTTGAGCGTCTTGCCCAACCGCCCGCTGCGGGCGATGGCGATGGCCAGCAGGAATCGGGCGTCGCTCCGCTGCTGGGTCCCGACCTGAAACACCCGTTTCGTCTTGCGGACGGCCTGGCAGATTTTCTTGCCTTCGTCGATGGTCAGCGTGAGCGGCTTTTCACAGTACACGTCCTTGCCGGCCAACATGGCTTCGATGGCGATCTTGACGTGCCAGTGGTCGGGCGTCCCGATCGTCACGACGTCCACGTCCCGGCGATCCAGGATCTGGCGATAGTCGGAAAAAATCTCGCATTTGCCGTCGTATTTGGCAGCAAACCGCTCGGCGTGTCCGCGATCGATGTCTGCACAGGCCACCATCACGCCTTTGCCGCCCGCGTCGTGGCCAATCCCGCTGCCCCGGCCGCCCACGCCGATCGAAGCGACTCGCAGTTTGTCGCCGGCCGACTCGGCGGCTTGGCCCGATCGGTTGCAGAAATACGGGACCGCCAGTCCGGCGGCAAGCATCCCCGTGGACGACTTCAGAAAATCGCGGCGTGTTCGATGTGCATGCAGCATGCTTGGGTCCTTGTGGTTCGAGGGGGCGGAGGAAATTCGGAAGTAAGAGAAGCAAACAAAAAAGACCCGGTGGGTCGCCCCACCGGGTCAAGCTGAATCGATTTCGTCGCGCGGATGCCGTCACGTAACCGGGTCTGGTCCCAGACGCCAACCGGGTCTCGGAGAGACCCAGCCACGTGGGGCGAACATCCCCGTGGCGTTACGACTTGGGCTGTTCCGGAGCCGGGGCCTCGGGAGCCGGGGTCTCGGGAGCGGGGGCCGGAGCCTCGGGGGCAGGTGCCGGAGCCGGGGTCTCGGGAGCCGGAGCCGGAGCTTCCGGCGCGGGGGCCGGCTTGGGCTCCTCTTTCGCCGGTTCGGGAGCGGGTTCTTCCTTCGCCGGCTCGGCGGCCGGCTCTTCCTTGGCCGGCTCTTCCATGACGGGTTCTTCCTTCGCCGGTTCAGCCGCCGGCTCTTCCTTGGCCGGTTCTTCCTTGGCTGGCTCAGCGGCCGGTTCTTCCGTCATTTCTTCTTTCGCCGCCGGCTCTTCGGTAACCGGTGCCGGCTCCTCGGTCGGCGCGGCTTCCGGAGCCACCTCGGCCGGTTGCTCGGCGGGGGTCGTGACCGACGAATCCGAGCCGCCCATTCCCGAACCGCCCGTTGGCTGCGGGGCCGGCGTACAGCTGGAGAAAACAACCATTGCAGCGAACAACACGACCCAACTCAACACAGACTGAATCTTCATAGGACTCTGCTCCTTTAGAGAAACTTGGAAACGTATACCCTGGACGTTGACGACCGGATTGTGTCACGCCGGATGCCGACAGCAAAGCCAAGCGAGCAGATGATCGCCGTCTGGCAAGTCTGCCGGATCCCAACACGGCGTTCAGGCGGGCTGGCCGAAACCAGTTGGTGCGTCGTCATTGGGAAGGCTTGGTCGATGGCGGCAGGCGAACTTACTTTAACGTCGCTATTCTAACAGGAATATCCGCACGGGCTAGAGGGTAGGCAAATCACGGTTGACAGCCACCGCGAAACGGCACGGGCAGGCAACATAAAGCACTTTTGGCAAACGGTTTAGCATCGTTCGGGAAATAACCGTCCAATGTCCCCTCGCCCCGCCGGGCTGTTGATTTAATCGGTGGTGGCATGTGGGGTAAGCTTCCAGCTTTCCGACGCTGGGCCTTGATCGGATTGCGGCGCCAAACGCTGGCATCGGATCATCGTAACCCGAAGCGTCAGCGAGGGAATCACGCTCTTCCTCGCTGACGCTTCGGGTTACGATGCGCAACACTCCGATTAAGGCCCGACGCTGTCTATGTTCAATTTGCTATCTTGCTTCCGTTGCCCATTTCGCAAGCTGGAAGCCTACGCCACGACCAAATCAACAGCCCGCCGGGGCGAGGGTACTTGTGGAAGTTGTTTCGTAAGCGTTGCTAGAACGCGAACTGAACGAACGAATGAAACGTGGCAAAGCGGGGGCAATTCAGCCGGCTCGCTTCCCCAAAAGATCCGTGGCGGTCATCTGCTCACCGTTGCGATTCTCCTGTACAATCCGGCGAACGAAATCCCTGTCGGCTTTGCTCACCAGGAGGAACTCATGAAGCGATCGAACTTCGCCGCCTTGATCTTCGCTCTCTGCGCCATGGTCTCGACCAGCGTCTGGGCCCAGCGACAAGACAAGCCCCGCCGCTCCGGTCCCAACCCCGAATCTCGCACGCCTGTCGCCAACCTGCCGTTGTCCAAGGACGACGAAGAGAAAAAGATCCTGGACGCGCTCCAGCAGGCCAAACAGGGACAGCGGTATGCCAACGTGTCCGAATCCGACGGCCGGCTGCTGCGGCTGCTGACCGAAACCAGCGGCGCCAAATTGGTCGTCGAAATCGGGACTTCGACCGGCGAATCGGGCATCTGGTTTGCTTTGGCCCTGCGCAAGACGGGCGGCAAGCTGATCACCCACGACATCGATCCGGGCCGGGCCAAGGTCGCCGCCGAGAATTTCCAGAAAGCGGGCGTCGACGGCCTGATCACCATCGTGTTGGGCGATGCCCACGAGACGGTCAAGAACATCGAGGGGCCGATCGACATCCTGTTCCTCGATGCCGACAAGGATGGCTACCTCGATTATCTGGAGAAACTCGTTCCCAAAATCCGGCCCGGCGGCTTGATCATCGCTCACAACATGGTCTATCCGACGCCCGATCCGAGATACCTGGAAGCGATCACCAAGAATCCGGCCTTCGACACGTCTTTTCTGCTGATGGACGGCGCCGGCGTCGGCGTGACGTTGAAAAAACGATAGTTTTTGTCAGCCGCAAGCGGTATTTCCACGGGCGATCGCGTGGTATACTGTCCGGCGTTGGGGCTGGTTCCCGTCTGCTCGCGAGTCGTTGCGGAGGCAACAGGAAAAATGCCTCCGCATCTTGACCCTGGAATCCGCAGGATGCTATAAGCAGCAATGGGGCCGGCCGTCACACGGCCCTGATGTGTCCGTTCGATTTTGGTTCTTCGGTTCCCCTGGGACATCCGACTTCCATGCCGCGGCTAACTCTACGCGTTCTCGATGGTGCTGACCGCGGACGCACATATCCCAATTTGGAACCTCCGGTCACGATTGGCCGCGAGGAAGGCAACACGATTCAGCTGAACGATGAACGCGTCAGCCGATACCACGCCAAGATCCAAATGGACCACGACCAAGCGGTGCTGACCGACTTGGAAAGCACCAACGGCACCCGGGTCAACGGAGAAGACGTCCAGTTGCGTAATCTGCGTTACGGCGACGTGGTTCAGGTAGGCCGCACGGTCATGGTCTTTGGCACGCGTGAACAGATCTCGCAGCGTCTCAAGGATCTGTGCAACGGCGGTCGCGCCCAGAAGCCGCCACGCAAGAACACCTCGATTCCCGACGAAATCCCGTCGTCCGAATCCGGCGTGCCGTGGAAGGACCAGGACAGCATCCAGGCGATGTTCTTCGAACTGCAGCCCCCGGAGTTGCCGGAGCGGCTCAGCCCCGGCCAAGCCGCTCAATTGTCGGAAGTCATCGAATATCTGACGATTACGATGCGGCACCTGATCGAGTGCGTGCGCGAGGAGAAGGGGGACCGCGTCTCGTTGGATGTCTGCCAATGGCAGAACCTGGTCGACTTGCAGTGCCGCTTGGCCGAGTACCTGCGGAAAATCGGCGACCCGGACGCGAATAGCCCGTAGTTCTGCGAATTGGATGCCACGGGCTTGCCCCGTAGAGGCTCCCGTTTCCAGCTACACGAAGCGTCCCCCCCGCGTAACCTCCTACCCGGTTTCGCCCGCGGCGGCTTCGCCGCCGCGGGCGAAACCGGGTAGGAAGGCGTGAACGGCTGCGTGCGTGGCGTGTGTAGCGAGAAACGTGAGAATCCTTTGGCGAGCCGTAGGCATTCGCCTACGTGATCCTTGGCGATCCCATCGACCACCCGCCGACCGACGCGCAAATCTCGCTGTCCGTCGACGGAAAAGTGCGCCGCTGGCCCGTGAGGCTTGTCGAGGGCCCGTCCGCGTCGCAGGCTCGGACCCGTATTTCCGTCCTGTTGGGGCCGGCACGGGAATCGCCCGCAGTTTCGGAACGGGCGTGACCCTCGGG
>CAZXYZ010000168.1:0-20949 GCA_964645045.1 uncultured Pirellulaceae bacterium | reverse complement strand
TTAGGTGAAAGATTAGGTGAAAGATTAGGTGAAAGATTAGGTGAAAGATTAGGTGCGACTCATCCCGAACATAGCCGAGTCGCCACTGTTACAAATTCCTATGAACGAACTACTGCTGGCACAAATCGACGGAATGTCCGGCCACGGCCTGGCCTTGTTGCCGCCGCTGCTCGGCTTCCTGGCGATCTGGTGGCTGATGCCCCGAGCCAAGGTTTGGCCGCGCGCTGTCGGCGCGTCGCTGGGGCTGGCTGCGCTGGTCAGTGGGGCGCTGATCCTGTTCCAGCCGGGCGGCGCAATCGTCTCCGACGTTTTGTCCGGCTTCTTCGCCTTGACCGCGGTCGTGTCCGCAGCGTTGATGATTACCAATCGCAATCCCCTCTATTCCGCGCTGTGGTTTGCCGTGGTGACGCTGAGTGTTTGCGGTTTATTTCTGTTGCGTTCCGCCCCCTACCTGGCTGCCGCCACGGTGATCGTGTACGCCGGGGCGATTATTGTGACGTTCTTGTTCCTGATCATGCTGGCCCAGCAAGCCGTGGGCGTGGCCGCTTACGACCAGCGTGCCCGTCAGCCGCTGGCCGCCACCCTGTTGGGATTCTTGGTGCTGGGCGCACTGCTGTGCGCCCTGCGGCCGTGGACGCCGGTTGCCGGCGCGGGCGATGTCGCCAGCGGTCCCGTGGATGTCGCTACGGCGTCCAGCCAGGCGCTGATGCGCGTGCCCCCGGCGCTGGCCGCCAATCCGCTCGGCCAACGCAGCGACCGCGCGGTGGGCGATGTGCGCGGGCTGGGACGGCTGCTGTTCGGCAACTACCTGTACGCTGTCGAATTGGCGGGGACACTGCTGCTGGCCGCCAGTATCGGCGCCATCGCGATTGCTCTCAGTGTACGGCGGGGGGCGACATGATGGCCGAGTTGCACAACTACCTGGTAGTGGGCGCGATCCTGTTCGTGCTGGGCGCGATCGGGTTTCTGACGCGGCGCAATTTGATCGTGATGGCTCTTTCGGCCGAATTGATGTTGCACGCCGTGTCGCTGAATCTGATCGCTTTTTCGCAGTTGCACGGCAACAACGAAGGCCAGGCGTTCGCCGTGTTCATCATCACGGTGGCGGCGTGCGAGGCCGGTATTGCCTTGGCGCTGTTTATCGCGCTGTACCGGCGGCGACGGACCCTGGACGCCACGGCGTGGCGGGAACTCGGCGAAGAGGGCCTTCCGCCGGACACGTCGTTGGAAGAACCGTCGATTGCTCCGATCGCCTCGGCGCCAATCGGAATCCCGCATCTGACGCCGGCTGGCCGGGTTCCCGAACTGCCGAAACGGAGGGCCCCCGACCGTGTCTGAATCCGTGCGGCAAATCGCCCTCTGGTTGATCCCCGTCGCTCCGCTGGCGGCCTGCGTGCTGATTGCCCTGACCGGCGTGCGCTGGTTGGGCCAGCGCAGTCACTGGCCCTGCATCCTGGCGGTTGCGGTGTCGCTAGCCGCCTCCCTGGCGTTACTATTTGTCGCGGTTCCGACAACTCCGTACGACCTAGACCAAGGCTACTACCCGGCGGTCGTGTCCGCCCAATACGAATGGATCCGGATCGGCGATTTGAATGTCAGCATCCGGCTGACCGCCGATGCGATGGGCGCGATCATGCTGTCGATGGTCACGCTGGTCAGCCTGCTGGTGGCGATCTACTCGGCCGGCTACATGTGCGGCGATCCGGGGTATCCGCGGTTCTTCGCCGAGGTCTCGCTGTTCGTGTTTGCCATGTGCATGTTGGTCCTGGCCAGCAACTTCCTGGTCCTGTTCGTGTTCTGGGAAGGCGTCGGTCTGTGCAGCTACCTGCTCATCGGCTTCTGGTTCCAACGGCCCAGCGCGGCGGCCGCCGCCCGCAAGGCGTTCTTGGTGAACCGCATCGGTGATTTCGGGTTCCTGCTGGGCGTGTTCTTGATTTGGGTGACATTCGGCACCGTCAACTATCAGGGCGTATTTGAAAATCAAGCGTTCCTGGAACACATCGTCCGGCAGTATCCGGGGCGGCTGGAGCTGATCTGCCTGCTGCTGTTCTTGGGCGCGGTGGGCAAGTCGGCTCAATTCCCGCTGCACGTCTGGCTACCCGATGCGATGGAAGGCCCGTCGCCCGTCAGTGCCTTGATCCACGCGGCGACGATGGTCACCGCCGGCGTGTACATGGTGGCCCGCTGCACGCCGCTGTTCGTCCATGCCCCGCTGGCCCAACTGGTGGTCGCCGGGATCGGCGCTTTTACGGCCTTGATGGCCGCCCTCATCGCCCTGACTCAGAACGACCTGAAACGCGTGCTGGCTTATTCGACCGTCAGCCAGTTGGGCTACATGTTCCTGGCGTTGGGCTGCGCGGCGGCGGACAAGCACCTGGTGACTCTGGCCGTTACCGCCGCCATGTTTCACCTGTTCACTCACGCGTTTTTCAAAGCCCTGCTGTTCCTTAGCGCCGGTAGCGTCATGCACTCGATGGGCGACGTGATCGACATGCGCCGGTTCGGCGGTTTGCGGCATGTCATGCCCCTGACGCACGTGGCATTCTTGTGCGGCGCGGCAGCGTTGGCCGGCGTTCCGCTGCTGTCGGGGTTCTGGAGCAAGGACGAGATCCTGGCTGCCGTTGCTGCAGCAACGCACGCGGAAGCGCCTTATGGAACCTACTTCCTGGTCCTGCTGGTCATGGCCGTGGCAACGGCGTTGCTGACGGCGTTCTATACGTTTCGAGCGTACTTCCTGACGTTCTGGGGCGTCGAGCGGTTCCCGGAAGAAGCCGGTCATCATCCGCACGAGTCGCCGCTGGTAATGAGCGTTCCCCTGCTGGTCCTGGCGACGTTTGCGTTGGGCATCGGCATGCTCGTCGGACCCACGGGACTGTTTGGGCACTACCTGGCGGAAACCCGTGGGCTCGTGGGCGGCGAGGCGCACGCGATAGCCTGGGGGCCGATGTTGCTGGGGACGGTGGCAGCTGTCATCGGCATTGCCGCCGCGTGGTTGGCTTACGTCGGCAGTCCCGGCTTGCCGCGGCGTGTAGCCTCGGTTTGGCGGACGGCTTATGAGTGGTCGCTGAACAAGTTCTACTGGGATGAAATCTATCAGGCGTTCGTCGTGCGGCCGGGAGAATTGCTGGCCGAGGTGTGTCGCTTGTTGGACCAATACGTGGTTGATGGTTTGGTGGATGGAGTGGGCCGCGTGCCCGTGATGGTCGGCCGTTTGCTGCGGTCGGCACAAAACGGCTTGGTCCAATCCTACGCGTTGATGATGGTGCTGGGGCTGGCGGCGTTGTTGTTGGCCGTGCTCAAAGCCTGGGCCGCCCAGTAGCACGACTCTCCGAGCCGTGCCCGTGTAGTAGCATGGCTCTCTGAGCCGTGCGATTTTGGAGTGTTGCGATGTCGACGTTGCTCCCCGTGATGATCCTGCTGCCGCTGGCGACCGCCGTGGTCGTCCTGCTGGCCCGCTCGGCCGGTGCTGCGCGGTGGATCAGTCTGTTGGGCACGCTCGCCACGCTCGTCCTGTCGCTCGTGTTAACGGCCCAATTCACGCAATTGAGTCCGTTGTCTGCGTCGGGCGCCGGCCCCGTCCAGCCACGCTTCGAGTTCCGCCAGACCTGGCTGACGTTTTCCTGGACGGAATCGCCGGCGGCTGCGGTTGCCAGCCCCGATTCGACGGCCGCCGGAACGAACGTCGGCCGCCAAGTCCGGCTGGAGTTCTATTTTGGCATGGACGGCATCAGCCTTCTGCTCGCTGTGCTGACGGCCCTGCTGATGGTCAGCTCGGTGCTGGTCTCGTGGGAGTCGATCCGCCATCAGGCCGCCGGATTCTACGCTTGCCTGTTGTTGTTGGAGACGGGCCTGCTGGGGGCGTTTTGCGCGTTTGACCTGCTGCTGTTCTACGTCTTTTTCGAGATCACCCTGATTCCGCTCTTCTTTCTGATCGGTGTCTGGGGTGGTCCGCAGCGGCAGTATGCGGCCTACAAGTTCTTCCTGTATACGTTGGCGGGCAGCGTGCTGACCCTCGTCGGCTTGATCGCCTTGGTCCTGGGCGTGCTGAGCCGCGGCGACGTGTCGTGTACGCCCTTTGCCATTCCCGAGTTGGCGCGGCAGTTGAGCGGTGACGGAGCCCTGCCGTATCACCTGCAGTTCTGGATTTTCCTGGGCTTGTCCGCCGGCTTCGTCATCAAAGTCCCGCTGTTCCCCTTCCACACCTGGTTGCCGCTGGCGCACACCGAAGCGCCCACGGCCGGTTCGGTGGTCCTGGCAGGGGTCTTGTTGAAACTGGGCACCTATGGGTTCCTACGGCTCTGCCTGCCCCTGTTGCCGGAAGCCACGTTACGGTTGGGCGTGCCGCTGATCGGCACGCTGGCCGTGATCGGCATCATTTACGGGGCGTTGTGCTCGATCGCCCAGCAGGACATCAAAAAGCTGGTGGCCTACAGCAGCGTCAGCCACCTGGGCTTCTGCATGTTGGGGATGTTCGCTTTGAACGCCGAAGGCATCAGCGGCAGCGTGCTGCAGATGGTCAACCACGGCCTGTCCACGGGTGCCCTGTTCCTGCTGGTCGGCATGGTGTACGACCGCTATCACACGCGGATGATGACCGACCTGGGCGGACTGGCCGCGCGGCTGCCCTTGCTGGCTTGCGGGATGGTCTTCATTTGCCTGTCCAGCGTCGGTTTGCCCGGGCTGAACGGTTTTGTCGGCGAAGTCCTGTCGCTGATCGGCATGTTCAAGTTCCACGCTGTCTACGCCGTGTTCGGCACCACAGGAATCATCCTCGGCGCCTGGTACCTGCTGACAATGCTCCAGCGTTCGTTTTTCGGCCCGTTGAAAGAGCCGGACACGCACGGCGTCACGGTCCGCGACTTGAATTTCCGCGAACTGGCGGCATTGGCTCCGCTGGCGGCGCTGTGCCTGTGGATCGGCGTGTATCCGAAGCCCGTCCTGGACGTGATTCGGCCGGACGTACAGGCCGTCGCCAGGATTTACGAAAAGCAAACGGGACGGCCCCAAGTGGAACCTCGCATCGCCGAGGTTGATGCCGGGCCGGCCGTTCAGATCGACGCAAACGTGGAGACGCGGTAGTGGACCAAGCGGTCAAGAGTATCGTCGACGCCTTCGGCTACGTGCTCCCGGAAGTGGTGCTGGTGGCGACCGCTTGCGTGCTGTTCCTGCTGGCGCCGTTCCTGCAGTCCGACGCTCCGCCGGCGCCGCGTTGCGCGCGGCACCGCTTCGGCATTCTGTCGCTGCTGGCCCTGGGGTTTGCCGCCTGGCTTTGGCTGGACGGCCCGCCGCTCGAACCGCCCGGGGGGACTTGGTCCGGCCCCTTTCGCGGCGATCAACTGGCGTGGTTCATCCGCGCGTTGACGCTCAGTGCCGGAGCCGTGCTGGTGCTGATCAGCTGGAACCAATTCGCAGCCGGCGAGGTGGGAGAATCCCAGGCTTGCCTGCTGTTGATCCTGGCTGGCGTCAACTTGACGGTCGCCGCCAACGATTTGGTCGGCTTGTTCCTGGCGCTGGAATTGGTCAGCATTCCGACGTATGTCCTGCTGTACCTGGTCCGGTCATCGAATGCGGGGCAAGAGGCCGTCGTCAAGTACTTTTTGCTCAGCGTTTTCTCCTCGGCGTTATTGTTGTACGGATTTAGCTTCCTGTACGGCGCCGCCGGCACGACCCATCTGGAGGCCATCCGCGTGGGGCTTGTCAACGCCGCTGCGGCGCCGCCGATGATCCTTGCGGTCGCCCTGATGGCCGTGATCGCCGGCGTAGGTTTCCGAGTCACCGCGGTCCCGTTCCACTTCTACGCTCCGGATGTTTTTCAAGGCACGCACGCGGCCGCCGCGGCCCTGCTGTCGATCGTGCCGAAGCTCGCCGGTTTCGTCGTGTTGCTGCGGTTGGTTGCCGTCCTCCCGGCCGCGGTCATCGCCGCGCCGGAGGGTGTCGCGCTGTCGCAGGTTCTCACCGCGGCCCTGTGGTGGCTGGCGGTGATCACGATGAGTTTTGGGAACATGGTGGCCCTGTGGCAGACCAACGTGCGGCGGCTGCTGGCCTATTCCAGCATTGCTCACGGCGGCTACATGCTCGTCGGCTTGACCATCGCCCAGTCCGGGCAGGGGCTGGCCGGCGGAATCGAAGCGTTGCTGTTCTATCTGGCGGTGTACGCCGCGATGACGGTCGGCGCGTTTGCCATCTTGATTACGATCAGCGGCCGTGACCGCCAAGTCGAAACACTGGACGACTTGGCAGGCCTGGGCCGGCTGCGTCCCGGACTGGCGTTGCTGATGGCAATTTTCCTATTCAGCCTCACCGGTCTGCCTCCCACCGCCGGTTTCTTTGGCAAATTCAACCTGCTGGTGGCCGCTTGGTCCGCGGGCACATTCGATCTGCAGGTCCTGGCCGTCATCATGGCCGTCAATGCCGCGATCGGAGCCGCGTACTATCTGCGGATCGTCGGTGCGATGTACCTGCGTCCCGCCCCGGCTGCCCCGCAGGCCGCGGCGGCCGATTTCCCCGCCTTTCTCGGCAGCCTTCTGTGCGCCGGCGTCACTGTGGCGTTGTTCTTGGCACCCCAATGGCTGTGGGACCTCGTCTCCCAGGTGCGGTAACGTTCCACGGCAGCCAACCTTCAATCAATGGTGCGTGCCATCGGTTGCGTCGGTCTGGGCTGGCGACGTGAATTGGCTCGTGGGCTCGGGCGGTGATACTTCGGCGTCCGCGATTGGGATAGGCGGATTGGCTTCACTTGGCAGCGGTGTGCTGCCGATGGCGGCAGTTCGAGGCTCCGCGCGCTGGCCGCGGGCAACCATTGATCGGCGCGACGGCGTGGCGACGGGCAGTCCAGGGCCTCACCGCCGACCCCGCGTCGGCGGAAGGGTGACTGGCAGGCTAGAGAGGACGCCTCGAAAATTCCCCCCTTTCCTCTCCCTTCCGCCGCCGCAGGCGGCGGAAGGGAGAGGGAAGGGGTACGTTGGGACGACCGACGCGGCAGCTAGCCTTTCAGTCGTCGCTCCACCGACACGGGGTCGGTGGCGGCGTCCGCGGTCTTGTCGTTTCTGGGGAGTTCGCCCAAGTATTGATTGATCGCCACTTGGCGTTCGCGGCGAACGTCGGTGCTTGCCTCGGTTCCGCGGTTGGAGTGGCCGCATTTGTTGCTGTACGAGCAGCCACGCACGCACTCACGCGGCGCCGGTCCAGAACGTCGAACCCCCGTCCAACGGTATGACGCTCCGTGCCGACGGGGCGTTGGTCGCTTGGGGAGGTTGTATCTGTGGCGGCCGAGCGGTACTATCTAGTTCGTGGCAGGGTATGCTAGATTGAAGGAGGGCGCGATGGACCGAGACACTTTCGACGGCACAATCCGAGCGTTTAAGCACCGCACCCCATTTCGACCGTTTACGGTGGCGATGGTGAATGGCGACAGGCTGGAGGTGGACCACCCGGATGCGCTCGCGGTTCGGGATGGCGTGGCCTTGTTCGCGGCTCCCGGTGGCGTGCCCGTGGTGTTCGACCACGAGGGCGTAAGCCAAGTCGTCGGGGACCTTGCCGAGCGGGCGTCGGCATGACGGATGTCGCCACAAATGCGGCGAGCCGGCGCATTGCGGAACCAACGGATGAACGCGAGCGGGCCGTGACGTCGTCGACAGTGGATGCGTGGGAACCTCCCGCCGTGTGATCGTGCCGTTAAGTGTGGCATGAACACGTTGGACAATCAATGGTCGCCGCCCCATGATTGGTGTCGTAACGGGAAGACACGGTCGCCGGGCACGGGACGCAGGGAGCGCTGCCGCTGAAGGCCATGCATCTAAGCACCATTCGAGAAATAACTGTCCGATTTTCCCGTGGCGTAAGCTTCCAGCTTGCGGCAGATGTAAGCACCGCAAGCTGGAAGCTTACGCCACTTATTTCTCGAACGGGGCTAAGCCGCCAATCGGACACGTCCCAAACGGAAGGTCACTTAGCGGCGGTCGGGTGACGAATTACGGCTTCGCGCAAAGGTCGCCGTGTACGATACGATGGAGGTGTCCGCCAGACCTCCCGGAGGACTTACCATGCCGACCACCCAAGCTGCGGATGAGGAGAGCGACAATCGCCGGCAGGACCGGTCCGCGCCGAACGCTGCTGGCGGCGAAGCGCTTCCCTTGGCCGACAGCAATCTAGGGGTGTATCTGGCGCTGCACACGGTTTTCGGCCGCAGGTCACTACCGGCTCCTGCGACGCTGGGTTCCAAAGACCCCATCTTCCTCGCGATTCAGCGGGACATCGAGGGCCTGTTAAGTCTTGCCCCCGAGATCATGGCTGCGGCAGGCGGCCTCGATCAACAGCGGAATCAGCAGGTAAGCAGATTAACCTGTGCTGTGGCGCTGCTCAGCTGCCGGGCGGCTCTTCCCACCGAGATGCGTTACTGCAACAATCTGATGCAGGCCCTGCTGTCCGCCCGGGGGGACCGCGTGCGCACCAGGCCGGATGAAGACTTGGCACTGGGCACGGGGTTTGAACCGGATTTTCTCAACCTGTACCGGTCGGCCAAGAGCAAGTTCACGGACAACAGCATTTCCAGTTTCTTTCAGGCGCTGCTCGGCAATCGCACCGTGCCGGTGAGGACCGATCCCGAACTCCTCCGCCTGATGACCATCGTCTGCGACCGCTACAGCGCCAAAGATGCCTCCCAGCTGCTGAACGGCCTGCTGCGGGCGCACGACAAGAATCCCGACGCCTTTGCCCGACTGGCCAATCAGGGCACCATCCGGACCATTATCCGCAAGTTCCCCGAGCATGAAATCGCCACGGTGATCAAGGTCACGGTCGTGTTCATCGTGCGGACGGCGCTGAAAGATCAGGCCGATCAGCTCCTGCAGGACATGGTGGAACATCTCGCACCCGACCAGCTCAAACGGGCGACGATCCGGCTGGCCAACGTCCTGATGTGCGTGCGCGAGGTGAATCATGAACTCATTTCATCGCTGTTGCGGACGCTAAAAAGGCCCCATGCAGTCCGCTGTTTTCAGGAACTACTGGGCCTCTTGAGCCAGCCGTCAGCCGTGCCGCAGGAACCCCTATCCTATGACGCTCAGGGGATTGCAGCTGCCCTGTATGACCGGGGTCTGGAGCCCAAAGTACTGGCCGCGTTCGTGCAGCGCACCCGAAAACTGAGCCTGTCGGCCAAGCTGTACGAGCAGCTGATCCGCGAGATCGGCGTACTGCAACGCCTGCTTGAAACACAGGGCGACCTGCCGGCCCAACTGGAGATGCTTCCCGCGGCCGGCCAGCCGCCGGCCGGATGGTTGCTGCCGCTGCTGCAGCTGGGACTGGTAACGTACGAGGGGGAGCAGCTAGATTACCTGGTCAAATCGGTCAATGTGCTGTCGAGCGACGATTTTCCCGCGCGAGATCTGGCCTTGATCCTCGGTCGCGCCGGGGAGAACCTCCCGCGCAGTTTGGATCTATTGGCGGCGCCGGAAAGCTCGCTGGAAAGCCAGACGTCGGGCGAACTGGGAACGGCCCTGCTGACCCTGTGGGTCAAGATCGAGTTGCTCGGGCAGACGCAGGATGACAAGCTGAGTGCTGCTGATTTGAGCAGAAAGCTCCGGCTGGCCAATGCCCGTGGCTGATTTTCTGTGGGTGGCTTCATGTCCGATTCCGAGTTTTTGTCCCGACGGGCCACGTTCGCCCAGCAGATATACCGACGGTGCGAGTTGTGCGAACATCGCTGCCGGGTCGATCGGCTGGCCGGCCAGCGAGGCGTTTGCGGCGCGGATACCGTGGCCCGGGTGTGGCGGTATTGGGTCGACCATGCGGAAGAGTTGCCGCTGACCCCGTCGCTGCTGATCTATCTTTCGGGTTGCGATCTGCGTTGCGATTTCTGCATATCGGAGGCCAACGCATTCGATCCGCGGCGGGGCGTCGCCCTGACGGCGGACTGGCTGGATGGCATTATCGACTGGGGCCTGGGGCAGGGCGCCCGCACGCTGCAGTGGATCGGCGGCGAGCCGACGATTCACGCGCCGGCGATCTTGAACGCGCTGGCGCCGTGCGGGCGGCGATTGCCGGTCGTATGGAAGTCGGATTTCTACGGCACGGCGAGCGTTTGGGAACTGTTGGATTCGGTGGTGGACGTCTATGTGGCCGACTTCAAGTTTGGCAATAACGCGTGCGCCCGGCGAATTGCGGGCGTGGAGCGGTATGTCGAGGTCGTGACGAGGAACCTGACGGACGTGGCGCAGCGTGCCCAGTTATACGTCCGGCACCTGTTGCTGCCCGGCCACCGCGAGTGTTGTCTGCGGCCGATCCTGGCGTGGCTGCAGCAGTGGCTACCGCACATTCCGCTGTGTATTCGCGGCGGGTATCTACCGCGTTGGCGTGCCGGGCGTCATGCGGAACTGGGCCGGCCGCTGGAGCGCGGAGAGGGGCAACGGGCCTTGGAACTGGCGGCAGACTATGGGTTGACGGTTATTGACTGAGGAGCCACCATTGACTGAGGAGCCACCATGACGCAGACTGTGGCGACCGCCACGTTGCTCCAGACGGACCAGAACGACGTTGGCGGGATCAGCGAAATCACGATTCTGCCCGACGGACGCGTCTACGTGCTGGGCCTGTCGGACGCGATGTTGGAAATGCTCGACGGTGCGGGACCTTGGGGCGGCTTGTCGGCCGGCCGCAAGCCGTACCGGTCCGCCGAGCGGGACGAGGAATTCGAGGAGACCCTGGAATGAGCGATCGGCCGTCCCAACCGGCAGGTGAATCGAAACCGTCGAAGCCGGCGGCGGCAGCGCGTCCAGCGGGAACGCCGTCACCCAGTCCCGCCGCCGCGCCGGCCCCGGCACTCACGCCGGCGCCACGCCGCCTGGGTCCGCGCGAGGAATTGGATGTGCTGATCCGGGCGCGGTACGCGATCATCTATGTCGTCAGTTGGGAAGAGGATCGCGTCGAACGCTACCTGCGGGAGATCGCCGAACGGCGCAAGAAGAACCTGTTCGTATGGACGATTACGCAAGGAATCAGCAAGTCGGGCGCGGAGCCCCAGCGGGCCAAAGCGGGCTCCGGCAACACGGCCGATCCCCTGGCTGCGCTGGACGCGGTCATTCAGCACGCCGAGCCGGCCATTTACCTGTTCAAGGATTTTCACCGTTTCAGTTGCGACGACCGCTGCAACATCGCCGTGATCCGGCGGCTGCGCGACCTGTCGCACCACCTGCGCGATACGTACAAGACACTGGTGATCGTCGCGCCCAGCCTGCGGATCGCACCGGATCTGGCCAAGGATGTCACGGTCCTCGAGTTCGGCTTGCCGGGCATCGATGATTTCGCGCGGCTGCTCGACCGCATCATCGACGACGTGCGGGACAACCCCAAGGTCCAGATCGACCTGGGCGCCGAGGACCGCGAACGCCTGCTGCATGCCGCCCGCGGTTTGACCCTGAAAGAAGCCGAAAACGTGTTCGCCAAGACGCTCGTGCTGGACGGCCGCTTGAGCAGCGAGGACGTCTCAGTGATCTTCAGCGAGAAGCAGCAGATCATTAAGAAAAGCGGGTTGCTGGAGTACTACGAAACGAACGAGGATTTCAGCCATGTCGCCGGTTTGGACAACCTGAAACAATGGCTTGTCAAACGGCAGATCGCCTTTACCGAGCGGGCGGCGCGGTTCGGCCTGCCCTCCCCGCGCGGCGCCATGCTGCTGGGTGTGCAAGGCTGCGGCAAGAGCCTGTGCGCCAAGGCCGTGTCGAGCTTGTGGAACCTGCCGTTGTTGCGGTTCGACATCGGCCAGATGTTCTCGAGCCTGGTTGGCTCCAGCGAAGAGAATGTCCGGCGGGCCATCCAGACGGCGGAGAGCGTCGCCCCGGTGATCCTGTGGATCGACGAAATCGACAAGGCGCTGGCCGGGTCGTCGGGCGGGGGCTCCAGCGACGCCGGCACGGCCGCCCGCGTCTTCGGCACGCTGCTCACCTGGCTGTCGGAGAAGACGTCCGAGGTGTTCGTCATCTGCACGGCCAACGACATCAGCCACCTGCCGCCCGAACTGCTGCGCAAAGGCCGGCTGGACGAGATTTTCTTTGTGGACCTGCCCAACGAACGCGAGCGGCGCGAGATCCTGCAGATCCACCTGCGGAAACGCCAACGGGACCCGGCGCAGTTTGACTTGGACGAACTGGTCCGGCTGAGCGAAGGCTTCAGCGGCGCCGAAATCGAGGAAGCGATCATCGCCGCGTTGTTCGACGCGCTCAGCCAGCACCAGGATTTGAGCACGGAATTGATCGGCACGAGTCTTCGGGACACCGTGCCGCTGTCGAAAACGATGAGCGAGCAGATGAGCGTGTTGCGCAACTGGGCCGCCGGCCGCGCGCGGCCGGCGTCCCTCGTGCCGGAGCGGCGCGAGGACGAGACCAGCCGCAAGATTGAACTCTAAGACCTGGAGAGGAGACTACGTCATGAGTACGGTCGTCGTTTTGGCTCCGATCATCATCGCCAACTGGCCGGTGATTACGGCCGCCGTAGGGGCCGCGGTCGGCACGATGGGCTTTGCCGTGGTCCGCCGGGAAGAAGCGGTTGCCCAGCATGCGGCGACAAGAAACCGGGAGGAAATCGAGGTCGACAACAGCGAAATCCTGCCCTCGGCGAGCGGCACGGAAGAGGAAATCGTCGTCGAGCGGGAAGGCGTGCGGGCGGTCTTCACCCGCGACGCCCGGGGGGCCCTGCGCGTATGCATGGAAGGCACGGGCCAGTCGCGGTCGGAACTTCGCCGCCTGGGACAGGAATTGATCGATCGTGTGACTCAGCAGTACGTCTATCATCGCGTCGTCACGGAGCTGAAAGCCCGTAACATGGCGATCGTCGACGAGGAGGTGACGGAAGACCGCACCGTCAAGATTCGCGTCCGCAGTTGGTAGCTCGAAGGAGTATCGTCATGGCCAAAGAAGAGTTGGAAATCGAAATCAGCCCCTCCGGCAAGGTCACCGCACGGACGATCGGCATCAAGGGTCCGCGCTGCCTGGATCTGGCCGACTTGCTGGCGCGGATCGTCGGCCGCGAGGAATCGCGCACGCTGACGAACGAATACTACGAAACCGAACAGCACGTGCAGGATTACCTGCAGGTTCACGAACGGCGGTACTAGTACCATGCAGTGCCCCAGTTGCCAGTTTGAAAACATGCCCGGCGCGCCCGTGTGCGGGCGTTGCGGCGCGCACCTGCGGCTGGCAGCGGCCCCGATCGACGTCAATCCGCCGCGGGCTAGCGCTCGAGCCAAGCAGCTGCGGCGCTGGTTTCCCTCGTACCGTTATGCGGCGGAACTGCGCAGCGCGGCAACGAGGCTCTCGGGGGCTTTGTCCCCGGAGTTTGACTGGGATCGGCTCCCGGCCGGGATCTTCCTGCGGATGGCGGTACCCGGCTGGCCGCAGCGTTATCTCGGACAGCCGCAGCGGGGGCGGTTCATGCTGGCGCTGTACTTGGCGTTGCTGGCGGTCGGCGTACTGTCCATCGGCACCACGTTTGGCGCGCTGGTCCTGGGGGGCGCCTTGGCCGTGCATTGCTCCAGCATCATCGACGTGCTGTGGCCGGCTGCGCATGGCTGGCGGACCCGTTTGGCCATTTCGGCCGCATGCATCGCGGTCGTGGGCACGTTGGTTTATGCGCCGGTGGCGTGGGCGGCGTCTCAAGTCGTAGGCGTGAGGACGATCGCGCTGACGGCCGGTCCGTTGCACGCAGGAGACGCGCTCCTGTATCGCCCCGGTGGCTCGCCGGATGTGGGCGATGTTGTTTTGTACGAGATTACGCCGGGCACCGTGCAGACACGAACGACGGGGGGATACGCGGCGCAATACGTTGTGAGGGGCGAACAAATCGACCGGATCATCGCCGGGCCTGGCCAGTCGGTGACGTGGAAGCGGCGGCAGCTATGGGTCGACGGTCAGCCGTCCCGATGGCAGCCCCTGGACCCCGCCGCTGTGGACGCCGACTTGCAGTTCACGGTCCCAGCTGGTTACTATGGCATTTTGCCGAGCACCCGGCCGCAGAACGCTCCCCAGTACCCGCCGGAGGTCTGGCAGGCGATGAGCCTGGTGCCTCGGCAGAGTATCCTGGGACCAGTCTTGCTGCGGCACCAGCCGATCTGGCGTTGGGGACGGCTTTAGGCATCGTGATCAGCCATGGCGCGATTTAACAAACTGGAATTCGACGATGCCGGACAGCACGGCAAGGCACCCGAGCCCCCCGTGGCCGTGCGCCGCGACGATACGGATTGGATGCAGCGGGCCGATCAGCATCGGCGTACGGGGCTGTACGAAAACGCCCTCAAGTTCTACTCCCGAGCCCTCGAGTTGGATAAAACACTGATCGGCGGCTGGCTGGGGCAAGTCCAGATGTTGGTCCAACTGGCCGAGTATCCGGAGGCCGAATTATGGGCGCGGAAGGCTCTGGAGTTGTTCCCCGGACACGGCGACCTGATGGCCGGCCGGGCCCAGGCCCTGTGCCGCACGCGGGACATGAAGCGGGCCCACGAGATGTGCGACGGCTCGCTGAAGCAGAGCGGCCAGTCGGCCTATCGCTGGATGGTCCGCGGTGAATTGCTGCTGGCGGCCAGGCAAGCGACCGAACAGCACTGCTTTGACAAGGCCCAGCAAATGGATGCCGACTGGCTGGTCTCCGCCGAGAGCGCCTTGATCTACCTGTTCTACCGCAATCCCAGCCGCGCGCTGCCGCGGGCGCGCCGCGCATGCGAAACGGCGCCCGACCAGTACTACGTCTGGCTGCTACAGGCCCGCTGCCAGCAGGCGCTGGGGCTGAACAGCCAGGCTTGCCGCAGCTTGCAGACCTGCTTGGAGTTGTGTCCCGGTCACGTGGAAGGCCGGCAGATGCTGGCGGAACTCGAACAGGCTTCGGTGTCCTCCGTGGGACGCTGGCTGCGCGGCTTGTTTCAGCGGTAGGAGAGCGGCGGACGCAGGCCGCGACGTGATATTCGATGGAAGGCCAGGGGAGTCGCCATGGGCTGGACGCTGGAAAAGATTCTGCGGGGCGCTCGCAAGCTGAACGCCAGTGATATTCACCTGGTCCGCGGCGTCTCGCCCGTGGCGAGGATCAACGGCGAAATCCAATTCATCCAGGGCGAGCCACTGGACGAAGAGACGCTGCGCCGGCTGTTGGAGGAGATCCTGCCGCCCAAACAGCGCGCCGTGTTCGAAGAAAAGTGGATGCTCTGTTTCTCGAAGCACTTCGAAGGCGTCGGCCGCTGCCGGACCAGCATCTATTACCACGGCGGCTGTCCGGAGATGGCCATTCGCTTGTGCGAGTCGGCGATCCGCCCGGGCGCGGAACTCGGCCTGCCTGCCATCGTCGACGAATTGACGCGTCTGCCCAACGGCCTGGTCATCGTCACCGGCCCCACGGGCGTAGGCAAGACGACCACGCTGAACTACATGGTCGATGTCATCAATCAGAACCGCCGCGCCAAGATTGTGACGATCGAAGACCCGGTGGAATACGTCCACGAGAACAACCGCAGCATCATCATCCAGCAGGAGGTGCAGACGGACGTCAAGTCATTCCGCGAGGCGCTCGTTCACGTGTTGCGGCAGGATCCGGACGTCGTGGTGATCGGCGAGATGCGCGACTTGGAGACCATCGAAACGGCGCTGACTGCCGCCGAGACGGGGCACTTGGTGCTGGCCACCCTGCACACGCCCGACGCCGTGCAAACTGTGCAGCGCATCTATTCCGTATTTCCTGCCGAGCAGCAGAACTCCATCGTGGTCCAATTGGGCAGCGTGCTCCGCGCTGTGATTGCGCAGAAACTGCTGCCGCGGGCCGATGGCCTCGGACGGCTGCTGGCCTGCGAAGTCCTGGTGACAACGCCGGCGGTCCGGACGCATCTCCGCGAGCGTAAAGAGCATCTGTGCTACAACGAAATGCAGACGGGCAAGAAACACCAGATGCAGACCATGGACAACGCCCTGTTGGAGATGTACCAACGCGGCGACATCACCTACGACATGGCCCTGACGCATTGCCGCGATCCCAACCACCTCCGCCGCCGCACGGGCGAGCAGGTTGAGGAAAAGGCCAGCTGGGAGGCGGACATGGCTCTGCGGCGGGGCCACTCGTGACACCGCCAGCGAACGGCCGATGCCACCTGTGTTGGGGGTATTTCTTGGTAAGCGGAACGGCGCAAGCCGCCCGGTTTTCCGATTGTGGTACCGGACGGCTCGCGCCGTGCCGCTACAAAGCAAGTGGCATCGAGCGAGCGTCCCGCCGGGTCCGGTTACTGCCGCCAAGGCAGGGTCACGCCGCTGGTTTCCGGCGGCGGCGGCTCGATGTTGTCGGACGGCGTCTGTCCCGTGATCTTCCGCACCCGTTCCGTAGCCCGGTCCACGTCCTCTTTGATCCGCTGGCGGTTGATCTGGACGTTGATGTTGGTCTGCTGTTCCGCGTCGACCCGCGTCACCGTGTACCAATTGCGGAAGTAGCCGATCACGGCTGCCGCGAGGGCGAGCACCAGCAGGACACGGAATATCTTTGCCATGGCTACCTCAGCCGGTGAACGACAGGCACCGGTTTTGACCTTGTTTCGCTATTATAGGCCATGTCGAATGACAGGCAAAATCTGCGGCGTGCGGACGGCCCGAAGCACGGACCCGGCACCGCAATTTCGTCAGGACTGGAATAACCGTCCGCGGGGCCATTTCAGCCCGCCGGTGCATAGCAACAGGCGAACGGCCGGCGTCAGCCCGCCGGTGCATAGCAACAGGCGAACGGCCGGCGTCAGCCCGCCGGTCTTCCAGATACCCGCACATTTGCGCGACGAGTTCGCAAGAGCACCTTCGGTTTCCTGCCGCTCGTCACGACAGCCGCAGGCCCAACGGTTGCACGAGACTGGCCAATTCGCTGCCGGTGGCCGGCAGGCAGGGTAATAAGCGATCACTGCACTGGCGAATCCACGGATCGGTTTGGCTGTCAGATTTCAGGCCGCCGTCCAGCCCCAGCAATTGCCGCCACTCGGCCAATCGCTGCTGGTTGTAGGTCTGCAAGCGGTCTGCAGGTTGGCCCTGGCGAAGAATGCCGGCGATGATCCCGGTCAGATCGGCCGCTTCCCTGAGCCCGACGTTCATGCTTTGCGAGCCCGCCGGACCGGTCATGTGCCCGGCGTCGCCGCTGAGCCAGACGTGCTGTTTGCCGAACGCCCGCGCCAGCCGCCGCTCGAAACGCACGACGATTTGCCAGTTGAGCCGTGTCACGCTGCCGTGGAACCAGGGAGCGCGCTCGGCAATCAACGTCTTCAGATCGTCTTCGGTCATCGCCGGATACTGGGCCGAGCCGATCATCATGCCCAGCCGGTCGCGGCGCCGGGCCGCCGCCGGCGCGGTGAAATCGGGCAGTTGAAAACTCCAGCGGCAGGCGCCGTTGGGCAGCGGCCAGAGCACGTCGGCCGTGCGGTCGCCGACAATTAGCCGCAACTGATGGTCCAAGTCGGCGTCGGTCTCAAACTCGAAGACCGTATAATTCTGCGCCTCGCCCGCCTCGGCGAATTCGATGTCCAGTTCGCGGCGAATGGCCGAACGGTGCCCGTCGGCGCCGATCACAAACGGCACTTCGGCGCAGACCGACTTGGCCACCATCCACTCGGTGTGCGCCACGGCATAGCCTACCGATTCCTGGACCAGTTTGTCGATCGTGACCGCTGCATGATCCTGATGCGAAACCAGTTGCGACACGGCGTGGTTCCATTTGATTTCCACGCCGCGGGCTGCCAACGCGTCCACCAGCGCACGCTCGAAAGCGTCTTGCGGCAGAACCGCCAGCGACGGGATCCCCTCGTCGTCTTCGGGCAAGGCCAGTTCCGCACGCCGCCGCTGCTGGTCGAACAGGCCAATGGTGCGGACGGGATCGGCTTGGGCCAGTACCTTGTCCAGCAGGCCAAAAGGCTTCAGCAACCGCAAGGCTTGCCCGTGCAGGGCCAGCGCATAACTGTGGACGCCCGTCCGCGACATCTTGTCGATGATCTGGACCCGAACTCCGCGCTCGGTCAAAGCCAGTCCGGCAAACAATCCTACGGGACCAGCACCCACCACCAGCACTTCCGGATCCTGCCGAGCAGCCATCGTCGTACCTCAAAGGGAAAAACGCGAATGAAATCAGATGCCAAGGCAATACGTTCATTCTCTACCGAGCACATGCCATGTCAACGGCCCTGGCAAGCTGTCGATTTAGTCGTGGGATAGGCTTCCAGCCTGTCGAATGGGAAGACGGCGTAGAATAGCCACTTGCAACTGGGCAATCCTGGGCCTTGATCGGGATGTTGTGCATCATAAACCGCGGCGTCAGCGAGGAAGAGCGGCCTTTCCTCGCTGACGCTTCGGGTTACGATGATCCGATCCTAGCGTTTTGCGCCGCAATCCGATCAAAGCCCCGCATGCAAACTGGCGCAGACCAATTCCTTGTCATTGCGGGCGAACACATGCTGGTAGGCATACGCCGGATGAGACCAGCAGACGCCACCGCGCTGCTCCAACTGGTCCGTCGTCGGCTCGATCAGTTTGGCGCGGCTGATTTCGTGGAACCCTTGCGGGGACAACGTGGCAATCAGCAGTTCGCCCCGCTCGTTGAACATCCACATCCGTTCCCCGTTGCGGACCATGTGGATCGTTCCCCAGCGGGACTTGGGGACCGCCGTCAGGTCCTCCCAAACCCGGTCGCCCGTCCGCGCATCCAGGCAACGCAATTCGCCATAGCTGTCCACGCCGTAAACGTAATCGCCCTCGAAGTGGGGCGTGCTGATCATCGCGTGCAGAGCGTCGGTATTCCGTTCGCTGACGCCGCGTCGTCGCCATAACTGCTCGACACTCAGTTCATCCTGACGGAGTTTCAGCATCAGCGAACCATCGTAAAAGGCGCTCACGAATAGACGATCACCGCTGACCACGGGCGTCGGAACGTTGATCACCATCCGCTTGGGTGCAAACGGATGCTGCCAATGGACCTTTCCGGTGGCGGGATCCAACCCAGCCACATTCGCCCCGGTCCAGCAGACCAGCACGCGTTTTCCGGCTTGCTGGATGATGATCGGCGCCGAATAGGAAGCCGGATCGTCCAGGGCCCGCCATCGCTCGGCGCCGGTCCGCTTGTCGAGCGCCACGACACAAGCTCCATCGCTGGCGCCGAGTTGGACGATGACAAGGTCTCCGTCCACCAGCGGCGCCGACGCACAGCCCCAGATCGGCACGCGCACCGGGTAATCCGCCCCGGGCGTTTTCTTCCAGAGCACCGTTCCCCGCGCGGCGTCCAAGCAATGCAGATGCCCCATCGTACCCAGGGCGTACACACTGCCGTCGTCGATCGTGACGGCTGCCCGCGGACCGGCGGTGTAGCCCACGGATTCGTAGGGGCAGTCGTAACGGTACGTCCACAGCTTGCGCCCCGTCTGCCAATCCAGGCAATGGACGCGTTCGACCTGTTGCGGTTCGACTTGCCGGTCGGTCACATACACCCGGCCGTCGGCGACCGTCGGGCCGCTGTACCCGCTGCCGACCGGCTCGCGCCAGCGGATCGCCAGTTGGGGGCCGGGGAACGTGTCGACCAGGCCCGTTTCCCGCCAAGTCCCGTCGCGGTCCGGTCCGCGCCATTGCGGCCAGTCGTCGGCCAGCAAGGCGGCACCGGCGGCCAAGATGCAGGATAGCGGGACGCCAAGAGACACCGTTTTGGCCAATTCTCGTTTCACGGGGATTCTCTCTCTGACAGCAAGAATAGCAAAGCCGGGGCAGATTCTACCGCTCGCGCTGGGGCGGCCGAAGCCCATTTCGAGCCCCAGTCCACAGGATGCGTGCGCCGTGTGGGAATCTTCGTTTAACGGCGAGCCGAAGGAGGCTGCGTTCGATTCGCCGACGCCTTCGGCTTGCCGTTAAACGTCCGCGCAAAAATAAGTTGAACAAATTGTAGCAGGCACACTCCGTGTGCCGTCCGCGTTTTACGGCACACGGTGTGTGCCTACTACTTTGAAATTGACCAGGTTATTTCTGCGCGGACGTTAAACGAACGCGCGGGGCGTTGCCCGCGCGGTTAAACGAACTGGGCTGCGGACGACCCGCCGCGTTCCTGGCTCACGGCAGCGGCGTCACGTGAATCGAGCGGAAGTGGATTTCACCGCCTTCGGATTGAAGGCCGATAGAGCCGGCGAGCACGTCGCAGTCCGTGGCCTCGTTGACCTTTTCGCCGTTGACCACCAGCGTCAGCCGGCCCTGATCGAACGTGATGTCGTAGGTGTTCCACTGGCCGGGTTCCCTCTCGTTGGCCTTGATCAGCCCGATGCCCATGAAGTCGCCGAGCTGCGCATGTTTCTCGACAATCCGCATCCGTGCCGGATCGCCTTTTAGCTGGTAACCATAGAAGCCCCAAATGTCGCCGGCGCTGCCGCTTTTCAGCTGTGCTTCGGCGCATTTCGGCAGGAACGTAACCGCGTCGCCAGCGATCCGCAGCAGCACGCCGCTGTTGCCCGACTCCTTGCCCGGCGCCCAACGCCATTGCAGAGTCAGCTTGAAATTCTTGAACTGCTGTTTCGTGTACAGGTAACCCAACGGCTCGCCTTTGCAGACCAGCACCCCGTCTTTGACACTCCAGACGTCTTCCTTCTTAACCTTGGAATCCACGACAAACACGTTCCAGCCATCCAGCGAGTCACCCGCCAGCAAATCGACCGCCTTGCCGCCCTCCGCGGCCGACGCCGTGCCGAAACCTACGCCCAACATCGCCGCCGCCATCAGGGAACCCCGGAACCAACGCATGATGCAATCTCCTATTTTTCGAGCCACGAAGGATTCAAGACCAGCGCAGGGGCACCCGACAGCAATCGAGCCCTGCGATCGTCTCCGTGGGAGAGGTTATACTCGACGCCCAAACTGGGAGCCAGAGGTGGAACCGGTCGATGAACGAGCGAACTGGAAATGGTTTGATGACAAGCGGGAGTGAACCCCGCCG
>CAZXYZ010000167.1:0-21119 GCA_964645045.1 uncultured Pirellulaceae bacterium | reverse complement strand
GTAAGCTTCCAGCTTGCGGCAGAAAGCGGGATCGCAAGCTGGAAGCTTACGCCACGTGTGTCGCGAACGGTGCTAACTGGCCGGCTTGGCCGAATGGAGGGTGGTGGCCGGGGCCGCGGCCGGCTTGGCCGCAGTCGCGTCTTCGCCGCCGAGTTTGACCAGCGATTCGGGCAGTTCGACGCCGCCGATGTCCTTCATAACCTGCATCATCGGGGGCAAGGTCTTGGCCAGGCCGCTGAGGAAGCCGGCGGTCGCGTTCCGGCCGTCCTGGCCTCCGCTGTCCCAAACCACGACCTTGTCGAACTTGATGTTCGAGATCGCCCGGCTGGACGCCTCGGCGAGATTATCCAGATGTTCGAGCATCAGCAGCTGGAACGCTTCGCGCGAACCGCCGCAAGCGTCCACGATCCGCTGCAAGCCTTCGCCCTTCTTGGCCAGGATCTCGTATTGGCCGCGGGCTTCGGCATCCAGTCTCATAAACACGGCATCCGCTTCGGCCCGAGCCTGCAGGCGGCGGGTTTCGGCGGCTGCTTCGGCGTCGACGATCACCTTGGCCTTTTGAGCCTTGGCGGGGGCTTCGAGCTTGGCCCGCTGCTCGGCTTCCATCCGCTCGGCTTCGGCCAAGGCCGCTTTGGCCATCGCCCGGTTTTGGACTTCCAGCACGGCCGCTTCCGCTTGCCGCTTGCGGCTTTCGCCCAACTCGTAGGCTTCGGCTTTCTTGACCAGCAGTTCGGCCTGCGAAGCGGCAATCTTGGCCTGCGCCAGGTTCTCGCCCGCGATTGCACCGGCGTCAGCCTCGGCCACTTGCACGCGCATCTGCTGTTCCGCCTGCTTGACTTGCGACTCGCGTTCGAACGCCGCCTGCTTCTCGCCGACCACCTGTTGCTTTTCCAGGGACGCGATGCTGACCGCTTGATCGCGTTCGGCGGATCGCGTGCCAATGGACTGTTCCTTGCGTGCTTCGGCCACCTGAATCGACTTGTCGCGTTCGGCCGCCGCAACCCGCGTCTCGCCCATACGCAAGTTGTCGGCCACGTCGCCGCGGGCCTTTTGGATGGCTTCCGAAGCGGCCTTCTGGCCGATCGCGTCGATGTAGCCGGACTCGTCCGTGATATCCGTGATGTTCACGTTGATCAGCTGCAAGCCGATCTTGTTCAGTTCCGGTTCCAAGGAGGTCATGATGTGCGACAGGAACCGTTCCCGGTCGCGGTTGATCTCCTCGATGTGCATCGAGGCAATGACCTGGCGCAACTGGCCAAAGATGATTTCTTCCGCCTGCTTGCGGATCTCGGGCAGGGTCAAGCCAAGCAGCCGGACCGCGGCGTTCTGCATGACATCCGGTTTGGTGTCGACAGCCACCGTGAACACGCTGGGCACGTTGACGCGGATGTTTTCCGCCGACAAGGCGCCGCGCAGGGGGATCTCGATCTGGACCGGCTCCAGACTCAGGTAGGCATAGTCCTGCAACAACGGTACGACGAACGCCGCACCGCCGTGGATCGTCGTGGCCGCATGCCCCGCTCGGCCGGTCTTGCCAAAAATCACCAGGACCCGGTTGCTCGGGCAGCGCTTGTACTGCTTCATCAGCAGCATGATAACCGTGAACACGACGACGCCCAGGCCGACGAAAATCGCCGCGGTCCAGACCGCAGCTTCGCCAGCTCCCAACAAGACCAGATCAGACATGGTGTGACTCCAGTGAAGGACGAGACTTGAATTCCAAACACGCCGCGTTAACGAGCGACCGGATTACGCTCCGGTCGCCGCCATCGCTCGCTTTTCCGCCGGCGCGACTTCCAAGACATGGCCGCCGACGACGCCGACTACGACAACTCTAGCACCTGTTGGCAAGTTGGACGGTCCTGACGTTACAGCTTCGTACTCCATCATCCTTCCCTGCAGGCGCAACTGGATCTTGCCAGGGCCCGTCTTGCCGGCGGGAACGGGCAGATAGACCATTCCTTCCCGACCAACGGCACGATTGATACGAACCGTATTATCCTCACTCAGCCGGTACATCAGCGACATCAGCCAATGCACCAGGTACATCGCCCCGATTCCGCAGGCCAGGCCGATCAGCAATTGATTGACCAGCGACAACTCGGCCGACCGCGCCGCCATTCCTGCCAATCCGAAGAACGTCATCGCCGCCACCAGGGTGCGGAAGGTGATCACGCCGAACAGCCAGGTGGACGAATGCTGATGGGCGCTGTCCTCGCCCTGAGCCTCGTCCGTCCCCGATCCGTGATCCGCCGTATCGTGCGCGACCTCGGGACCGCCATCGTGGGCCAAGTCCAAACCCCCGTGGCTACCGGCATCCACCAAGTCATGTCCGCCGAGTCCCATGAGCGTGAGAACGAACTGGCACAACATGATCGTGCCGCCAACCAACGCGCAGAAGAGGAAAATCGTGGTCATCGCCAGCCAACCTCCAGAACGAATCACAAGAGTTTGCTACTAGTTCGCCATCGCCTGGGCAATCTTGGATCGCGAGCGTCGCGGCGAATCGAAGTCGTCGCGCGAAGTCGTGTCCCGATAAAGACTTGTGTTTCGAGGGACGAACTCGGTTTCAAATTGCTACCAGTCCAAATTGTCCGCTCTGCTGCGTGGAATGTCAAACGGTTGCCTCGTTTGGCATCCGCCCCAATGGACAACCTGCGGCCAAACAAGGTAAGGTTGAAGCCCTCGCAGCCCCACGCCGCGCCGAAACTTCACTGGTTACGCCATGACGTTCGAGCCACCCGCCGCCGCCAACAACACGGAACGTCCTGAAATGCTGTCTCCCCAGCGGGACGCGGATCGCCGCGCCCAGATGTTGGCCATGAGTCTCTCGCTGGCCGTCGGCATCGCGATGTTTGCAATCAAAGTCGGAGCGTATGCGTTGACCGGTTCGGCGGCCATCCTGGGTGATGCGGCCGAGTCGGTGGTCCACGTGGCCGCGGTGGTATTCGCATTTTGCAGCTTGCGACTCAGTTATCGGCCCCCGGATCCCGGGCACATGTACGGCCACGCCAAGGTTGGCTTCTTCTCGGCTGGCTTCGAAGGCGCCATGATCGTACTGGCCGCCGTGTACATCATGTTCGAGGCGATCCGAAAATGGATGACCGGTCTGGAATTGGAGAACCTGGGGCAGGGAACGTCGCTGACCGTGCTGGCGATGCTGATCAACGGTGCCCTGGGGGGCTATTTGATCTGGGTCGGAAAGCGGCGCAACTCAATCATCCTCTCGGCAAATGGAAAGCACGTTCTGACCGACTGTTGGACCAGCCTGGGGGTGATCGCCGGACTGTGCTTGGCGCTGCTGACGGGCTGGCTGCCGTGGGATCCGATCGCGGCCATCGCCGTGGCCTTGAACATCCTCTGGTCGGGCTTTGGTTTGATGCGGCAGAGCGTCAGCGGTCTGATGGACGTTGCGGACCCGCAGATTCACCGGCAGCTGGTCGACCTGCTCGAGCGCGAGACCCGGACGCACGGCGTTACTTACCACAATTTGCGGCACCGGTCCCTGGGTGACGCCTATTGGGTCGAAGTCCACTTGCTGTTCCCCCAAGCGATGCCGATCGGCCAGGCGCATCGCATCGCGACGCAGATCGAAGACACCGTGGCCGGCTCGCTGGATAGGCGGAGTTACGTCACGACGCACCTGGAATCCCTCGAGGACCACGACCGCGTACATCACGCGGGCGGGCACTAAAGTTAAGGGCTCGAAGAAGGGCTCAGACGTACAGAATTCAATTTTGCCGGGCAATGCGTTATCCATGTGGTGGCGACTATGTCCGGCAAAATTGAATTCTGTACGTCTGAGCCCGGGATGCACGAAAGAGCGACGGCATGAAAGGAATCCAACTTGGGGAACTCGCCGCCGTGGCGGCGGCCGTGCTGTGGACGCTGTCCACGCTGGCTTGGACTTCCTCCGGCCGCCGGATCGGTGCATTAGCCGTCAGCTTTCATCGCTTGATAATTACCTGCGTGTTCCTGGCCGTGTATGGCGGCCTGGTCCGCGGCCGTTGCTTGCCCACCGATGCCAGCGGCGACACGTGGCTGGTCCTGGGCCTGTCGGGACTGATGGGGTTTTTCGTCTGCGATTTGTGCGCCTTCAAAGCGCTGTTGCTGATCGGTCCGCGACTGACGCTGCTGTTGCAAGCTCTATCGCCGCCGACCGCCGCGATCATCTCCTGGATCGTCATGGGCGAGACGTTGGTGGCGCGGCAGTGGCTGGCCATGGCCGTCACCATCGGCGGCATCATTTGGGTGGTTCTGGAGCGGCAACCGAACGCGGCGGCCAAGCATGAACGTCCGTCGGCCGTCGGGGTGCTGCTGGCGGTCACTGCCGCGGTCACCCAAGCCGTGGCGATGATGTTGTCGCGCAAAGGTATCGGCCAGTACGATGCGGTCGCGGCCGCATTCATCCGCGTGCTGGCCGCCATCCCCGGTTACGTCGTGCTGCTGACGGTCCTCGGCCGGTGGCCCGCCGTCTTCGTGGCGGTGCGCGACGCGCGGGCCATGGCGATCGTGACCCTCGGGACCGTCGTCGGCCCGTTCCTGGGCGTGGTGGTGTGCATGATCGCGTTGCGGCACAGCCCCACCGGCGTCGTGGCCACGATCGTGAACACAATGCCCGTGCTGATCCTGCCGTTCGCGATCCTGTTGTACCACGAGCGAGTCAGCTTCCGCGCCGCCGCCGGCGCGCTGGTCACCGTCGCCGGTGTGGGGCTGATGTGTTGGTCCTAATGCCGCTTCCAGTTAATAAGTTCCTCATCGGAAGATGGGCAGGAGACCTTCGGTCGGCGATTCCGGAGGGGGTCAGAAGACCCGCGCCGAAAGACCCGGCCCCCGACGTATTCGTGCCGCACGTCGGCAGCCAACCCGCCAGTCAGATAGTCGTCCGGTCATTCCGTGACCCGGCTTGCGTCACGGAATGACGCGGCTACTTTGGCTGCGCCCGCAGTCGCTCGTTCAGACCGGGGTAGTTCCGATCCAGCGCCGCCGCTTCCCGATAGCGGGCTTGGGCTCCGTGCTCGTCGCCCACGGCTTTCAGGCAATCGCCCAAGCGCATGCGGATCCCCGCCCGCATCGCGATCGGCCGCCAATCCGGACAGTGCTCGACGGCCCGCTGCAGGTACTCCTTGGCCTGCACATATTCGCCCCGCCGGTGATGAAGGTTGGCCAGTCGCATGAGTGCGAGTTCGTCGTCGGGATTGAACTCGACGGCTTGGCGGAACACGGCCAACGCTTTCTCTTCCTGGCCGTCGGTTTCCAGCAAGCGGCCGTATTGGCTGACCACTTCGGGATGTTTGGGCAGCGCCTTGGCGGCTGCTTCCGCCAGTCGCAGGGCCTCCTTCTTTTTGCCCGCCCAACTGAGCGTCATGGCCAGCGTGTGCAGGGCCATCACGTTGTCAACCGGCGACAGTTGCCCGCGCACGCGGCGGTCGACTTTCGCCTGCAACTGGGCCGATTCCTCGACGGGACCGATGACGCCCAGCGTGCTCAGGGTCCGGCAGAGCGCCCAGCCCAGCTCGCCGTGCGCCTGGACGGTGGGATGGACATGGTCCAAGAAGCAATCCAAGCCGAGGGCTGGCACGACCCCATGCTTGTCTTTCAGCAGTTGGGGAAAGTCGACCAATTCCAGCTGCTCCTCCGACGCCACCGCGCGGATGATGTCGACCATCTCGGACAAAGCCCGCAACGGGCAGACGTCCTCGTTCTTGGCACGCACGAAATACCGCAACGCTTCTTCCTGGCGGCCCGCAGCCAACAAGGCGTCGGCCAGCAGCCACAAGCCTTGAGCGTGACGCGGGTCCAGCCGTTCGGCGGCCGAAAACTGTTGCACGGCGCGATCCGCCTGGCCTGCGGCGCGCTCCTTTTGGCCCGCCGCGACCAGCGACTCCCACTCCGCCAGTTGCTGCGGAACCAGCGGCGAGTGTTCGCTCTTGAACGGGGTGAAATCCACCAGATTCGCCGCGGGCTGGATGAGGATGACGCGGGCCTCGGCGCGGCGCGCGATCTGGGCCATCCGCTGCAGGCTGTCGCGAAAATGGGCCACGACTCCGCGCCGCCAACCATCGTCGCGATGGTACGCGTCGAGCCCGATCACTTCCAGTTTGGTATTCACCTCGGCAGCCAGATGCTGTGCCGGAGGCGGCGGTGGCGGATGAACGGCGCGGTCGAGGAGGCGGAAGCAGCGCGACCGAGAGGCGATTTTCAGCAGGCTGCGGACAGCCGGATGCTGCTCGCGCAGTTCGCCGTAGGTGCGGTCCTCGAGGAACTCGTTGTGTCCCGTGTAGACGATGAACAGGTCGGGCTCGTAGTGGACCAACTCCTCCATCAGCAAGGCCACGCGATAACTGGCGTACGAAATACCGCCGCAATTGACAACCTCCCACTTCCGCTGCGGCGCGAGTTCTTCGAGATACGCCTGCAGCCAACTGCCGAAATAGGTGCGGCGGTCGTAGGGGTGACCGAACGTCGTCGACCCGCCCAGGCAAAAAACGCGGAAGGTCCGCGAGGACTTTTCGACGGGGAACGTCTCCTGGTTGAAGAAGCCTTGTTTCAGCGGATTGGTCGTGTAGCGATCGCCCGCGCGGAGAAAAAGGGGCACGCCCCGGTCAAAACCGACAAACGGGTCTCGCGTGTCGCGTGCCGGAGCGACGTCCAGCACGGCCAGGGACCCTTCCAGCAGGACAAAGAAGAACGTCACCGTGACCACGCTGTAAGACAGCTTGCGTCGCCACGAGAGTTTTCGGCCGGTGGAAGGGGTGGCGGACATGTTGAAGCAGACGCCTTCTCGCTAACGCTTGAACTTCGCCGGCGGCGCCAGGACCTGAAACCCTAATCTTTCACATGATCCCCTTCGGTTCCAAGACAGTAGGAAGAGATTAGGTGAGAGATTAAGTGAAAGATTAGGGTTTGCCATCCGCCCCCAAAATCGCCCCTTCCTACAAATTCCTATCGGCTGCGAGCAGGATGGCCGAGCCTCAGTTTGCGCAAAAGAAAACCCGGACAGCTCGCATCTGGCGGGCGTGCCCGGGTTCTGTCGCGTCGTAAGGAGTGTCTAAGGTTTGACGGAGATCTCTTCGCCGCCGCTGCGTGTTGCCAACGCATACTTCACAAGCGGGGAAATATCGTTGCTGTAAAATTGCACCGAACCATCGCCGAACGCACACTGGGCACCGCCCGGATGGTTGCTGCTCCAGCCATGACAACGCGGCTCTGTGCCGTTACCGTCGTACTGGTTATAGGCTGGGTTGCGGTTGTTCATCGGGTTGCGCAGGTTTCCGATCGCTCCTAACGGACTCATCCACGCGGCATCAGTGGTCGGATTCGTGTCAAGTTTTCCATTGCCGTCAACGCCCTTCCAGTGGTAATCCTCGAAGACGACGATTGTGCTCGACGTGCCGTCCCTCATATCGGCCAGCCGAAACGAGCCCCAATAGCGGAATGCTCCGTTAATGTTCGGCTGTTCATTGTCCGCGTTGCCATCGACCCACGGACTCCCTCCGCCCTGGACGAAGTAGCCTTGCGGATCGGGCACCCCTGCGAACGCATTCTGCGCATTTCCGCAGTCTCTCCAACCGGACCACATGTGTCCGATGCTACCGACGTAATCCGTGCGGGCCGCCGCGTCGCCGCCGCCGTCACCATTGCCCTCGTCGTAGCCCCTATTTTGACGGGAGAGGACTGCTTCCTGATCGTTCGAGGGGCACAGCAGGGCATCCAGGACCGTCTGGCGGAGGGTTCTATTCGGCACCGGGTTCGGTGCGGTATTACCCCCACGGTTGCCGCCGCCATCATCGAAGTTGATCTGATTGTACAGCGTCTCTTGCTCGAAATACGGCAGCGAGTTGACAATCCAAGAGAAAGATCTCGAACGATTCGGTCCTTGCCAGGCGGGATCCGAGTTCCACGGCAGGCGTTCCTTGTACTTGTCTGCATAATTCTGGCATGCCAAGGTGAGTTGCTTGAGGTTGTTCACGCACTGCGTACGGCGGGCCGCCTCGCGGGCCGCCTGAATCGCTGGCAGCAGCAAAGCCACCAGGATTCCAATGATGGCGATAACGACGAGAAGTTCGACGAGCGTGAAGCCCGGCCGCAACTCCCCAGACCGACGGGATCGATACATAAGCGAGTCCTCCCAACAGATAGAAGAAAACGAAAACAAAAACGGCTGCCTCACCAAACCGGTCGCCTGCCGACCTACGGAATCGTGATGTTCAGTTCATTGGAACCATTCGTAATCTCCACTTCTTTGTCCGACGTGCCGGCGGCCTTGTACTTTTCCGGGAACGGCAACTTGGCTTTCCTCGGGTCACCCCCACCGCTCTGGTACATCGCTGGGCTGACTGCCGCATTGGCACTGAGCACAACCTTGTACTTGCCGGGAACAGCGCCCGGTTTACCTTCGGTTCCGCAGAACAGCGTGAACGACCCGTTCTCGACCTTGCCCGACGCAGCAGGCACAGTCGGGTCAGGACCCGCGAGGGTGATCGAAACATCCGTCGCCGGTTTCCCGTCAATGGTCAACGTGCCTTTGACGGGCACCGTCTTCGGACCGTCCGAAGGACAGCCTGACACCAAGACCAAGACCGACAACACTAGACACGAAAGACCACAGATTCTTGATCGCCGCACGGCTACCTCGTCTTGAGAATGGAACCCATGAATTCGACAGAACCGCAGATTTGCGCAATCTTAAAATTAGACTAATCGCGGGAATGCTTCAAGCGGATTAGCGGGAAAAAAAGGAAGATTCCTGCAGATTTAACTAAACTAGGGGGTTGTAAGTATGTCATTTCAGTGGATCTTGTTTCCCCTTCGTGGGGGAACGGCAGGAAAAGCCGCCTGCACTTCGAGCTCAACTTGGCAGGGAAGGGAAAACGGCGAACCGGTTTGATCTTTGTCTGAAGGATCGCTAGACTCGGAACGAGCCCCCGATGGCCTTGGGATCGTTTCGCGGGCCGGTATGGGGGGGATTCGGGACTTTGTTCTAGCGAGTTTGGCCGTGGCGATTGAGAGCGTCGGGACGTCCGTCGACAGGTGGGGCGAGGTGCTACCGCAGGAACCCGCGGACGGTTCGGCAGGCCGGAGGAGTCGCCGTCGCTGGTGGGTTCTCCCGGTTGTCGTTGGCTTGGCGATCGCGATGCCGATCGTTTTGTACGGAGTCCGACGGGGTGCCATCAACTCGCTCACCGTGTCGTGCCGAGACGCGATTCGGGCGGAGGACTGGGACGGATTGGAACGTTTGGCCGGTCGCTGGCACAGGTGGGATCCCTGGGGGGCCGCTCCTTTGATTTTCCAGGCGGAGGCGGCGAACCGGCGTGGCGAGTACAAGTTGGCCGTGGAACGGCTCGGCCGGCTGCCGGATTCGGATCCCCTGACGCCGCCAGCCCTGCTGGGGTGCTCGTCGCTGCAGTTCGAGCAACTCAACCGGCCGCTCGACGGGGCTCAGACGCTGGAGCGAGCCCTTCGGCTCGATCCCCGCTTGGTGGAAGCGCGGCGGAGGCTCATCTATTTCTACGCCTTTACGCTGCAGCGCGGCCACATGGTCCAGCACGCATACGAGGCGATTCGCCAGGACTGCGATCTGCCCGAAACTTACGTCTACCTGATGCTCCAGGACGCGCTTTCGTTCGCCAACGCGTATGACGAGAACACCAAGTGGTTTCGAGGAGACCGCGACAACGAGTTGTTTCTGGTGGCTCGCGCCATCCACCGGATCTCGAGTCGAGGCCTGGACGTCACCGAAGATCCCCGCGAAGGAACTCGCGGCAAAGATGGAACTCCCCTGCACCGCCAAGTTGTGGCGGAGTACTTCGTGAGGTTTCCGCAAAACGTGGAACTGTTGGCGTATCACCTGCAGACCAGCAGCGAAGCCGGGGACCTCGGGGCAGTGGAACGTTTGCTGTCCCATCCGCCGCCGGCAGCGGCGACGGACAATCGGTTCTGGAGATACAAGGGCTGGCTGCATGCCGCCCGCGGCGAGTTGGCGGACGCCAAGCGGAGCTACGAGCAAGCGCTCGAACTCAACTGCTATGATTATGTGGCTCGGCATCAGCTGGCGGGCGTGGAACGCCGGTTCAAGCGACTGGAACAAGTCAAACTCCTGGAGGAACTGGCCCTCGAGGGCAAGAACCTGCGACGCGAGATGATGGGCCTGAAGCGTGTCGACAGCGTTCCCCCCGAACTCCTGAAGCGGATGGCTTTGTACGCCAGGGAATGTGGAGACACGCTGGTCGCCGGCAAATTGCTGTTGCGCATCAAGGAGTGGTCGGAGGCGTGGACCAAGCTGCGTGAATCTCCTGCGCAGCCTCGTTCGGACTCGCCTCCGTCATGACATTGGCTCGAACACTCATGCGGACCGTCTTCCGGACCGCCTTGATTCTCGTTTCGATCACGTTGGTCGCCGCGATCGCGATTCGCTACTACCAGCTGGCTTCCAGCCCGCCGCCCACTTCGGCTGCCGGAGCGATGGTGGAGTCCGGCACGCGAGGCATTCCCGTGCAGACGCGCGACGGCGGAGCGAATACTCCGCGGATCTCCGGCGAGGTCCTGCCCATTCCGGCACTCTGCTCGACCTGTCACCTGCTTCCGCCCGCGGACGTCGAGCCCCGCTACCTGTGGCCGGAGAAGATCAAGCAGATGTACGAATACGCGCGGCTCCTCGGCCCCGTGCCCTTGGATCGGATGCCGCCGATGGACGACGTGATCGAGGATTGGAGTTCGCGTGCGCCCGAGCACTTGGCGATGCCCGAGGATGCGATGGGGTCGCCGCCCTCGCCGCAAAAATTCCAGCGCCACCTGATCTCGCTGGCCGGCCTTCCCAGTCCGCCATCGGTTTCCTCGGTCAAGTTTGTGCGATTGACCGACGACGGCCCGCTGCAATTATTGATCTGCGACATGCGGCACGGACTCGTCGTCCTGTGGACGCCTGCCAGCCCGGGTGAGTCCGCCACCGTGATCGGCCGCATCGCCCATCCCAGCCACGTGCAGGTGGTCGACCTGGATCAAGACGGTCTGCGCGATATCCTGGTCGCCAACCTGGGCGAATACTGGCCCGTGGACACGGACAAGGGCTCGGTCGTGTGGCTGCGCAACCGCGGCCAAGGCCAATTCGAGCCGGCTGTGCTGCTCGAAAAACTGGGACGCGTCAACGCGGTCCAGGCTGCCGATTTTGACGGCGATGGCGATCTGGACCTGGTCGTCGGAGTCTTTGGCAACTTGCTCACCGGCATGGTCCTGTACGCGGAGAACTTCACCGAGGACTACTCGCAGCCTGATTTTGAGCCGATCTCACTGGACGGACACACGGGAACCAGCGATGTGCCGGTGGTAGACCTGAACAACGACGGCCGCCCCGACTTTGTTGCTTTGCAGTCCCAGCAACACGAACGCGTCGTGGCGTTCTTGAACGGCAGGAAGGGACGCTTTAAGAGCGAATTGATCTACGCCGCCCCGCATCCACGGTGGGGCTCGACCGGTATCCGGCTGCTCGATTTCGATGGTGACGGCGACATGGATGTCTTGCTCAATCATGGGGATTCGGTCCAATTGCCGCCGATTCCCAGGCCCTATCATGGTTTCGCCTGGTTGGAGAATCGAGGCACGTATCCCTTTACCTACCACCGCTTGGCCCACCTGCCCGGCGCCCACACGTCGCTCCCTGCAGACCTGGACGGCGACGGCGATTTGGACCTGGTCTCGAGCGTCTTCATTCCCGCGTTCAATCCCGACTGGCCGAACGCGGAGAAGTTGGACACGGTGGTCTGGCTGCAACAAACGGCACCCGGACGGTACCAGCGTTACTCGCTGGAGACCCGCACGCCTTTCCACCCGTGCGGCGATCTGGGTGACTATGACGGCGACGGCGACGTGGATATCGTGCTGGGCAACTTCTTCATGTTTTCAAACAACATCACCGGGAAAGGCGGCCTCACGGTCTTGGAGAACCGAGGATTGCCCGCCGAGCAAGAAACGCGAGATTAGGATCTCAGTCCGTATCATGCGCGCATCTTACAACCACGAATCACACGAATGACACGAATGACACGAATGGAAAAAGGCGTAGACGAGATGTCCTCATTCGTGTGATTCGTGTCATTCGTGGTTCCTTCCGGTGGTTTCTTAAGGCCCTCTTGGGTGGCGAGTGGTGGCCCGCGTTAAGCACTTGGCGTCTCACGCTCGACGATCGTCAGGACCCGGTCGACCGGCACTTGCTCGATCACATCCACCGTACCGCCGATCCAGCGGACCTCGACGCGTTCCACGCGATCGCACACGCCCAGGCCGAAGTGCAATCGGGAACCCCAGTGGCTTTGGTAGCCCCGGCCGCTGTGGACTTCGTCCAAGTATTGCGCGCCGCCCGCCGTGACCGCGACGTGGGCCCCGACGCCGCCGCGATTCGCGCGTGTCCCCACCAGGCGAACCTGGATCCAGTGGCGGGAGCAACGCGACTCCTGCAGCATGTTTCTCAGGATCGTTGGCCGCGTGCGGGAATTGAGCACCACCGCGTCGACATCCCCGTCGTTGTCCAGATCATCAAAGGCCGTTCCCCGACTGGCCTCGACCGGTAAGAGCCCATCGCCCGCCTCGGCCGAGACGTTCACGAACCGGCCCGTGCCCGTATTTCTGAGCAACTGGTTGGGACAGCGGTAGGCCGTGCTCAAATCGCGCTGTTCGATGTTATCTTCCGTGTGGCCGTTGGCGATGAACAGGTCGCGGTGGCCGTCGTTGTCGAAGTCCACGAAGCCGCAGCCCCAGTTGACGTAGGGATAAGAACCCTCGCCGGCCTTCGTGGCGACAGCCACATCCTCGAAAATACTGTCGCCAAAGTTGCGAAAAAGCATCGGCAACTGGCCCTGGTAATTGGTGGTGAAAAAGTCCAGCATTCCATCCTGATCGAAGTCCGCGCAGTCGACGCCCATGTTCGCCAGCATCTCGCCCTGGCGGCTCATGGCGACACCCGCGAGGGCGGCCACTTCTTCGAATCGTCCGCCGCCATCGTTACGGAACAGGAAGTTCGCTTGCACGTCATTGCACACGAACACATCGGTATCGCCGTCGTTGTCATAGTCGCTGCAGACCATGCCCATGCTCCGGCCCGCGTGCGCGGCGATCCCCGATTCCTGGCTCGCGTCCACGAACGTGCCGTCGCCTTGGTTGCGAAAGTACGTGTCCATGACGGGCGAGTACTCCCGCGGCGAAGGATAGGCGGGATGGCCCCGCTCGGTGTGGGGAACGTGCTGTGCATAGTCGAGTTGAATATAGTTGCCGACGTAAAGGTCGAGGGTGCCGTTACGGTCCCCGTCCAGGAAACACGCGCCGGCCCCCACCATGTCGCCACGGGCGACGCCCGCGTCAGCCGTCACGTCGCTGAACGTCCCATCCCCGTTGTTGCGGTACAGCACGTTGGGGCCGAAGTTGCTCAGGTAGATGTCCGGGTCGCCATCGCTGTCGTAATCTCCGATGGTGACTCCCATCCCGTACGACGTGCATGCAACGCCAGCCTGCTCGCTGACGTCCTCGAATGTCCAGCCCCCCAGATTCCTGTACAGCGAGTGTCGCGGCGGTTGGTCCACCTGGCAGCCCGGCAAGGGCGCGCCGTTAGGGAAATAAATGTCGATCAGGCCGTCGTTGTCATAATCGAACGTGGCGATGCCCGCGGACATGGCTTCGACCACATAGCGGCGCCCGCTGCTGCCGTCCCTGTGCTGGAAGGTGATCCCCGACTGAGCCGTAACGTCATGCAGTTGAATCGCGCAAAGGCGATCCGCGGGTGCGGCTGCGACGGGCGGAGAATCGCTCGATTTGGCTGGTCCCACGGCCAACGGATTGCCGGCCGGAGTTTCGACGCTGCCGCCCCCGTCGGAACAACCGAGCGTGCCGAACGCCAGGGGCACGAAAAGTATGATCGCCGCGACGGACGCCGCTGGAGGTTTCGCACGCAGTCGAGGATTTGCCAATCGAAAACTCACGGTGACACTCCGGCTTGGCCGAGCCGCGCCCGCCCTTCGTCCAGAACAAGTGTCTGGTCCACGGACACCGCCGCCAGACGCTGAACGCGTCCACTGGGCCAGCGAACCGTTATCATACACGGAAGACGCCAATCCCCCAGGCCGAAAACCAACACCGGCTGGTGCGTTGCCGCATAGCTCGTTCCGCCGCACAGTTCCTGCATCCAGGTGCCTTCTCCCGCGGTGACCGTCACGCGGCAATGAATTCCGCGGCGATTGCTTTCCCGGCCGCGAAACAGAAACTTGAGCCAATTTCCACGCTGCGACTCGTTGCGCAGCAGCGCGGCCGGCGAATTCTCGTGGGCGACCAACAGATCCAGATCGCCGTCCTCGTCGTAGTCGCACGACGCGACAGCCCGCGCCACGCGTTTTTCCTGGAAAAACTCGCCCGCTTCGTGGCTGCACTGATGCCATTGACGGCCGTCGAACTGGAATAGCTGCGGAGCCATCCGGTAAAAGGCATAGCCGGGCGAGTTCTCGATGTGTCCGCACGCGGTGAAGACCTCGGGCTGCCGGTCTTGATCAAAGTCGGCCATGACGGTACCAAACGCCAGCCGGTTCATGGTCAGGGGGATCAATCCCATCACGGCGCTCTCGTCCTGGAACCCGCCCTCCCCGTGATTGCGGTACAGGGTGTCCGATTCCTGATGAAAATGGGTCACGTACAAATCCAGGTAGCCGTTGCCGTCGATGTCGTTCACTCCCACACCCATATTGGCCATCCAATTGCCGTTGGCATCCGTGGCACACCCCAGGACCAGGGCCATTTCCTTGAACGTCCCCCGACCTTGATTCACGAACAGGAAGTTGGCCGAGACATCATTGGTCACGAAGATGTCCGGGAGCCCATCGTTATTCAGGTCGGCGACGGCCACGCCCAGTCCGCGGCCACCCGCGTCGGCCAATCCCCGCTGACTCGCTTCGGCGGAAAACGTGCCGTCACCGCGGTTCATGTAGCACTCGTCCGGCGCAGGTTCGATATCGCGAGGGTGACAAATGCGCGGTTGCCCCTGTTTGCTGCGGCACTCTCGCGGGTGCTGAGGATCATAAACGCAGTAGTTGCAGACGTACAGATCCAGATCCCCGTCCAAATCCAAATCAGCCCAGGCCGCGGAAACACTCCACCTCGGGTCGTCCACGCCAGCCCGCTGTGCGACTTCCCGAAATGTCCCGTCGCCCAGATTGTGAAACAGCGTGTTGCGGCCCAGGTTGGTGACGTACACGTCATCGAATCCGTCGTTGTCAAAGTCGCCGATCGCCACGCCCTGACTGTACCCTCGTTCCACGATGCCCGCCACGACCGTCACGTCCTGGAACGTGCCGTCGCCGGCGCTACGGAATAGCGCATCATTCGGCTGTTGTTCGTCGGAGGTGCCAGTCGCGTCACCGCCCTGGTTCAAATACAGGTCCCAATGGCCGTCTGCATCGTAATCCAGCCAACCCGCGCCCGCCCCTGTGGTCTCGAACAACAGGCATCTCCCGCGCTCCCCGTTCTGGTACACATGCTCCAATCCAGCCGCTTGATGGACGTCCCGAAACAGGGGACAACCGGGCTTCCGGCGGGGACGGCTGATTCCGGGAAGGTCCGCACGACCGGATGACGAGGCGGATTGCGGCGGCGAAGCCGACACGGCCAGGGGATTTTCGGCCGGTGGCTCGACGCTCTGGCCACACCCTACAAGCAAGAGCAGCCCCAGCCCCAACAGCGATCCCGCGATGATCCGCGATCGGTTCACGTGACGGCACCACCGGAGGTGTGGGAGCGGCGGCCTTGCGGCCTTGACGGGGTCGAATCGAACCATAGAACGTGCGAATACTCCCTTGGCATTCCTGCGCTTGTTTGCCTCGGCATCAAATGCTACCATCGCCGCTGCTCTTTCGGGAGACGTCCGGCGCGGCAGGATAAGGCAGGATAAGGCACATCCAGGAGAAGGAACCATTCATGTCGGACACGAAGGGCGTCGCCGGTTCACAGCTCGGGGCACGCGGCCACTCTGCGGGGCAGTCTGGCCTATGTCACCACGCTGCTGGCCAGCGTGGGACGGTGTTCAAGACCAGAGCGGATCTACCCGTAGTCCTTTGTTCCGCCACCACGCTGCTTGCCAGGAATGGTACGAGGTTAAGCGTGTTCGCGGGTTTGCCGCCGTTGTAACCCGAAGCGTAAGCGAGGAATGAGGCTGGAAAACGAATCGTCCTCGCTTACGCTTCGGGTTACGGTAGGCGGCTTTGCCGCTTAACCTCGCACCATTCCTGCTTGCCAGCGTGGAGCGGTGTTCACAGCGAACGACGTGGTGAGCGGGACGTAATTCGCTCGCGAACATAGCCCCACGCTGGCAAGCAGCGTGGTGGCCGAAGCGGGCTAGCGCCAGTACGCTCGCGCAGGTCCCGTGACGCGGCTTTCCCATCCACTCGACTTCCACGGAAACGATTCCAGCAGCGGAAGGGGATCCCAGGCGATCCGGGACCACCGCCGAACCTGTTCCTCCCACTCGTCCCACGGAATCCGCCGCTGGACGAGCGTCCCCGTCGCATCCATCCGCCCGACCGATTCAAGATAGTCGAAGTACTTGAAATCGTCATGCACGAACGTCGTGCGACGCAGACAGAAATCCTTGAGCGGATTCCGTCCCGTAGCGAACCACGCGTTGGGGATCCCATAGGCGTCGGCCACCACCAGGCCGTGCAGGCTGCTGGCGGCCACTCGCCGGCAGGCGGTCAGCCGCCGGATGTACCGCGCCGGTGACGAACAGGGGTTGATCAGGATCACTCGCCGACGATCCGCCGGGCGCGGACGCAGACGCTCGGCAAACAGGATCCAGGCCAGCAGCGGATAATCGATGAAGTGCGGGATGATGCCCCAGTCGTAGACCGGATCCGAACGCCCCGGGAAGAGCAACGGCAGGAGCAAGGCCGGATCGCCTAACGGCACGTCAGCCGGATACCCGCAGCGGGCCAGAGCCGCCCGCGTCCGCGGCCCCCGCACGGCGTGGACGGTCAGCCCGGCGGGGATCCGGGCGTCGCCGGCGATCAGCCCCGAACCCCAGATGTGCCAACCGGGATGGCACGATTGGACCACGCTGCCCACCGCCGCCAACACGGGCCGTCCGGCCGCCCGCGACCACCGCACGCGCTGCCCGCTCAACCATTCCACGAGCCGCGGACTGATCCCATCGCCAAAGTTGGGAACCGTCCGCCACCAGTAGGATTCAATCACGGTTGCGCCTTTCCCGCGGCTGCTTCGTGCGGCTGGCCGGGGCCGGCAGGTTCCGCGTCGGGCCCGTCCGCGACGGCCGTTCGATCCGCCAGGACCCGCTCCAGCATCGCATGATCGACTCGGAACAGGTCGAAGCGGGCCGTGCTCTGACTGGCTGATTGCACCGGCACGAATACCTCGGGGTAGTCGCTCAACCAGCCGCCCCACCCGTCAAACCGCTCGGCTCGCGGACGGGCATCCCGGATTGCCGATACCAGGCTGGCCCTCTGTCGCCGGACATACGCCAGTGCTTGCTCTCGGCTGGCCAGGTAGGGCGGCCGGCAAGGGGCAAACTGCCGCCGGGAACCAAAAAACGGATAGTAGCGGTCACCGAACACACACACCCGGGTGCCGGGCGTTTCAACCTGCTCCAGCGTCTGAAATATCCGGTCGCGGAACATCGCGTCGTAGTGCCGTGCGTAACCGTCGTGCCAGCCGCGACTGAGTTCATACGCACCCCAGGCGGCCGCACCGGCCAGAGCGACTCCGCCCACCGCGGCACACGTCCACACGATCCGCCGCGGCACGCTCCGCAACGCGGCGATGAGCAGCATGATCAACAACGCGTTCCAGGCGAGCAGGGCGGTATCCACGATCTGACCGTTTTGAGCGCGACTCGAGTTGTCGTAGAACTGCCACGCGGCAACAAGGCCGAGAATCACCAGCGGCGCAAGCGCGAGTCCCATCCGCCACCTCCGGACCGGATCTCGCCCCCGCAACGCGCGCGAGAGGTCCTGAACCAGCACCCCCAGCGCGTACACGCTCAGCGTCAGCAGGCACAGCCCGAAACGGGCCGGCAGGTAGCGGCCCCGGAGCATGTTCATGGTTCCAGGCACCGTCTCTACGACAAACGGAGTCAGGCCGAAAACCAGACCGCAACCCACGATCAGTACCGCCAGCAGCAGCCGCCGTCCTCCGTCCTCCGCTCGCCCGCCGCGCACCCAAATCCAGGTTCCCGAGCCGATCAGCCACGCGACCAACGTCGGCAGCATCAAAAAGGCCGCCAAGTGACACGGGCCCGTCATGGATTGAACGGCCTCGATCAACAGCGGGAACACATCCGGGCTGTTGTTGCCCAACAGCGTCGACTCCCACAACTGCGGACGGATCTGCAGCAGCATGTCGGTCCTTCCGCCGATCCCCTTGGGATAGATGGGCGTCCCGGTAATCCAGAAATTCCGCAGATACCAATACCCGCCCCAGATCACGGTCCCTGCGATGCCGGCTGCGGCCAGTCTCCAACCCCTGCCGGCACGTGCGCCGGCCAACGACACGACGGCCATCGAGATCAAGGCGACGCCCGCGTATCCCACCGCGTAGTACTTGACGCCGCACAACAATCCGCACGCGCACGCGGCGTAGACCAGCGTCCCGCGTTGGCCCAGCCTCAGATACCGCATTCCGAACAGCAGGGTTGCCAGGAAGAGTGCCGCCACGGCCATGTCGTTCTTGGAGTCCAGCGACTGCCGGAACACGATCCAGTTCGAAACGACAGCCAATCCCGCCACGTGGCTCAGGCGGCGCCCCAATCCAAATTCGCCGCCCAACTCGACCGCCGCCCCGGCAAACAGGACCAGCGCGGGCAAATTGGTCAGGCCCGTCAGAAAATCCCCGGAAAACGGTCCCACGCACCACAGCCCGACCAGTTCCACGTTCGCCGCGTTGTACCACACGGGATCGTCCGGCGCGTACAGGCTGCCGGCGCGCAGCCACTGGTCGACCAGCGGCAGGTGGTACATCAACGTGTCCCAGTCGCTGGGGAAATTCAGCAGCGCCACGCCGCCCACGCGGGCTGCCATCCACGCCAGCCAGATCCCCACAGAAACACCCAGAACCGTTCGCCAAACCACCAGCCCCCGGCCGCAAGTCCCGTCGAATCCTCTGCTGCCGCCGGGCGGAGTTCCACCGGTTGGCCAAGACGCTTGGCACTGGCCAGCAGCACCCAACCGCACAACGTGCCGCTGACCAGCAGCGCCGGACCGTTCAGCAGCTCCGCAGCGCCCGTCGTCACGGCGGCCAGGACCACCGCGGCCCACCAGAACAGCGCGATCTGGCAAGCGCGCACAATCGCACCCGCCTCGGGCATCAGCAGCCGGCTCGCGCGCCACCCGGCCCACAGCAGGAACAGATTGACCGCCATCCACACCGGCGCCATGGCCGCATCGCTCATCATCGGGTTTCTCCCAGCCTCCGCTTCCCGGTGGCGTAAGCTTCCAGCTTGCGGCAGATGTGAGCACCGCAAGCTGGAAGCTTACGCCACTTATTTCTCGAACGATGCTAACTCGGTGCCCGAACCTCGTTTAACCCGGCCCCAACGCACGGCCAGCCAGCATGATCGATCCGGCCGCGCCCACCGCCGCGGTCGCCAGCAGTCCCGCGGCCGCCCCTTGCAGACCTCCAACATACGTGGCGGCCCACATCCCCGCCAGCCCGCCCGCCGCCGCGCCGGCCGCCAAGCGCAGTCGCGCTCGCAGATGCCCCGCCGCCGCCAGCATCTCGCCTACGAACGCCCACAGCGTCAACAGAGCACCCGCGGCCAGCAGCGTGGCCAACAAAACGCCGCTGGGCCGGCTTGCAAAGCCGCATGCCTTCTGCAGAAACTCGGGGCCCCGCAACGGACCCAAGGCCACCAGCGGCGCCAGCAGAAGCACCTGCACCCGTACCCCCACGGCCAGAAACGACCGCACCGACTTCGCGTCGTTCCGCGAAACCGCGCGAGCGGCCGGTGCGAAGAAGATCCCGGCCAAGACGATCCCCAGCGATGCGGTGGCGCGCGCAGCCACGAAACAAGCGACATAGACGGCCACCTCCGCCGCATCGGCGACCAAGCCCTTGACCAGGCACAAGTTCGCCACGGGGATCATGAACAACAGCCCGTCGTGCGAGCCGCCGTAGCGCAGCCAGGCGGCCAGATCGGCCCCCGCGGTCAACGATCGCGATTCGACGTCCGCACGCCCCCGCCACGGCCGGACAAGCCACAACCCGGCACACCCCGCCGCGAGAGCTACGATAGCCAGCCCGGTCATCGCGCCCGCCGGGCCCCAGTCCTGTGCCAGGAGGATCACGAACAAGGTCACTCGGCCGGCCTGGAAACCGATCTGCAGAGCCGCCTGCGCGCCGTATCGCCCCTGCCCGTTCAAAATGAATACGGAGGAATCGAGCAGCCCGGCACGCACGAACAGTTCCGTGGCCGCCGCCGCCATCACGGGCCACGCGTCCGCGCTTCCCGTCCATCGAGTCACCTCGTGCGCAAGCCCCAGCAGTCCCAGCCACACGCCGCCGCACACAGCCAGGTGCAGTGACATCGCCGGCGCCAAGCATACCGTCGCCGGATCGGAACAGGCGCCTGCCGCCCGGCGGAGCGCGTTCGGAATTCCCCCGGCCAGCACGGATTGCAGGCCGGCCCCGACCACCAGCACCAGGCCGAGCAACGCATAGTCCGCCGCGCTGAGCCGGCGCAGCGCGACAACGTGGATCAGCACCGAGCCCGCCAAGGCCGCGGCCTGCGCGGCACTCAAGCAAAATCCTCCGCGGAACACCGGACGCAGGCCGCGGTGTCCCGCTCCCGTATCGCCGCCGGACTGCGCCGCTGGCGGCCGGAGCGGGTCCTGACATCTTGACATATCTTTGAATCTTCTTGGTTTCCTGGCAGGCTTGCCCCGGTTTCTTGGGTCACAATTCCGGCGTGTCGTCCGGCAATTCACGTAGCCGCGTCTCTCCGAGACGCGCTCTTCCGGTCTCGGAGAGCCCGGCCCACGTGGGGGCGACCACGCCAACGGGCCTTTCCCCTGTCTCCGGCCTCTCCCGACCTTGCGTCGGTGGAGCCATGCCTGACAGCTACCCGGCCGCGACTTCTACGT
>CAZXYZ010000166.1:0-21123 GCA_964645045.1 uncultured Pirellulaceae bacterium | reverse complement strand
GGATGCCGCCGCTGAGTTACCGCGAGGCGTATTACCGGCACTTGCCCCCGCTGCCGCCGAACTTTCTGCCCCAGCTTCCCTTCGACAACGGGCACATGCGGGGCGGGCGGGACGAGAACCTGGGGGCTTGGCCGCGGACCGAAGCCATGATCCGCGATCAATTGGCCGAATACTACGGCCTGATCACGCACCTGGACGAGCAGATCGGACGGATTCTGGCGGCGCTGGCGCAGTCCGGTCAGGCGGACAACACGATTGTCATCTTCGCCGCGGACAATGGATTGGCCCTGGGCAGTCACGGTTTGCTGGGCAAGCAGAACGTATTCGAGCACAGCATGAAAGTGCCGCTGATCGTTGCCGGGCCTGGGATCCCGGCAGGCAAGTCCACCGCCGCCTTCACGTACCTGTACGATCTGTTTCCCACCCTCTGCGACGTGCTGGCCGTACAACCGCCTTCCGGCCTCGAAGGCGAAAGCCTGCGGCCGATCTGGGAGGGGCGAAAAGAGACCGTCCGCGATTCGGTATTCCTGCCGTTCCTCAAAATCCAGCGCGCCGTGCGGGACCAGCGCTGGAAGCTGATCGCTTACCCCCAGATCAGCCATCTTCAGTTGTTTGACCTTGAAACCGATCCGAACGAGACGACCAACTTGATCGACCGGCCGCAACACGCCGCTCAAGTCGCCCGTTTGTTGACGGTGATGAAGCAATGGCAAGTGCGCGTGGACGACACGTTGGAGGTGCCCACCGAGAACAAAACCCCCGCGCCGATTGATCTGACGGGATTGAAGCGTGTCCCCGACCAGTGGCAGCCCGGGTGGATCGTGAAGAAGTACTTCGAGGCGCAACCGTAGGAACAGGACAACTTACGTGTTCTTTGTTAGCCGACTTCAGTCAGTTCATCGTCTGCCACCAGCTTCAGCTGGTGGATAGCGGAGTGGCTCGCCTGCCTCAGCCTGCCTCAGCCTGCTTCAGCCGGACTTCTCGTCATGTCTTGAGACGTACCGCCGCGCGCCGTAGGGTTCCCCCCAGGTCGCTCGATCACACCGTTGAAACCCCGGATCGAGAAGCCCGGCTGAAGCCGGCTCCTGGAAAATGGCTTGCCGCAACCGCTCCCACCAACTGAAGCTGGTGGCAAACGAGGAGTCGGCTGAAGCCGACTAAGATCCGATCGTGGCAGCAACTGGGGGGGTATCGCTCTTGCGTCTGCTGAACTCGGGCAGAGCGAAAACTGAAGTTGTCGTCGCGATCGCCGGGGCGGTCCGCGATGCGGTCCGCGCACTGTACGTCCCGCGCGCTGTTGCTCCAACTGCCGCCTCGCAGCACCCGCCCGGCATCCCCCGCCGTGGTGCCGATCGGATCCGTCGCGCTGTCGGCGGTATAACGTCGCCAGCGGTCGTGGCACCACTCCCCGACGTTGCCGTGCATCTCGAACAAGCCCCACTGGTTGGGTGGCAAGCTGGCAACCGGAACGGTCTGTTGGCGGTAGAGTCCCTTCGCGCCGCCTTCGTACGGGTAGTTGCCGTCGTAGTTGACTTGGGCCGGCGTGATATTGTAGCCACAGCTGAACGGGGTTGTCGTCCCCGCGCGGCAGGCATATTCCCATTGCGCCTCGGTCGGCAGGCTCAAGTCGAGACCCGAGACGAGTCCGTTGATCTTGATGAGAAACGTCTGGCAATCTTCCCAGCTGACCTGCTCGACGGGCCGGTCCGGACCCTGGAACCGGCTGGGATTGTCGCCCATCACCGCTTGCCACAGTGCCTGGGTACACGCCGTGTCGAACAACCAGAATCCGCGGCTAATCGTCACCGAGTGCTGCGGGCCTTCGTTGTACGCGCCCGACTCCTTGCCCCACCGTCCCGGTTCATCGTCCGGCGAGCCCATGCGGAACGCGCCCGGTTCGATCCAGCGCATCCTCTGGCGAATGCCCTCGATTTCAAACGCGACCCACGGGCCGAACTTGTCTTCGCCCCAATCCACGGCCCAAGCCGGCGGGATACCGGATTTCCAAAATGTGTCTTCTTCCAGGGCGGCGACATGGACCACCGGACGCCGGACGATCATGTTAACCAGCAGACTGCCTGCTGAACAAGTCGCAAAGCAGAAAAGGTTGGCCACGCAGCACCCGGCGGCGAAGCGATACCCGTTCACTCTCCGTCGGCCGCGTGTGGACCGACGATCTCCACCCACGCGGCTCCGTCAACGGCCACGGGCGCAGCCTGCGCCGCTCCTCTACGCCGAAATCCCCGCCGCGGAGGCCGGTCGGTCTCTGCGCGAGCTGCCCCAAACCGAACGTGACCAGGAAAAGGGTCCGACCAGGAAAAGTCCACGAACCGTTGTTTTGCCGAGTTGGCTGGCACACTTGCGGCTGGTGGAACCCGGCTACGTCGCAACCACGGCAAGGCGGCCGACGTGCCAACGATCGGCACCCTGGGTCTGCAGGTCGAACGGGAACAAGCCGGCGACCATCGGCATCGCGGCCGGGACTCGGTGACGGTCCGGACCCGCTGACCAACACCACGGCGGCCGGGGGCGATGCTGCAGGCTGGGCACCGGCGCCGACGAACCCTACGACAGGCTCAAGTCTTCGATGTGTCGCCGTCCGCAGTCATTCTCCGTACAATACAACCGGACGGACACGTTGAGCGCGACAACAAGAAAAGAAACCGGCATGGCATCCCAGCAGTCGCAGGAACTGACTCGCAGGGCAGGCGTCATCTACGAGCAGCGACTCCGAGCCCAGTTGGAGCACACGCACCCGGACGAATTTGTCGCCATCGAGCCCGACTCGGGGGATTACTTCCTGGGCCACATCTTGAGCGACGCCATCCAAGCGGCTCGTTCAGCGCACCCGGCGCGTCTACCATTCATCCTGCGCGTCGACATCGCGCGCGAGTCGTCGTCCGTGGGATGCCCCGTCGCCTGCGAGGCCCCAATCTGAAACCAGTGCGTCTTCAAGCCTAAGAATAGGGGCCGCGTTCCAGGTGGATCACCTGCCAGTCGGACTACCGGCGCTCGCCGTTGTCCGATCCGTCCGAGCGCGGGCGTTGCCTGTCAGCTTCCCGCTGTAGAACTTCGTCGAGAACTTCGTCGGACACTCGGAACGTGGTCTGCTTCAAAGCGGCGACTGCCTGGGCGAGGTCGATCAGGCCCCGTTCCGCAGCGATCACGAGAACACCTAGAGTGCCGGTGACAAACAAACCCGCCTTCCTGGCAATCGTCAGCGCGCGGCGCTCGCCGATCAATACGGCGTCGGCATGGAGTTCCCGGGCCAAACTGATGGCCTCCGTTTCTCCGGGGCCAAGGCCGAGAGTTGTGTCGATTCCGGCTGGCGGCCGAATCTCCAGCCAAACCGGCGGGCCTGCCGCCCAGGCCCGGACGACCGCGGGTGCGCCGGGATGCTGCAATTCGGCAATCACGGCGGGTGGAGCTACGACGCGTCCGAAAAGCAACGGCAGAAGATGCGCGCGTTCGATCAGCACAAGGTAGTTCAGCGGCGATGTGTCGGACACGACGATCATGGCCCCAGCAGCCTCCGCAGACCGGCGACTTGTTCAACCAGTTCCTTGTCTGTCAGCAGATCTTCCGTAACCGTCCGGCGCCTCAGCACGGCGTCCACTTGGTTTCGAGACAGACCCAGGCCGTCGGCCAGCTCCCCGTGGGAAATCCTGCCTTCTCGATAAAGTTCGATCAGGATCGCTTCCTTGCCAAGGGCGGCAACGTCGCCTTCCTCCGATCGGAGCTTTTCTTCGATGGCGCGGGGGAGTTCAATCGTAATGGCCATCTGTCACCTCCAAAGCGGTCTGCACAGCACCTGTGTGCGGTGTGAAGGCACGCTCTTTCGCGCGTTCAGGTATTCGCGGCTGGTCCAGCCGATGCCCGCATCGGGCGCTGCAGTAAGAATATCGTCCCCAGGCAGGTCCAGTGTGTCTGTCGCCCTGTCGCTCTGCGGGCAACCGGCCCCGACGAACCCTACGACAAGCTCAAGTGGGCCTTGCGGGCCGAAATCGACGAAGCGGTCCACTTCGAAGTGGGTGTGCAAACGCCACTTGACCAGTTTTTGAACGCTCTCTAATTCGCTGGCTTGTTGCAGCCCCCGCAGGCTATCTACCACCGGATTGAACAAGCCCAGCAGCAACAACAGGCAGAACTCGTCGTAGTGCAGGTCCCGGTTGCCGGCCCGGTCCCGTGCATAGCCCACGTCGGGCAGACGTTCCTTGAACGGTGCCTCCAGGGGATGTGGGGGCTGATTTCGTTTTTCGTTGATTGTGCCGGCGGATTCCCCCACGTCCCTGCCACGGGAACCGACAACGTGGCAAGGCCCGAGGACGTCCCAGCCCTCCGAGTCAAGCATCAGATCGGGCGTGCCTGGCGTGCCAATTCACGCAAACAACCAGAACCGCGGCATTGTGCGGATCGACCGGCGGCATCGCTTACAGTCGACCACGACTTCCGGTCCGGCAGTGTGCAACGCACGGAAGCCGATCAATGGCAGCCGAGGGCGATGGTCCGCGGTGTGTCTTCAGCAGCTCCGGCAAATCACGCCGGAACGCCTCCAGCGACTCGCCGAGCACGGGGGCCACGGGATCATCGTCAAGGTTGACGACTCCGCCGTAGGGCTGTCTTCCTGTGCCACGTGTGGTGATTCGGTAGTCATGGACCGTCTCCGGAGGGATTCAAACGCCCGGGCCGCCGTATTGTTCGAGCCCGTTTTGCAGGTCCGCGAGCGACTGGAAACGCAACAATGCCTCGGCCCGTTTCTCCAGGTCGACCCGCAAATGCACCGTCCAGTCAAGCAGGCGGAAGATCTCGCTTACCTGGCGCTCATTATGGCATAAGTCGCAGGGCGAGCACCAGCAATCGCTTGGCTCGGTATCTGCCCTCCTGGAGGAGGAAAATGTGACCTCCACCAAATCAGGGTGATCCTGGCCTGCACGGTTTGCGAGTCGGATCGTGCCGCGTTCTCTGTGCTTCAGCGTTTCCGGGGCCCTTTGCGCCTGCCGGTCGCCGGCGGCGGTTCCTCGCGGGACGCCGCTGACGGACCGAGTTGGAGCGTATCGCTGAGTGCGAAGCCCAGAGTCTTGAGGAGTTTCCGCGCGGCGGCGATGCCGTCATCGCGGAGGACGAACCAGTCGGGAGGGATGTGGCCTGCCAGCAACGGCGCGAAGGCAGGACTGTGCAGGATGGCATCCCGGACTTGCGGCCGAGTGACCTGCAGCAGATAGACGCGTGCCAAGCCGCAGGTTTGGCGGCCGGTCCAATTCCGAATCGCCATTTCCAACAGCGGCGGAACCGGCGGAGTGATGTGTTGGTTCAGCCAAGCGAGGATCTGGTCGAGCGTGAGTCCCAAGGCGCGAGCATGAGCGATCGACTGCGGCGTCACTTGCCAGCCTTCGCCGCCGTGGTCCGCGATGCAGGCGAGCCGCGCGTCCGAGACGGCGTCGCCGGCCAGGGGGGTGATCCGGCCGAATTCGTCGCTTGCCCACGCCGGCGACGGCCGGCCCCGATGATCGCACACACGCCAGCCGGGAAAGCCAACGTGCCAATTTGCCGGGGCTCGGCCTCGTCCAGATAGGCCACGATTTCCAGGTTCGGTTGCACGGTTAAGAACTTCGTCTCCGGCAAACGCTCGGTGGCCTCGATTTCCGGGGCTCCGAACACCATGCGTCCCAGTTCGCTCAGGCGAAAACAGAAACGCCCGCCTTTCCCCGCCGTCTGTCCCCGCTCGACCAAACCCAGCGTCACGAGCGTAACCCAAACGGCGTTCGCGGCCCACACGCCTGCACCCGCCAGCCAGTATGCCAACAACCGCTCGGCGCCCCCGGGAAACGTGTTCGCGCGGAGCGCCATCTCGAATTTGGGATTCCAGGCGTACGAGCCCCAGTAGGGATCGATGGGCGACACATGCGTCGCATGCCACAGGTCCTTCAAGAACGTCTCCAGGTCCAGCCACTCACGGGGACCGTGAGCCACGCGGCACAGCGCCCACGTCAGCAGTTCCCGGCACTGCCGCAACTTGGCCGGCCGGATGCGCACCGGATTAGCATCGCTGTCCCGGTCCGGCACCGAGCCGATCCCATCCTGCCACAATGGCATGCCGAGCCAAGCCCTCGCACAACGCCATCCCTGCAGGACGGCGGGCAGCCGCAGGTGCTTGTCCAACGCATCCATCCGGAGCCAATGTGACGCGGCTTGGAAGTCCAGGCAGCCCATGGCGCGGAGCAATTCGTAGTACAGGCACTCCGGGTCAGGTGGGGACCCGATGTCGGTTTCCGCCGAGCGAAACCCGACTTCCTTGTGCAGCCGCCCGCGGGTTTGCTTGGAGGGCGAATTCCCCGCCACGGTCGCCCACGTACCCAACTGCTGCAAGGCGGCGGCGACACGCCGCAGATCCAAGGCGACTTCCGCCCCCGAACGCCGGTAGGCGTCTTGCACTTCGCCGCACGGCGCGGAACTCCTCCAGGGCAGCGGCGCGGCAGGAGCGACCGCGCCGGCCAAGACGGGGTTCAGACTGGCCGGTGAATACCGCTCTTCCCCATAGCCGCCGTAATAATCGGAAGAGCCCTCGGAAATCAACATCATCCTCTCGTGCAAGACCCGCACCGGCTCGTTCCGGCGTGCTTCGTGGTACGCCCGCCAGTCGCCGCCGGAGCCGGGCCGTTCGAGCTTCTGCGCTAAACCGCGGGCGTACATCTCGGCGGTCAGCAGCGGTCCCGAAACGGACGGCCCGTACCGCCCGAAGATCGCCAATACCTGCTGTTCTTCCGGCGACAGTTGCGACAGGACCCGCGGGACGGACGCCTTGCTCTCCAGGGCCTTGGCCATCGCGGCGACGCACTTGTCCTTGGGATAGGTCCCGGCTTCTTTTCCCACCCAGAATCGCGCCATTCTCTTCAAGTCGTCGGCTCGATAGCCGAAGAGACTGATCTGGACGCGGGAGTCCCGTTGCAGCACGTGGGTCAGCTTCATTGCCATTCTCCGGCGAGCACCTTGGGCGTATGACCGGCTTCCAGCAGGGCGGTCTCCAAGTCCCCCGCGCAGCCCGGATCGACCAACGCCGCTGTGTCGGAGAGGCGAGCCAGCAAGTAACGCCGAATCCGCGGATCGGCGGCTAGTTCCGCCAACTGGCTGGGCTCCGCGACTTCCACCACCGAGGCGTTCAAGTGCAGTTCGGGCTGGTGCGGCTGCAGCAGCGGCAGCAACGCATCCAACGTGTTTCCAGCGGGGGGCATGTAGGGTTCCTTATGCGGCTCGACGCCGTCGCACGCGGGCCGGATTGGCCGGCCATGCCTCGCAATGTATCTCGAAGACGGCCAGTCCGATGTGGCAGGCGGTATCCATGCAGACGAGCTTGATTGTAGCAAACATACGTGTGATAGGCTTCCAGCCTGTCTGGACTGCCCAGTTACAAGTGACCAATCTGCGCCGTTTTCCCATTCGACAGGCTGGAAGCCTATCCCACGATTAAATCAACGACCCGCCAAACCCGGGGCAGATCCTTTTGCGGCGGCACCAGTCCTTGCCTGAAATAGATACGAGACCCAGAAAAAGAGCGGGACCTCGGTTTTGCCGAGGTCCCGCAATCGCTCTTCTGAATGTATCTTTTCGCCGCTGCCAAGCCACCAGCCGCCGCACCCCTACCACGGGGCACGCACGTAGTAGACTCCAAATTGATCCGTGTGGCTGGGCCAGCGGGGCGTGGGATACAAAGGCGCGCAGGGGCCGGGCATCACGGTGCCGTCGGCGGTCATGGCACTGGGATACGGACGCTCGAACTGGTGGTAGATCGGCGTCACGGTGCTCTGGGACACCCCCCAGCCCATTCGCGTTTGCATCCGAGCCGTCGGGGGAACGACCATCGCCACGGGCGCTCCCCATCCCGTATGGTAGTATCCGGCGTGCCAGGACTGCGTCATGGCCCGCTGCGACGCGATCCAATCCGCGCGCGCCCAAGGATCGATCAGCCCCTGGCAGTTGTACCGCGCATTTCCCAAATGAACTAAAGGTCCCTGCGCACAGTTGCCACATGCGCAGCCTTGGGACCGGCCGATGAAGCCGCGTGGGCGACCGCACGTCGACGATGAACCGCAGCCACAGGCGTCTTGGTGATCGCAGCCGTTGCTACACGATTGGCCTGTCGCGGCCCCGTTGTCGCCGGACGATTCGGGAACAGCTTGCAGGTGACCGGGCTGAGCGTCGACCGGCTGCAATCCGTCTTGGCAGGATGCCTTCGCGGCCATGACCGTCAAAAGCGCAATGCTACCCGCCAGCAAGGCGGTCTGGCTTAAGGTTTTCATGGGTGGGTTCCTGGAAAAGGTGGGGGAATTCAGTGCGGTTTTCTTGCGGTGGAGCACTTTCCGCAGGTGCAAGCACATTGGATTGGAAACGTTCACACCCGTCTCGCGGTCTCTATCGGGGCAGACGAATCGCTTGATGAACGCTCTTGGCTGTTGCCGTCAGGGGATTGCAATACCAGGCAACCTTGGTGCGGGTCACTCCGCGCCCATCGTCATACCACTGGCGGTAGGTTCGATAGTGGGGGTACAGCATTTCGTGGGGCATCAGCGGCTGATAGGTGTAGTACGTATGACCCACCAGGGCCGGAACGGGGCGAGGTGCGATGTACAGCGCAGCGGGGGCACCGCCGCAATTGTTGGGTACGTAGAAGTTATAAAACAGATCTGGACGTCCATATTCCCAGGGCCGGCAGCCGAAGTCGACGGCCGAGGCCGGCATACTGCCGTACGCTTCGGCTCCGGGTTCCATGTTCATCGGTTCCGGAGCGATGCCCGGCTGTTCCGCGCCCCACACGCCGTGGGTGGCGAAACCGCACACGAGCCCGATCGTCAAGGCCGCCAGCATCGTTCGAGTCCAACGGGATGTCATGGATATCTCCTCCTGGTCTGGGTTATGGTCAAGGGATCGTCTCAGCCGGGCGTGGGGACCGCGGGGTGACGGTCGATGGCTGGCCTTGGCAGCCGATTCGGGTAACCGGCTTGGGCCGCGAGACAATCCCAGTGAAAGCTACAGAGTTTACTCGGATGGCTCTGCGGATAAGGATCAATCTTTGTTTTCCGGCTGGAACAATTACCCGCAATCGTCGGTTTTCGCCGGGTGAAACGGGTGTGACAGCGGCGTTAAGATCGTTATAATCCGCACTGCCCGAAAAGGCTGACGCCTGGTCGGCGCGCATCATTTGCCCCCCGCGGTAAAGGAGTGCCTTCTTTTGTCCACCACGTTGATCGTCCCCGAACACGAAACCGACCTGGATTCCGAACCTGTGGCGGATCCTTCCGGCAATGGGCAGACCCGTCGCCGGGCGACCGCGGAATCGATGGCGGCCAAACAGCGCGACATCTCCGTCAGCGAGTTTTTTGCCAAGAACCGGCATTTGCTGGGTTTTGACAACCCGCGCAAAGCCCTGCTGACCGCCGTTAAAGAAGCCGTGGACAACTCGCTGGACGCTTGCGAAGAGGCCGGGATCTTGCCCGAAATCTGGGTCCACATCGAACAGACGGGCGAGAACCGTTTCAAGCTGGGCGTGCAGGACAATGGGCCCGGTATCGTCAAGAAACAGATCCCGCTGATTTTCGGCAAGTTGTTGTACGGGTCCAAGTTCCATCGTTTGCGGATGAGCCGCGGCCAGCAGGGGATCGGGATCAGCGCCGCGGGCATGTATGGCATGCTGACGACGGGCAAGCCGGTCAAGATCATCTCGAAAATTTCGCTCCGCAAACCGGCCCACTATTACGAAATCCAGATCGACACGAAGAAAAACCACCCGGAAATCCTCAATGGCAAAGGCGAGGGCGTGGATATCCCGCCCAACGAGGCCGGCCGGGCTTACATCGAGCGGCACGGCATCGAGTGGGTCGGCGAGTACGAGCCGGAAGGCGATCATCCGCCTCAGAGCGTCAAGAGCGGCACGCGGGTGACCATCGAACTGGAGGCCAAATACCAGCGCGGGCGGGGCAGCGTCGACGACTACTTGGAGCAGACCGTGATCGCCAATCCGCATATCACGCTGCACTACGCCGATCCCGAAGGCAACCATAAGACTTACCGCCGCAGCACAACGCAGTTGCCCGCCGAGCCGAAAGAGATCAAACCGCACCCCTACGGCGTGGAATTGGGCCGGTTGGTCACCATGCTCAAGGAGACCAAAGCGCCCACGCTGTCGCAGTTCTTGTCGAGTTCGTTTTCGCGCGTCAGCCCGGCGGTGGCCCGGCGGATTTGCGACGAGGCCAAGGTCAGCACACGCGCTTCGACCAAACGGATCGGCCGCCAGGAAGCGGATGCGTTGTTCCAGGCGATCCAGCGGACCAAGATCAAGGCCCCGGCGACCGACTGCATCTCGCCGATCGGCGAGGAATTGTTGCTCAAGGGCCTGCGGCACGTCGTGCCCGGCCAGTTCTACTGTGCGGCGACCAGGCCGCCCTCGGTCTACCGCGGCAACCCGTTCCAGATCGAAGTGGCCTTGGCCTACGGCGGCACGAATCACGTGCAAAAGATCTCGCTGGAATTGCTGACCGAACTGCTGCACGAAAGCGACGCCCGGACGCTGCGGCAATTCATCGTCAATACGTTTGACGGACTGGGCGGCGAGGCTGCGGATCGCATCCTGCGCGTCGCCAAGTTCGGCACGCGTCAATCGCCTGGCAAGCTGAAGCCGCCGGAAATCAAGCAGTTGCACGAAGCCATGCAGAACGTCAATCTGTCCGAAGGGCAGACCATGCAGGTGTTCCGCTATGCCAACCGTGTGCCGCTGCAATTCAAACCCCGGGATTGCGCGATCATGGAGTCGGTCCTGACGATGAACTGGCGGCCCTACGGCTTGTCCCAGTCGCGCGGAGCGCTGCCGACGGGGCCGGTCACCGTCATGGTCCACATGGCCAGCGTCTGGGTGCCATTCACCAGTGAGTCCAAGGAAGCCATTGCCGCTTATCCGGAAATTCAGCGGGAACTGCGGTTGGGTCTGCAAGCCGTGGGGCGCAAGTTGGGCATGTATCTCCGCCGCCGCAACCGGGTGAAACAGGAAGGCGAACGGCGCTCGATCTTTCTTCGCTATCTGGGCGAAGTGGCTTCGGCGGTCAGCGCCATTAACGGCACGGACCGGGACCGGTTGTTCGAGCAATTGCTCAAAGTTGCCAAACGCAAGACGTCCGAGGCGGATGTACGTCTGGACGAACGCGGCAAGGTGATCGAAGACGAGGAAGATTTCGGCGACAATGTGTTGATCGTGGAACCGGACCCCGTCGATGCGGATGAATTGCTGGCCCTGGTGTCCGGCAAAAAGAACATGGCGCCGCCCCGTGAGGACGACGCGTCAGAGGGAGGAACCGCGTAGAACGGAATTCATTCCGTTCCCCACGAAGGAAGATCCACGCTCGCTTGGCGGTGGCCGAAAATAGTATTCACAGTGCCTTGTGTAGGACGGCCTTTCCAGGCCGTCTCGGTCGGCCTGGAAAGGCCGACCTACGGGGAAGTCAAGGTATCAACCAATGGAGTCAACGGACATGGACCGTCGTTTGCTTCTCGGTGTCGGGCTGCTGTTCCTCCTCACCGGCTGTGGCCAGATGGCCGCGCCGCAAGCCGCCCAGGACAAGCGGACTGCGCAAGCACCGGACTCAGGACACGATTTCGAGCCTTCCGCCGGCGACGAAACCGGGGCCGAATCCGCGCCTCCCGATCTGCCGCCGGACGAGGAACCCCCGTGGCAGCCGGGCGCCCAATCGGAGGACCGCTTGCCCGACAAGTCGATGATCGACGAGCCAGATATGACGTCGATGATCGACGAGCCGGACACGTTGCCGCCGGCCGCAGCGTCCGAACGGCACGCTCCGGCTGGGGAGCCCCTAACGCTCGAACCACCCGCACTCGCTCCACCGGCGCTCGAGCCACCAACGCGCGAACCACCAACGCGCACTGTCCCGTACACCGCACCCCAGCCGGCAACCGCCACCCCACCCTCGGCCGGTAGCAAGTCGCGGTCAACGCCGGTTATCGACAAGGGATTTACGCGGGTCCGCATCTTCTACGCGACCGACCGGCGGCGCAGCGGCGATACGCCCAACGAGTTCTACGACGACCAGAGGCGCCCGGATGACGTCAAGGCGGCGCTCGAACTGGGCCAGTGCGAAATCGGTATCCCCTACAAACACGCTCCCGGCGAAATTGAACGGCCGTCGGTCTGGAAACTGGAATTCCGCGAAGATCCGGCCAAACACGTCGTGTTGCTGAGCGTCCAGCCGTTGGCCCGCACCGGGTGGCAGAAGGACGTGCAGGACAGCATATCGGGGTCGTCGGACCGAGCTGCGCTGGTCTTTGTCCACGGCTTCAATGTGGATTTCGCCTCCGCCGCGAGACGCATGGCCCAAATGAAGTACGACCTGGGGTTTCGCGGCGCCGCCATCCTGTACAGCTGGCCCGCGCCGAGCAATTACGTCGAGTGCGAAGGCAATGCGGTCTGGACGCTGCCGCACCTGATGGAATTCTTGACCGAGTATGTGCAGAAGTCCGGGGCGCAGCGGATTCACTTGATCGCCCACAGCATGGGCACGCGGGTTTTGACCACGGCCCTCAAGGAACTGGCCGCCTCGCCCGCCGCAGCGCCGGTCCAATACGACCAGATTGTCCTGGCCGCTCCCGATATCGACGCCGCCGTCTTCAAGCAGCAGATTGCGCCGCGGATCGTCCCCGCGGCGGAGCGGATCTCCATTTACTCGTCCTCCAAGGACTGGGCGCTGGCCGCCTCGAAAAAGGCCCATCGTTACAAACGCCTGGGCGAAGGCGGTGCGAACCTGACGACGTTCCCCGAATGGCCCCAGATCGAAGTCCTGGATGCAACGAACGTCGACGAGAGTCTGCTGGGGCATTCCTACTATGGCGACAGCCCAACCATCCTGCGCGACGTCCGCGGCGTGCTGGAGGGACTTGGAGCCGCAACGCGCGGACTAAAAGCCCAGACCAATTACTATCTGTTCCAACCGAAACGCACGACATTGTCCGATCGGGCAAAGTAGGTTTGAAGACGTGCCCCATGCCGGCTGGCATTGTTTTGCGTTGACAGGGCTGCGGGTGACTCTCCAGGCGGGAGGATTTCAATGATGTCGCCCATTACTATGCGGAAGTCGTCCAAGTTCGGCGTCAGGATCCGCCGCGCCGTCTTGGGCAGGTCCTAGGCAGGTAGCTGCAAAAAACCGGCAAGGGAGTAAGAAGACAAGGGCCGGTTATAGATGAAGGGTTATAAATGAAGAGAAGGCAACTGTGGAAAACAAAAACCACGCATGCCTTGCATTTCCATCTATAACCCACCATTTATAACCAGCTCCTCACTGCACCGTCACGAACGTCACTTTGTGCAATCCAATATTGATCCACAGGATGGCTCGAAGATCTGCATGAGCCAGCAGCCGGCGGGCATGTTCTTCAAAGCTACCGAATTCCGGGTCGAAAGCAGTCAGTTTGAAGGCCACGCCAGGCGTTGCCAACCGCATCGGTTGGTACCCCAACCCCTGCCGGCTGCCCTGGACGGCGACATCGCGAAGCACCCTCTCCCGGCCACCCAGGAAATGCGTGACGGCGGCTTCATAGAGGCTCAGTTCCAGGCCGGTGCCCCAATCCTGCAGCATGCTGACGACCCAATCGATGATCATCTCGCCGCCTGGGATAGAATCATTCCAGCGATCCATGCAAACCTCGAAAACACGCCGCTCGTCAGCCCGCAGCAGGGCGTTCACGAATTCGTGCTGAACGCTTTCCAGCCGGAGATTCACCAGCTTGCCGTGAGCGAGGTCGAGCAGCAGCAGATAGTTGTACAACTGCCTCCGATGCCTGGGCGCCAGCTCCTCGACCGCCTTGAATTCGAATGCTCCGCCGTCGGCGACCAGGGCATCGAGGTAATAGATGGTCGAGAACGTGCGATGCGTGACCGCGATCGGAAACTCGATCTCCACTTGCGGGAAGCGACTGGCCACGTTTATAGATCTTCTCGTCGAAGAAGCGGCCGAATTCGTTATGGATGTCAAACACGCACTGCATCACCTCGTAGGACATTTCAGCGAACTCGTCCTGGGTAAGTCGGCGAACTGGATGCAAAGGCATAATCGGCATGAGTCTACTCGTTGAAAGAATTGAAGAGGGCTGGTTATAAATGGGGGGTTATAAAAATCAAATCTACCCTTGACTTCGTCTTTCCCATTTATAACTCCCCATTTATAATCAGCGTTTTTCGCTGCCCTATTTCTGCCCTTCGTTTTTTGATTGGTTTGGCGGAGGCGTAATTCGCAGTCTGCACCGCCAGTCTTGCGTCCACGCCGACATCGTAGCACGTGGCACGGGCCGGGGAAGTCACGGGGTCGAGCTGCCCATTACCGGCTTGGGTTGTGTTGCTTTGGCCCGCGCTGCAGCGGGCCTTGGCTGATGGTCAGAGTCAACCGCGGGCAGTATAAATGGTCTTGCACGATTCCGGGAAAGCCGTGGACATGCTCAGCGGGTGTGATTTTCTCGTGGGCCGGCCTTTCCAGGCCGTCATGTCGGCTCGGAAGGGCCGACCTGCGTGAGCCACCCATCCGCCTGGGCCATACTGTCCGGCGCTTGCCATGCTCCACTTTGCTCACGGCCGAGGTACTCATGACTCCGATGGCCCACCTCTGGATTTCGGTTCTGCTGCTGGCGTCGGGCCTCCGGTCTGCCGTAGCGGACGACAGCACCAGCATCGTTCACCGAGATTGGTACTTCCGCGAATCGCTGGCCGCGATCCGTGATTGGGAGGACGTGTTGGGCCGCTGGGAACAGGACACACCCGAATCCGCACGGACGCCCGTGCTACCGGTTCCCGCTTCGGGCGACGTTGCGGAATGGCCGAATCCGATTCCCTTGAAGCTGCTGCCGCCGGATGGGCTGCGTTCGTTGCGTGTACGGTGCCGTGATGGACGAATGCTGATCGGGCGTACCGGGCCAGGTTCCGCGCCGCAACAGGACGAGGTGGCCGCGGGCGCCGAGGTCTTGGGCTACCAGCATCCGGGCGGCGGGGGCAAGGACCAGTGGTATCATGCGTACCATCGCAAGTTCGATCGGCTCACGCGCTTTCGGCCCCAGTCCGCCCGCTTCAGCCTGCGCGTCGCGGCCCCGCTCGACCTGACCCGCGGCGAGAATGAGTTGACGATGGAAGTGCGCAATGCCGTCCAACAGCCCCTGTCCCTCCGCATGCACGGCGAGTTTCGGACGCCTGGCGGGACCCGCGACCTGGGCGAACTAACGGCTGAACTGGCCGCTGGTGCGACCGCGGTTTGGCGTCTATCACTGCGGCTGGATGCGCCCGGCGGCGGTCTGGTGATCGTCTCGATCCGGGACGGCGACCAAGCGTATTGGTTCCCGCTGCTGACGCACGTCGAGCAGGTTGCGGACGTGCTCGCCAGTCTCGAGCAGATCTTGGCGGAGAGGCCGGACGCTGTTGCGGCGCAGGAACTCGCCGGATTGCAACGCCGCGCCGGCCAGTGGTCCGTCGGCGGCGAGGCGGCCGGTGCGGCGTGGCGCCAGCTGTTCGAACAGGCCAGTTCGCTGCGCGACGAATTGCTGCTGAGGCGTCTGCGGTGCGACACGCTGCTGTTCGTCAAACGCAAGCCGTTCTTTTCCGAGCAGCCGTTCATGGACGCCCATCATTTGTTCAATCGGCCGGGCGGCGGCATCTATCGCTTGTCCCCCGTGCGGCCCGACGGCCGCGTGACGCCGGTCGCCGATGGGCTGGGCGAAGGGGTCTATCGCGACCTGTGCCTGCACTGGGACGCCCAACGGCTGTTGTTCGCCTGGGGCAACGGCTCGGACAGCTGGGACGGGCAGCTCAGTTACCACATCTACGAGGTGGGCGCCGACGGCGGCGGTTTGCGGCAGGTCACCCGCGGGCCGAAGAACGACTGTGAACCGTTCTACCTGCCCAACGGCCAGATCGGCTTCACGTCCGATCGCTCCGAGCATTTCGTGATGTGCGGCGGCGATCGGCACTCGCCCAACTTGTTCGTGACCGACCCGGCCGGGGCCGAGGTGCGGCGGCTGAGTTTCAACGTGTTCAACGACTTCAATCCGGCGGTGCTGCCGGACGGCCGCATTATCTACGGCCGCTGGGAGTACAACGAGCGTTCTGTCACGTCGCTGCACAATCCCTTCACCATGCACCCCGATGGCCGGATGGTTTCGCCCTACTTTGGCAACGCGACCATCCGGCCGAATGTGGTCATGTTCCCCCGGCCGGTTCCGGACAGCAACCTGGTCATGGCGCTGTTCACCGCCCACCACGGCCAGACCCACGGAGCGGTGGGGCTGATCGACATCCGCCGCGGCACGGACGGCCCCGAACCGCTGACGGTGCTGACGCCCAACGTGCCGATCACGGGCGAGAAAGCCGAAGACAGCCGGCACGGCTGGTTTAGCGATCCGCTGCCGCTGGACGAACGGACTTGGCTCTGCTCGTACACGCCCACCGTGCTGCCCTGGCTGGAGACCAGCTGGGCCCTGTACGTCGCCGACCGGCACGGCAATCTGGGGCTGGTGTACCGCGATCCCGAGATCTCGTGTGCCGAACCGCTGCCGCTGGTCGCTCGGCCCCAGCCGCACGTGCTGCCGTCGGCGCCGGCTCAGACCGATGCCAGGGAAGCGGAAGCGACGTTGGTCCTGGCCGATGTCTATCAGGGGCTGCGGGACGTCCCGCCGGGTACCGCCAAGTTCTTGCGAATCCTGGAGGACGTGCCGCGCGAGAGCGTCCACCGCGGCGGTGTGGTATGTACGTCGGGGACGCTGATCTTCACCATCAAACGAGTTCTGGGGACGGTCCCCATCGAAGCGGACGGTTCCGCCTGTTTCGTCGTTCCCGCCAACCGCAACGTCTATTTCGAAGTGCTGGACGCCGACCGTCTGGAGATCCAGCGGATGCGGAGTGTCTTGTGTCTGAAACCCGGCGAGCAGCGCAGTTGCATCGGCTGCCACGAGCCGCGGAACCTGGCCCCGTCGGCCAAGGTTGGGCGCGGGTCTCCCGACCCCGCCCGGTCGCCGACCGAAGGTCTCCCTCCCTCCGAAGCCTTGCCCCCTCTCCACGGCCTGACCGCCCTCAGCCGCGCCCCGAGCCGGCCTCAGCCGCCGCCTTGGGGCCCGCAGATCCTCAGCTACCTGCGCGATATCCAGCCGATGCTCGACACCCGTTGCGTCCGTTGCCACGCCTTCGACCGGCCGGGCAACGGCGTGATCCTGACGGGCGATCTGACCGATCAGTTCTGCGTCAGTTACGAGGAGTTGCTGCCCTACCTCAGCGTAGCCATCTCGAACCGCTGGGACCATCCCGACGACGTGGTGACACGTCCGCCATACACCTATGGTTCCCAGGTCTCGGAATTGACGAAGATCCTGCGGTCCGGCCATCACGGCGTTCAGCTGACGGACGAAGATTGGGAACGGCTCGCGACGTGGATCGATGCCAACGGAGTCTACTACGACCGCTACGAATCCGAGTATTTCGATCATCGCCGCATCTTCACGGGCCCCCTGCGGCAGGAACTGGGCAAGGTCTTCCAGCGCCGCTGTGCCGGTTGCCACGGCTCGGACGACGGTCAGCATGACACGTGGTGGCTGAGCCTGAACCGCCGCGACGTCCGCCTCAGCCGCGCCTTGGCCGCTCCGTTGGCCTCCGCGGCCGGCGGTTGGGGCCGCTGCCAGGGAACCGTCTTTGGCGATGCTAGCGATCCAGACTACCAAGCCGTCCTGGCGGCACTAACTGGGCTGCGGGCGACGCTGGACGAGCATCCGCGCGAAGACCTGTTGTCGCTGCGCGGCACGGACACCGAGCGTCAAATGGTCGACCTGCCGGCCCCGCCCGAGCCGGCGAACGGCGACGCAGACGAGCCGCCGGGTGGCTGGGTGGACCTGCTGACGCTGCCTTGGGAATCGGCCGCTGCCGGCTGGACACCGAACAACGACGGCCTGCCGCGCCGCAACCGCGACGTGACCGATCAGCCGCTGCGATCGGGCGGGCGCCGCTATGCTAGCGGCATCGGCACGCACGCACTCTCGGAAATCAAATACCACCTGGCTGGCCGATATGCTCGCTTCACTTGCACCGTGGGTGCCGCCGAGCGCGGCGGCAGCGTCGTTTTCCAGGTGTACGGCGACGGCCGGAAACTGTTCGATAGCGGCACGCTGCACGGGCTGGGCGAAGTCCATCGTCTGGACGTACCCGTCCAGGGCGTAGAAAAACTTCGCTTGGTCGTCACCGACGCAAGCGACGGCTACATTCACGACATGGCTAACTGGCTCAACCCACGGTTGCTGCGGGCTGAGCGAAGGCCGCTTGAATGACGATTCCGTTTCTAGCAGATCTACCGAAAAAGTGGGAAGAGACTTGACTTTCTGCGTGGGATTTCAGAACATAATACATGCGGGCAGACTTAATCAAAATCTCTTTTCCAGTACGTCATCCGTGGCGGTTCGCGCGATGTGTCTGTTCGCGGCGTCGGGGGCAAGTTTCCGAGCACCAGACGAAAGGGGCGACAGGTCATGGTCAGAGCGTTACCAAGCAATCGTGGAGAGTTCCTCCGTCAGCGGGACCAGGTCGAGCATTTGCTGGAGAATCTGGCCGAGTTGTTGGACGACATTGCGGACGCCGAGGCGGATTCGTCGTGGGGTCTGCCGACAATGCCTACCAACGCCGTGTCGGATCGTGTCGCCGACCTGTGCGCGCGGCTGCAGACGCTGTTCTTCTTGGAGGAAACGGACGAAGCGTTGGCAGAAATTCTGACGATGGAGCCCACGCTTCGCGAAGAGTTGGAGGAGCTGTACGGCGAGCATCCGCAGTTGCTGGAATTGCTGGAACAGATCCAGGAACTGGCTGGCTCGTCGGCGCGGCCCGCATCCACTTGGGACGACGTCGAATCGCGGTTTCACCGCTTCCAGCGCGCCCTGTCCCGCCATCAGCGGCGGCATGACGACCTGGGGCAGCGTGTCGCCGTAGTCGTGGTGGACGCGTGAGGCGCGGCGGATGTCCTCACTGCTAGTCGTCGACGACGAACCCACGGTGCTGCACCTGTTCCGGCGGATGTTCGACAAGGTGGGCATCGAGGTGCTGACGGCGGCCAGCGCGGCCGAAGCCCGCCGCTTGGTCGCCGAGACGCGGCCGGACGTCGCCATTCTGGACTTGGTGTTGCCTGACCAGACCGGCTTGCAGGCTTTTCAGTCGCTGAAAGAGATCGACCCGCGGCTGCCGGTGATCTTCATGACCGCCTCGGGCAACAGCGACACGGCCATCGAGGCGATGAAGCTGGGAGCGCTGGACTATCTGCTCAAGCCCTTGGACTTTGCCGAGGTCCGCAAGCTGGTGGACCAGGCCCTGGAGATCCGGCGCTGGACGCGGCAACGGGTCACGCTGCAAGACAGTTCCACGGCCGTCCCGGCCGAGGGCGACGCGCTGGTCGGCCGTTGTCCGGCCATGCAGTTGGTCTACAAGGCGATCGGCCGCGTCGCCTCGCAGAACGTGACGGTCCTGATCCGCGGGGAAAGCGGAACGGGCAAGGAGTTGGTCGCCCGCGCGCTGTATCACCACAGTCACCGCTCGACCGGCCCGTTCATGGAAGTCAACAGTGCCGCGATTCCCGAAGCGTTGCTGGAGAGCGAATTGTTCGGGTACGAACGCGGCGCGTTTACCGGCGCCGACCGGCGGCGGATCGGCAAGTTCGAGCAGTGCCACCGCGGCACGCTGTTCCTGGACGAGATTGGCGACATGTCGCCCGCGCTGCAGAGCAAAATCCTGCGAGTGCTCCAGGAGCAGCGGTTCGAACGGGTTGGAGGCAACGAGACGATCGCCGCCGACGTCCGCGTGATCGCCGCGACCAATCGCGACCTGGAAAAGATGGTCGCCCGCAGCCAGTTTCGCGCCGATCTGTACTACCGCTTGAACGGCTACACGATCCAACTGCCGCCGCTGCGCGAACGCGGCGAGGATCTCGTGCTGCTGGCCGATTATTTCTTGTTGCGGGCCAATCGCGATTTGGGCAAGGAGGTGCGCGGCGTCTCGCCGGCCGCCATGGACTTGCTGCGGCGTTACTCGTGGCCCGGCAACGTGCGGGAACTGCAAAGCGTCGTGCGCCAGTCCGTGCTGCAGACGACCGGCCCGGTGCTGCTGGCCGACTTTCTGCCGGAGATCGTCCGCGGCGGCAGTCCGACGGCGCTGTCGAGCGGCCTGGGCGATGATGCCGGCAGCGAGTATTGGGAGCGGTTCGTCAGCGAACGCCTGGCCGGCGGGGGCGTCGAGGACTTGTATGACCAGGCGCTGGCCCGGATGGAGACGGAGTTGATCGCGCGAGTGCTGCGCCGCACGGGCGGCAACCAGCTGGAAGCCGCTCGCATCCTGGGTGTCACGCGGACCACGCTGCGCACCAAGCTCCGCCAGTTGGGCATCGCCATCGACCGCGTCGTCGTGGGCGGCGACGAGCCGGGTCCGGAACCGCTGCCCGAGTCCGGCGGCAAATGATAGGATAATTGCCGATCGACGGATCTCGAGTCCGAGGCTTTTCCAGCGAACAAGAGGCGCTTTTCAGGGACCACCCCGGGACCATCAGTTCGACGGCGAGTACTTCAGGCTACCTGGCTACGCCCGGTCGCCGTCTTACGTTCCCCTCAAAATGTCCGAGAAATCGATGACACGGGAGAACGTGTCGCCGTACAGGACACTCTCGCTGACTTCGTTGGCATGCACCAGGACCGGCAGGGCCGAGCAATGCCGAGGCAGATTCAACCGCTGCAGTTTCTCCTGCATTTCCTGCTGGATCTCACCGGAAATGCGATTGCGGCTGTACCTCACCTCGCACACGTAGACGGGACCATGCCGCGTCTGGATCAGGTAGTCGAGTACTGATGACGCCTTCTTTGCCGACCTCCAGCCGCTGGCAGATCTCCTGCTGCGTCCGATGCCCCTCAGCCAGTGCCGACACAATCTGTCCGTAGGTCGGCCCTCGACGGTCGAAGAGTTCCGAGAAGATCTGATCGAATTCCCGAAACAGGAGGCCCTCGGGACGGAAACACAAACGCCGGATGCAGCAATTCCCGGCGAACGGAAAGGGCATCTGCCTCGTGGGGAAAATCGCAGCT
>CAZXYZ010000165.1:0-22391 GCA_964645045.1 uncultured Pirellulaceae bacterium | reverse complement strand
CAACTGAATCGTCTGCCAGCTTTTCTTGAGAAATCCGACCTTTACAGGGGTGGCTACCGGGCGGCACCATCGGCACCGCAGTGGAGCCCGGACCCTTCGGCCATCGCGTTGAATTCCAGGAACGCTCTGGCCTTGTCTTCATCCACGAACAGAGCAGATAATGTGGACAAGTTGGTCACCTAGATCATTCCGTACGGAAAGGTTGCAGCCATGAAATCCAGCCCGACGATGAACCGGTTCGCCCTGCCTCGGGTGATGACGTTGTTCGCCGCGGCGCTCGACACGGCGCAGGCCGACCCAATACGGTCGCGACGTGGACATGGACGGCGAACGCCATTGGGAGAGCTACTTCGAAAGACCGTTGTCCTGGGACTGGCTTGGCTTGGATCGTTCGCGTCGCTGCACGCCGATGAAGTCCCTTCGCCGCTATTCCCATTCTTGATTTCGTACGACGGGCCCGACAATGCGTCGAGCATGGCCCATCTAGTTGATCCGCCGGCCGGGAAGCAGGGCTTCATCCGGGTGGAGAACGGGCGATTTGTCAATGACGCCGGGCCCGTCCGGCTGCATGCCACGAACCTTACCGGCCCAGCGGATTTTCCGACCCACGACCAGGCCGATAAGCTGGCGGCGCGGCTCGCCCGTTTCGGCATCAACTGCGTGCGGCTGCATTACTTCGACGAGGCTTACGGGAACTTCATGACCGACAAGGTCCAGGGCATCATCGCCGACGATCTCACCACGCAGCGCAAGCTCGATCCGAACCAGGTGGAACGGCAGGACTACCTGATTGCGGCACTCACGCGACGCGGCATCTACGTGGACATGAACCTGCACGTCGCCCGCTGGTGGGACGAGCGTGACGGATTCACCGGCCAGGACCGACGCCCCGGTTTCGATAAGGGCCTCGACAACTTCGAACCGCGGATGATCGACCTGCAGAAGGAATACGCCCGCAAGTTGCTCACGCGCGTCAACCCCTACACCGGCTTGGCCTACACGGACGACCCGTGCGTCGCGGTGATCGAGATCAACAACGAGAACGCCCTGTTCAATCAGTATCATGGGGGGGCGATTGACCGGCTGCCGGACCCTTACGCCGCCGAGTTCCGCCGTCAGTGGAACGTTTGGCTGCGGAAGAAATACGCCTCGACAGCCGCCTTGCAGGACTCGTGGAAGTGGGTTGCCACCCCGTTGCACGATGAGCAGATTTCCGAAGGTGCGTTTGATCGGCCGGTTTCGCTGGACGGCAACCCGTGGATCCTGGCGGTCGGCACGGCGGAGGCCAGCGTCTGCGCGGCCGACGGCGTGCTGAGAGTCAACGTGACACGGGAAGGGCGGGAGTACTTCCCCAAACTGTTCCGAAGGCTGTCGGTCGCGAAAGACCAGCCGTACACGCTGTCGTTCAAGGTCAGGTGCGTGCCGGGCACACCCGAGACGACGCTCGGCTTGGCCGTGGCGGATGCCGATGGGGGATGGCGTTCGCTGGGACTGCACCAAACGGTTGGCGTCGGGCCGAATTGGAAAACGGTTTCCTTTGCGTTTACCGCAAGTGACGATTCCGAGAAGGCCCAGTTTCAGTTGACCCGGTTCAAACCGGGGCTCTACGAGTTGGACGAACTGTCGTTCCAAAGCGGCCCCAAGAGCGATTTCGATGCGGCGGCGCGTCTGGAGGACGGAACCATTCCGACGGTCACGACCAGCGGGTTTGTCCCGCGGCAGGCAAAACGGGATTTCTACCAGTTTTTGGTCGATACGGAACGGGCCTACTGGACCGGGATGGCCAGCTATCTAAAGAACGAGCTGCAAGCCAAGTCGGTGATTTCCGGCACGCAACTCGGCTACAGCCCGCCCCACGTGCAAGCGGATCTGGATTACATCGACAACCACGCTTACTGGTGCCATCCGAGTCCTGTCAGCAACCAGTGGCGGATCCGCAACGTGCCGATGGTACACTCGCTGTCCTGCATCCAAGGCTTGGCGGGGCAGCGGGTCTACGGCAAGCCCTACACTGTCAGCGAGTACAATCACACGTTTCCGAATCAATATGGCGCCGAGGGCCAGCTGATGCTTCGCGCGTACGGCGCGCTGCAGGACTGGGACGGCGTGTTCGAGTACACCTACACCCATTCGCCCGACTTTGAGCCTGTCCGCAATACGTACTTCTTCAGCATCGTGGCACGAACGGACGTGCTCGCCCATTTTCCGGCCTGTGCGGCCATGTTCCTGCGCGGCGATGTGCGGGAGGCCCGGCAGACGGTCATCGCCGCGACGGACTACCCGGCGTATTTCGAGCGGTTGGTCGCCACCAGGTCCGTCGGCGCCAGCATCGGTTCCGCCGGCTTCGATTCACGGCTGACCTTGCTCCACAAGACGGCCGTCGACCTGACCGGCCAACAGGGAACAGAGCCGTCTGCGGTCGCGACGCCAGAAGGGAAAGTGCTGGTCAGTGACACGGGCGAGCTAACGTGGAGCACCGATCTGCCCGGGGCAGCGTATTGGACCGTAGACACGGCGAATACCAAAGTCTTCACCGGGTTCCCGCAGGGGCGAACGATCAAGCTCGGCGAGGTCTCGCTGGCGGTCGGCAAGACGCGTCTCGATTGGGCGACCGTCTCGCTCGTCTCGCGCCACGCCACCGGCTTCGGCGAATCTGGCCGGCCTGCCAATATCCTGGTGGCGGCAACCGGGCTTGTGGAAAACGAGGGCATGGTGATTGACCAGGTCAACGCACAGGAGATCACCCTGCACGACCAGTGGGGAACGGGCACGGTCTTGGCCGAGGGAATTCCGGCGACGATCGCGCTGCCGGCCGTCCCGGGCAAAACCAAGTGTTTTGCACTCGATCCGAACGGGGCCCGAAAGCAAGAAGTGCCGGTGGAGAAGCAAGAAGATGGCGGTGCGAAAATCACCATCGGCCCGGCGTACGAGACCGTGTGGTACGAGATCGAGGTGCGTTAAGCGAGGAGGTTATTTCGTGAACGGTGCAAACACGTTACAGTAGTGGTCAACGCCACCTCGGCGCTGATGTACTGAAGTAAAGTCGGAAGTGCCAGACGCCGCGGTCCTATTTCGGAGATGAACTCAATGAGAACCGGAATGTGGCTCCTACAAGCAGTTGCCGCGTTGTGCGTCGCCGTCGTTGGCGGCCGTTCGGCCCCCGCCGGCAACTTGCCCGTCCCCAAGGGCGAAGCGCGGACGCCGGAGACGCGGGCGCTGACCGCCGAGGAAGCGGCCCGGACGCTGGAACGCGACTGGCTCTATCAAGCGATGGGCGAGCCTCTGTTGCCGCGGGCCGTTCAGGAAATCGGCTGGGCGCTGGAACTGGCTGATCGGCTGGCGGGGCACCGGTCGGCTCCCGACCTGTCAGCCGAGCGGAGAGAGTTGGACGCGTTGGAAAGGCGCGCCGCGGAACTTCACCGCCAGCCGGCCCCGCCGCCGGTGGCCCGCAGCGCCGAATCGCCGCCGAGTTGGATTTGGTATCCCGAGGGCCGGCCCGCCGACGATGCCCCGGCCGAAGCGAGGTTCTTCCGCTGCCGGTTCGAGTTGCCGGCGGCTGTCCAGGCGGCGGAACTGCGGGTGGCGACGGACGACGCCGGCGAGGCGTTCGTCAACGGCAGCCGGGTTGGCACGGTCGAGACGTGGTCGCAGGCTTCGGTCTTCGCCGTTGGGCCGCTGCTCAAGGCCGGCACCAATCTGGTGGCGGTGCGTGCGGAGAACCGGCCGGCGCCGCACAAGAATCCCGCCGGCCTGATCGTTCGCCTCACGGTGACGCTCGACGGCGGCAGACAGATGGCCCTCGTGTCCGATGCCACTTGGAGGGCGGAGAAAGAACCTCGTCCGCAGTGGGAGCAGCCGGCCTTCGACGACGGGGCCTGGAAAACGGCGACCGTGGCCGCCGCGTTCGGCGGCGGCCCCTGGGGAAAAATCCCTGGCATCACCGGCACCGATTTGCAGGTTGATCCTCTGGCTGCCTACGCGGATGCCGATCCCGCCGTTAGGGATTTTTACTTCGCGGTGCGGCGGGTCAAACGCAACATCCTGTTCAAGAACCCGGTGCTGGACTTCTCGCAGCTGCTGTTCATCGACCAACCGCTGCCGCAAGGTCCGGAGTCGCGGCACGAGGCCATCCACCGCATGGGCATCATGGCTGTGCCGGGCGGCCGTTTGCTGGTGCTCGACGGCCTGCACCCCGGCGGCAACCTGCGGCAACTGGCCCCGCAGAAGCCCGGCAGTTTCTGGCGGCCGGACCTGTCGTTCGATGCGAAACGCGTGCTGTTCTGCTTCAAACCGCACGACGAAAAGAGTTTCCATCTGTACGAAATGAACTTCGACGGCACGGGCCTGCGGCAGCTGACGGACAGCGAGTATGACGACATCGACCCGCTGTACTTGCCCGACGGTCACATCCTGTTCACGACCACGCGCGGCAACTCGTACGTCCGCTGCGGCCCGTTCATCTACTCGACCATCCTGGCGCGTTGCGACGCGGACGGCGGCAACGTGTATCTGATCAGCTACAACGGCGAGCCGGATTTCGTCCCCGGCCTGTTGAACGACGGCCGGGTGATCTATTCCCGCTGGGAGTACACGGACAAGCCGCTGTGGCGGCTGCAGAAGCTGTGGACGACGAACCAGGACGGCACCGGCACGGCGCACTTCTGGGGCAACCAGTCGGTGTGGCCCGATCACCTGTCCGAGCCGCGGCCGATTCCGGGCAGCCGGCGCGTGATGTTCTCCGGCGTGGGGCATCACGACTGGTGGTCCGGTTCGATCGGGATCATCGACCCGGATCAAGGCCGCGACTTCCCCTACGGATTGACCAAGGTGACCGCCGACCTGGCGTGGCCCGAGGTGAGCGCCCCGCCGCAGGACCGGGCCGAGGCCGCCGACTACCACGCCGCGGGCCGCTTCACGGGATACAAGACGGCCTATCCGCTGTCCGGCGAGGATTTTCTTGTCTCGGCCCGCGGGTTTGGAGACAAGTTCCGTTTGTACCTGATGGACGTGCATGGCAACCGGGACTTGATCTACGAGGGCCTGCACAACGTCTGGCACGCGCTGCCCGTCAAGCCGCGGCCGGCGCCCCCGGCACACGCCGATCGTGTGGCCTGGCCGGGCACGGGCAAGGACCGCCAGCCGGCCGCGCCGGGGGTCTTCTTCAGCGCCGACATCTACCAAGGCGTGCCCGGCCTGCCACGCGGCATGGTCAAGTACCTGCGGGTCTTCCAGCAGGACTACAAGACGTACTCGACATGGAACAAGTCGTATCGCCACTCCGGCCCGGCGGTGTCCATCGTGCAGGAGGAGGCCGTGAAGCGGATTCTGTCCGAGGTTCCGGTGGAGGCCGACGGGTCCGTGTACTTCGAGGCCCCCGCCGGCGTGTCGCTGTACTTCCAGCTCTTGGACGCCGACCGCCGCTGCCTGCAGACGATGCGCAGTTTCACGGGGCTGATGCCCGGCGAGCAGCGCGGCTGCGTCGGTTGCCACGAGTCGCACAGCACCGTACCGCCGCCGCAGGGCGGTCTGGCATGGCGCCGTGTGCCGACGCCGCCTTCGCCGCCGGCCTGGGGCACGGAGAGCATCAGTTACGAACGGTTCGCGCAGCCGGTGCTGGACCGCTACTGCGTCCGGTGTCACGCGGGCAAAGCCGAGGCCGCCGCCGAGCCGAACCTGGTCCTGCGGCCCGGTGTCAGCGTGTTCCAGGAGCCGTACCTGACGCTGGTGGGTCCGGCCGGCTGGGGCAATCCGATTCCCGGCGGTCGCCCCGGGTACGGGATTGCCAATGCCATCCCGGTGGAAAGCAGCTACGGCCAGAACGATCCGCAAGCCCTCACCACGCTGCCGCCGATGCAGTACCTGTCGTACAAGAGCCGGTTGATCGAGTTGGCCGCAAGCGGCAAGCACTACGAGGTGCAGGTCGATCCCCTGAGCCTGCACCGCTTGATCGCCTGGGTCGACGCGTGTGCTCCGTACATGGGAGACCGGGAACTCCAGGCGTCCGGCGATCCGGACTTTCCCGGGATCGAGACCCTGCCCATCCGCCCTCGCGTCGCCACCGCGCCATTCATCCCAAGACCCTAGCCGCGGCGCCCAACCACTTGCACGGGACCGTCTACGGAAAGGACATCGAATGAACCAGGCATCTTGGGTCGGAGTTGTCGTTGGTCTATTTGGCGCGCTCTGCCAGGCGACAGAGCCGGCCGTGCCGGTGCTCACGCCGCTGCCGCCGGAAGATCGGCCGCTGGCCGAACGCTTCGCAGTGCCGCCACCCTCGGCCCGGATCCTGCGGATCATACATGCACAGAAGGACAACCCGGCAGACCAGGACCAGCAGTTGCGGACGCTGGCGGCACAGGGCTTCGGCGGCTTTGCGGGCAACGTCGCCTTCGACGGCTACGTGGACGACGTGACGAAGTGGCCCGCCTTCCTGCGCGGGGTCCGCTTGGCCAAGGACGCCGGCATGTCGCTCTGGTTGTATGACGAGTGCGGCTACCCGTCCGGCAGCGCGCGCGACCTCACGCTGCGCGGCCATCCCGAATGGGCCGCACGCGGCCTGCTGATCGCCGACACGTACACCTCGGGCGGCCCGTTTTCGCTCGCGCTGCCGCCGGGCCGACTGGTCTTGGCCGCGGCGCTGCCGCAGCGCGACGGCCTGATCGCGCTGGACGAAGCGCAGGATCTCACGGCCTCGATCGACGGCGGCCAACTCGCCTGGCAGGCTCCGGCCGGCGAGTGGTTCGTGGTGGTGATGACCGACGATCTGATCTACGACGGGACCCATGCGGCGATCAGTCTCGCCTACAAAAAGCCATGCATCGACCTGCTGACGCCGGAACCGACCGCACGGTTCCTGGAGGTCACGCACGAGCGTTACGCGGAAAAACTGGGCCAGGATCTCGGGCGGTACTTTGTCTCGACCTTCACCGACGAGCCTTCGCTGCAAAACTACTGGTTCCGCCCCATGCCGTACCGCGTGCTGCCGTGGTCGCTGACCATCGAACGCGAGTTCAGCCAACGCCGCGGCCGGGAACTGCGTCCGTTGCTGCCCGCCTTGGTGGCCGAGGCGGGGCCAGCCGGCGCGCGGGCCCGCTACGACTTTTGGAACACCGTGGGTGAGTTGGTCGCGGAGAATTACTTCGGCCAGATCCAGACCTGGTGCCGCAAGCACAACATCCTCTCCGGCGGTCACCTATTGATGGAAGAGGGCCTTGTCGGGCACGTGCCGCTGTACGGCCATTTCTTCCGCTGCGTGCGGCGACTGGACGCTCCCAGCATCGACTGCCTGACCAGCCTGCCGCCGCAGGTGCCGTGGCACATCGCCCGCCTGAACGGCAGCGCCGCCGACCTCGAAGGCCGCACCGTCACGATGTGCGAGGTATCCGACCACAGCCAGCGCTACCGGCCGCAGGGCGACACGCGCCCGGTCCGGATCGTCACCGAGGACGAGATCCGCGGCACCTGCAACCGGCTGGTGTGGGGCGGAATCAACACGCTGACCAGCTACTACGCGTTCAAAGACCTGAGCGACGATCAGCTGCAACGCATCAACACGCACGTCGGCCGCTGCCAGACCGTGCTGCGCGGCGGGCATCAGGTCACGGACATCGCCGTGCTCTACCCCATCGAAAGCGTCTGGCCGCGCTTCGTTCCGGCGCACCAGGGCGCGACGGACGAGCCCGCCGCGCGGCGCATCGAGAGCGTTTTCGACAGCGTGAGTTCGACGCTGTACGCCGCGAACCGCGACTTTGCCTATCTGGACTCGCAGGCGCTGCGCCAGGCGAAAGCCGTGGACGGCACGCTGATGCATGGCGACCTGCGCTGGCGCGTCTTGGTGCTGCCCGCCGCCGAAACGCTGCCGCTGGAGGCGTGGGAAACCGTGGCCGCGTTCTGGCGTCAGGGAGGCGTGGTGATCGCAATCGGCACGCGGCCCGCCAACAGCGAAGTGGAGTTTCCCGCGCCGCGAGTGCAGGAAATCGCCCGCGAACTGTTCGGCACGGCCGACGCTCCGTGCGTGGTTACCAATCCAGTTGGTGGCACGGGCATTCTGTTGCCGACCGCCATGATCGGGCTCGTGCCGCGGTTGGTCGACTCGCTGCTCGAACGCGACGCCGCCTGCGCCGAGGCGAAGGCACCGGTCAAGATCACGCGCCGCCGCATCGACGGGCAGGATGTCTATTTCGCGATCAACGACAGCGAGGCGGCCTGGGAAGGGGAAATCCGCTTCTGCGGCCGGGGCGTAAGCGAGCAATGGGATCCTGCGACCGGCGCGATGACGCCGCTCGCAGACGGCACGCAGGTACCCGTGCGGCTTGGCCCGTACGGGGCGATGCTGTTCCGCTCGGCGGCAGCCGACGTCCCGAAGCGCTTGGGCGGCACCGTCGCAGCGGGGTTTTCCCTGACCTGCGAGCCGCTTCCCGCGACCTCCAAACCAACCGTGGGCCAGGGGCAGTTCGTGCAATCCGAGGTGACCGGGGATGATACTTCCGGCTGGCGTGCGGCGGCCACTCTGACCAAGGGGCAAGTCGACACGTTCCTGTTCCTCAATTTTGCCTATGCCGAACCGCTAGATCTGACCGCGTGCGAAGGAGTGGCCATCGACGCCTCGGTGCCGCCGGGGCAGCGCACGGGCGCCGAGTTGTTGGTGTTTCTGAATACGGCCGGCGGCGACCGCTTCCTGGGGAGTACCGGATGCTATCTGAACGCGCCCGGATCGACCCGCGTCTATGCGATGTTCAGTCAATTCAAGCCGTTCGGCCAGACCAAAGGCGAACTTGACTTGTCCAAGATCGCTTCCATCAGCCTCGGCTGGGGCGGCTATTTGGGAACCTTAGACGAGCGGATTATCGTCACAGTGAAACCGCCGCAGCGTTTCGTCTGCGGCGTGAAATAGCGCTGGGCCGGACAGTGGCGGTGGGCCTGCCTTTGGCGCCGTGCTCCCGGATCGGCAGAGCAAGTGGCCTTGCGCAGCAGTTGGCCGCTGCCGCAACGTCTCGGACGGTCGCGTGGTCATCCCCGGCGTGCGTCGTTCGCATTACTTGAACAACGGTGGAAGGCCGGGCTCAACTCGCCGCCAGCCGATCCGCCAGCCGCCCGTTGGCTGTGTGTTCGGCCAGCACAGCTGCGCCGACCAGGTTGGCGTTGAAGCCGCGTTCGTCGATTACCGAGGGCCGCAGATAGCTCATGATCCCGGCGGCGCCCAAGCGGCTTTGCGCGGACGGCCCGAAATACGGCAAGGCATACGAGGGCTTGCCGCCCAAGCAGATCGGCAGGCCTTCGCGCAAACCTTCCTTGCGGGCCTGCTTGAACATGATCAACGTCGCCTCTGCCAGAATGCGGCCGAACATCCGGTCTGTGTTGACCGCCGGCTCCACCCGCATGTTACTCAACTTGCTGATGTGTTTGCCGGCCACGGACGGATCGGTCATTTGCCGTTTCTCGCGGATATCCAAGAACCGCGTGTAGAAATCATCGTCGCCGACGACGGCCCGGAACAAACGGCAACGTCCCAGGCCGGACAAAATCACTTCGGCGCGGACGGTGTTCGGGTCGCCGCCCGGACCGGTCAGTTTGCCGGCAGGCGGATTGAGTTCTTCGACGGCCAGTTGCTCGAAGCGGTCAAACGATGCACCGTATTGGTAGAACAGCGTTTTCAACATCAGCTTGTCCAGCGGGATCGCGTAGCCCGGCTCGTTCGTGTAGTGCAGTGTCCGGTCTTCGCCGTTCCAGTCCAACGCCGGAAACTTGACCATCCCCTCCTTGTCGATCCAGACCCCGCCCCAACCGCCGCCGAAGACCCAGTACAGCAAATCCGTACGCAGGATGGACCACTCGGCCAGGCCCCCGGCGTTGGCGTCATTCTCGATCATCGTGAGCACGCCCGTTTCGTCGGCCAACCGGGCGCGGAGGTTCCGGTCGTTCAGGAACGGCAGATTGGCCGCCAGCAGGTAGCTGCCGTCCGAGCGGAACAAACCGGGCGAGGCGATTCCGATCGCCCGCGCTTCGTTGATCCGCCGGCCATACTGCCGCACCAGCTGTTTGATCTTCTCCAGCAGCCGTGCCACAAAATCGTCAAAGTCGTCGGCGAACTCCTCGCGTGGCAAGACGCTCTCGCCGATTTGCGTCAGGGGGCCGGTGAACAGGCCGATCTTGGCGCCGAGTCCGGCGCCGACGTCGACCGCGACGTACATGGGGTCCCCGTTCATCGTCACATCCCTCCGCCTTGTTGTGGATGGTCCGCCGTGAATTGCCGTCTTGGTGTTCCCTTTGTCGAGTGGCGACCGGCGGCTGTCAACACCCCCAGGCAGCGAAATTGAGGCTGTCGAGTTGACTTTCAGGCAGGGCGGTTTGGCGACAAGGGCCCTTGCGGCCCGTTCCGCACCTTTACGACGGACGCGATGGCGGTTATTTTGTGGGCATTGAGTCGAGGCTGCGCTCCAGGCAAAGCCCCGTCGCGTGGGACCAACGAAGCAACCATCGCCCCGTCCGTGTCAGCCGGCAGCCTGCCTGCTCCCCCAGCGCAGCCTGCCTGCCCGTCAAACGTTGCCCGTTCGGCCCCGGGCCGGGTCATGCGCGGTCTCGATGCAGGGTTGGGCACAGGATGGACGTGGTTCCATCGGGCGGCTGTCTGCTCTGCACAGAATGACAAACGACTCGGAACAAGGTATTTCTTTCATGAACAAGAGTGAGCGATGGTGGCCGGCGTGGGGAAAGCTGGCGCTGGTTGGCTGTTTGTTTTTGGGCGGAGTGCTGCCGCAGGCCGTCAGCGGGGCGCCGGGGGACGAGCCGACGCTGGACGAAGTCAATCAGAAGGCGGACGCCGCGGCGTTGGCCGGCCATAATGCCTGGATGCTGACCAGTTCGGCGCTGGTGTTGTTCATGACCGCGCCGGGCTTGGCCTTGTTCTACAGCGGCTTGGTCCGCAAGAAAAACGTCCTGGGCGTGATGATGCAGTGCATCTTTCTCATGGCCCTGATGACCGTGATTTGGGCGTTGTGGGGTTACTCGCTGGCCTTTGGCGGCAGCCATCCGTTGATTGGCAATGGGGAATTTCTGTTCATGCAAAACGTCGCGCGCAGCTGGGACTCGGGTACCAACGCGGCGTACACGCCGATGGAGGGCGCCATCCCGCGGTTGACCCACATGCTGTTTCAGGGAATGTTCTTTATCATCACGCCGGCTCTGATCTGCGGGGCCTTTGCGGAACGGATGAAATTCAGCACGCTGGTGGTGTTCATGGTCCTCTGGGGCACGCTGGTGTATTGTCCCCTGTGTCACTGGGTCTGGGACGGCGGCTTGCTGGCCTTCGTCAAAACCGGCTCCGAAGGGCCGGGCCTGGCGGGCGGCGCTTTGGATTACGCGGGCGGGACGGTCGTCCATATCAGCTCCGGCGTCTCGGCGCTGGTGGCTGCATTGTTGATCGGCAAGCGGCTGGGTTACGGACGCGAACCGATGCCGCCCCACAACTTGACCTACACGGCGCTGGGCGCCGCCATGCTGTGGGTGGGCTGGTTCGGCTTTAACGCCGGCAGCGCCTTGATGTCGGATGCCATGGCCGCCAGCGCTTTTGCGGCCACCCATTTTTCCGCTGCGGCGGGAGCCCTGGGCTGGGCAGTGGCGGAATGGATCTTGCGGGGCAAACCGACGATTCTGGGAACGTGCTCCGGGGCGGTCGCCGGACTGGTTTGCATCACGCCGGCCGCAGGCTTCGTGAACCCGATGCCCGCGCTGGTCATCGGTGCGGCGGCGGGCGTCGTGTGCTTCCTGGCGTGTACGGCGGTCAAAGCCAAATTCGGCTATGACGACTCGCTGGACGCATTCGGCGTACATGGCGTCGGCGGCTCGCTGGGCGCCGTCTTGACCGGCGTGTTCGCGACGCGGGTCTGCACCGACATGGATGCCGGCAAGCCGCTGGGCCTGCTCGAAGGCGGCGGCCGGTTGTTGGTCGGGCAAATCGTGGCCGTTTTGGTCACGTACGTCGTAGCGGCCGTGGCCACCTTTGTGTTGCTCAAGCTGCTCGATGCCGTCATGGGGCTGCGCGTGTCGCAAGAGCAGGAAACACAAGGGCTGGACTTGAGCCAGCATGGCGAAGAAGGCTACATCTACATCTAAGGACACCAAGCGATGAAAAAAGTCGAAGCCATCATTCGCAGCTTCAAGCTGGACGATGTCAAAGAGGCGCTGACCGGCAGCGGCGTCCACGGCATGACGGTCTTGGAGGTCCGCGGGTTTGGACGCCAGAAAGGTCAAACCGAGCGGTATCGCGGCAACGAGTACACCGTCGACTTTGTTCCCAAGGTCAAAATCGAGATCACCTGTTCGGACGACAACTTGCAGAAAGTCGTGGACACGATTCTGCAGGCAGCTCCGACCGGGGAAATCGGCGACGGCAAGATCTTCGTTTCCGACCTGCAAAACGTGATCCGGATCCGGACTGGCGAGACGGGCGAAGATGCCCTCTGATGCAGCGGGCCGATTGCGATGGGCGAGACGGCTCCGGGCCGGTGGCGCGGAGCCGTCTCGACGCATTGGGGTATCGCGATCCGGTACCAGCGAACGGGGCTTCCAAAGTTCAGCGGCTGCGTTTGCGTTCGGAGCGAGGACGTGAGCGCAGGCTAAGCTGACGATGGAGGGAACGTCATCCATACGTTAGCTGTTTCGACCCGCTGATCGCAAGAACGCCAATACGCCGCGAGCCAAGTGCCCGCGCAGGAAGCGATCATAAAATTCGGTTTGGACGCTGCTCTCCTACCACGGAACTCGTCTCCCTGGAGGCGTGTTCACAAGCTCAACTTCACGCCGGTCGAGAGAAGGCGGGCGTCAGGGAACCAACGCCGGGCTCCCGCCAACCCCTTTCCTCAACCACGCGGTTCACCCCCGGTGGCCTGTTTCCCGTCCGGGCTGTACTTCTTCAGGTAGTAGCGGAATTGATGATAGGACAGGCCGAGGCTGCGGGCAGCGGCGGCTTGATTGCCGCCGGCCTGGGACAGGGCCTCGGTGATCAAACGACGCGCAAATAGCGTTGTCCGTTCGGCAAATGTTCCGGTCTGACCGGAGAGATCGTCGGGGGCGGTCAATGCCAGATCGGCAGGCAGGATCTCTTCGGCGGCGCTGCGATACGCGGCGCGCTCGATGACGTTCTTCAATTCGCGGACATTGCCGGGAAAACGGTACGTTCGCAGTGCAGCCAGCGCCGCGGAGGACAGCGTTTTCTTGCCGAGCCACGGCAACTCGAAGGAGAACCCGTCGAGGAAGTGCCGGGCGAGCAGTTCTACGTCGGCTTCGCGCTGGCGGAGTGGCGGAAGTTCGAGCGTCTCAAAGGTCAGCCGGTCGAACAGATCCGGCAAGAATTCGCGGCGCTCGATCATCTGCCGCAGGTCGCGGCTCGTGGCGGCGATCACGCGGGCCGTGGTTCGCAGTTCCGCGGTCCCGCCCACGCGGGCAAACGTGCCGTACTCGACGACCCGGAGGATCTTTTCCTGGAACGGCAGCGACATGTTGCCGACCTCGTCCAGGAACAGCGTGCCGCCGTCAGCTCGTTCGAACGCACCGCGCCGGACGCTGTCGGCGCCCGTGAACGCGCCCTTCTCGTGCCCGAACAATTCGCTTTCCAGCAGCGCGTCGTTAAAGGCGGCGCAATTCAGCGTCACCAAGGGCCGCGCGGTCGATCCGCCGGCCAGATGGATCGCCCGCGCGACCAACTCCTTGCCCGTCCCGCGCTCGCCGAGAACCAGCACCGGGCGAGCCACGCGGGCCACACGCTGGATCTGTTCGAACAGCCGACGCATGGGGGGCGATTCCCCAACCAGCTGAAACCGCTGCTGCAGCGATTCGCGCAGCTGAGCATTCTGCTCATCCAACCGGCGATTACGTTCCATCACGTCCAGCAAGCCGCGCAGCTTGCCCAGCAGCGTGGCGATGCGTTCCGGCAACTTTTCGCCGCACACCAGGAAGTCGCTGGCTCCGGCCGCGATGGCCCGCGCCGCCGCTTCCACGCTGCCTTGATCGGCCGCCGCGACAATCGGCAACAGTTCGCTCCGCCGCCGCAAGTCCTCGATCAGCTTCCACCCATTGCGTTTGAGCGTATCGCCGGCGACGGGAAGGATCACGACATGCTGCTCGGAGTCGTCGTCAACCAGATCGATCAATTCGTCGGCCGCCGCCACTGGGCGCACACGCCAATCCGCCGGGCATTGTTCGGCGAAGGCCATCGCCAATTCACGCAGCTGACCGTCGACCGATTGCAGGATTAGGATCGAGACTCGCATGGCCGCAGTGTACTCGCTGATGTGAGAGATTTCACCATATCTGAGAGTTTTCACTAGAAACCACTCGCGAGCAGTTCGCTGCAAGTGGCTTTGCAGTTGAGACTTGCGATGAATCGCGAGAGCGGCACCTCAATTGCGTTTACGTCCAGAGACAGTTCGCGTTGGTTACCACTGGCTCCGCCAGTGTTTGAAGAGCAAGAGACAGGCGATTACGCCCCGGCAAAGCCCGTGGCGCCCTGTTTCTGGGATTCGACCAGGCAATTGCCCCTCAGGGCACAAAGAAAGGTACGAGGAAGGTCCAGGGTATGAAGATGATCATTGGTTTGTTAACCGGCCTGACCGGCCAGGAGATGTTCTCTCTGGTCGCAGGCGCGTTCGCTCTGTTGGTGGTTTGTATGTTGATCCCTTTGCTGTTGGGGTTGCGTTTCATCCCCAACAACCGCGTCGGGATCGTCGAGAAGCTATGGTCGACGTGTGGGCCCTTGGCCGACGGACAGCTGATCGCTTTAGACGGCCAGGCAGGCTATCAGGCGGAGTTGCTGCGCGGTGGTTTTCACCTGGGCTACTGGGCCTGGCAGTACCGCATTCACAAGTTGCCGCTGACGGTGGTGCCTCAAGGCAAGATTGGCTATGTGTTCGCCCGGGACGGGCAACCGCTCGCTCCGGAACAGACGTTGGGCCGTGTCACGCCCTGTAATCACTTTCAGGACGCGCGAGTGTTCTTGTTGGGCGATTCGAACGGCGTCAAACCGAATGCGCCGGCGGGACAGCGCGGCCGCCAGCGGGCCATCCTCCGCGAGGGCGTGTATGCGATCAACCTGGCCTTGTTCGTGGTCATCACCGACGATAGTGCCTACCGGCTGAACTTGGGCGGCGAACAGGAGTCGCGAGCGATCGCTCAGTGGCACCGCGAGCTGGCCGACTCGGACGGTTTCGATCCGGTCGTGATCGGCTCGCGCAGCCAGGAGGTCAAAGCGGACGAGCACGGCACGGCAGTCGATGTCGCCGACAACATCGGCGTCATCACCGTCCATGACGGGCCGCCGGTGGATCCGGGGGAGGTAATCGCCCCGGCCGTGGCCACGGAACTGAGCGACCCCAACTACCACAACAACTACCAGGACACCGAGGCGTTCCTCCGAGCCGGCGGCCGCCGCGGCCGGCAATTCGTGCCGCTGACGGACGGCACCTACTTCATCAACCGCTGGTTCGCCACGGTCGAGTTGACACCCAAGACAATCGTCCCCATCGGACACGTGGGCGTGGTCGTCAGCTACCATGGCAAGGCCGGCCAAGACCTGTCAGGCATCTCGTTCCGGCACGGCGAACGCGTGGCGGAAGGCGCGCGGGGCGTGCAAACCAAGACGCTGTGTCCGGGCAAGTACGCTTTCAATACCTGCGCCGGCCACGTGCATCTGGTGCCGACGACCAACTTTGTGCTGCACTGGATCACGGGGCGCAGCGAATCGCACCGTTACGACGAGAGCCTGAAGTCGATCGACCTGGTGACCGCCGACGCGTACGAGCCCGTGCTGCCGCTGTCCGTCGTCGTCCACTTGGACTACGAAAAAGCGCCCAGCGTGGTGCAACGTTTCGGCGATATCAAGAAGCTGATTACCCAGACGTTGGACCCCATGCTCAGCGCCTATTTCCGCGACATCGCGCACAAGAAGACGATGCTTGAACTGTTGCACGAGCGGGATGTGATTCAGCAGGAAGCGCGAGCGGAACTGCGGAGGCGGTTCCAGGAGTTCGACATCGAACTGGTCGACGTGCTGATTGGGAAGCCGGAAACGACCGAGTCCAGCGGCAAGATCGAAGGCCTGTTGGAGCAACTGCGTTTGCGGCAGTTGTCCCGCGAGCAGATTCAAACGTACCAGGAACAATCGGCCGCGGCCGACAAACTGCGATCGCTGAAGCTGGCCCAAGCGCAGGCGGAGAAGCAGACCGAACTCACCAACTCGCAGGTCGAGATTCAGATCGCCGAGAACCGGGGTGAGGCAGAACTCGCGCAAGCCCGCAAGCGAGCCGAACAGACCGTAGTGACGGCCCAAGCCGAGAATCGCCGCCAGTTGCTGTTGGCCGAAGCAGAGGGCAAATCCAAGGAACTGGTGGGCGACGGCCAAAGCAAACGCATCCGGCTGGAAGGCGAGGCCGAGGCCGTAGTGCTGCAACAGAAAGTGAATTCGTACGGCGATCCGCGGCTGTACGCGCTGTCCTTGGTCGCCCACCACCTGTCCCAGAGCCAGCAACCGCTGGTGCCCGAACGGCTGTTCGTCCACGGGGAATCCGGCGAGGGCCGCAGTTCGCCGCTGGCGCAAGGATTACTGGGCACCTTGTTGGACCTGCTGGTGGCGGAACGGGCGGGCTTTGCGCCCGCCGCCGAGCCGGTGACGGCCGAGACGGCCAAGAGCCAGGCGTCGTGACCCGCACGACGCAAGCCCATAAGTGCGGGCCAAGCGATGCGGAAAAAAGCCGTAGGCCGTTGTAACCAACCGGCATGGTCACGCATCAGTCCTAGTGGAACCGTGTCGCGTACACCAAGACCACGAAGGAGAAACCATGCCATCGCGATGGACTCGACAAGGGCTAGCACTCGTCGCTGCAGGACGATTCGGTCAGAAATGGATTTCGGTCTTCTGTGCCGCGGCGATGATGGCAGCAATCATGCCCCTGTCCGGTTGCACGCTTCCTCCTCAATTCGCGTCAGGCAACGATCTTGCGGCGACGCCTCCTGTGATGGAGCGTATTGATCCGGAACTAAGTGGACTGCCGTGGCACAACTCAGTCTCGACGACTCCGCCAGCCAGCCTGACCGGCCCGCTGAACGCTTCGAGCGACCTGCGGCAATTGCCAGCGCCGCACGAAATGCCCGATTTGCCCGTCCAGCCGGTTGTCCGGGAAACCGTATCGGCCCGGACGGCCGACATCGCCAGGCCGACGGTGCTGCATGTGAGCACGTCCACCTTTGATCAACACGTACTCGGGTCCGAAGTGCCGGTGCTGGTGGATTTTTATGCGGACTGGTGTGGTCCCTGCAAGGCTCTGGCTCCGACGCTGGAGCAAGTGGCCGCGGAGAACCCGCAGGCGCGGGTGGTGAAAGTCAATATCGACGACAGTCCGGAACTGGCCGCCCGTTACGGTGTCAAATCGGTTCCCCGGCTGCTGGTGTTCAAGGACGGTCAGATTGCCGCCCGGAAGAATGGCGTTGCCAGCAAGGCCGCGTTGAATGCCCTGCTCGCTGCGCAGCCCTGAACTGAGATCAGGGTGCCGGACGCGGCCCGATCTGGAGGTTATCCAGATAGAACTCCGCAGCGATGGTTGCGTCGGCGATGAAGCCCGCCCAGTCGAGCCGGTGAAACTTCGGATCGCATGTCAATTCGAGCTGCGACCGCTCGCCGCCGACCGGCCCGTAACGCAGGGTCCACTTGCCGTTGGCCATGTCCCCCAAGCCGCAAGTGAGCTCGATGTGCAGCCACTGGCTCAGCGGAACCTGGCCGATCTGTTTGCTTCCGGACAACAGCTTTCCATCGCCTTCGATTCGCAGCGACGGTCCGACGCGGTAGCTGCCGTCCGAGTATTCGCGCCACTCGAAATGGCCGATTGCGCCGGGTTCAATCCGCACGTCAAAGCTCCCCCGCACCGCGCCGGTCACCAGATGCGGTGAATACCACAGGTGCGGGTTGAAGCTGTACTTCTGGTCCGGGGCATCGGTGAACTTGAGGCTCTGCTTGCCCGACGCCGCCATCGCGTCGGTAACCAAAATGCTGCCGACATTTTCCACACTGATGGTCGGGCCCTCGGGCGGCAGGTCGGCCAGCGCAGCTTCAAAATCGTCTTCGGCCGGCGTCGGCCCCGGTTCCGCAGGCGGCTTGGGTACATACGCCTGACGCTTGATCCGCTGCGGGGCACCGACCCAATCCGGGTCGCCGTACAGCCCGATCTGGCTGGCGTCGATCGGGATGAATCCAAGTTGGAACGCTGGGGAATCGGGCTGCAGCCGGAAGTCAAAATGCGCCGCGTCCACGAATTGGGGATCGGCGATCAGCGAGTTCCGGTCATGACCGCGGGACTGCCACTCGGCCCAGGTCGCCTCGCCGAACTTGATGTCGCCATCGGGGTGCGAGGTATCCCAGTACAGGTTTCGGTCCATGACGAACTTGTTGTCCGTCCAGCCGCCTTTGAGCAGTTTGCCGTTGTCGAAATACACGATATTCCGCTCGAAGGTAAACGAGATGTGCTCCTCCTGACGCGCACGGCTCAGTTGGTAGTCCTTGCCGAGCGCCCAGATGTTGTTGCGGACGACGTTCTCTTTGCCGTAATGCTGGTGGAAGTTGGCGTAGGTTGTGCCGTAGCCGATGTTGTTTTCGATCAGGATGCCGGTGCTGCCCTCGTCGGTATAGATCGCCAGTGACCCCGTATGGTGGTCGTAGACGTCATGCACCAAATTGTTGCGCAGGACCGTTCCGGGTGAATCTCCCAGGCAGTAGATGCCGCCCATGTCCCCAAGGACGCCGCGGCCGATGTTGTGGATATGGTTGAATTCGATTACGTTGTGATGCGCGCTGGTTGGAGCATAGCCCCAACTCCAGCCGACCGAGATGCCGGTGTAGTACAGGTCGCAGATCTCGTTGTGCGACACCCGGTTGTAGCTGGTCCGGCCGATCCAGACGCCGACGGCGCCGGGATCGATCTTGCCGCCGTCGTGGATCAAGTTGTTGTCGACGGTATTGCGCTGAGCGGTCTCGGGTTCGCTGCGCGGGTCGCTTTGCTCGCCCAATCGCACTCCGCCGGCGCCCAGGTCGTGAACCTCGTTGCGCGCGATGCGGTTGTCCTGGCAGCCGAACCGCAGCCAGACGCCGTACGTTCCCAAGTGCGCCAACTCGCAGCCCTCGACCACACAGTTCCGCGCACCCACCGCCTCGATCGCTCCGGGAAAGTCGCAGGCGGCCTGCCCGGCGGCGTGCCCCTGGGGCGGAACCTCCCAGTCGGTGTACAGCAACTGCAGGTTCTCGAACCGTAGGTGGGACACGAATTGATTGTCCGCAGGCTTGCCGTTCAAGATAAACAACTGCTTGGCGACGGGGGCCACGACGGTCGCCTGCGTCGGATCCTCGCCGGGCAGGGGGACATACGACAGCAAGCCGTTCCGGCGGTCCAAATACCATTCGCCGGGTGCATCCAATGCCTCGGGCACGTTCTCGACAAAGTAGCGGACGTTGCCGCCCCAGTGGTCGAACGCCCACGGGAGGGGGCCGCGGAAGGTGACAACGCGTTTCGCTTCGTCCACGGACGCGATCCGCTGATGGCCGACCTCCTAGGACTGGTACACGACGACTACAGCGTCGTCGATGCGGCTGAATTGCCGGATGTCACCCGACTTGAAGCGAAACGCGACATGGGCGCTGGCGGCCGGTTTGCCGGTCTTGGGATCGGTGATGGGCGGCGCCTTGCCAGCCGTATAGAAATAGTCGTCGTTCGGCATGCGCGCCCGGGTTCGCAGTTCGCCGTTGACCCACAGCGCGGCGAACGTCCATTGGCCCGTCTCGACCTCGGGCAGCTGCACCACCCAGCGGCCGTCCTGCTTTCGCCAGCCGCTGATCTGGCGGCCGCCGGAAATGATCGGCCGCTCGTCCGGGCTACCTACATAGCTGATCGGGCATTGGTCCGTGCCGGAATCCTGCGGCTCGAAGACAATCGGTTCGCGGATGGCATACTCGCCGCTTTGGATGCGGACGCGAATCGGCTGCGGCAGTGCTCCAGTGGCCTTGAGCCTGCGAATCGCGTCTCTAACGCCGACCAGCGATGCCAGCGGACCGTCGGTGTTCGTCTCGTTTGGCCGCTCCAGGGTGCCCGTCCAGGCGTCGTTGCCTTGGGGTGAGACGTGTAAGTCGGCAGCGGTCGCCACGTGGCCGATCACCATTACGGCGAGGAGGGCAAGGGACGGGACGAGTTGGTGCATGATTGGCTCCTAGCATGGTTGAGCGGCAATCCGAGGGCTCAGACGTACAGAATTCAATTTTCGCGGCCAATCGCCCAGCTAACTGGAAACGTTTATCCCCGCGAAAATTGAATTCTGTACGTCTGAGCCCCGATGCGTGCATCCAATATGGCGCGTTTCAGAGAAACTGCAAACCGGTCCCGCTGGTTCCCGCTTCCGGGAGGAAAGGATATTCTGAGTTTTTGAGAAAGTAGAATGTCCCCTTGATTCTATCCTGGAGGATTTGGAACTGTGGACGCCCAAAGTCCGCCACGGCGGAATCCTCGCCGGGCACGACTACCTGGACGAGACGCTGCCGTCCGGGCGTTTTGAAGTGAAAAGCACGATCGACCAGTGGGCGGCGGCGCGACGCTTGACGGTCTGTTGTTCCGGTGAAAACGTGTGGCGGTCCTGGTTCATTCAAATGCCGTGACGTTATCCTTGATCGGAAAACAAACTCCAAATTCATCTGCGCCACCGGGGGGTGGGTATTGACAAGTGGCCCGGCGGGGCTCCCAATGGGTGCCAAGGTTGTGTGCTTCCACCGAATCATCCCACTAGGTCAGGAACGATCGTCATGCACAAGCCGTTTTACATGTGGGTCGATTTGTTCAAACGTTTGGGACTCCGGCCCGCAGCCAGCCTGTATGCCACCCCCAAGAGGCATCACAAGTCCCGGCACTTGAGGCTCGAGCGACTTGGCCCGCGGCACATGCTGACGATTGATGTGGGCGGCGCGATCCTGCCTGTGGGCTTGGACGAAGGCGACGCGGTTCAAGAGGTTTGGGCGGCCGCAGCGATTCTGGAGCAGCATCGGCAGGCCTCGGGCGAAGCGACCGGCGGTTCCACAGTGCAGCTTACGCAGCCGGGGACTCCAGCAGGTTCGCCCGGTCAAAGCGTCGAAGATATCCCGGAGGTGAACCGGGACGCGCACAGCACCTGGGAGGGTAGCCAGCCGAGGGCTGATGACTTGGGCCAGTCCACAATTACCGTCAGTATCGCGTCAGGCTCAGACTCAGGTGAAGCGCAAGAGGCAGACTCCGCGGAACAGGCGGCGGAGCCCGCGGATGCGGGGTTGGAGCCGTCCGACGGGCGTTTGGCAGAAGGCGAGAACGCCGCGGCCGATCCGGGCGACGAAGGGCAAATCCACTCTGGCGACGCCGCGTCCGTTGCACGATCGGCTCTGCCAACGGCTGCGGCCGAATCGTCGCCCGGCGGGCGCCTGGACGTGAATCGCGATGGCACAGTCACGCCGCTGGACGCCTTGCTGGTCGCCAACTACCTGCATGCTCCGGACCTGGCAACGGTGGACCTGGCAGGGTTGGACGTCGACTGGGACGGCTCGATCACGGTCGCCGATTTCGGCGCCATCGTCGCAGGATTGAATCTGGCCAACTCCGACGATCTCACCGTGCAATCGACCTCCGAGGGAGAAACAGTCGGGGAGGAATACTGCGAACAGTTGAAAGCGAACGAGATTGCCACGTTAACTCAGGCGTTGAATTACGCGATGGCCCACGGCGCACCGCCATCAGAAATCGATTGGCTTCAATCGCAAATCGCCGACTGGGAGAACGTGGACTGCGAGGAGTGGGGCGGCTCTGGTTCCGGCGGTGGTTCGGGTTCTGGTAGCGGCAGCGGTTCCGGATCGGGTAGCGGCAGCGGATCGGGTTCCGGCAGCGGCAGCGGATCGGGCTCTGGAAGCGGCAGCGGATCGGGTTCCGGCGGTGGCAGTGGATCGGGTTCCGGTAGCGGCAGTGGATCCGGTTCCGGTAGCGGCAGCGGTTCGGGCTCCGGCAGTGGCAGCGGATCGGGCTCCGGCAGCGGCAGCGGTTCGGGCTCCGGCAGCGGTAGCGGTTCGGGCTCCGGCAGCGGTAGCGGTTCGGGCTCCGGCAGCGGTAGCGGTAGCGGTTCGGGCTCCGGTAGCGGCAGCGGTTCCGGCTCCGGCAGTGGCAGCGGTTCGGGCGCCGGTAGCGGCAGCGGATCGGGCTCCGGCAGTGGCAGCGGATCTGGTTCCGGCAACGGTTCGGGCTCCGGCAGCGGTTCGGGATCGGGTAGCGGCTCCGGGAGTGGAAGCGGCTCCGGGAGCGGAAGCGGCTCCGGGAGCGGATCAGGCTCGGGCAGCGGTAGCGGTTCGGGCTCCG
>CAZXYZ010000164.1:0-22505 GCA_964645045.1 uncultured Pirellulaceae bacterium | reverse complement strand
TGCGGGAGATCATGGCATCGCAAGCTGGAAGCTTACGCCACTTGTTTCTCGAACGACGCTTACAGAGAACGGCTCGTTCAACCTGCGCTAATCTGGTAACCTGATGCGATGCGCTGGTCATGTTGACAGCCATGACCCTACTCCACTTTTTCGAGGAGGTCATCCGTGCGGCATACGTTCCGATCGAGCATCATGGCCACTGCCAAGCCCCTGTTTTTCCGTGCGCGTTGGGCGGTCTTCGTGGTGGCGTGCGTGACGGCGGGCCATGCGTTCGGGCAGGCGGCGCGTGAGCCCGGCATGGGCAATCCGCTGCTGCCCGGTTACTACGCCGACCCGTCGATCGTCGATCGTCGAGCACGAGGGCAAGTACTACCTGTACGTGACGCTGGACCCGTGGGGCGGCGAAACCCTCGGCTGCTGGGATTCGGCCGACTTCAAATCGTGGACGTACCGCGTGCTGAACTGGCCGACGCGGAAGGCGTGCAAGAGCCCGACTAGCGGCGGGTCGGCGGTTTGGGCGCCGTCGGTGGTGCGCGGGCGCGAGGGACGCTTTTACATGTACGTGTCGGTGCATAACGAGGTCTGGGCCGGCGTCGCGGACCACCCGCTCGGCCCTTGGCAGAACGCACTGGGCGACCGGCCGCTGATTCCGAAGGAGTTTCGGCCGGGCTTCCACATGATCGACGCCGAGGCGTTCATCGACGAAGACGGCAGCGCGTGGCTGTACTGAGGCTCGGGCTGGGGCTGGGAGAACGGCCGGTGCTGGGCGGTGCAGTTCAAGAGCGACATGGTCACCTTCGACGGGGACGTGCATGACGTGACCCCGGCCAACTACTTCGAGGGTCCGGTTATGGTCAAGCGCCACGGCAAGTACTTTCTCATGTACTCCAACGGTGTGACCGTCAGCCGCGTCATCGGGTCGCCCATTGTGGTGCCGGCGTCCGCTCCGGCACGGTACGTGCGTCTGGTGGCGCCCGCGTCGGTCAAGGGCGAGTCGTTTTCGATCGTCGAGTGCTCGCTGCACGAGTAACGCCGGTTGTGACGCCGCGAATTCCCGCCCGTAGACTGGGTCGTTATCCTTGGTATGGTGCGGCCGCGACTCGTGGTAGGCCGCCTCCGAGACATTGACGGAAGTCATCGGAGCACGAACCAAGCGGTTCGTGCCCGAACCGGTATTCCCATCGAGACTCGATGGAATGGCGTTCCAGGAACGCTGGGTATTCCATCTGAAAGCACCAACTGGGAAACCGCCGTTCGAACATTCGCTTTGACATTTCTCGGTTTCAAGCGATCGGATCCCAACGAATGAAAGAGTCAACGAATGGCGGATGGAGAGCCCTTCACGGATTCTCCCACTCGTTGCCCACTTCATTCGTTGGGGCGATTTCGATGTAAAACCGTGACATCCCATTTCAAACAACACGCGTCGACAATTCCATTTGGTGCGAGGCACGGGTGGGCTTGGAATCAACCGGCCCCCGTTGGTAAACTGGCTGGCGACGCGAATCGAGGCCGCGCGCGAAACGCGGACCTCAAATCAACTGGGACGGAATGCGTTTCGGCGAGCGGCTGAACTGATGCGGGCGAATGTTGCCAACGAGTTGCCATGAACGATCTCCTGTTTCGCCAAAGCGAGTACCTGTTTCGCGCGTTGATCGAAAACGCCCAGGATGTGATTGGCCTGGTCTCGGTGGACGGGACGGTGCTGTACGCCAGTCCCGCCGTGCGGCAATTCGGCTGGGACCCGGAACAGGCCATCGGGCAGTCGATTTGGAGTCTCGTGCATCCCGACGACGTCCCGCGCGTGCAAGCCGGCGTGACCGAATTGCTGAAGGAGCCCGACGGCTGTGTCCGGCTGGAGATCCGGACTCGGGACGCGCACGGAAACTGGCGCCACAAAGACGCCCTGCTGCACAACCTGCTGCAGCATCCAGTCGTGCGGGCGATCGTGGTCAACCAGCATGACATCACGGAACTGAAACAGTCCCATGCGGACCTGAACGAACTGAACCTGCAAATGTGGGACGAGATTCAGCGCCGGGAGCAGGCCGAGGAGCAGATCCGCCAAAGCGAGCGGCGGTTCCGCAGCGTGGTCGAAGATCAAACCGAGTTCATCGTCCGCTGGCGCCCCGATGGCACGCGGACCTTCGTCAATTCCGCCTACTGCCGCTTCTTCGGCCAGAGCCGCGAAGAACTGATCGGTCAGAGTTTCTTTCCGTTGATCGTCGACGAAGAAAGCCGCGAGCAGGTCCGCGGGCTGACGGCGATGTTGACGCCCGAGAACCCCATCGCGGCCTACGAGCATCGCGTCCGCCGGCCGGACGGCAGCCTTGCCTGGACCGAGTGGAATGACCGTGCGATCTTCGACGGAGACGGGACCCTGGTCGAGTTTCAGTCGGTCGGCCGCGATATTTCGGCCTGGAAGGAAACGGAGGAGCGACTGCGGCAACAGCAGGAGGAGCTGGCCCATGTGGCGCGGGTCAGCGTGATGGGCGAGATGGTGGCCGCGATGGGGCACGAGATCGGCCAGCCGCTGCACGTCATCTCGACCTTTGTCTCCGCCGCCAGCAAGACCCTGGACAGCGATGCGGGCGGCAATCGGGAGCAGGTCCAGCAGTGGCTGACCAAGGTCCAGGAACAGGTCGCGCGGGCCGGCGATATCATCCGGCGGCTCCGCGAGTTCACACGGGCGGACGCCGGCCACCGCCAGCCCATCGAGGTCAATGCGATCGTGCGCCAGTCCCTGGAACTGACCGCCGCCGACCTGCGGCGAAGACGGGTCCGCGTCGAGTTGCAGTTCGCTTCCGGCCTGCCCGCGGTCGACGCCGATCCGATCCAGATCGAGCAGGTGTTGGTGAATCTCGTCCGCAACGCCGCGGAGGCGATGCAAACTTGTGCCGAGCACGAGCGCACCGTGCGGATCAGCACCGGCAGGGCCGAGAACGAAGTCCGGGTCGCCGTTTGCGATCGGGGAATCGGCATGACCGACGAACAGTTGACGCAAGCCGGCAAGGCGTTTTTTACCACCAAGCCCGAAGGCACCGGCATCGGGCTGGCCATCAGCCGCCGCATTATCGAGGAGCACGGCGGCCGCTTGTGGCCGCAACGCAATCCCGCGGACGGTGTGACGTTCACCTTTGCGCTGCCGGTCAAGGCCGAGTAGCCGCTTCCCGTTGGCCGAGGCCCCATCATGTTCGATGACATCATGGTGTATATCGTGGACGACGATCCCACAGCGCTGGAAGCCGTGGCCGCTCTGGTCGGCGTCATGGGGCTCCCCTCCCAAACCTATCGCTCCGCGGAGGATTTCCTGGCGGCTTATGACGGGCATCGGCCCGGCTGCCTGGTGACGGACGTGCGGATGCTGGGGATGAGCGGCATCGAGCTCCAGGAGCGTTTGGCCCGCGACGGGATCACCCTGTCCGTGATCGTCTTGACCGCCTACCCCGATACGCAGACGACCGTTCGCGCGATCAAAGGCGGCGCCGTGACGCTGTTGGAAAAACCTTGCCGCGACCAGGAGCTTTGGGATGCCATCCGGGCCGCGTTGGCGCACGACGTCGAGCAGAGTCGCCGGGACGCGCGGTTGCGGGAGATCCGCCGGCGGCTGGAGACGCTGACGCCCGCCGAGACGCAAGTGTTGGAGAGGATCGTCGAAGGCGACTCGAACAAGGCCATGGCGCGGCGGCTGGGCGTCAGCGTGCGGACCATTGAAGTCCGCCGCCAGCGCATCTTCCAAAAGCTGGCTTCAGACTCCGTCGCGGAACTGGTCCGCATGTACCTGGACATCCATCCTGGCGGCGTTTCGCCGAAATAGACGGGCGCCGAAAGCGCATCTCCTTAGCGCGGGCCACCGCCCAATGCCACTTACTTTGTAGCGGCACGGCGCGAGTCGTCCGGTATTACCGTCGGAAACCCGGGCGGCTTGCGCCGCTCCGCTAACAAAAATGCCCCGCAAATGGTCCCAAAGTAAGTGGCCTTGGGCCACCGCCCGCAAGCCAAGAGGGTTTGAAGAATCAGCCGGAAAAACCACGAATCACACGGATTACACGAATCAGGACATTCTGTCTAGCCTTTTCATTCGTGCCATTTGTGTCATTCGTGGTCGTAAGATGTTCGCACCACGCATGCATCCCACAGACAAAGACGCTAACTCTCCCAGCCAACTCACCTTCTTCGTCCGGTCGTCTTCCTCGTCAGACGCGACGGCCAAGATGTGGAAACCCACATGGACCCTGCGGTAATCGCGACTGACCATTCCTTTCCCGGCGGCGTTTAATCTACATACGCAGTTCGAATTCGGGACTGCCGGCCGATGCCGCAACTGCCGGTCGGCCCAATAATATCAAGGGGAAAGACGATGATCAGCGTGGACGCCAAAACCGACTGGGCCGAGGAACTCGTCATCCGATCGCGACAAGGGGATCGGGATGCCTTTGGAGATCTCGTTAGGAATTATCAGGATCGGCTGTTCAATAGTCTCTGCCGGGTCGTCGGGTCGCGTGTGGACGCCGAGGACCTGGTCCAGGAAACGTTCGTCCAAGCCTACCTGAAGCTCGCGGGATTCCGCAGCAACTGTTCTTTCTACACGTGGCTGTATCGCATCGCGCTCAACTTGGCGTACAGCAATGCTCGGCGGCGGCGGGTGCGGAAAACGCTGGAACGGACGCGTGAGGTCAGCGACGAGATCCCTGCGGACTCGACAGCGTCACCCAGCGAACGGATGGAGCGGGCCGAGGAAAGCGAACGTATTCGCCGAGCCCTTTCGGCGCTCAGCGAAGAGCATCGCGCGCTGCTGGTCCTGCGCGGCGTGGAGGGATTTGACTACCAGACGATCGCCGACGTCATGCACCTGAACCCCGGCACGGTCCGCAGCCGCCTGCACCGCGCCCGGGCGCATTTCCGCGAGAACCTGCAACGCGAAGACTGCCTGGTCGGCTGATGCCACTTCTCACAACGGCTCCCGTTCCCTTGGGCCGTTTCCAAATGCCACGTACGTTGTAGCGGCAAGGCGCGAGCCGTCCGGTATTACAGTCGGAAAACCGGGCGGCTTGCGCCGCTCCGCTAACAAGAACTCCCCCAAATGGTCACAAAGTAAGTCGCATTGGCCCATTGCCCGTGTCACGCTTTTTTCAAAGCCCGGCCGAGTTTGTCCTCGACGCTCTGGACCTTGCTGTGCAGCCGGCCGCAGCGGCCTTTTCGGTAGTCCAACTTGATCGTGCAACTGACGCGGTCGCAGTCGGCGGCCATTGCGTCGAGGCACTGCCTCACCACGTCCAGGACTTGATCGATCTCGCCTTCGATCACGGTTCCCATCGAGTGCAGCTGGTAATCGAGGCCGCTGCCGTCGATGATCTCCAAGCTGCGAGCTACGTACTGACTGACACTCTCCCCCTGGCCGATGGGGAACATGCTAAACTCCAAGAGCACCATACGGAATTTCCCATTTATCTGATAACACCCGAATTGCCGATAGAACCCCTAGTAACGGTCCATCAGTATCCTACCAGAACCGGCGTTGGGCGTGAGCAGTCGGTCAGCATGCTCATGGCAGATTCGACGTGTGCTCCCCAAGATCGCATCCGGCATCGCTCGGCATGCAATCCATAAGTATCACGCATTCCTTGACTTAAGCCAGTCGCCAACTCGCCTGTTGCGAAATCGGCACCGGCGTTAGACTACGGAACGGTCGACGGTATTTTGAGCCTGGCGCAGAGGCTGCGCCCGTCCAGATGACGGCGGCTGGCCGTCGGATGAAGCATGAAACTATCAAACGCAACTTGGATCACTGCCCTCGTTCTGTCGCTGGCAGTGACAGCAGGCTCGAATCGTCTCGCTGAGGCGGCCGGAACGACTGCGCCGCAGGATCAGAATGCGGTCACCCAAATCGCCGAGCTGGCCGATTCTGCACCCGCGGCCGAAAGCGGCGATCTGCCAGCACCCTCCCCTCGACCCTCCCTGTCCATGTTTGGCGTCCAGAACGCGCCGGGTGCCGACATTGGCGTGCCGCTGTACGAGCAGGATCTCCAGCAAGGCGACTTTGGATTTCATTTGCTGCCCGAGGGCCTGATCTATCGTTCGTACTTGGCCGGGCCGAAAGAACCGCGCATGTCCGCTGGGATCATCAGCATCCCGGACGACAGTACGATGTGGGACGCGACCATCGGCGGGCGGTTGGGCATGTTCCGGATCGGCAACGGCGATCCGATCCGCCCGCGGGGTTTCCAAATGGATGTCGAAGCGGCCGCGATCCTGCGGCTGGACATCCCGGAGAACGTCGACGTCCGCGGTGCCGACTATCGCGTCGGCTTGCCGTTGACCTGGGGCAACGAGTACAGCCAGTGGAAGTTTTCCTACTACCACATGAGTTCGCATTTGGGCGACGAGTATTGGGAGGACTACCCGGACTTTCCCTTGTATCGGCAAGCCCGCGATGCGTTGGTGCTCGGCCATTCGCTGTACTTGACGGACTCGTTGCGGGTCTACGGCGAAGTGGGTTGGGCCTTCTACAGCGTGGCCAGCGAACCGTGGGAGTTGCAGTTCGGACTGGACTATGCGCCGCGGGTGGCCACGGGCTTGCGCGGGGCTCCCTTCTTTGCCGCCAACGGATACCTGCGCGAAGAATTTGACTTTGGGGGTGGAGTGAACCTTCAACTTGGCTGGGCATGGCGGTCCGATATGACGGCCCATCTGCTGCGGTTGGGCTTCCAGTACTACAACGGCCCCAGCACGCAGTACGCGTTTCTGCCGCTTCACGAACAGCAGTACGGCCTGGTTCTGTGGTACGATTTTTGATTGAAACCGGAAACTCAGGAGCCGTGCGCGTGTCCACCATCAAACGAATCCTGGTTACCGGCGGAGCTGGCTTTCTCGGCTCGCATCTGTGCGAACGGCTGGTCGCCGCCGGCCACGACGTGATCTGCCTGGACAATTTTTTTACCAGCCAGAAATCCAATGTCGCACACCTGATCGGCCGGCCGAACTTCGAGTTGATCCGCCACGACGTGACCGTTCCGATCTTCCTCGAAGTCGACATGATCTACAACCTGGCCTGCCCAGCCGCGCCCGGACACTACCAGTACAACCCGATCAAGACCGTCAAGACGTCGGTCATGGGAGCGATCAATGTGCTGGGCATGGCCAAACGCTGCCGGGCGCGCGTGCTGCAGGCGTCCACGAGCGAGGTTTACGGCGACCCGGAGATCCATCCCCAGCCGGAAACGTACCGCGGGAGCGTCAATCCGCTGGGACCGCGGGCCTGTTATGACGAGGGCAAGCGGGCGGCGGAAACGCTGTTCATGGACTACTTCCGCATGCACCGCGTCGATATCCGGATCGTGCGGATCTTCAATACCTACGGACCGCGGATGCATCCCTACGACGGCCGCGTCGTGTCCAACTTCATTCGCCAGGCGCTGGCGGGCGAGGACATCACGATCTTCGGCGGCGGAACTCAGACCCGCTCGTTCTGCTATTGTGACGACCTGATCGAGGGCCTGGTGCGAATGATGGAGCAGGACTTCATCGGACCCGTCAACGTGGGCAATCCCGGCGAGTTCACCATTCTCGAGTTGGCGGAACTGGTGTTGGAACTGACCAAGTCGAAGTCGCAACTGGTCTTTGAACCGCTGCCGGCCGACGATCCGGTCCGCCGCCGTCCCGACATCACGCTGGCCGAGCGGCACCTGAAGTGGACGCCGCGCATTTCCCTGCGCGAAGGGCTGGCCAAGACCGTGGCCTGGTTCCAGTCGATCGACATTAGCCAGTATCGCCCGCCGACGCCGAATTACTGAATCGTCGATGCTTAACGGTCTCTCACTCGTCAGGCTTGGCCGCGGCCGGCGCTGAACGCCGCGATTTGTCCAGCATGTGCCGGGTGCGATCCAGCAGCCGCCGATCCGCCGCGCTCAGCACCCGGGGTTCCAGTCCCTCCACGATTTGTTGAAAACGAGCTGCGGCGTCGGGCCATTGCCCCTGATCCGCCAGCTTCATGCCGTCCAGATAGGCCTGCTCCAGGTCGGTCAGCGTGCGGACTTTGCCGCTCAACTCCTGCCTCAAGTTCTGGCACTGCAAGTCGGCCCGCAACTGCTCGATTTCGGCGGCGCGGGCGTCGTCCGGGAAACGTTCGAGGAACTCGGCCATATATCGCGAGCAACGATCGCGCTGGGCAGGTTCAGCGGCCGAATCCTGGATTTGACGGTACAGTTTGTCGGCGGACGGCGGCAGGGCGAAAAACACAATCGTGCCGACAACGGCCAGCACCGCGGCCGCCAGCAGCGCAATGCTCACACGCTCGCGTTTGGATGATGCGGCAGCGGCTTCCGTGCCCAGCGCGCTTCGCCACTCCCGTTCCGAGACGAGTGTGAAGTGCGTCTTTCGTTCCGCCTCCGGCTCGGCGGTAGCTTCTCGTTCCAAAGCGTACTCGACGGTCTCGCCCAGATCGGAGGCCACCGGCGGGCTGATGGAGGCTGCCGTCGGGATTGGCGCGGCAACGCCCGAGTTTGGATCGTAGTCGGCGGTTGCACCGGGCGGCGGTGCCGGCGGCGGCGTGATTCTCTCGGTTTCGGGCGCCGGCGGCTGTTCGATGTCGCCGATCACCGTGGTTTCGCCGCTCCCGGTTGAAGGGGCCATTTTTTCGGACTCGGCTTGGACGGTCAAGGCATGGGCCATGGCTTGCAAAAGATTCGCCAGCAACTGTGGCGTCGCGATCCGCTCGTCCGGATGCTTGCGCAGCAACTGCGAGATGATGTCGTCCAGCACGGGCGGCGTCTGGGGTGCCGCCTGACGGACCGGCCGCGGGACCTCGGTCCGCACCCGGTCCATCACGGTGACGATGGTTCCGCCCGTGAAAGGAGGTTTGCCGGTCAACAGGGCGTACAAGACGCAGCCCAGACTGTACAGGTCGCTGCGGGGCGTCGCGGGCTTGCCTTCGACCTGCTCCGGCGACATGAAGTCGGGCGTGCCGACCATGCTGCCGGCCAACGTCAGGCTCGTGCCGCCGAAAAATTTGGCGATGCCAAAATCGGTCAGCTTGACCGTGCCGTCCGCCGCCAGCATCAGATTGGCGGGTTTCAAATCGCGGTGAATCACGCCGTGGTCGTGAGCATGCTTGAGTGCCGCGCAAACCTGGGTGCCGATGTCCACGACCTCGCGCCACGAAAACCTCCGGCCCGAACGCAACTCCCCATCCAAGCTGGGGCCGTCGACCAGGTCCATGACGAAATACAGGATCCCGTCCTCTTCGCCGTAGCCCTGCAACGTGACGATGTTCTTGTGCCGCAACCGCTTCAGCGTTTCAACTTCGCCTTGAAACCGGTCTCGGAAGCGCGAATCCACTGCCAGCGACTCGGCCAAGACTTTGATCGCCGCCGGCGCGCCGGTTTCCTGATGCACTCCGGCATACACGGCGCCCATCCCGCCGCGGCCTAACAATCGCCCGACGCGATAAGGACCCAGATGTTCGATTGACATGACTCGCTGCTCCCGTCACTTGCTTTCCAGTCACTGTCAGTGTACTGTAGCACGCCTTGGGAATCCCACGCCAGTAGCTTGCCTTTGGCGAGCGGTGGGGCGTAAGCCCACCGGTGCGTAGCACGCTTTGGGAATGCCACGCCCGTAGCTTGAGTTATCGAGGAACCAATCATGAGCCAGCCGCAGAAATCAACGCCTGTTTCCGTCAACCGCCGTCAGTTGCTGCAGATCGCGTCGGGAGCCGCCGCCGGAGCCTGTGCCCTGGCGGCCGCCGGTCCGGTCTGCGCGGAGAAAGCCGTCACCAAGGGCCGCGTGAAACAGTCCATCGTCCAATGGTGCTTTGCGGACTACTGGAACCTGGAGCAGATGTGCCAGGTCGCCAACCAATTGGGCTGCCTGAGCATCGAGCTGATCGCGCCGGAGCATTGGTCCACGCTGAAGAAACACGGCCTGACGTGCGCCATCAGCCCCAGCCATCTGTTCGTTCAAGGCATGAACAATCCGCGTTATCAGGATGGCTGTATTGAGATGCTCAAGCAGCGGATCGACCAGTGCGCCGAGGCGGGCGTCAAGACCGTGATCACGTTCACCGGCTATGCCGAAGAGTCGGGCGATTGGAACAAGGGGGACAACCCGGACTTGTCGAAGCTGCCTCCCGGCCGCCGCGCGATCGGCCCGGACGAGGGCCTGAAGAATTGCGTGGAAGGCTTCAAGCGGGTTGTCGGCTATGCGGAGAAAAAGCAGATCAACCTGGCGATCGAGATGCTGAACACCCGCGCCACCGACCATCCGATGAAAGGCCATCCCGGCTACCAAGGCGATCACGTCGATTACTGTATGGACATTATCCGGCAGGTCGGCTCGCCGCGTTTGGGCCTGCTGTTCGATATCTACCACGTGCAGATCATGGATGGCGACGTCATCCGCCGCATCCGCCAGTGCGGCGAGGCCATCAAGCACGTCCACACAGCGGGCAATCCGGGCCGCGGCGAACTGGACGAGACGCAGGAAATCAACTTCCCGCCAATCATGAAAGCCCTGCTGGACATCGGTTATCAAGGCTTTGTGGGCGTGGAGTTCATCCCCACCCGCGACCCGCTGGCCGGCCTGACGCAGGCCGTCCGCCTGTGCGATGTGTGATCGGCGTTTTGGAGTGCGGCGCCTTGTCGCCGCTTTGGCCCGCCGCAACCCCGCCAGCGCCGCTAAGGAATTGGTGCGAGATAGCTTTCGCATTTGAACCCTCTCGCTCCGGGAGAGGGCAGGCAAGATCGGGAACTTATTTCGCACCAATTCCTAAACATCGTTCGAGAAATAGGTGAGCGGCAAGGCACTAGCCGCCGGTTCCCGATCGTCCGGATTGGCAGTAATACCGGCTAGCGCCCAATGCCACTTACTTGGCAGCGGCACAGCGCAAGCCGTCCGGTATTACAGTCGGAAAACCGGGCGGCTTGCGCCGCTCCGCTAACAAAAACGCCCCCAACGGTCCCGATTCCCTCTCAGTACAGGTCATACATCAACTCGCCCCCGTGTTCCGGATTCCCAACGAGCCGTCGTGCGCGAAGATCAACGACGTAGTCCAGGGCTTCGAGGGGAATCTGCCCGATCAGGACCGGCGTGTCATCCGGCACTTCGATAACATCCGTGGGGCAGTCCCGGCCCCCAATGGTCAACCGCACCGTATCGTAGATGCCGGCATCGTGCAGCCCGCTGCTGGTTCGCACGCGTCGCGTCTGCCTTTTGGCCAACCCCAGCTCGTGGATCATGCGGCTGGGCAAGGACAGCATCGTCGCGCCGGTGTCGACCAACGCATCTGTGACGGTGACGCGGCGAACCTCCTCCGGCTCAATCCGCCCCCGTTCCGCATCCCAGAGATCGGCGAGATTCTCGATCGTCGCCTCGGTCAGCACTCTTCCCATCGCTTCCGTCTCCATGACTCCGCCTCCCCAACCGCCAACCCAGCACGATCTGCCAACCCAACCTATTATCTCGCCACTCCCACCAGACGGCAACCGTCGTCGTAGTGCCATACGGGATCTTCGTCAAGCCGACGCAGGCTTCGTCATTTCTTCGTTAATGGGTACTTAGTCGTTCGCCATTTCCCCGCTCCGTCACCCGCCGCAGCTGTCCGCACGCCGCCGAGATTTTGTCACCTTTCCGTTCGCGGAATTGCACGTTGATGCCGGCGTGTTCCAGAATTTCGCGGAACCGTTGCTGGGCCAGCGGGGCCGGCGTCTGATACGGCAGGTCCGTGACCGGGTTGTAGGGGATGACGTTCAGCAGCGCCGTGCGGCCGCGCAGCAAGGCGGCCAACTCGCGGGCGTGCGCCGGCTGGTCGTTGAGATTCGCCAGCAGGACGTACTCGAACGTCAGCCGCCGCCCCGAAGCTTCGAAGTACCGGTCGGCAGCGTCCAGGATCTTGTGCAGTCCGATCTTCCTGTTCACGGGCACCAACTGGTCGCGCAGGGCGTCGTTCGGCGCGTGCAGCGAAACGGCCAAATGGTACTGGCACTGGGCCTGCGTCAGCCGATCGATGGCCGGCGGTAGACCGACCGTCGAGATCGTGATCCGCCGGACGCTGATGCCCAAGCCATCTTTGCGGTGCGCTTCGTCCAATGCCGGCAGCAGGCGGTCCAGATTCGCTAGCGGTTCGCCCATGCCCATCACCACGATGTGGCTCAATCGTTCTTCGGCCGGCAGCAGTTGCTGCAGACGGAGCATCTGTTCGACGATTTCACCGGAGGTCAAATTGCGGACGACGCCGTCCAGCCCGCTCGCGCAGAACACGCAGCCCATGCCGCAGCCGACTTGCGTGCTGATGCAAATCGACCGCCGCACCCCGTCGCGCAGCAACACGCACTCGATCCGCCCGCCATCGTCCAACTGGAGCAGCAGTTTTTCCGTGCCGTCGTCAGCTTGGCTGTGGCGAGCGATTTGCGTCGTCCAAATGCGAAACTCGGCCGCCAATTCTTCGCGCAACTTGGACGGCAAGTCGGTCATCGCCTGAAACTCGGCGGCTCGCCTTGCGTACAGCCACTGGCGGACTTGGCGTTGGCGAAACGCCGGCAAGCCGCGTTCGGCCAGCCAATCGCCCAAGCCACAGGTCACAGGATCTAGTACGTGTCGCATGGCGCTAAGTGCCCTCAACTCTCAACCCTCGGCTCTGGACTCTCCGCTCTGGACTGTTGACTGATCACCGCCACCTCACGAATCAACTGCCGCACGCGTCCGTCGGCCAAGGCGGCCTCGAACGCCGCCAGGTCGGGATAGATCTCGTGGCTGCAGAACTTGACGGACCAGTTATGTTCCAGCGGGCTGATGGCGATCACCGCCCGGCCGTGTCGATGAGCTTCCCACATCTCGATCGCCGTGCCCATCGACGCTTCGGGCACAAAGGCCAGGACAACATCCACCTCGCGGCACATGCGGTTGTGCCGGAAGAACACGTCGCGGCCCGTCTGGTCGTCGTAGTTGATCGAGTCGCCGTGGTCCTCCAACGGATCGTAGACCTCCGCCTCCGGCAAGTGCGACGCCAGCAGTTGCTTGAGCCTCGCCCGGTAGTCCTGCCCGTGCAGGATGGCCGCGCGATGCGAACCTTGCATAATCCCCGCCAGAAAGATCTTCATGAGTACGTTCCGCCCCTGGTTGAGCCCCCGCCGCTGCCAATCTGTTTCTGTACGACGGGATTGGCAAGCTCGTCGTTCGTCCTGAAGGTGTGTCCTGCGGCCCGTCTGTTGGAAACGCCCAACCAGTTTACCGGCTTGGTCGCTTCGGCGGTAGTGTCCGCGTGGGACTGCGAGGAATCGCGGACAAAGAAGCGAGAAGGATTTCAGCACGCCACGCAGACTTCTTGCGAGATTGGAGGCACTCTGACGAACGGTCATGAACTGAGCCGTCACTTTCGTTACACAGTAGCGGTCCGTCAAGGGGCTCGCATCGCCGCTTCCTGGCAGCGACAATTATGAAACTCCCATCGTCACGCGGGGTGGCGACAGCACCCCGGAAGGCTAACCAAAAAACCGCTGAAGAATCACGAATCACACGGATCTTGGAACGGCTGTAATCCTTTTTCTCATTCGTGTCATTCGTGCGATTCGTGGTTGCCTCCCTTGGACCCCGCTTTGTAAGATGCGCGCACGGCGCGCATATCCTACGGACTAAGGCGATGGTTCCAATGGTCGCTCGCCGCAGCGGTTCGGCGCGGGCCCGGACGAGTCATCAGCCGCAGGGCACCGGCCACGATCGACGTAATCGCGGCAGAAACCAACCGCTGGCATCCGTGCCCCGGCCTTGCCATCCGTGCTAGGAAACAATTGTGGGATAGCACGGATGGCAAGGCCGGGGCACGGATGAAAACCAAGACGGTGCGAATTTGGACCGCCTTCTCGCGGCAGTCCGTTGCCTTTGGCTCGGCCGTCGGGTTTCGGGAATCCCCGCAACCATTGGGTCCGGTCCCGTGCGCCGTGCGGAAATCCTGGCAGCCACGCTGGCATGGCGGGGGGTGGTCGAGTTAGAATCAGGCAAGTTTTGAGGCTCAGGGGCCTAGCGGTTCGGCTGGACGCACTGACGCAATGGCGTCTCCCACAGGGTGAACGCGGCGAAGAGTAAGCTTTGCCGGGTGCGGAAGGCCGGACAGGGCCGCTGGGGCCCTTCGCGATCCACCGAATGCTGAATTAACATGAAGACTTTTGTTTGCGTGAATTGCGGTGCTGAAGTCCGGCGGCCGACGCCGCCGCTCAGTTGTCAATCCTGCGGCCAACAGCGGATTGGGCTGTTTCGCGAAAAACCGGCCGGGGCCGGGCCTGCGGCTCCGGGGCCGGTTCGCCCGGCGCCAGCTGGCGGGGCTGCGCCTCCACCCGGTCCCGTGGCCGCCGCTCCCCCGCCGCCCAACATCCGCAGCGCTCCGCCGATTCCCGGAGCACCCGCGGCGTCCGCGTGGACTCCGACCGCACCGTCGGTGCAACCCGCCGGGCCGCCGCAGCCGGCGGCTCCAGTGACTCCTGCCTCGTCACCCATCCGGCCTGCGGCCCCTGCTGTACCCCCAACGCCGCCCATGCCTGCGGCCGTAACACCGGCACCGACGGCCCCTGCGGGCTCAGTTCGGCCCATCGCTACCGGCCCGGTCCGCGTGGCTCCGCCGTCGCCCGCCACACCGGTTCAGCCCCAGCTTGTCCAACCGCCGACTTCCTTCGCGGAACCGCCGCACATCGAGAACGTGGTGCCTTCGGACGTTGCTCAATTGCCGCCGCTGGCGCAGCAGCCGGACGCGGGGCCGAGTGCGCGTGGCCCGGCGGCTGCGCCTCCGCGCCGGCCCGCAGCCAGACCTGGATCCCGTCCGGTTGGGCCGGGGCCTTCTCCCGTCGTGCCGGCGGTTCCGGCTTGGAGCGAGCCGGAGCCGGAGGACGACGAAGGGGACGAGGGCGAAGACATCGTGGACTTGGAGGCGGTTCCCGGTTGGGCCGATTCGCGTCCGACCGGAGTGCCGGATACTCTGGATGAACCTCCTCCACCGGCCGCCATCGCGCCACCGCGGCCAGCTCGCCCGGCGGCTAGACCGGCTCCGCCCCGCGTTCCCCCGACGCCAGCGGCTCCCCCACCGGCTCCGGCCGTTCCGCAACCTGCCGCGCAGGAGCCCGAGTCCGAGGATGCTGACGAGGCCGCCGCCAAAGCGGCCGCAGACAAGAAAACGCCCGGCCGGCCGCTGTGGGTCTGGCCCAAGCAGATTCCCGGCCAGCCGTACTCGACGGCCCCCGTGCGTTGTTGTCCCGTCCTGTTCGGCAAGACGCAGTTTGCCGGGTGTTTCGGATCGAAACTGATCGCGTTCGATTGGAAGAACAGCGGTTTGGAGGTCCTCTGGCAATACGATTGTGTGGCCCACGTGCCCGGCTCGCCCGTTTTGGGCAATGATGGTCTGATCCGCGTGCATTCGGCCGACGGATGGTTGCACTGCGTCGATCAACAGGGGGCCCGCGAATGGGATCCGGTGCCGGTCGGCGAACCGCTGGGCTGGGCGGCTCCGGTGGTGGATGCCGACGGGAACGCCTACGTTTCTTCTTATAGCGGGGGACTGCTTAAAGTCACCGCGCGCGGCAACTTCAAGAGCACGCCGTTCTTCCGCACGCGGCAGAAATTCGACTCCACCGGGGTGATCTACCAGGGCGTTCTGTACACCGGCTGCGAAGATGCGTATGTGTATGCGATCGAGCTGGGCGAGGAGACGGGCCGCAACCAGTGGGACCAATTAGACAACCGAGGCAAGACCGATTGGTTTATTAATTCGGCTCCCGCCGTCACGGCCGACGGCATTATTGTGGTGGCGGGGCGGGACGAAAACCTGTACGGATTCCATCGCGACGGCAAGCTGGCGTGGAAAGTCAACATTCCGGGCCAGATGCTCTCGTCGCCGCTGGTTGGCGGAAACGGCGACATCTACATCGGCAACAGCGTTCTCAAAGTGGCCCAAAAAGACCGCGGCAAGATGGTCTGCGTCGATGGTTCCAGTCATCGGGTCCGCTGGGAGTACGATGCCAAGGGAGCGGTCGAGTCCATTCCCGTCATCGGCGATGACGACGTGCTGTACTTTGGCGACAACGCTGGCTACATTCACGCCCTACGGCCGGATGGGCACTGTTTGTGGTCGACCAATGTCCGCTCGGCGGTTCGTTCCGCTGGCATGATCGTCGGGCCGAACCGCTTGGTTTTCGGGACGGACGGCGGGACCATGGTCGGGATCCTGTGCTCCTCCGGCGGAGTGTCGCGCAAGGGATGGTCAAAATACATGGCGAAAATCCGTTGAAATGAGTACAATTCAGGGCGACGGACGTTTTACTTGTTGGCAAGCGGTGTGATCGAACGCGAATCATTGAACGCGAATCCAGGAACAGCCCTAGTTCCTTTCCTACCAACTACTTAGGGCCGCGAGCAATGGCCAAATCTCCATTGCTGCGGGAGAGCGTAGTTTCGTAACGGAGAAGAGTCATGAGAGTTTTCGCACTTGGTCTGTTGTTGGTCGGCCTGCTCGCCACGAGCGCTTCGGCACGCATCTGGACAAATTCCAGTGGCACCAAAGTGGAGGCAGAATTTGCCGGCATGGAAGCGGGGCAAGTCAAGCTCCAGTTAGCCCGCGGCAAGGTGATGTTGGTGACTCTGGGCGCTTTGAGCGAAGAGGACCAGCAGTTTGTCAAAGGCGAGATCGCCAAGCAGGAGGCAGCGAGAGAGGCCGAGAAGGGCCCGGCGGATCGGTTCACGCAGGCGATCGCCCAGGATCCAACCAAGGCGTCAAACTACGTCAGCCGAGGCATGGCGCGCACGAGCCGCAAGGATTATGACGGGGCCATTCAGGATTTCACCAAATCCATCGAGTTAGATCCCAATGATCCGACCGCGTACAGCGGCCGCGGATTGGCCTTTCAGAAAAAGAACGATTTGATCAACGCTCAGAAGGATTTCAACGAGGCGATTCGTTTAGATCCGAAACTGGCTTCCGCCTATCGCAACCGCGGCGAGAATCTGCGGCAATTGGCGTTGGATCCGAAGCAGAGCGTTCCGGAGTTGGACGAAGCTATCGAAAAGTGGCAGCAGTATTGGAACTACGCTCGCCAGGGGAACTTGAAGACCACGCCCTGGCAGCCGCTGAACGCGACCAAGGGCGACGTGAGCCGTCCCATGGCGCTCCAGCAGATGGCAAAATTCGACATCAAGTTTGCGGACGATCTGGAACGTGAGTACGGCGGCGACTGGGGTGGGCATGGCGGTCACGGCGGTCACGGTCCGGGTTGCAAGTGTGCCGCGTGCGCCGGTGGCCCGGGTTGCCCGCACTGCGGTGGTGTCGGCTGTGCGGCCTGCGGCGGCGGTTCTCCGGCGCCGGGTTTGGGCGTCTATCCTCCGCAGTGCATGAAGGGCGAAAAGATCACCCTGGTTGCCAATCCGTCCCTGTTGAATCAGGGTATGCCGAGTGAGGCTAAACCGGGCGACAAGCGGGCTGCCGCCAATGGCCCCAAGGTCGACGTCGAAAGCTGCGACTTCTACCGCGACGTGGATGGTGACGGCAAGTTCAATGCGGAGGCCGACCAGTTCCTGGCGGCGGACGCCGACGGCAAAGACGGGTACACCGCCGAGGTTTCGACCGACGCGTTCCCGCCGGGACCGCAAAGCTACTTTGCCGTGCCTCGCGGCAAGCCGGGGTCCGGGACGGGTGCTTCGCCCGAAGAACTGATGTCGGCGGCGGAAGCGCTGGACAAGGCGGCGGAGACCCAGAAGGCCCTCGCCCAGACCTGCGAATCCGGCAAGGCTCAGGGCCTGAGTGCGGATCAGAGCAAAGACGTCAGCAAGAATCAGGAAGGCGTCAACAGCGAAGCGGAAAAGGTTGCCGAGAAGGTTGCTCAGGCGACGCCCGAAATCGCCAACCTTTTGAAGGAGGCCGCTAAACCGATGAAGGCGGTCAAGAACCTGATGAACACGGCTGCCTCGCAGCCTGGCGAAGAGTGCAAGGATGAAGCCGAGAAGGCTTGCGACAAGGCGAAAGACGCGGCTGGCAAGTTGGCCGATGCGGCTGCCAAGCTGCGGGAGGCGGCGGAGGCGGCCAAGGCGAGTGCCAAGCAGAATCCGGGGCAAGCGCCGCCCGACGCGGCTGCCGGCCGGCCGACCAGCGGCAAGAACGAAATCCTGGCCGCAGCCCCGATTGGCCCGCGCGGCGTCGGAGGCCCCGGTGGCGGCGACGGCGACGATGACGGCGCTGACGAGGACAAAGATATTGTCATCGAACGAGCGACCGAATTGGTCGAAGACCGCAACTATGACGACGCCGTCATCGAATACGACCGTCTGTTGGACAGGGATCCGGACAACGTGGCTTTGCTCCGCGACCGGGCGGCTACGCAGTTGCTGCGGGGCGGCTACGATTACGCGATCCGCGACTATGACCACCTGCTGACCGTCAAGGAGGAGCCGGACGCGGATCTGTACTACAACCGCGGGTGCGCCCTGCTGGCCGCGAACCGGCTGGAGGAAGCACTCAGCGACTTTACGAAGTCCATCTCGATGAACGAGACGTGGAGTCTGGCGTACAACAACCGGGGCGTAACCTACGCCAAATTGGGCAAGTACGACTTGGCCATCGCGGACTTTAGCGAAGGGATCAAGCTCGAGCCCAACAACAAACTGGCGTACCGCAATCGGGCCATGGCTTACAAGAAGCTGGGCGAACTGCGCAAGGCTCAAGAAGACTACGATTACGTCGTCAAATTGGAGCGCGAGACGCCCGCCAGCGGCGTGCAGTAGTCGCGTCCGATTGGTATTCCCTCAAGGGCAAGGCGACCAGAAAGCCACGGCGGTATCCGCTGTGGCTTTCTTTTTGCGCCGCCGTGCGATAAACTCCACGTATGGCATCCCGAGATTTTGACGTCGATTCGCTGGCCGCGTATCTGCATCTGTCGCCGCAACAAGTGGCTCGGATGGCGGATCGTGGCAAGCTGCCTGGACGCAAGATCTCCGGACAGTGGCGGTTTGCCGAGGCGGAGATTCACCACTGGCTGGAAGACCGCATCGGCTTGTCCGACGAAGGAGAACTGGTCCAGGTCGAGAGCGTTTTGGATCGGCGCCGCGGCGAACCGGCGGAAGTCGTCTCCATCGCGAAAATGCTCCCCTTGGATGCGATCGCCGTGCCGCTGCAGGCCAGAACTCGAGGGTCGGTGATCGGCGAGATGGCTCAGCTGGCAGCGCGAACCGGTTTGTTGTGGGACCCGGAGCGGATGGCCGAAGCCGTGCGGGAACGGGAAAGTCTGCATCCCACCGCCTTGGACATCGGCGTCGCGTTGCTCCATCCGCGAAGGCCGATGCCCAATATTTTGGCCGAGCCGTTTTTGGCATTGGGCCGGACGTACCAAGGCGTTCCCTTTGGCGGCGTTCGCGGCGGCTTGACGGATCTGTTCTTCCTGATCCTTTCGACGGACGACCGCGGCCATCTGCGCACGCTGGCTCGGCTCAGCCGGCTGTTGGGCGACAGCACGACGCTAGAGGGATTGCGCTGCTGCGAAAGCCCGTCGTCCTCCTTGGACTGGATCGCGCTCCGCGAAGCGGAACTGTTCGGAGGATCCTGATGCCGGCAGGCGAACGGCCGACAAACAACTCCCTCCCCCTGGTACTCCCGGGAGAGGGTTGGGGTCTGAGGCGAAACGGCACCAGGGAAAGAGGTGCTTCGGCCGTTCCCAAGTGCGTGCTGTTGGTTGGCGACCATGCCCATCGGGATTTCCGCGAGGCCGTGGCTTGGCTGAATCAGAATACGCAACTGGTGCCGGTCGCATCCGTCGCGGAAGGACTGGCAGCCCTCGGCCACCGTTCAGGGATGAACGACGATTCCGAGTCGGCGCGGTCCCGGTGGGTTCCCGAGGTTGTAATGGTGGCCCAATCGCGGCCTGGCCAGATTAGTCCGCGGCAAGTGGAACAGCTGCATGCCGCATCACCCCTGTCCCGCTTGGTGGTTTTGGCAGGCAGTTGGTGCGAGGGCGAATTGCGCAGTGGCCGGCCGAGCACGGGCGTGATCCGCGTGCTGTGGCATCAGTGGCAGCCGCGTTTGATCCCGTTTCTGCTGCCCGGTTCAGCGCCGGTTCCGGGCCTATGGCAGATGCCCCGCACGGCCAGTCTGGACGAACGTCTGGCCTCGACCGTCGGCTCCTGGTGGCCACACGGCGAGGGACTAGTCGCGATTCACACCGATGGCCGCGAGAGCTTTGCGGTCCTCAGCGAAGCGTGTCACGCAGGCGGCTACGCCACCGTGTGGTATGTATCCGAGGACTCCGTGGCCGCCAGCGGGGTGGTGGCCGCCTTGGCGGACGGCGTCGGCTGCGACGCTCGCGGCGTGCGTTTCCTGCAGCACGTCGTCCAATGCCATCGCCCCGCCCCGGTCGTCGCCCTGCTGGACTTTGTCCGTCGCCAGGACTACGACCTGGCCAAGTCCGCAGGCGTCGCGGCAGTCATCGCCAAACCGCTGCTGGTCTACGACCTGCTCTGGCACCTGGATAATTCGGTAACATTGTCGAAGCGGACTCCCGCCCTTCCCACCGCCAAAACGTTGGGATATCGTTAAACGTTTCCAAGGACCCCCCCGTGCCCGAACTTTCCGAAAAAACGCCTGTTCCCACAGCCTCCAAGGGCACCTACGCCTTTGTGAGCCTCGGTTGTCCCAAGAATCTCGTGGACAGCGAGCGGATGTTGGGGCTGCTGCAAATCGACGGCTACCGCTTGGTGCCCGAACCGGCAGGTGCGGATTTCGTCGTCGTGAACACCTGCGGATTCATCGAACGGGCGCGCGACGAGTCGTTTGCCGCGATCGACGAGATGCTGCAGTTAAAGGAACAAGGCCGCATTCGCGGAGTGATTGTCTCGGGCTGTCTGGCGGAGCGGCAGAAAGAGCAGTTGCTGGCCGACCGCCCGGGGATCGATTCGCTGGTGGGCGTCTTTGCCCGCGAAGAAGTCACCCGCGTCGCCGACCGGTTAGTGGGTCATCTGGACGAACAGCGGGCCGTGTTCCAACCGGCCCCGATTCGGCCGCTGCCGGACACCGATCGTTTGCGGATTACCCCGCGCCACTTCGCCTATCTCAAGATCTCCGAAGGCTGCGATCGCCTGTGTACGTTTTGCGCGATCCCCAAGATGCGCGGCAAGCACGCGACCAAGCCGCTGGAGGAAGTGGTCCGCGAGGCGGAGCAACTGGCCGCCGACGGCGCGCGCGAATTGATCATTGTCGCTCAGGACACGCCGTATTACGGGCTGGACCTTTACGGCGAGCCCCGGCTGGCCGAATTGCTCTGCCGGTTGGAACAGCTGGACGGGATCGCCTGGGTCCGCCTGATGTACTTCTATCCCATGTACATCGACGACACGCTGATCGACACGATCGCGGCCTCGAAGAAGATCGTCCCCTACCTGGATATGCCGCTGCAGCACATCAACGACGACATGCTCCGCCGCATGGCCCGCCGCGTCACGCGGCAGGAAACCGAAACCTTGTTGGCCAAGCTTCGGGACCGGATACCCGGACTAACCCTGCGGACAACGATGATCACGGGTTTTCCCGGCGAGACCGACGGGCAATTCGAGGAAGTCTTGGATTTTGTCCGCACGCAGCGGTTCCAACGACTGGGCGTCTTCACGTATTCCTTCGAGCCCGACACGCCGTCCGCGCGATTGCCCGATCATCTGCCCGAAGAGGTCAAGGAAGATCGCCGCCGCCGTCTGATGGAAGCACAGCAGGAGGTCGCCTTTGCGTGGAACCAGGCCCAAATCGGCACGCACAAGGACGTCATCCTGGATCGCCCCGTGCCCCATGAACCCAATGTCTGGATCGGCCGTTCGCACGCCGACGCGCCGGACATCGATGCGGCCGTGTACGTCACCGGCGGCAAGAAGCGGCTCGCTGCCGGCGACATCGTGACCTGCGAAATCGTCGCCGCCCAAGAGTACGACTTAGTTGGCGTGGCGATCGGCAAAGCGCGCTCCCGATAACGCAGGCAACATCCGCCAATGGGAGGAGCAATCGCGAGTGCTGGCCAAGCTGACGCGAATCCGAGCCCGGAACTGAAGCAGGCGGCAGATTCTCAGGGACCAGACGGCAGGGAAAACTCCAGGGCCTGGGCGACACGGCCGGCAGCCTCCCGGGCAAGCAACTCGTAGGCCGGCTTCATCCAATGGAAACGGTCGCCTGCAGCCAGGTCGAGCTTTGAGGCCAGGATGCCATAGAAGTCGGCGATGGGAATCTGGTTCTCCTGCCTGATTTTCGCCCCGATCTGGTTGTGTTCGACGATCAGCGGATTGAACTCCGAATCGAGGGCGATGGGCTTCGTCTTGGTCGTCATGGAAATGGCCTATACTCTCGCGTTGCGAAGCGGCGAGCGCAACATCCAGGATCCATCGTCAACAACCACACGTCGGCGAGAAAGAACAGCGTATCCTCGCCGACGCGTCGGGGTGTGGCGATTTAAGACGTCTGGGGCCGGCACGGGAATCGCCCGCGGTTTCGGTAGGGGGCACGCCATCAGTCG
>CAZXYZ010000163.1:0-23384 GCA_964645045.1 uncultured Pirellulaceae bacterium | reverse complement strand
GGCAGCGGGGGCAAGTGCCGGTAATACGCCTCGCGGTAACTCAGCGGCGGCATCCGCGGATCGTGCGGTGCGGTAAAGGCCACATAGGCAAAGAAGGGTTTCCCGCGGTCGTGATCCCGCAAGAACTCGATCGCGGCGTCCGCAAACAACTCGCTGGAGAACTTGTCCCCCGTGCGTTCGGCGGTCAGCGCGCCGTCCGGACCGAGATCGCGGACAGGCACTTTGGTGTGATCCGACATCCCGCCGAACATCACGGCCTTGCCGCGCTGGAAGGCCCGCAGCCACGAAGGCTGGCCGTTGTGCCATTTGCCGGTCGCAAACGTCGCGTAGCCGTTTTCGCCAAGGACTTCCGGCAACAGCCTGGCCCCTTGGAGCGACACGGTGTTCACGTGGAACCACGTCTTGCCGCTCATGAGCATCGCCCGGCTGGGCATGCAAACCGCGCCGCTGTTGCCCCCAAAAATGTAGGCGTTCCGGAAGCTGAATCCCTCGGCGGCCAGCCTGTCCAGGTTCGGGGTCCTGATGTGCGGGTTGCCGTGCGCGGCGATGGTGTCCGCCCGCATGTCGTCGGCAAACAGGAACAGCACGTTCGGTTTGTCGGCCGCGTCGGCGTGCAGTGCGGCGGACAAGAGCAGGAGCATGGTCGCATTCATGTGTTCTTGAACCTCATGGCGTTTGGGTAACGTGAAGTGGAAATCGGGTGTTCCGGTTGGAATACGGATTCAGCGCCCCGCCCCTTGGTTGCGAGGCCCGTCGTGCTCCTGCCGGCGGGCTTCGGGGTGGCAGTAGCAACTGGCCACCGGCGCGACGTCCGCCCGCGCCCAGGCTTGCCGGACGTCTTCCGACAGGGCCTCGGCCTCGGCGTCCTTGCCCAGCCGCTGCAGCGACTGCTGAAGCCCCAGCAAGGACCAGGCGTTCTGGGGATGCCGGCGCAGGTCGGCACGGTAGACGTCTTCGGCCTCGGCATGTCGGCCATCCGCTAAGAGCAATGCGCCGAGGGCATGACGAACCGGCTGCATCCAGCCCGGAGGTGCGTCATACGCGAGGTTCTCTTCGAGTTCGACAGCCGTCCGCAGCAACTCGAAGGCGCGATCGGACCGGCCTTCCCGATAGGCCAACTCGCCCTCCGCCATGGCACGGGCGATGGCAACCACGTCGGTCGCCGGGTTGTTGCCCATCTTCCATTCGCCGGTCAGGCCCTTGGCGACTTCGTCGAGCATCTCGAGTTCGTGTCGTGCGTCGCTCGTCCGACCGAGAGCCGAGAAGGCCAAGCTGCGCGCAAAATGTCGCTCGGCCCGGCTGAGAATCCGCCCTGCTTCAGGTTCCGGGTCGGCGAGGATCTGGTCCCACTTACCGAACCGGATCAGCACGTGCAGATTCGTCGGCATGAAGCCATCCGCGATCGTCACGTAGTTCTTCAGGAACTCGGGCGGGATGATCTTCAGGATCTTGCGCGCCGCATCGATGGCCGTTTGGTACCGTCCTTCCATCATCGCCGCATAGGCGAGGAAATGAATGTTGTGGAGGAAGTAAAGGCTGTAGAAATCAGGCTTCGGGGCAACGGCAAAGTAGGCTTCGTCGGCCCCGATCGCGCGCTCGTTGGCTGCGGCGGCTTCGGCGTAGCGGCCAACGCGGATGAAGATGTGCGACGGCATGTGGACCAAGTGCCCGGATCCGGGCACGAGCCCCGCCAGCCGTTCGGCTGCCGGTAACCCCCGTTCCGGCCAGGGCGACGCCTCAACGGCGTGGATGTAGAAATGATTCGCGCCGGGATGCATCGGCGTCCGGGCTAACGTACGTTCCAAGACGGCCACAATCTCCAGCGTCCGGCCCTTGGGCTCACCCTTGCCGGTCCAAAGATCCCAAGGCTGCAAGTTCATCAACGATTCGGCATACAGGGCGGCCACATCGGGATCGCTGGGGAACCGGTGCCAGACTCGCTCCATCGCTTCCGCATAAGCGCGATCGAGAGGAGCACGGTCTTGGGGGGCCGGCCACCGGTATCGCTGACAAACGGCGTCAATCAATGCCCGTTCGACGTCCGATTCGTCGTCCAGTGCCGCAACCGCCTTCTGCGCCGCCTCGTTCGCAAGCCGGCTTTGTTCCTCGCCCATGACCGGGTTGTTGATGTGCAAGCCGCGGGCATAGGCCGATCCCCACCAAGCCATCGCACAGGAAGGATCGATGGCAGCCGCCTTTTCAAACGACCGGATCGCTTCATCGTGATTGTAGCCGTACAGGAGTTGGAGCCCCTGATCGAACCACCTCTGCGTTTCGGCCGAGGCGCACGTCACCCGTCGCGCGTGCCCAGTGAAGCCGGGATAGAATCGTACGGAGCGCTCCGCAACGGCGTGAGATTCATCTTGCGTAATCCCGCCGGGTGCGTCATCGGCCATGACGCGAATGCACCCCAACGCAAGTCCGATCGCGAGACAGCAGGTCGCCATGTTTCGTGTCATGGATGCCTCCGTGAAAATTTCAGTAATTCGCGTCAGCCGGGTTCGCCCGCCGAGCCCGCATGGCCCCATCGCCAGGTCGCTCCTCGAAGAGCGCGGAGGCGCAAACACGCCCGACAAATCATAGCCGTCTGGTTCGACGGGGCACCCGTTCTTGCGGAAAAAATGGCAAAAAAACAGGTGGGTCGGCGCGGTCACTGGCCATGAAGGGTTAGCGGAGCGGCGCAAGCCGCCCGGTTTTGCGACTGTAATACCGGACGGCTCGCCCCGTGCCGCTACAAAGTAAGCGGCATTGGGCGCTAGCCGCCGCCGGTGTTCAAAACCGGCGGCTCGCGCCGTGCCGCTCACTCATCGCGACCCCAACTCTTAGCCTTGAAGACGCACTGGGCGTCCGCGACGTCGGCTACAACGTGCGGCCCTCGCGGAGTTCCGGCTTGATGTACTGGTTCGCTTCGGGAACGTTGGTGACCTGCATGCTCTTCCAGTCGAAATCTAAGGGGTTTCCGGCACGCAGGGCGACATTGCCCATCAGAGAGAACTCGGTCAACGGTCCGGAATAATCGAAGTGAGTGCTGGGCTTGCCCTGGCCCTTGCAGGCATCGAGCCAGTTGCGGTGGTGCCCGGCGACTCGCGGCAAGGTCTTGGGCGGCCGTTTGTACTCCTGCATCTTGCTTTCCGGAATGATCCGTGGCGAACGGCCCCATCCGGCGCCCAAGATGGCGCCTTGGGTGCCGATGAACAAGATCCCGTTGTCACCCATGCTCCGCCCGGGCTCCAATTCGGCGGGCCGCGGCGGCATCAGTCCGCCTTCGTACCACGTGATCCGGACCGGCGTCATGCCGGCCCGCGCCGGGAAGTGGTAGTGGATCAAGGACGCCGCCGGGCAGACGTCTTCATTGGTGCCGTACGAACTGGCCTCGACCTGAAACTTGTCCGCTTGATCCAGTTTCAACGCCCAGAAGGCCGGGTCCAAGTGGTGACAGGCAAAGTCGCCGATCGTGCCCGAGCCGAATTGCCACCAGGCGCGCCAGCGGACCGGTGCATAGTCGGGATGATAGGGCCGCGGCGGCACGGGATCCAGCCAGCGTTCCCAATCGAATCCGGCGGGCACCGGTGGCGAATCCGTGGGCCGCCCGGACAGGTTGGTCCAGCGGCGGGCCCCCGTGTTGGTCCAGGCATGCACCTCGCGGACGTCGCCGATGGCTCCGTCCCAGATCCATTCACACGTCAGGCGGATGTCCTCGGTGGAATGGCCGAAGTTCCCCAGTTGCGTGGCGACGCCGGCCTGGCGAGCGGCCTCGGTGACGACCCGCGTCTCGTAGACCGTACGGCACAGCGGTTTCTCGCAGTACAGGTGCTTGCCCTTGCGGATGGCCGCCAGCGAGATGACGGCGTGCGAGTGATCCGGCGTGGCCACCAGGACGGCGTCGATATCTTCCTTGTCCAGCATCTCGTGGTAGTCGCGGTACGTCGGGCACGGCTGACCGTACTGCTGGCGGACCAGTTCCAGGGCCGGCTTCAGGCCCGCGGTGCCGCCGTAGTAGAACATGCTGTAGTCGCTTTCGTCGTTGATGTCGCACAGGGCGGCGATATGCACGTCGGGTTCGTTGAACAATTGCTTCATGTTGACGATCCCCTGACCGCCCGTCCCGATGATGGCGACGTTGACTTTCTCGCTGGAGGCCGGATCCTCGGCCCCGCCCAGCACGTGGCGCGGAACGATCGTCACCGCGGCAATCGTGGCCGCCCCCCGCAAGAAATCCCGGCGCGTGGCCTGGTTCGTGGATTGAATGGCGACGGTTCCGCGAGCGTTCATCGGTTATCTCCTGGAGGTGCGTGAGTGGCAGACGATGGGAAGAATCGTTTCCGTTGACTGCACTGAGTCTACCCCACCGAGCCGATGAATCAACCCAAACGTAGCAGAAATCCCGGCGAACGGTGGGCGTGAGCCCATCGGTGCATTGTCTCTGCGAGCACTTGTCCTACCGGCTGCTGATTTCACCGAAGGTGATCTTGCGAACCCCTCACGCAAATGTGTGGGTATGCGGAAGACCGGCGGGCTTACGCCAGCCGTTCGCCTCTGGGTGTGCAACTACGGGGTCGAGACGGCGATCGTTTGCAGCGTTTACGAAACCAGGTCATCCCTCGCAAGGCAGGGCCGCCTCCAGCTTCGCTGTCCACTCGTTCAATTGGGCGCAGTTCATCTTGCGGTCGCCGCGGTACCAATCCTGGAACTCGCCGCGGCTCGCCAGCGCCTTGCCGGCCTCGATCAGCGCGGTGGCCTCCTTGGTCGCCTGAATGTGCCGCGTGACTTTCGCCCTGTCGCCGGCATCCAGCGCCAGGTCCGCCTCGGCCACGTGCTCGACCCAGCGCAGCAGTCCCAGCAGGATCTGATGCTGCGCGAGGAGATTGTTTTCGAAAAACTCACGCGCGTTGCCTTCCAGCCGGCCCGCCAGTTCTCTCGCCCCTGCGCCGACGCCGTGCTGGATGTCCAGTTGGGGCCGCAACTTCTTCAGCAGGCCCGCCGCCGTGCCGTCGGACGGACCGCCCTTGGCCAGCCGCGCGACGAGCGACTTTGCCAACCTCGTGCCCGCATGCATCCACTCGCCGTCCAGCATCGCACGCCGGCCGGTGGCCGGGTCGGCCAGGAAGGTCGAGAAATGCTGGCGGTAAACCGCCTCGGCCGCCTGCGCCTCGCTGCCGAACCGCTGCTCGCACCACGCGGTCAGGAACCGGCCCGGATCGAACGCGGGGAAGTCGCGCAGCATGCGTGCGCTGGCGTCAAGGCCGAGCACGAACTCGCGGACGTTAGAGACGTTCAGCATCGCATAATGGGTCGAGCCGCGGCGGACGGCTTCCTGGAGAACCTTGTGGGTCCGCCACACCGACACCCCCTGCACGAGATGCGGCCCGCTGCCCCACAGCTGGTGATGGTAGTAGATGCCGTAGGGCCGGCCCGGCTCGCGTTCGACGTTGTAGAAGTCCTCCTGCAACTCCCAACCGGGGCTGTTATCGGAGAAGATCACCGCCACGCCTGCGGGAAAATCGAGGTGTCCCGCCGCGTGCAAGCCCGCGCCCTCCATCCAAAGCGTCGTCGTCGCCGGCGGCTGGGGACGCGGGTCCACGCTGCGGATAATCTCCCATTGGGTGGCCATCGCCTCGGAAATGAGCTTGCCGCGGCCTTCGTCGGACTTCGGCACATTCGGATCTGCCAGCCACACCGGCCGGTCGGCGATGCCGCGCAAGCCCAGCTGCCAAACGACCTGCGGGCCGAACTTCGCCCACCGCGCTGCGTACTCGCGCCAGATTTCGCGGAACTTCTCCGGCTGCTGCGTGATCGCAAACGGCACCGTCTCGCCGCGGTCTTTCCAGTAGTTGCCGAACCCAAACGCGCTCACCCCCAGCGGCTCGACGTGGTGCATCGTGACGAACAGCCCCCGCCGGACTGCGTCCTCGATCAGCCGCGCCTCGGCCGGGTTGCGGAGGTCCACGAACGACGACGGGATGACCAGGTTCATCTGCAACCGCAGCGCCGCCTCGAACACGCGCGCCGACACGGACGGCGAGACGACGCGGTGATAGTACGGGTAATCGATCCGCCGTTCGCCGCCGTCCAGCCGGAATTCGGTCAGCAGGTCTTCGTCGTTGATGAACCAGCCCCGGAACCGGAACGTGGGCTCGCCGGAACTGAGTTTGACGGTGTCCCAGGCCAGCGTCGGGCGCGGCTGCGGCGGGCGCGAAGCCCAATAGTACAGCGGGTCGACGCCCAGGTATTTCCCGATGAACGCGTACAGGCCGAACATCGTGCCGCGTTCGTCGCTGCCGGCGATCAAAAGCCGCGAGCCGACGTTCTCGACGCGATACGCTTCCCACTTGCCTTTCAGACCATCGCCGAAGCCGGGCGCAAGGCGTTCCAGCAGCGCGGCGGACGCCGGCCGGTCCAGCGATGCCAGCACGACCGAGCCGTCGCCGTCGCCGTCGCCGAGCCGCAGTGTCCGGCCGGTAATCTTCTGCACGTCCTGAATAAAATCCGCCGCAGCAAGCCGCACGCATTCCGGCTCGCCTTCCGGCGCGAACACGGTGGCGGTGTGGTCCGCGGACACCAGCGACAGCCCCGCGGCGTGAACGCTCGCCGCGAGCAACAACCAGCCGGTGAGGATGCCCGGCGCCAGCACGCTCACGGTGATACGGCGGATCGCAGAGTCCATGATCGGATTCCTTCGGGTGTTGATTAGCACCGTTCGAGAGACAGCTGTCCGGCTTCTCCGTGGCGTAAGCTTCCAGCTTGCGGGAGATCATGGTATCGCAAGCTGGGAGCTTACGCCACTTTGGGGAACTGGGCCGACTCGTATTCCCGCAATGCCTCGCGGTATCTGCCCGCATCGAAGTGGCGGTGCCCCAAGGCCGGATGCGCTTCCGCAAACGAGTTGTGTACCGCCGTGCGGCCGGCGCCTTCCCTGACGTGGAACTGGTGCCCCTGCGGTCGATCCAGTGCCTGCTCGTACCGGCCCACCACCACCAGCAGCCGGATCTCCCAGGCGAGCGTGTCGTCGCGTTTGGCCATCACGGCGTGGTTCTTCTCCAAGAATTCCAGACGCTTCTCCAGCGGCACGTCGGCAGCTTCGCACAGCTGATCGAACTCCAGGCAGAACCGCGGTTCCTGAGGATCGCCTGCCACCGCGGTTTCCATGCTCGCGATCGCCCGCGGCAATCCGTCCGGCTGACGCGCGTAAGCCAGTGCCAGATTGCGGTGGATCAACGCGAAAGAGAATTCTACGCAGGATGGTCTCCTTAAAGGTGTGGCTTTCTGGGAACTCCCCCGTGTCGGGCTTGGTTGGAGTGTATGCTTTCGCGTGTCTTCGCCATCGCTCAACTCACTTCGCGACTCGCTGAAGCGTACATTCCAACGAGGTCCCGAAATCCTCGCCGCTTGCCGGCGAGAGTTTCAGGCTAGGGTGGCGGATAGCCAATTAGCCTGAAGCACTCGCCGGCGGTTGCTCTCCAAGAAGTTCTCATCGCCGTTCTGCTTTCTCTTGGGCGGTCGAATGGGTTTCGCCCGTGCTGCGGATCTCGTACAGCCGATAGCCGACCTCGCGGACGCCGGCGATGGTCTCGGGGTAGGGTGTATCGCACACATCCAGCAGCCCGTTCTGCAGGTTCTCGCCATCGAACCGGCCGGTCGTTGGTTGCTCGCCAAACTGATGCCAGTGAGCGCCGATGAAGTTCGGGTGGCGCAGCGCCGAGGCGATGTAGGCCGCATACGCCCTGCCGCGCGCAGCCTGATCCGCGACCTCAATCAGGCTCGGATGGAACATGCCCCGGTCGAGCGCACCAAAATGGAATTCGCCGACCATCACGGGCTTGTCCACGCCCTCCGGCAGCTGGAAATCATCCAGCGTGTGCCGGTACCGGTTGTAACTGATCACGTCGCAGTACTTGGCTCCGATCTGGACGGCGGCCTGGGTCGAACCGGCGAAGCGGCAGCCAAGATACAGCGTGTTCGGAGCGACGGCCTTGAACTCGTCACGGATGTTCTTGAAATAGGCTTCCGTCAGCACGGCGGTGAATACGGTGCAATCGTCCTTCGCGCCCGCCGGCGGCTTTTGCTGCGACTGCAGCAGCGCGTCCCAATCCCGGTAGTCCGCCTTCCACGCCGCGTTCAGTTCGGCGATCGAGCCGTATTGTTGCCGGAGGCGCTGGACCAGCTCGATCTTGGCGGGCTGGGTGGCCGGCGATTGCAGCGTCCATTCCGCCAGGGCCGTCTCGCCGCCCCAACTGATCTCGTTATCGACGAAAAACCCGAAACACCACGGATCCTCCAGTTCCTCTTTCCGCTGTACGAGCTGCCGCCGGAAATTGGCGCGGAATTCGGGGTGGAACGGATCCTTGAACTTCCACCAGCCCAGATGGCTGCCCTCGATGTCCGGCGATTTCAACTCGAAGCGATCCGTGTAGGGCGTGCGCTGCTGCCGGCAGATCCGCGTGTCCGAGCTGTTCGCGATGGTGTTCATGCCCCAACTCCGCAACCGCCGATGCGCCATGTCGGCGTATCGCGCGACCCAGTCCGCTCCATACTTGCGGAAGGCGTTCGCCGAAGAGAAATCGTATGTCCGCTGGATGCCGCGCGCTTCGTAATACGGCCACAGCAGGGCGTCGCGCGTGGTGTAGAACAACGCGAACGGCGAGTCCGCCGCGGGCAGATCGGTGAAGTAGAACTCGCGTCCGTCCAGCGGCGTCACCGCCGACGAGGAGGTCACACGCACCGGCCCGTGCGACCAGTAGAGGCATCCCTCGGGATCCACCATCCACCACTTGCCGTTGATTTTCTCGACCCGGAACCGGCCGGTCGCAGCCTGCCTTGGCCCCCGGGCCCAACCGCCGTATTGATTCCACCCGTCCGGGCCGGGATGCGCGGCGAGGTCGGCATGCTCGTTCTCCAACGCCCGCTGCAGGTCCTCGTCCGAGTGGGTCTTGCCCGGCCAGTCCTTGTGTTTGAACTGGCCATACCCATCGATGAACGGGAAGAATTCCTCCGGTGTCAGCTTCATCCACGCCGGCACGTTCGGCAAGGAGCCCGTGTGAGCCACGATCCGTTTCACGCCCCACAGCCAGTCCAACTTGGGCTCCTTGATATAGACGGCTACGCCGACCACTTGGGACGCATCCAGATCCGCCGCCACGCCCGTGGTGGCGAACGGGCTTCGTCGCAAGCCGACGAGTTTACTGTTGATCTCCCGCGCGTGCGGCAGCGGCGGAGGAAGGGCCACCGTGTAGCTCGCCGGGGTCTTGCCCCGAATCTTCACGCGGTCCACGAACACCCCCTGTGATTTGCCGGCATCCGCATCCGGGTTATCGAGCCGCACGGTGAGCGGCAACTCGCCCTTGCGGTCAAGATTCGCCAGTTCGAGCGTCAGCCGGTTGCACTTCGACAGGTCCCATGTGCCCGCGACGCGGATCCCCGGATATCCCGTCTCGCCTTGGGTCTCGACCTCCAGCACGCCGTCCCGCAACGCGAATTTGCCTCCCGATTGCGAGGCGACCGACGCGATGGGCGTCGTGGCGGCATCGAACAACACGATGTCGTCGGCTGCGGCTCCGCTCGCCGCGGTTACCAAACACGCGCAACCAAGCGCGAGCACCGCCAGGGTTCGCGTACACGGCAGCCGGATCGCGTCACGCCGTGCGGCCAATGGACAAACAGCCGGTGGCAAGCCGCGGTTCTTGGCCGGCGCAACGGTTGGCAAACTATCGGTCTTCGGGAATGAGCAACTCATGGTTTTCACAAGCCTCCTAAGTTGTGTATTCCAAGGTCATCACGGATTGACCCGGGCTATCCGTTGAAAGTAATCGGTGGCGTCCGCGGGCCGGATGTCCGTGAGCTGGCCAGTGTAATGGCGCAGGTCGCGAGGTTCATAGGGGTGCGTGGCGATGGCTTCTTCGTCCAGGTCGATACCCAGGCCGGGAGCGTCGGGAATGCTCATGCGTCCTTGAGCAAAGCTGACCCGTTCCGTGCAGATCGCGGCGCGCCACGGCACGTCCACGGCCATGGTTTCATGGATGAAGAAATTGGGCGTGCAGCCGGCGAGTTGGAGCGTCGCAGCGTTGGCCACCGGGCCGCTGGGATTGTGCGGGCAGACGGCGATGTGGCGAGCTTCGGCCATGGCGGCGATCTTCTTGAGCTCGCCGATGCCGCCGCAGTGGCTCACGTCGGGTTGGATGAAGTCGGCGCAGTTCAGTTCGAGGAAGCGGGCCGCCTCCCAGCGGCTGTACAGACGCTCGCCGGCGGCAATCGGCACGCGGCTGCGCTGCTTGACTTCGAGCAGCGCATCGAGGTTATCCGGCGGCACGGGCTCCTCGAACCAGAGGATGTCGAATCGCTCCAACTCGCGGGCGATGCGCACGGCGGTGGCGATGTTGAAGCGGCCGTGGCCCTCGATCAGCAGGTCCACCTGGCCGCCGGTGGCCGCTTGGACAGCCTCGATGTTGTCCAGGGCCAGACGCAGGTCGGCCTTGGCGATATCGAGGTAGGCCGAGCCGAAGGGGTCCCACTTGAGGCCGGTAAAACCGGCGGCGACGGCGGCCTTGGCCTTCTCGGCAAACTCGGCGGGAGTCTTGGCAGGAGCAAACCAGCCGTTGGCATAGCACGGCACGGAGTCGCGCACCTTGCCGCCTAGGAGCTGATAAACGGGCACACCGAGGGCCTTGCCCTTGATGTCCCAGAGGGCCATCTCGACGGCGGACAGGGCGCTTTGATAGACGGGACCGCCGCGGAAGTAGGTGCTGCGGTAGGCCTCGTGCCAGAGGGCCTCGATCTGGTGCGGATCGCGGCCGACGAAGGTGCGTTCCAGTTCGCGGATGGCCTCGGCCACCGTGGTTTCGCGATACTCCAAGGTGGCCTCGCCCACACCGTGCAGCCCCTCGTCGGTGTGGACTTTCACAAACACCCAGTTCGTGCGGTAGGCGTGGCAAATGAGTGGTTGGACGGCGGTGATCTTCATACCAGCGGTGTTTCCTCGCAGTAGTCGCGGAAGAAGGTGACTTTCGCCGCCACCAGGACCGCCAACCCGCCAATCAGGTAGGCGCTGGAAAGCGAAGCGAAACCGTAGGACAATCCGTGAGCCTTCGGGAACAGCTCGCGGCACTGCCCCAGCAGCCAGGGAGAAGCGGAACCGATCAGGAAGGCGAGCATCACCATCACGCCGACGGCCGAGGCGCGGTAGCGCGGCGGAATGACGTCGAACAGCGACGCGTGCGTATTGGATTCGTACAGCCCGCGGAACAGTCCGACCGTGGCCATCGCGATCCAGGTCGCCGTCAGATTGTCGGCCAGTCCCATCCATAGGATCGCCGGCACTCCCAACAGCATGGCCGTGCTCTGGAACTCCAAGCGAAACTGGCGGCGGCGACGGGCCAGCACGTCCGACAAAGGACCGCCGAGCAACACGCCCACCAGGGCTGCCAGATGGTGATAGAACATCGAGTAGCCGCCGGCGATCGTCACCGAGAGGCCGAACTTTTCTTCCACAAACGTCGGTGCCCAGACAACGTAGGCGTTGTTCACCAACACGATCGCCGTGAATCCAACGGTCAGCAGCAGTGCGGTCGGCGTCCGAAACATGATCCCCAGGGCTTGCGCAGGCCCCGGCCGGTCGTCCAGCAAGCCCCCGGAGGCCGCCGCCGGGCGCGGGGCGTCTTGGAGCCTGAGAATCAGGACGAATCCGAGCAGAATCCCGGCACTGCCGAAAACGTAAAACGCCGCTCGCCAGCCCCAGCGTTCGGCGATCGCGCCTCCCAAGAACCCGCTCGTCATCACACCCAGATACAGCGCGGCCTGATGGACCGACATGGCCAACGCGCGGGTCTTCTGGTGAAAGGCCGCCAACAGGGGATAGGCCGCGGGGGCGTAGAACGACTCGCCTCCGGCCGTCGCCACGCTGCGGAAGGCGATCAATCCGAGCACTCCCCGAGCCATCCCGGTGATCGCGGTGGCACCGCTCCAGAAAACGACGCTGACCGTGATGATCCATTTCCGGCTGCACAAATCGCCCACGTAGCCGGCCAAGGGCATCATGAACGCCAGCGTAAGAAAGAGGACCGACCCCACCATTCCCAACTGCGAATCGGTCAGTTTCAAATCGGCCTGAATCGAGGACAGAACCACTCCGAAGATGGCCCGATCGCCCTGGTGCAGAAAGAACGCTGCGCAGAGCAGCGCCAGCAACTCCCACCGGTACAGCCGGTGAGGCGGGCGCTGCGATTCATCTTCGAGCGGTGCGGTCTGCATCGTTTGCCTCACACATCGGTATCGAAGGGCATGTGCTGGGCGGAACACCCGCCATCCACGACCAGTCGCGCGCCGTGGACTCCAGACGCCTCGTCCGACGCCAGAAACAGCACGGCCGAGGCGATTTCGTCCGCCGAGGCCTCCTGGCCCAACGGGATGTTGGCCCGCCGCCGCAGCGTATCGTGTTCCGAAAGCGACTCCCAGCGGTCCGTGTGGATGTAGCCGGGCGCCACGGTGTTCACGCGAATTCCACGCGGGCCGAGGTCGATGGCCATGGCCAGGGTGAGCCCATCGACTCCGCCCTTGCTGGCGACGTAGCCGCTGCGTTGGCGGATCGCGCGGGTGGATACGTTGGAGCCGATATTCACAATCGCTCCGCCGCCTTGCGCGAGCATCATCTTCGCGGCTTCGCGCGACACGTGGAACAGGCCCACGAGATTGACGCGCAGCACCCGTTCGAACTGGTCCAGCGGCGTGTCTTCGAAGGCGTAGCCGATGCCTTGCAGCACGGCGTTGTTGACCAGGACATCCAGGCGGCCCGTCCGCTCCCGTATCAGCGCAAACAGCGATTCGACGGCCGCCGGATCGCCCAGATCGGCCGGCGCCGCGATCAGCCGCTCGCAGCCCCGCGACTGCAGATCGGCGACCGCCCGGCTGACGCCCTCGGCCGTGGTGCCGTTGACGAACACCGTGGCGCCTTCCGCGGCAAACCGCGCGGCGATCCCCAAGCCCGTGTTGCGGCTGGCGCCTGTCACCAAAACGACTTTGTCGGAAAAACGCATGGTTGGGTTTCCTGTCCCTTGGGTAGTGAAAACGGCGGCCTGTGAGACGACTCCCTGTGAAGACCGCCAACCGCGTTGGAGTACACGCTTTAGCGTGTCTTCTTCGGCGGGCATAGCCCGCCGGGCACGCTAAAGCGTGAACTCCAACAGAGCCGCACGCTTCAGGATTTCAAGGAGACTTTCGGTCGGGGGACCTGCGCCAAACGCCGTGGGCTTGTCCGCTGGAGGCCCTCGTTCACCGTCAATGTATCCGGTTGAGCAATCCTATGCGATGACTTATATTGCCATCTACATACCAGTTTTAGACAGCCGCTGGAGGGATCGGTCATGGCATCGGGCGGTGATCGGGCGACACCGAGCGTCGCCGTCTGCGTCGACACGCGCGACGGCGCCGGCCGCAAACGCCTGTATGGAGTGTCGCAATACGCGCGCAGCCGCGGATGGCGGATGATGCTCGTCCGGCAGAGCGGTTCCCGCGGCGTTCAGGAAGTGAAGCGTCTGAAACCGGACGGAGTCATCGCCTACATCGCCGACCGGCGTCTCGTGGAGACTACCCGACGACTCGGTATTCCGTTGGTGGACACCGCGTTGGGCGAGTTGAGCATCCCGCTGGTGGTCAGCCTCGACAACGACGCCGTGGGCTGCCAGGCTGCCGAGCACTTGGCGAGCTTGGGACTGGCGAGTTTCGGCTACTGCGGCGTCCGCGGCCCGTTGGCTTCCGAGGAACGGCGGGCAAGTTTCGCGCAGCACTTGGCGCTCCGCGGCCGCAATCTAAACGCCTTTTCACAACACCTGGTCGAAGGCGAGTCGCGGATGGAGCCGTTGATCCGCTGGCTTCAGCGTCTGTCCAAACCGATGGGCGTGTTGACCTTTGACGACAAGCTCGGCGAACGCGTCCTGAGCGCCTGCCGCTGGTGTCATCTGTCCGTTCCGCACGAGGTCGCCGTCCTGGGCATCGGCAACGACGAATTGATGTGCGAGGTCAGCTGGCCCCGTCTGTCCAGCATCAGCTTTCCCACCCAACGCCTGGGCTTCGAGGCCGCCGAGATGCTCGACCAGGCGATGCAAGGGCACACCGTCCGCGAGGGACTGCGGCGAATTCAGCCGACCGGTGTCGCCGTGCGGGCGTCGACCGATATGCTCGCCGTAGAAGACGCGCTGATCCGCTCCGCCGTCGAGTTCATCCGGAAACACGCCGGCAAGGCGATCGGTGTCAAGCACGTGGCGTCGGCTTTGGACGTTTCGCGCCGGACCCTCGACCGCCGTTTTGCGGACGCCCTGGGCCGGACGGTCCATGACGAACTAACCGCGGTCCGCATGCAGCTGGCCCGCAACCTGCTTACGGATGGGGCACAGACCGTGGCCGAAATCGCCGCCGCCTGCGGCTACGAGTCGGCACCCTCGTTCAGCCGAGCCTTCCGCCGGCAGTCAGGCTGTTGGCCCACCGATTACCGCAATCAAGTCCGCCTCTTGTGATCCGCCCCAGCCGTGTCAGCGTCGTCATGATTTCAACCCCCAATACGCATGCGCTTCTGCCGATGTGGAGAAAAAAATGTCGCATCTCATGGCAGTCAGACATGACACCTCTCCCGCGCAGCGGGGGAGGTCGGACGCGGTAGCGGCCGGGAGGGGGCCGTTCAGCGGGCGTTCTCCGCGTCTGGGCCGACGGCGCCGGCCCTCTCCCTCTCCCGGGCCTGAGAGCCCGACCTCTCCCAGAGGGAGAGGTGACCGAGAAGCGATCGTGTGCGACAGTTATTTCTCGAACGATGCTTACGCCAACTGCGAGACGGCACACGAGGTGTCCGGGAACACCGTTTTCCGCCGCTCGCCAGGCGCGGAGCGCATCGCTCCTGGCAGTCACTGGCCTCGGGCGTCCGCGGGCTCCTGAAACGGCCCCGGTGCTCCTCGACCGGGACGAGCCCTTACGGCTGCGCGTGTTCATCGATCGCAGTGTGGTCGAAGTCTTCGTCAACGGCCGTCAGTACGTTGCCGTGCGCGTCTACCCGGGCCGCGAGGACAGCCTGGGCGTGTCCTTCCGGGCCCAGGATCGGGACGCCGAACTCAGGTCGCTCGACGCCTGGCAGACGATTCAGTTGGAGTACAGCCTTTAGGCTGCCTGGCGGGCGAAGCCCGCCGCCGATACACGCTAAAGCGTGGACTCCAACCTATTTGACACCTTTACAGGGGTGATTCACAGAACCCGCGTCTCGCCCGGCACCGCGGCGGCATAAGCGCCGCTGGCGTCCGCCTTGACCGGCGGGTCGGCGTCCCAGGCGTACCGTTCCGGCCCCAAACGCAGCTCGGACTTGACCGCTTCGTTCCACGTGACCAATCGGCCGGAGTAGGTCGCCATCCGGCCCATGACGGCGGTCATGCTGCTGGTGGCGCCGTACTCGGCATCCAGCCGATAGGGACCGGTGCCGCGGATGCTGGCGAACAGGTTGTCGTGTTCGCGCCGGTACGGGTTTTCCGCGACCCGCTTCTTGTCGCGCAGATCGCGCGGCGTCAGGTCGCCAAATCCCCACGGGCCGGTGCCCAAGACAAGCACGCCTTGGGTCCCATGCACGGTCTCCGACACGTGGTTCCACGTGCCGGCCTGCTGCCGCGCCTGGCAGAAGTACCGCGCCCCGCCCTCGTACTCGAACTCGATCGTGTGGTGGTCCCAGATATCGCCGTTGCCGGGGCCGCGCCGCACTTCGCGGCCGCCCAAGCCGCTGGCCCGCACCGGATGCCCCTTCAACACCCAGTTGGCGACGTCCACCTGGTGCGTCGCTTGTTCTACCAAGTGGTCCCCGCACAGCCACAGGAAGACGCCCCAGTGCCGGATCTGGTACTCCAGTTCGCTCATTCCCTGCGGCCGCAACAGGCCGGATCGTCCGCCGGCGGGCACATTGAAATAGGTGCGGACGTAGGTCACGTCGCCAATCGCGCCGTCGCGGATCTTCTGAACACCCTCCAAGTAGTTCCGCTGGTGGCGGCGCTGCAGACCGACCACGACGGACAACTTTTGGCGTTTCGCTTCGGCATTGGCCGCCAACAATTGCCGGTAACCGGGCGCGTCGACACAGATCGGCTTTTCCAGAAAAGCGTGTTTGCCGGCCTGGATTGCCGCCGCGTAGTGGATCGGCCGAAAATGCGGGGGCGTGGCCAACAGCACCAGGTCGACTCCCGCCTCAATCACGCGCTGATAGGCGTCGAACCCGGCGAAACGGCGTTCGGCCGGAACGTCGATACTGGAATTGATGTCGTCGTACTTCAGCAGGTTCTTCAGGCTGAATTCGATCCGTTCGGCAAACAGGTCGCCGACCGCCACCAGACGCTTGGGGCCCTCGGTCAGCAGGGCTTCCCGGCAGGCACCGGTGCCACGGTTGCCGCAGCCGACCAGACCGATGCGAACGACGTCGCTGCCCGCGGCGTGCGCGGTGCGGCCGATGTTCAGTCCCGCGGCTAGCGCTGCGGCGGCGGGACCGGCGAGCAAGGTACGGTCCCGGCGATCGGGCGGCTGCGGGACGCTTTTCGTGGTCTGACAGGGTTGCATCGCGACGGCTCCTTGGAAACGTAGGCAGCGGACTGGTTGGCGTGGAACGTCATCTGATCGTAAGGGGAAAAGGACGGCCGCGTCAATTGCGGGCAGACCAATGCTCCCAGACCATGTTCGTCTGTCCGGCCGTATTCTCTGCGGTCAAAACAGTATGGGAACGAGTGAAGGACTGCTGCGAGTATCGAGGACAAACCGAGGGATCGTCCACGCTCCACCCGTTCGCTTACAACTGGGCAATGGGGGATCGAGGCTGGAAGCAAGAAACAGGATGGGGCGATCCTATTGCGGACCGCGAAGCGGTTGCGGAAACTAGCCAGTGGTCAAACGCACCGTAGAACACCTCAGGGAGAATGATCATGACCGTCGACGAGATTCTGACGCAGCTCAAGCCCTTGGGGACGGACGCCTATCAACGGATACTGAAAAACCACGGCGTCCAGGAGCCGGTGTTCGGAGTGAAAATTGAGGACCTGAAGAAAATCCAAAAACGTGTCAAGAAGGACTATCGGCTGGCGCTGGATCTGTACGACACGGGCATCTACGACGCGATGTACTTGGCGGGGCTGATCGCCGACGACCTCAAGATGACCAAGAAGGACCTTCGCCACTGGGTCAAGAAGGCGAATTGCGGCGTGCTCAGCGAATACACCGTGCCCTGGGTTGCAGCGGCGAGCCGTTACGGTCGCGAACTGGCCCTGGAATGGATCGAGTCCCCGAAGGAAAGCGTGGCGGCTTCCGGCTGGGCGACTCTCAGCGGTTTGGTGGCCATCAAGGACGACGCCGAACTCGATCTGGTGGAACTGAAACAACTGTTGCAGCGCGTGCAGCGCACGATTCATCAGCAGCCGAACCACGTGCGTTACGTCATGAACGGCTTTGTGATCGCCGTTGGCAGTTACGTGCGGGCGCTGACCGACGTGGCCTTGCAGGCCGCCGCGAAGATTGGCCCGGTGACGGTGGACATGGGCGACACAGCCTGCAAGGTCCCGTATGCCCCGGAGTACATCCAGAAGGTTCAGCAACGCGGAGCCATCGGCAAGAAACGCAAGACGACGAAATGCTGATTTCTAATCACAACTCATCCGTGGGTCCGTCGGCGGGCTGGACGAGTTGCTGCTCGGCCCACCGACGGATGAGTTCCGCAAGACGGTCTTCGAACGTGCGGTCGGCCATCGCCGCACCCGTTACGGCGCAAAAGGGTTGGACGGGGCCGCTGGTTGTTGGAGCCTTTCTACTTCCTGCTTGTCAGCCGCGCTCAGGCGTTCGAGAGGCACCGCGATCTCGCGGCTGTCCTTGCGCCGTAGTTTGACCTTGCCGTCCGCCACGCCGAGGAACTCGGCCTCAATGCGAAACGAGCCGGTGCTGTCCGTCCAAGTCCGGAAGGCGGACGCGCCAATCGCGGAAGCCCCGCCCGTGCCGCGCACCAGCGCCAGGGCTTGCTCATCCAAGTTCGGTTGGTCTACCTCGTCCGGCGCCAGTTGCAGATCGGCACGAGCGACCTCGAGGTCCCACGGCGGGCTGTTGCCACCGTACTTGACTTTTACTTTGCCGTTGGACAGCACCTCGCGGACTTCGGCTCCGCGCCATCCGTATTGACTGCGGGCACACACGATCAATCCGACGGGCAGCGGCGTGTCTTTGGTCACGGGCCGATCCGGCGGCTCCACCGCCTCCGTACTCATGCGGTAGCGGTAGTTCAACGATGCCTTGTCATGAAGACCGGGCGCCCATTTCTTGACCGCTCCGAAGGCGGCGCTGCGAATAAACGGGCTTTCGTGCGAGGTGAGCGGATAGATGAGGGCGCCCAGTTCGGCGTCAGGCTCCTTCGGATCCTTGGCGGCCAGTTTCTCCAGAGCGCCCTTCATGCGCCAGAAATCGGCGGATTTCACGTCCACGATCAAGGCTTGTTTCTGCTGCGCCGTCAACGGGATCACCGCATCCGCTTTGGCTTTCGCGTCGGCCACGGCCTTGGCTTCGGCGGCTTCGCGTTCTGCCTTCTCACGGGCCAGCCGAGCGTCCTCCTGCATCTTCTTCCAGGCGGCATCGTCGTATCGCTGGTACTTGATCGTCATCGGAATGCTGAACGCGACGTTCTGCACATTCACCACCAGTTTCTGCTGGAAGTCGAGCTTTTCGGGAACGCCCAGCCCCCGATTGAAGGTCCACTTGCCGCTGCCGTTGATTTCCAGACTCTCCTCCGCTCCCGGGGATTTCATCTGAAACGTCTTGGCGATGACCACCAAGTTGCCTTGCGACGGTTCGATGCGAAACGACTCGGAGGCCGAAGCCGCCGTGGTCTTCTCCGACTTCGGCCGGGCGAAAGGCGAGAAGGCGGGTTCTCCGCGCTGGTCGTCCGCCTCGCTAATAGCCGCGCCACGGTTCACCTGCCACACGGGCTCGTTGCCTTCTGACAGCTGCTCCAAGGGCAGCAGTGACAGATTGCCGAGCAGGTACGGGAGTTGCGACGTTCCATCCAGGCTGCGGATTTCGCCCAGGGGCGTCATCACGATCACGTTCGAGGTCTGTTCCAGGCCCATAAAGGGGTTTCGTTGGAATGGCCCCGGCGGCGCGGCTGGGGGGCCGAAGAAGGGCGAGTTGCCTCGGGGCCCGGTCGCCTGCTGCTTGGCCGTCTCGGTTTTGTTCAGCCCGCCGTTGTACGTGATTTTGAGCAGGTTTCCTTCGATGCTATTCACCGTGTACGAAATGTTTCCTTTGTACGTCTCGATGGCCCCGGGCGCATCGACCGTAATCTCGACCGCGTAGCCGAACTGCGAGCCGGGCTGGCCGCCGTACCGCAACACGTTCCCGGCAGCCGGCGCACCTTGGCCATACGAGACTGAACATGCCATTACAATTACTACCATTACCAACGTCGCCACACGCCACGGAAGCAGAGAGCAGGACTTCGAATGATTGAGCATGGTACTTCTCCAATTGACCGGGTAAGTACAAGAAGCCATTTGGTTCGGCCGCCCAACGTAGTACTGCGGATCGCGCTTCGCAATACCCACCCTAAAGGACTATATCGATGTGCGAGCGCGATCCGCAAGCGAGTCAGTTACCTCGCGTTCGCCGCTCGCTTGCACGTCGACTTCGAGGGAAAGCGTCGAACACTGTTGTCGCATCACGCTGTCGCATCAAACACTTGCAAGCCAATCGGCAAGTGTTAGAATCCCTGAACGGAAGTAGGGTGGTCGGAGCCCGGGAATGAGTGGCCACGCACAAGTCGGTCGGCGGTCCCATCCTCGGCGGCCGCGCCAGCGGCAGCTTATCTGGGTGTCGCCTTGCGAAGGGTGGCATTGGCCCGTTGGAGGAGATGATGCAGAGGATGGTGATGCGACTGGCATTCACGGCGATGGGCTGCTGGGGCGTGCTGGCGGGCGGGTACCTTCATGCGGGCAGTCACCGGCCCTTGGCCGGGGCGTTTCGTCGGGAGCTGCGGCACGAGATTTCGGTGCTGACACGTTCGAGCGTGGCCCGAACGATGCGCGACGAGACGTGGGAACTCGGCCCCGAGAACCCGCAGGCCTGTGTCAGGCAAGGCGATGAGTGGCGGCCGGCGGGCGAGTTTGACAAGGCCCTGACGGCCTACGATACGGCGATCTGCATCTCACCGAACTGCGTGGAAGCCTACATTGGTCGGGCGCTGGTGTACTGTAAGAAAGGGAACTACGAATGGGCGAGTCTGCCCGCTTGCACGGCGACTTTCCTCGATCCGAGGAATGCCCTGGCCTGGGCCGTCTACGGTCGAGTACTCCTTGGACAGGGAGACGCCGGCGCGGCACGCGGGGCATGCACGCGCGCGTTGCGACTCGACTCCCGCTGTGATCTAGCTCTTGCGGTCCGCGGCGAAACCTATCGCGGCGAGAAGGATCTGGCAAGGGCTCTGTCCGATTTGGATCGAGCGATCGAAATTGACCCGAACGAAGCTCTGGCCTACTATCATCGCGGCCTGTTGTGGGCCGACCAAGGCGAGCAGGACAAGGCCATTGCGGAGTTTGACAAAGCGCTGGCGATCGATCCCCACGACCCGGATTCTTACAACAACCGTGGAGTTGCCTGGTACTTCAAGGGCCAGCACGAAAAGGCGCTCGCCGACTATAACCGGGCCATCGATCTTTGGCCGGATTGTAGTATGTTCCATGAGAATCGAGGCTTGTTGGAACAGGAACGGGGAAACGACGACCAAGCGATCGCCGACTTTGACGCCTGCATTCGGCTCGATCCAAATCGCCAAGGTCCCTACAATGGCCGCGGCAATGCGTGGTACTCCAAGGGCGAATACGAGAAGGCGATGGGCGATTACGACCGGGCGATCGCGCGCTGCCCGGATTGGGCTCTTCCTTACGCGAATCGAGGCATGTGCTGGCAAGCGATCCAGAAGTACGACAAGGCCATTGAAGACTACGACAAAGCCATTCAATTGGACGCCAGCGCCGCCGATGCCTTTGCGAATCGCGGGACTTGCTGGTGGCACAAAACGGAATACCACAAGGCCGTCGCTGACTACACCAAGGCCATCGAGTTGAATCATCCAGACCCATCCCGCATCTTCCGCAGTCGTGGCGTTTCCTGGCATCAACTCAAGGAATATGACAAGGCTATTGCCGACTTTGGCGAAACCATCCGGCGCGCTCCGGATTTGGCGGAAACCTACGACGATCGTGGCCTCTCTTGGCACGAAAAAGGTGAATTCGAGAATGCGGTCGCCGATTACACCAAGGCCATCGAGTTGGGCTTTCCGGACCGATCCCACGTCTTGCGAGGCCGCGCGCTGTCCCGGCACGAACTCAAGGAATACGACAGGGCCATCGCTGATTTCACCGCCGCCATCCGCCAGAAGCCGGATTTCGCGGATGCTTACAATGATCGGGGCATGTCTTGGTACGCGAAGGGCGAATACGGCCAAGCGATCACCGATTACACGAAGGCCATCGAACTTCAGCCGAGTTGGGCTCGGCAATACGGGAACCGCGGCTTGGCATGGTACAAGAGCGCGGAGTACGACAAGGCGGTGGCCGACTATGACAAGGCGTTGGAACTGGATCCGGCCAACATGGATTATGTGATCAACCGCAGCAACGCGTGGTACGGCAAGCGTGAGTACGAGTAAGCTCTCGCAGATATTGACCGCGTGATCGAGGCTCGACCCGACTGGGCCCTGGCCTACAACAATCGCGGTGACATTTGGCGTGAAAAGGGCGAGTACGACAAGGCGATGCCGGACTACGACAAGGCCATTGAACTCGCTCCTGACGATGGGTTGGCGTACGGAAATCGAGGCTATGCGTGGAAGAAGAAGGGCGAATGCCGCCGCGCCCTGGAGGATTTCGATCGGTCCATCGAACTCAAACCTGATTGGGTGTTAACTCGCGCCCAACGTGGCATATTGCGACGCGTGCTGGCCGACTACGACGGTGCCATCTCTGATTTGGATCGCGCAATTGAACTCGAACCGCGTGATGCCGTCCTGTACTCCATTCGCGGCAATATCCGCCGTCGGCAAGCCGATTACCCCAGAGCCCTCGCCGATCTCGACAAGGCCATCGAAATCAATCCGGACTATTGCTATGCCTATGACTATCGGGCGCAGGTTTGGGGTGCGCAAGGCGAGTATGAGCGGTCCTTGGCGGATTACGCGCGAGCCATCGAGCTACAACGCAACTGGGCCGTCCCGTACAACAACCGCGGAGTCCTGTGGCGCGATAAGGGCGAGTATGACAAGGCTCTGGCGGACTTTGAGCAAGCGGTCGAACTCGACCCCCGGTACGCGGAGGCATTTGCCAATCGCGGCAAGACGTGGCGAGCGAAAGGGGAGTTGGCGAAGTCGCTTGCCGACTACCGCACCGCGCTGACATTGGTTCCGGCGCTCATCGACGCCCACAAGAAAGGATGCGAGCACGAGCCGCCCAGCGAAGAGTGGCGGAAAGCCGCCTTCGAGTTGGAGCAGCTCGTCAAGTGACGTTCGTTACGACGTTCTGCACGACGAGCCCTGGCGGACCGTGGCCCCGTCGGCCGGCTATCCGGCCACGACGGCCACCGATTCGCAGGGATTGAGGCAGGGTCCGGCGTTTTCGCAGCGGCTGGAGCAGTCAGCAGGCGTTCAGTTCCTGCGCCGAACTGCAAGTCTTGGCCGAGTGAGCGTCCTGGCCGAGCAGTGCAGACGCTCGAGAGCTGGCTCGTGGTGGGAAAATCCCACTTGTTCCATTTCCCACTCTTGCTACGATACAGGGAAAGGGAGGAAGATGCCATGAGTCAACTGATTCGGATCGCTGACAGCAAGGGGAGGATCAGCCTGCCGGGGTTCGCGAACGCCACTGTCATCATCGAGTCGCTCAGCGAGAATGAGTACCGCTTGCGGAAGGCCAAGGTGATCCCCGAGGATGAACTGCGATTCTCGGAGGAAGACATGCCTGTCTCGCTCTCGAATCGCGACGCACAGCGCTTCCTTCGGGTGCTCGAGTCGCCCTCCCCCAAACCCAATGCCGCGGCCCGGCGAGCTGCGAAAAGGTTCAAGAAGAACCATGGCTGAGTGGGTCATCCAGCGGCTGACGTCCGCACACGACCGAACGGCGTTCTCTTGCGGGAAGGCGCCGCTCGATACGTTCCTCGCCACGCTCGTCTCACAATACGAGAAACGCCGGCTGGGGCGGACGTTCGTGGCGACCGAGCCAGGACAGTTTCGAGTTGCGGGTTACTACACCCTGGCGGCAGGAGCGTTCGACCTGAGCTGCCTGCCCCCGAAGGATCGCAAGAAACTGCCCCAACTGGGGCCGGCACGGGAATCGCCCGCAGTTTCGGAACGGGCGTGACCCTCGGGC
>CAZXYZ010000162.1:9578-23703 GCA_964645045.1 uncultured Pirellulaceae bacterium | reverse complement strand
GATTCGCGTCTCTTAAACATCCTGAAAGGAAGGACTTAAGATGCGGTTGCCCTGATCCCGGACGGCAGTCCGGTTGGGGACGTTGAATCCCCTTTCCGGCAACGCTGTGAAGCATTTGTTGACCGCGAATTGGGCGGAACGGAGTAGCCGCGTTCGCCAGAACGCGGGTCCAATGTCCCGAAAGCCCCGCATTCTGGCGAATGCGGCTACGCAAAATGCTTCACAGCGTTGCCTTTCCGGGCCAGCTAACCTGAGGCTCTCGCCAACGAGCGGCGAGGCTTTCGGAAACCTGGTGCCGCTCTACTTCTCGGCGTTGTACTCGATCACCAATTCCGCCGGGCGGCCCGCTTCGCGGGACAGGAAGTCTACTCCGTCGGTGCTGGTCGGGTCGATGGCCAGGCTCAGCGTGCCGGAACGCGGCGGAACAAAATTCAATGCGCGTTCGCTGGTTTGATTCTCGACCATCGGACCCAGCCGAGCCAGTTCGCGGCCCAGCGGCGGACGATTGCTGTACGTGACCTCCTTCTCCTGCCATGGCGATTCGACCAAGCAAATCCGCCCGGCGTCGCCCGTGGCATTGCCGGCATTGGTGATGCGGAATTTGGCACTCAACGGCGTGCCGGGGATATCCAGCTGGAATTTGAACAAGGCCACGGCATGATCGGAATCGTTCATCGCCTGGTTGCCGCCGTCGACCAGGAGCACGTTTTGGGCGGCCCAATTGCGTGTTGGATAGCGTTGGTTGACGTGCGCATCCTCGCTGACCCGAACCACCATCCGCGTCCGGTTTCCCAAGTGCTCGATGCGGATCTTCCGTTCCAGTTCCACCGAGCCGTCGGCTCGCAGCAAACTGAACGGCAACTCGAATTCCCCGGCCGCCATTTCGTCGGCCGCAATCGTGACGGGAACTTCCAGCCGCGAGCCGGCGGCCAATTGAATCGGTTCCGGCCCAGACGACACCGAGAATCCCGGGACCTGTCCAAACCGGATCGAACCGTTAAACGGCTGCTCGCATAAATTCACAATCTTGATCGCGGCCGTTTTCTGACGCTCGAAATTGTTCACCACTAACGCTGGCGGAGTGCATCCGAGGCTGGTGAACCGTTCGCGGACCAATTCGACCGCTTGCAGCAGCGGCTGTGACGCCAGGGCGGCCTGCGGATTCTTCGACACGAGTTCGATGACCAGGTTGTCTGTGACCTCGATCCCGCCGAACTCGGTGATCACCGCCCGGTTCGCCCCGCCCGCGGCACCGGCGATGTCGTAGTCCGAGGCCGCCACTTTACCTTGCAGGACGATGTCAAATAGACGCTGCCCGGCCGAAGTATGCACCGGCTCGGAAAAGGCCAACCGCACGCGGTACGTCGCGGTTCCGTCGCCGGGCTGGACTAGGCGGAGTGACAGCTTCCGCAAGCCGCTGGCCGCGGAAGAAAACAGCCACGGCGCGTCGGTGCCCGACGTCTGGGCGTAAACGGATTCGCCTTGGGAAAATCGTCCACTGGGGTAGAAGGCTGCCTCGCCTTCCAATTGAAGGATCAACGAGCCGGCGGGACGCGGATAGGCCAGCCACAGTTTGCCGGACGCATCGCGGCGGTCGCCCAGCGCACCCAGATTGAGTGCCAATTCATTGACCGGCGTTGCCAGTCCCGGAGCGCTGAACCACGCCCACGCCTTGTTTTCTTTCACCGGCTGGAACACCACCGTGCCCTGGTTGGGGAAATCGCACATGCAACCCGTGCTCGCCTCGGCCATCACGGCCAAACCGCCGACAGGTAGGAAGTTGATCCAGCAACCCGGCCGCTGGCCGCCGAAGTGCATCGTGCCGTAATCGCCGTCCAAGTCGTAGTAGCCCAGGTTCCAGGAACGAAAGAACAACGTGTGCGGCGAGGCGCTGGGCGCGCCGCAGTGGTGGCCGGGCCGAGCGAACTGCCAGCGTTCCTGCTGGCCGGTAACCGGATGGACCCGTTGTTGAGCCTGGCCGGTCTTCAAGTCAAACGCCCACGGTTCGGCATGCAGCGTGTCGTCGACGATCAGCGGCCGGACGCGGTAGCCGACCTGCTGCGACCACAACTGCTTGCCGTCGCCGCCAGCCAGAGCGGTGACGCGCCGCCCGGCGAACTCGCCGGCAAAAAACTGCTGCCAGTAGTGGCCGTCCAAGTACACGCCGAAGAGCACGAGCACGCCATTGTGGTACATGGCCGCCGGCGTGTCACCCAGCTCCGTCAGGTCCAACGGATTCTGCCAGACGACCTGACCGTTGCTCTTGTTCAAGCACATCACCAGGCGGACCTTGGCATTGGCCAGCGCAGCCTCGGCCCGTTGGCGGTCGGCTTCCGGCAGTTGTGCAATCGCCACGCGGCGTTCGGCCAGCGCCTGCTGACGCTGTTCGTCCGTCACGTCGCTGGACACGACGAACACCAGATCGTCGCCCATCGCGATCGTGTTATGAAAGACTTTTTTCCCGTCCAAGCTCCAACGCGGCTCGCCGCTGTCAATGTCCACGGCGAACAACGCGTCGCTTTGGCCCGCGCCGGCCGACCGCGTGCCGTACAGCGTCTGGCCGTCGGCGGCGACATAGCCCCAGCGGCGGAAATTGCCGGGCGTCGGCGCCGGCGCGCGAAACTCGCGGACCGTCTCGCCGGATTCCACGTTCAGCAGCAAGCACCGGTCCGCGATGGCAACCAGCAGGCCCTTGCCGCAGACGGCCAGATTGCTGCCGTCGTGGGACGCGTTGGGCCGATAAGCTCCGGGCAGCTCGCGCCGCCACAGACGCAACCCGTTGTAGATGTCGTAGGCCATGACCACGTTCTCGCCTTGGACGAACAGCCGCCCGTCGACGGCCAGCGGGCTGGCCGCCCGGACGTGGCGGTTGGCCATGTCTCCGGGACCGGGGTTGCCGAACCAGAGCAGGCCGAACGGCGGCTTGACGATCTGGTCGTCGCCACAGGCGGTGTTGCCCAGGTTGGCGTACAGGTGCGTCCAGTTGCCGGCGCCGGCCAGCGGGCCGCGCACAAACTTGGTCCAGATGCCGGCCTCTTGGATCAGTTGGCCGCCTGCCAACGCCGGCTGGGCGAGCCAGCTCTGGGCGGTGTCGACGCTCAACGCCGGGATGCCGACGGGCGCCGCGTCCGGCTGCCCCACCAGGATCGTGCCGCCCAACGGCTTGACCATCCGCACCAGTTGAGCCGTGTCGCCGGGCCATTGTCCGGACAACAACGCCGTTTCAGAAACCACGAGGTTGGCGAAGTAATCCGCGTAGGGCAGCTTGTCGAGCGGCCATTGTTCGACGCACACGCGGCTGCCGTGCAGGCCGGCCGCATCCAGGGCCGCTCGCGCGGCCGCGACCTTCTGAGCGTCCGGCGAAACGGCATAGATCATCAGCTCGGTGCGTTTGGCCAGCTCCCAAGCCAGCTGGCCCGTCTCGCAGCCGTACACCAGGCAGAACCCACGGTGAATCCCCGTCTGTTTCAAAATCGACTCAGCCGCCCGCGCGACCAGGTCGCCCTGCGGTGCGCCGGCGAACGGATTCTCCGCCGCCGGTTCGTCGATCGTCGCCGGTTGGGCTGGTGCCGCAGATGCAAAGCTGTAGATCCGGCCTTTGTCCGTGCTGACCAGCAACCGGCCGCCCGCTACGGCCAAGCCCTTGGCGACCCCTTCCACAGTCCCGAACCAGGCCGCCTTGCCCGTGTCCGCTTCGACCGCCATCACTTGATCCGCGCCGCCGGCAAACAGCACGTTGCCGGCCAGGATCAGTTCGTCCGCACAGGTCGAGGGCGTTTTCCACAACGTGGCTTTGCTCTGGCGGTCCATGGCCATCAAGTGCGCGTCGGTGGCCAGGTAGAACCGCTGCTCGGTCACGATCATCTTGCGGGCCGGGAACGAGGCGAACAGATCCTTGGTCTGCTGGTCGAACGCGACCATCTGTTCGGTTCCCGTGTACACGTGCCCGCCGGCCAACAGCGCGTAGGTCCCACCCACGGTCTTCCCGAACGACGTCTCGAACAGCAGTTGTCCATCCTTGCGGTCGAACGCGGCGGGCGGCACGCGGCCCATCGGCGCATAGATCGTGCCGGGCGACGCCAGCAAGTACCCTTGCGGCGAGATGCGGCTCTGAGGCCGTTCACCGGTGGCATCGTTCTTCCAGACGATGCTACCGTCATCCGCCTTGACGGCGTACAGAAAAACCCGCTCGGCCGGAAAGATGCCGGCGCCGAAGTAGGCCAAGCCGTTGTCGACCAGGACGCTGGTGCGGGACGGCCACAACGAGATCATCTTGCCGTGCCCCAGCACGCGGCGGTCTTCCGGCGCTGCGCGGAACTTCCAAATCTCGTTCCCTTGCCGAGCGTCCAGACAGTACACGAAGCCATCGTCGGACGCCACATAAGCTCGGCCCCCGACCAGCGTCGGAGCCAGCCGCACGGGACCATCGGTGATCTTTGTCCAGCGGATGGCGCCGGTGTTCGCGTCCAGGCAATAGACCTTGTGATTGGCCGACGAGGCAAAGAACGCCGCATCGCCTTCGACCGCCACGTGAAACACATCGTCAAAATGCCGCCGCCGCAGTTCGAGGATGTCCTCGACCGGCCCGGCCTTCGGATCGCCCCAAGCCGGCTGCGGAGCGTGCCGGGCGTGAAACACCCAAACCGGCGCCAGCGGCGGCGATAACGCCTCGGCCGTCGTCCCGCTGCGGGATGCGTCGTGCCGATACGTGGGCCAGTCGGCGCCGGTGACGGAGCCGGCTAGAATGAAAACCAGCCAGAGGGTGAACGCCGTCAAACCCGCTGCCAGCCGGCCATCTTGATGCATCGAACAACGTGTCGCCGCTGATCTGAACCGCGTAATCATGCGCTGCCACCTCCGAGAAAGAACCGTGATTGTCAGTTTGCGACGTTCTGTGTGTACCACATGTCGTCGCCCAAAGCCAGAGAATGGCAAGTTTCAGGTGCCAAGTCAGCGGCAGGTCGCTGGCCGCCGGTATGGGTACCAATCCAGAGGATCGGGAACCGGCCCCTAGCGCCTTGCCGCTCACGTACTTTCTCGAACGGTGGTTAGCGTGTCTGATTCCGCGGGCATGGCCCGCCCTGGCACGCTGAAGCGTGAACTCCAGCAAGGCTCCGCCTCACCCCTGCGACGCGCGCAGCGCCTGGTCCAGGTCGGCGATGATGTCCCGCACATCCTCGATGCCCACCGACAGACGCACGTACTCGGGCGATACGCCCGTCTGTGCTTGTTCCTCGGCTGTCAGCTGCGAGTGCGTGGTCGTGGCCGGATGGATGATCAGCGACTTGGCGTCGCCGATGTTCGCCAAGTGACTGAACAACTTGACGCTGTTGATCAGCTTGACACCCGCTTCCTTGCCGCCCTTGATGCCAAAGCCGATGATTGCACCTTGCCCGTCCGGCAGGTACTTCTTGGCGCTGGCGAAGTCGGGATGACTGGCCAGTCCCGGATAATTCACCCAACTGACAGCCGGATGCTGTTCGAGGAACTGGGCGACGGCCAGCGCGTTTTGCGAGTGCCGTTCCATCCGCAGGTGCAGCGTTTCCAGGCCCAGCAGAGTCAGGAACGAGCCCCATGGACTTTGGCAGGCCCCCGTGTCGCGCAGCCAGTGAGTGCGGATATGGAGGATATAGGCGATGTTCCCGATCGGGCGTAGAGCCTCCTCAAACACCATCCCATGATAAGCCGGATCGGGTGCCGTGAATTCTGGCCATTTCTGGGGTTCTTGAGCCCAGGGGAACTTGCCGCTGTCCACAATCGCTCCGCCGATGTGGACGCCGTGCCCGCCGATGAACTTGGTGGTCGAATAGACGACGATGTCAAAACCGTACTCAATCGGCCGGAACAAGGCGGCCGTTATCACCGTATTGTCGATGATCGCCGGCAGCCCGTGGCGATGGGCGATGTCGGTGATTTGCCGAAAGTCGGGCACATCGTTCTTGGGATTGCCGAGCGTTTCGAGGTACACAGCGCGCGTATTTTTGTCCACCAGTTTGCTGATGTCCTGCGGGCGTTTCGGATCGAAGAACCGCACCTCGATGCCCAGTTTCTGAAACGTTTGCGAGAACAGCGTCCAAGTCCCGCCGTAAAGGCTGTTGGCCGAGATGAAGTTCTGCCCGGCATGAGTGATCGTCAGCAGGGCCGCGGTAATCGCAGCCTGACCGCTGGCGAATGCCAACCCCGCCGCACCGCCGTCCAGAGCCGCGAGCCGCTTTTCGAGCACGTCCGTCGTGGGATTCATCAACCGGGTGTAGATATTCCCAAATTCACGCAGACCGAACAGATTGGCGGCATGCTCCGTATCGTGGAACACATAGCTGGTCGTCGAGTAGATCGGCACCGCGCGGGACGTGGTGGCCGGATCCGGCACTTGACCGGCATGCAAGGCGAGGGTCCCCAAACGAGGCGCTGCGTCGGTCTTGGATGATTGATCACTCATGGTCAGTTCGATCTCCTTCGGAAGGTCGCGGGCATTATTATTTGAGAGAAGATAGGGCTGCGGGGTCAAATCGTCAAGGTTCTACTCCGGATTCTCCAAGGCCCGAGGGAGGCGGACAGAGGGGCAGATGACGAACGGATCGTCTGCCGAGTACAATCGGCGACGGTTTTCGCAAGTTCCGAGGCTGTGCTTGTGTTGTTGGAGTACAGCCTTTAGGCTGCCGCGACTGGTTGAAAACCTGCCAAAGACAGGCTAAAGCCTGGACTCCAACGCATTGCTCACGAAAGATCATAGCGTGTCCGTGGGGATCCCAATTCCATGCCCGAACAGCTCGTTGGCCTGATCGAACGCGTCACGTACCACAATCCGGAGAACGGGTTCGCGGTGCTCAAGGTCCAGGTCAAGGGCCGCCACGAATTGATCACCGTCGTGGGGCCCGTGACCTCGGTGACCGCTGGCGAGCATCTGACGGCGACCGGAGCTTGGACTGTGGATCGCCAGCACGGCCAGCAGTTCAAGGCCGACGATATCCGCACTTCGCCGCCGACATCGGCCGAAGGAATCGAACGATATTTGGCCTCAGGCGCCATCCGCAGCGTTGGCCCCCAGTTGGCAGGCAAGATCGTGGGTATTTACAAGGAACGAACGCTGGAAATTCTGGACACGTGCCCTGACTTCCTGCTGCACATCCGTGGCATCGGGCAAAAACGGCTGAAACGCATTCGCAGCAGTTGGGACGAGCAGCGGGAAGTCCGCAAGATCATGTTGTTCTTCAGCCAGTACGGCATCGGTTCCGGCCGGGCGCTGCGAATCTATCGGACCTACGGACAGGAAGCCATTGAGAGAATTAAATCCAATCCATACCAATTGGCGGATGACGTCCGTGGGATCGGATTCAAGACGGCGGACGAGTTGGCCGCCAAGCTGGGTATCGATCGCAACTCGCCGCACCGTGCGCGGGCGGCCGTGAGCTACGCGCTTCGAGAGTTGTGCGACGAAGGGCACTGCGGCTATCCGGAGGCCGGCGCGATCGAACGCACCGTCAACCTGGTCGAGATCCCGCAGGAGATCGTTCAACGGGCGGTCGAAGAGGCTCTGGAAAACGGCTCGGTCGTGCGCGAGCCGATCGATGGTGAACCGTGGCTGTATCTGGCCGCCTTGCACCGCGCGGAAACCGGTCTGACAAAGTCGATCCGGCGGCTGGCGTCGCATCCGGGACACCCCTTGCCGGAGATTAACGTCGAGGCGGCGATCAACTGGGTCGAAAAACGGCTGGAAATCGCGCTGGCCGCGGCTCAGAAGGAGGCGATCCGTCAGGTTTGCCAGCAGAAACTCCTGATCATCACGGGCGGTCCCGGCGTTGGCAAGACGACGCTGGTTCGCAGCATTTTGGAGATCTTTGCGGCCAAGGGCTTGCGTTGCGTGCTGACGGCGCCCACCGGACGGGCGGCCAAGCGGCTGTCGGAAACCACGGGCCAGACGGCGAAGACCGTCCACCGGCTGCTCGAGTTCGACCCGGCCACGAACGATTTCCGCCGCAACCAATCGCACCCGCTGTCAGGCGACTTGTTCGTCATGGACGAAACGTCGATGGTCGACGCCATGCTGGCTCACCAGTTCTTTCGAGCCGTGCCCGCCACGGCGTGCGTCGTGCTGGTTGGCGACGTCGACCAGCTGCCCTCGGTCGGTCCCGGCAGTGTGCTGGCGGAGTTGATCGGCTCTCGGGCTGTCCCCGTCGTGCGGTTGACCGAAGTGTTTCGCCAGGCGGCCCAGAGCCGTATCATCAGCGCGGCGTACGCCATCAACTGCGGCCGCGCGCCCGATCTGACCGCGTCGGAGGAATTAAGCGATTTCTACTTTGTCGAAGCCGACGAGCCGGAAGGGATCCGCGATTCGATCGTGCGGCTGGTCCGCGAGCGGATCCCCAAGCGGTTCGGCATGGACCCGCGGACCGACATCCAAGTCCTGGCGCCGATGAATCGTGCGGAGTTGGGGGCGAGGAACCTGAACCAGGTTCTGCAGCAGGCGTTGAACCCGGCCGGCGGCCAGCCGGAGATCGAACGTTTCGGCTGGACCTTCCGCCAGGGCGACCGTGTGATTCAGACCGAGAACAACTATCAGCGGGACGTGTTCAACGGCGATCTGGGCGTGATCGAGAGCATCAACCGCATCGAACAAGAACTCGTGGTCTCGTTCGAGGGTCGGAGTGTGTCCTACGATTTCGGCGACTTGGACGAATTATCGTTGGCCTACGTCCTGACCGTCCACAAGAGCCAGGGCAGCGAATACCCGTGCGTGGTGATTCCGTTGCACACCCAGCATTTCATGATGCTGCAACGAAATCTCCTGTATACGGCCGTCACGCGCGGCAAACGGCTGGTGGTTCTGGTCGGCACGAAGAAAGCCCTGTCCTTGGCCGTGCGGCGGCAGGATACGCGGCAGCGGTACACGGCGCTGGCACGGCGTTTAGGAGAACCGGAGCAGCAAGCACTCCTGTAAAGGTGCCAGCCTCGCTGGAGTTCACGCTTTCGCGTGTCTTTTTCGGCGGGCATGGCCCGCCCAGCACGCTGAAGCGTGAACTCCAACCCTGGAAAACTGCAGCTTCACAGGGATGGGAGCCGTAACTTGCTTGAGCGGCCAGCAGTCGGTTCCAGCGGAAAAACCTTTGACCGCACTTCCAGCCGTGATAAACTCATCGCCGGGAGAGGCGACTTTGGACCGCACCGCGTTGGAGAAGAAGTCTTGCGCAACAAGCTTGTAGTCGGAGCGGTCGCGATCCTGTTGATCCTGGCCGGGATGTATGTCTGGACCGGTTGGCACGGCTCCCGTCGGGTTCCAACGGGCGTTCCGCACGAACCGAACGTCCCGGCCGCACAAGACGGCCACACGCCCAGTACGGCTGACGTCGGCGACTCCGTCGAGGCCGTGCGGCAGACTGTGGAACCGAAGACCGAACGGCATCCCTTGTGCGCAGGTACACAGCAAATGGTTTTGGCCGAGGGCGTCTCTGGCGTTGTCTCGACGGCCGGAGCGGAGTTGAGCGAGATCATGCAAGCCATCGCCCGATCCGGACGAGACGCCGATCCGCTCCCGCCCCTGACGATCGACTACCCGTTGGACGAATCGGTTTTCCCACCGGATTTCTTGCCTCCCACGTTCCTGTGGCACGACGACGTTGGCCGGTTGGACACGTGGCTGGTTGAGTTCGCATTTGGCGGTGAAGAGGGTGACCCAGACGGGATCTATGTACTTGCTCCCGGCGATCCGCCGCCTTCGGGCGAGATCGATCCCAGGTGTGTCACCGATACCAACGAGGTGTACCAACCGACGCCCTACCAGGCGTCCGCTAAAGCTTGGACGCCCAGCGGCGAGGTCTGGGACGCTGTCAAGCGGCGGTCGGTTGAACGGCCCGTACACGTCACCGTCCTCGGGTTCCGCAGTGCCGAGCCGGACCGGGCGTTGTCGCGGGGCCGAGTCACGGTCACGACCTCCCGGGATCCGGTCGGTGCTCCGATTTTCTACCGCGACGTTCCGCTGGCGCCGTCGAAGACCCAGGCGGGCGTGATCAAACCGTTGAGCGAAGCTTCCCTGCCGCTGATTGCCTGGCGGCTGCGGGACGTCGGCCGGCCCGACAGCCGCTTGCTGGTGACGGGACTGCTGACCTGCAGCCGGACGGCAGGTACCTCGTTTTTGCCCGGGCGGCGGCGCGGGATCCGTACCCGGAAGGTTACACTCCCGCCGCCTATGCCAACGATCCCGCCGAGACACAGATTCAGTATGACCTGTGCCGCATGCCGTTCGACGATGGACGGGGCGGCCGGCCCGAACCGGTTGCCGGCGCGTCGGCCAACGGGATGAGCAATACCTTTCCCAAGATCTCGCCCGATGGCAAATGGATCGTCTTTGTCCAGTGCCGCAACGGCCAGTTGATGCGTCCGGACAGCAAGCTGTGGATCGTTCCCACCGCCGGCGGCGAGGCCCGGCTGATGCGCGCCAATACCTCGCGGATGAACTCGTGGCACAGTTTTTCGCCTAACGGCCGCTGGCTCGTTTTCTCGTCCAAGGCGAACCCTCCGTACACGCAGATGTTCCTGACTCACATCGACGACGACGGGAACGACAGCCCGGCCATCCTGATCCCGAATTCCACCGCGGCCAATCGGGCGGTCAATCTGCCGGAATTCGTGAACGTCCCTTACGATGATTTCCTGGTGATCGACGTGCCGGCCGTGCAGTATCTGAACGACGGGATGCGCGGGATCAAGTTGTTCGAGCAGGGGAAGCTGGACGAAGCGCTGGCCCAGTTTGAGATCGCCGTCAAGGCCCAACCGGACTACGTCGAGGCACATGTCAGCATCGCGGTCATCCTGATCGAAAAAGGCCGGCTGGACGAAGCGGTTCCTCATCTTCAAAAAGCCCTGGCACTGGACCCGGACTCCTGGTTCGCGCACGCCAACCTGGGAATCATCCTGGACAGAAAAGGGCGGCACGACGAGGCGATTGCGCATTTTGCGAAAACGGTCGAACTCAATCCCCGGCATCCCACGGCGCGGGCAAACCTGGGCCGGGCGCTGGCGCAGCAGGGGAAACTGGACGAGGCGACCATTCAATTCCGCGCGGCCGTGGATCTGGTTCCCGAAGACCCGGCTAGCCGGCTCAATTTGGGGAATATCCTGCTCGAACGAGGGAGCGAGCAAGAGGCATGTATGCATTTTGAGATAGCCCTCGAAAAGAACCCGCGGCTACTCGGCGCCCGGCTGGGACTGGGCGAGGCACAAACGCAACGCGGAGAGTATGCGGCTGCGGTCGCCCAGTTCCGCAGCGCCCAACAAATCGCGCCGGGGGACTTGGGCGTAAATAACGGCTTGGCGTGGCTGTTGGCAACGTGCCCGGACGAACGCTTGCGCGACGGAGCCGCCGCTGTGCAGTTGGCCGCGGCTGCCTGCCAAGCCACACGCTATCAGGATCCGATGCTGTTGCGGACACTTGCGGCGGCTTACGCGGAAACCGGCAAATGGCCGGAGGCGGTCGACGCGGCCACCCAGGCCCTCGCTCAGATGGCCGGGCACGAAGACGAGCCTCTGGCCCGTGAAATCCGCCGGCATCTGGAGGGCTATCGGCAGAGCCGGCCGGTTCGACTGGAAAACGGCTGACCCGGACCAATCACCAACACGTGGGATAGGCTTCCAGCCTGTCAGTCAGGAAAGATGCCTATCCCACTGTGCCGTCCGTGGTTGATCGGGACTAATGGACTCTTGTCACCGGCAAATCGGACGCGAACCTGCGAACCAACTCTTGCGTTTCGCCGTAGTACCGGGGCGCAGCAATGGGACAACTGGATGCCTTGACATTTTGGCGACGTTCAGCCATTTTACAGCTTACGATTTTTCCTTTGCTCATTCGTCGGAATGCTCGGCCTTGTCGCCATTGCTGCCCAGGGGGCGTGACCTTGGCCGCGGATGAGGACGGCTATAACCCGAAACGCCAGCAAAAGGACGCCGGTTGCCCTTTCGCCGACACTTCGGGTTGCAGTTGGGCATCGTCCGTGGCTCCCGAAGATTTGACGTCCGTCAATTTCGCTCGACGCCGCACCCTGTAATCTGGCAGCTATCGTTTGTCTGCGGTTTCATGAGCCACAAGGCGAGAACCATGATGCGTCTTTGCCGCGCGGGGTTGGTGTTCCAGTATACGCTGGGCGCAGCCATGCTGCCCTTCCAATCCGCCGCGGCTCTGGACCACCCCATCGTCGTAACGGAACTGCCAGTCGTTCCTGATGGTGGACGGAACGACGAACGTCCCGGTGAATTGCTGCGAGAAAGCTATGGCGGAAAAGGCCGGCTGGTCGTCGTCAGTCCGGACGGGACCAAGCGGATCTTGACTGAATCATTGCACAGCGCGTGCGACCCGGATGTGTCCTTTGACGGCAAACGGCTGCTGTTGGCCGGCAAGAAGACAGCGCAGGACAATTGGGATATCTACGAGATCGGCGCAGACGGTTCCGGGTTGAGGCAAGTCACGCATGGAATCGGGGATTGCCGCGGTCCGTCGTATCAGTCGGCCTTTTATCAGATCAGTGACGCGAACGAGGCTTGGTATCAAATCACGTTCTCGTGCAGCCGGGCGGGCGAATTGAACGAGTCCGGCTCTGCCGCGGCAACTGCCTTGTACTCATGCCGACTCGATGGCTCGGGAGTGCGACGCCTGACGTTCAATTTGTCCAGCGACTACGATCCGCACCTGATGTCGGATGGCCGGCTGGTGTATGCCAGCCGGCAGCGGCGGACGCTGGAGCATGGGCTGCTGGGACGCGTGGTCCTGCTCGAAACCAACCTGGACGGCACCGATCCGGCGCCGCTGTGCGTCGACAGCGGCAAGCGGATCAAGCACATGGCTTGCGGCACGACGGGCGGGCTGGTCGTGTTTGTCGAGGCCGATCGCGCGCCTTGGGACGCTGCGGGGACATTGGCCTGCGTCACGACGCGCCGTCCGCTGCACACGTACCGGCCGATTACGGAGCCGGCGGAGGGGCTCTTCCATTCGCCCTCGCCACTGCCGGATGAAAGCATTCTTGTCTCACGCCGCCCGGCGGACGGCCCGGGCACGCACGGAGTGTACCGCTTTGACCCTGGTTCCAAGCAGATCGAAATGCTGTTCGACGACCCCGCGTGCCATGAGATCCAAGCCAAATTGCTCGCCCCGCGGACGGAGCCGGATGGCCGTTCGAGTCCCGCGATCGATAGCGATCCGCACGGCAAGATCTACTGCCTGAATGTCTACCAAACGGATTTCGAAGACAAGTCGTGGTTGACGCCGGGAACGGTGAAGGGTCTGCGAGTGTTGGAAGGCGTTCCGCGTCAGACGGGCGAGTCACGTGGGCCGGCTTCCCGGCCAGTGCTCCCACCGCTTGCCCCGCGGCGGATCCTGGGCGAGGTGCCGGTAGCGCCGGACGGTTCGTTCAATATCGAGGTACCCGCCGGCGTTCCGGTCGAGTTGCAGTTGGTTGATGAGAACGGTATGGCGCTGCGGAGTTGCGGGTGGGTTGGGACCCACCACCACTTCAATCAGGGTTGCATCGGCTGCCACGAAGATCCCGAACTGACTCCGGAAAACCTGATGGTAGACGCTTTAACACGCCCGTCGGTCGTCGTGGCCCCGCCGGTCGAACAGCGGCGGTCGATCGACTTCTGCCGCGATCTGATGCCGATCGTGACGCAGAAGTGCTTGCCGTGCCACGCCCAGGGCGGCAGCGTGCCGGACTTGACGGCGGGCGTGCCTTCTGCGGCCGATGGGACGGCGCCGGACACGGCTCGAACCGTGTACGAGGTCCTGATGGAACCGGCGGCGGGCCGCTCCGATCGCGACGTTCGGGGCAAGTACGTGGACCCGGGACGGGCGCGGACCAGCAGCTTGATTTGGCACCTCTTGGGCAAGAAGACATCTCGCCCGTGGGATGGACAAGCGGTTCAGGGGAAACCCAAATTGATCCCTGCGGATGCGGGGCAGACGCTGACCACCGAGGAAACTCGGCTGTTCGTGGAGTGGATTGACATGGGAGCACCCTGGACAGCCGCGACGCATCCATGAGTTTGGGGTGTTGGAGGCGGGGGCGGCGTGGACGAAAAAAAAAAATTACGGGGAAACGAATATAGTTTTGGTAATGGGATTGCCCGCAGAAATAAAAAATAT
>CAZXYZ010000162.1:0-9568 GCA_964645045.1 uncultured Pirellulaceae bacterium | reverse complement strand
CAGACGTACAGAATTCAATTCTTGCGGGGACACGGTCTTTCGTGTGGCTAGGCGATGGGCCGCGAAAATTGAATTCTGTACGTCTGAGCCCAGATCGGAGCGAAAGATGAAAGACACTTTGTCGGCGGCAGTGATCGTCATGGCTTCCGGCTGGTTTGTGCATGCCGCCGAGCCACCACTGCCGGTCTTTGCCGACGTGACGGAAAAGGCTGGCATTACGTTCCAGCACAGCTACGGCGACGTCAAGATGGACAACATCGTCAAAGCCTCGGGCGGCGGAGCAATGTTCTTCGACTACGATGGCGACGGCTGGCTGGATATCTATTTGTGCAACGGCCGGTACAACCCGGAGATCTGCAGCAACCGAGGCCGCAATCTGCGCGGCAAGCTCCGCAACGCCCTGTATCGGAACAACCGCGACGGGACATTCACGGACACGACGGAGAGAGCGGGCGTGGCCGGCAGCGGCTCCGCCTTCGGCTGTTCGGCGGCCGATTTCGACAACGACGGCGACTTGGACTTGCTCGTCTTGAGCTACGGACCCGACGAATTCTACCGCAACAACGGCGACGGCACCTTCACCGACATCTCCAAGGAATCCGGGTTGGACGATCCTCGCTGGGGGCTGCAGGCGGTGTGGTTCGACTACGACGGCGACGGCCTGTTGGACGTGTACGTGGTGAACTATCTGAAGTACGACGGCACCAAGATTCCCTTCTACGCTCCGACCGGATTTCCCGGGCCGCTGACGTACCAAGGCGAGCCCGATGCTTTGTACCGCAACAAGGGCGACGGCTCGTTTGCCGACGTCACGCAACCAGCGGGGTTGCTCAACCCGAACGGCCGCGGCATGGGGGCGACGGTCGCCGACTTGGACAACGATGGCCGGCTGGACATCTACGTGACCAACGATGCGATGGCCAACGACTTCTTCCACAATCTGGGAGGCGGAAAATTCGTCGAGGATGCGCTCGTGCGGGGCATGGCTTACGGCGAGGCGGGCCAAGGGGTCTCGTCGATGGGGCCGGACGCCGGGGACATCGATCTCGACGGGTGGCTGGATCTGTACATCCCGGACATGGATTACGGCTGCCTGCTGCTGAACATGAAGGAGTACTTCGAAGACGCGACCACGGCCAGCGGGCTGGGTTTGATGTGCGGCCAATACACCGGCTGGGGCGGCCTGCTGTTCGACTATGACAACGACGGTCTGCTGGATGTGTTTGTGGCCAACGGCGATCCCCACAAGGAATTTGGCGAGGAAGCCACGTTGGCCCGCAACGTCGGCGGGCGGAAATTTGTCGATGTGGCCAAGGACTCGGGGCCGTATTTCCAGGAGGAATTCGTGGGCCGGGGGGCTGCCTGCGGCGATATTGACAACGACGGCGACCTGGATCTGTTAATCAACAATCTGAACGGACCGGCCAAGTTGTTGCGGAACGACGGCGGCAACCGGAACGGCTGGCTGACCTTTGCCGCCAAACGGCCGAATGGCAAATCGGACGCGGTCGGCGCCCGCGTGAGCGTCACGGCCGGGGGACAGAGGCAGATCCGCGATTTGATTCCGGTGCGCGGCTATTTGTCCCAATCCGATCCGCGTCCGCATTTCGGCTTGGGCGGGGCCGACAAGGCTGACCGTGTCGAGATTCGCTGGCCGGATGGCCGGACCACCCAACTGCACGACGTGCCCGCGAACCAGATCCTGACGGTGGTCGAGCCGGCCAAGTAAGGGAAGGAAGTCGACGATGCGGCTGTTCGCATTGATCTTAATCATGTTCCACCAGCGATCACGATTTCGGGAGGGTAGTCATCTCGCTCTACGCGATGACGGTCCGTCCTGTCGCCGAGCGCGAGTGCTGCTTTGGCTGCTGCCGCTGTTGACGTTGGCCGCATCTTCCGCCTCGGGAGCGGATGCCTATCGACAGCCGGTCTACGTCGGCTCCAAAGCCTGCGGCGAGTGCCACGAGGGGGCGGCGATGGGCGATCAGTTGACGTTGTGGTTGCATTCGCGGCACGCCAAGGCGTACACCAGTTTGTCCAAGCCGGAGGCGAAGCAGATCGCCAAGTGGAGCGGCATTCCGATGGAGCCGCAGGAGTCGGCCATGTGCCTGGGCTGCCACGCCACGGCTGCGGAGGCGGAACCTTGGGAACGCGACGACACGTTCTCCCTCAAGGAAGGCGTGCAGTGCGAAATGTGCCACGGGCCGGGCAGCGAATACATGGACGAAGACGTGATGATGGACCGCGAGGCCGCGATGCGTGCCGGCCTGAAGATGCCGACCAAAGAGGACTGTCTGAACTGCCACGCCGAAAAGGGGTCCCACCGGATCGTGCTGGGGCCCAGGACGTATGACCTGGACCAGGCTTGGCAGGAAATTGCCCATCCCACGCCGGAGAACTGGGAATACAAGAAGTTGCAGCCGCCCGCACCGGCCCGTGCCCCGAGTCCGGGCCCGGCTTACACCGGCGTCGCCGTTTGTGCCGAATGCCACGCCGGCGCAGCGTGGGGATACCAGTTCAGCAGGTGGCAGGCGAGCAAGCACGCGGATGCGTATGCCAGTTTGGGCACGGCCAAGGCCCGCGAGATGGCGGCTGCCGCGGGCGTCGCCGGCGATCCGCGGATGAGCACGCAATGTCTGAAATGCCACGCCACTGCGTTTCATCAGCCGGCTGCCGAAATCCACGACACCTACGCCCTGCACGAAGGCGTCAGCTGCGAAGCCTGTCATGGCGCCGGTAGCGGACATGCCGACGAAGCAGCGAATAGGAAGGGCGTGGAACCGCTGGCCATCCGCCTGCCGAAAACCACGGAGCAGATCTGCACGGCCTGCCATGCCGATGCGCATGGCAAACCGTTTGACTATGCGGCTGCGGTTGCGGCCATCGCTCACCCCAAAATCCCGCCGACGATCGAGCCCGAGCCGCGGTACAAGACGCCGCTCAATCTGGCCCTCAGCCCCAACGGCCGTGAACTATACGTCACCTGTGAAGCAGCCTATTCGGTGATCGTCGTTGACGCGGCGACGCGCAGCAAGGTGGCCGAGATCCCCGTCGGCGGCCAACCCATGGACGTGGCCTTTAGCCCCGACGGCCACCGGGCCTTCGTCAGCAACCGCTTGGATGACTCGGTCTCCGTGATCGATGTGGCGGCGCGCAAGGTCGTGGCCACGGTCCCGGTGGGCGACGAGCCGCACGGCGTGCGGACCGACCAGGCGGGAAAGCACCTGTACGTGCTCAACACGGCAACCGAAGATATCTCCGTGATCGACACGGGCACGCTGGAGGAGGTCAAGCGGCTTGCCGCCGGCCGCGGGCCCTGGGCGCTGGCGATGTCGCCGGACGGAACGAGAATCTGTGTCACCAACATGTTCTCACGCTTTGTCGAGCCGCGCACGCCGTCGATTTCGGAAGTCACGGTGATCGATACCGGGCGGGCCGTCGTCGATGACAGGCCGATCCTGCCGGCGACCAATCTCCTGCAGGGCGTCGCCTGGCATCCCAGTGGCAAGTTCGCCCTGGTTACATTGTTGCGGACCAAGAACGTCGTGCCGATGACGCGTGTCGCCCAGGGCTGGACGATCACCAACGGCCTGGGCATCGTGTGGCCGGATGGCCGGTCGGACCAGGTGCTGCTGGACGAACCCGGGATGTGTTTCCCCGACCCCACCGCCGTGGCCATCACCCCCGACGGCCGGCTGGCTCTGGTGACCAGCGCCACCAGCGACCGCGTGGCCGTGGTGGACGTCGCGAAACTGATCGGCCTGGTGGAATCCGCATCCGAACACGACCGCCAGCATGTGTTCCCCAACCACTTGGGCCAAGCCGCCGAATTCGTCATCGCGCAGATTCCGACGTTGCGGAGCCCGCGCGGCATCGTCATCACGCCCGACAACCGGACGGCTTACGTGGCCAATGCCCTGGACGACTCGCTGTCCGTGATCGACTTGGCCGGATTGAAATTGGGCCAGCGGATCGACCTGGGAGGCCCCCGGGAGATCACGCAGGTCCGCTATGGCGAGCGGCTGTTTCACGACGCCAAGATCACCTTCCACCGGCAGTTCTCCTGCCATTCGTGTCATCCCGACGGACACGTGGACGGCCTGACGTATGACACCGAGCCGGATGGGATCGGCGTCGACCCCGTGGACAACAAGACGCTGCGCGGCATCCTGGATACCGCGCCGTTCAAGTGGAACGGCAAGAACCCGAGCTTCTCGCGGCAGTGCGGTCCGCGGCTGTCGGCGTTCTTTACGCGGCTGCAGCCGTTTACGCCGGACGAGCTGGCGGCGTTGGACTTGTACGTGTGTACGATTCAGCGCCCGCCGAACCGTTATCGCCCGGTCGGATCGCCCCTGACCGAAGCCCAGCGCCGCGGCAAAGCCATCTTCGAGCGGACGCGAACCAACGATGGCCGGATGATCCCTGTCCAGAATCGTTGCGTGACGTGCCACTTTCCCCCGCTGTACACCGATCGCCGCATGCACGACGTGGGGACAAAGATGGCTTTTGACACCGCGTCGAAATTCGATGTGCCGCACCTGAACAACATCTACGATTCGGCCCCTTACCTGCACAACGGAGCCGCGCCGACGCTGGAAGAAATCTGGACCGTGTTCAATCCGAAGGACAAGCACGGCGTGACGAACGATATGACCAAGGACCAACTCAACGATTTGATCGAATACCTGAAGACGTTTTGAGAATGGGCTCAGACGTACAGAATTCAATTTTCGCGGTCAATCGTCCAGCGACATGGAAAGCTGCGTCCCCGCGAAAATTGAATTCTGTACGTCTGAGCCCTTCCCTGCAGCCCCAACGACCCGAGGAGGCATCCTTCATGCATCGACATTCTATCCTGCTCGCATCCCTGACGATTGGATGGCTCGCGACCATCGCCCTTTCTGCCGAACCGGAGACATCTTCCAAAACGCCAATTCCTTCGGCCGGCCCCGGCAGTCCGCCCACGGCGCCCCCGGTCGTGGCGGCGCCGGATCAACTCCCTTACGTGTACACGAAATGGAAACACTTCACCGTCGCCGACGGACTGCCCAACGATCACATCTTCGCCGTCAAGGTGGACGGGAACCGCGTCTGGGTCGGCACCGATGACGGTCTGGCGCTAATCGATAAGAAAACGGCCAAAGTCACCCGCGTCTGGAAAGAGAAAGACGGGCTGCCGTGGCGAGTGATTACGGGGATCGAGGTGGATCCGAAGACCGGCGACGTGTGGCTGGCGTTGTTCGGCCGCGGACTTGCCCGACTGAGCGGCGGACGGTTCGATCATTTTCACCAGCTGAACAGCGGCTTGGTGAACGACGTGGTCTACGCCATTACGATGGAAAACGACAACGTCTGGGCGGCCACCACGGCCGGGTCCAGCCGCTATAATACGAAGACCAAAGAGTGGACGGTCTTTACCGAAAAGAACGCCCCCATGGAGGAAATCTGGAACTACAACGTCGCCTACAACCAAGCGACCGACAAGATCCACATCGCCGTGTGGGGCAGCGGTGTGCTGGAATTCGATTGCAAGAAGGACCGGGAACAGAAGGGCGATCCCTGGAAGCTGTACATCGACCCGGACGGCGAAATGGAAATTGATTTGTACCGCGACGACGGCATCATCCACGTGATCACGACCGGGGTCAGCCCGGTGGACAACGTGTTCTGGGTCTCGTCCTACTTCGGCTGCTGCCGCTATGACGGCCGGCATTGGCGCGGTTTCTACGCCCACGAGACCGGCTTGCCCAGCGATTTCACGAATAACGTGCGAGCCCGCAGTGCCGACGAATGCTGGTTCGCCCATGACAAAGGCGTGGGCGTCGTCGCCGACTTTCCGACCGAGACCGTGGTCACTTACACCCGCCATCCGCAGACGCTTCGCGGCGTGGCCCAAATCTATCGCTCCGGAAAGCTTCTGAAGACCGTGGACATGCCCGAGGCGGTGCCGCAGAATTTTGCGATTTACATCGACCACGACGGCAACGATACCTGGGTGGCCACGGGCAAGGGGCTTGGTTGGGCGATTGGTGACGGCTACTACGCCGGATTGAAGTCGAACCCCGCCTGGCTGGCCGATGCGGAGAAGTCTGGTGTGGCCGCCCGGGATGTGACCAACGAGTAACGAACCGAGAATTCGAATCCACCGCAATCAAACGCCATTCCGGAGCCTTGCCATGCCGTACCGAATCCTCGCCATATTCGCCGTCATCCTGGCCGCGTCCTTGGCCCGCGCAGCGGACCAGCCGGCAGCCGAACCTGCCAAGCCCGCGGATCCCGCGCCCCCCTTGGAGGTTGACGCCGGGACCCAAAAGGTGCTCGACGAGATCAACTCGCTGAACGCCTACCAAAGCCCGACGCTGCCGCTGAAACTCGAGGACCGCTATGCCCACACCTCGGACGAGGCCGTGCCCCACGGCCAGGTCCAGCCGGACAAGAAGCATTTCCTGCTGCAAATGGAGTACACCGGTCCGGGCCGGGCGATCCCCGAACCCAAAGACGTCAAGTCCGTCAAAATAGGTTTCCTGGGCCCGATCTATCCGACGGTCTCCGTCGCCACCGGCGGGAAGAGCCACGAGGAGACGCTGGGGCGACGGATGCTCCAAGGGGCCAAACTGGCGATCGAACACGCCAATGCCCGCGGCGGCTACCTGAAACGCAAGATCCCCTTTGAATTGGTCGTGAAGAACGACAACGGCCTGTGGGGTTCGTCCGGCGAGGAGATCATCAACCTGTCCTATGTCGATCATGTCTGGGCGATCCTCGGCAGCATCGACGGAGCCAACACGCATATCGCGATCCGCGTCGGCCTGAAGATCGAAATTCCGATGATGAGCAGCGGCGACACCGATCCCACCTTCATCGAAACCAACATTCCTTGGGTCATGCGCTGCATTGGCGACGACCGCCAGCAGTCCTACCTGTTGGCCGACTATCTCTACCGCAAGCTCGATTTCCGCAACGTGGGGATCGTCCGCGCCAGCAACCGCTACGGCCGGTTTGGAGTCCGCGAGATCCGCGACACGAGCCGGCGGGTCCAGAGGCCCATTGCCACGGAGATGGCGTATCGCGTCGGCGACGAGGATTTCTCGCTGCAATTGAGCCGGTTGGATGAGGCCCGGGTCGACGCCGTAGTCCACTGGGGCAACGCCGAAGACGGAGCGAGGTTCCTGAAGCAGATGCGTGCCCGGGGGCTGAAGCAGCCGTTTTACGCTTGCGACCGCTGTGCGTCCGACGACTTTGTCAAGATCGCCGGCCCGAACGCCGAGGGCGTGGTCTGTGCGTATCCTTGGAACCCGGACCGCCAGGATCCCAAGCTGCTCGCCTTCCGCGAAGCCTACCGCCAGAAGTACAACGAGGCCCCGGAGACCTACGCGGCCCACGCCTACGACGGCGTCAGCATGCTGATCTGGGGGATCCAGGTCGCCGGCCTGAATCGCGCCAAAATCCGCGATGTCTTGGCCTATCGCACGCAGCCCTGGCCCGGCGTGACCGGCGATATTCCGCTCAGCAGCTGCATGGACGACGCCGGCGAGGTGTTCCTGACCAAGTACGAAGGCGGCAAGTGGAAGTATTTTTCCAGGGAAGACCTCGGCTTGCCCAAACTGGCTCCGACGGTCCAGGTCCAGCAGGCAACGGCAGAATAATCGACGTGGCTGAACATCGACATAGACGGGACGTTCCGCGAGGGAGGACCCGCAAGAACCAGCCATCATCAGGCGCGTGTCGACGCATGAATTCGACAGCCGCCTTAACAGTCAACTTGTTCTGTCCTGGCTCAACAAGCACAGGCCGACCGATATACATGTTTATCTTTCCGAGGATTTCCGTATAGCATCCAGAAATGTCCACGTCCCGTAATTGTCCTGGAGCCTCGTGCCAGAACCGCGTGGGGGACCGCGTGTAAAGGAGACCGCCGTGTATTGTCGCCGTCTGGCAGCCAAACCTGCTGGGCGACTGACGCGAGGCAAAAGGCCGACGCCCGCCCATCCGCATTAGCTTCTTCAGTTCGCGGTCAGTCCTGAGCACCGCTGAACCCCTAGCAGCCTTCTGCACCAGCGTGAACAAGAAGTCGGAAATCCGTCGTCCAATCGTACCATGCATTGCTGGTATGCTGCCTGTCGGCACCGAAAACGACCTGTACAAATCACGGTCAACCTGCTCCATGCGTTCATAGATTCGCAACACGCTGACCACGTCCGAAGCGGCGTAGCCGAAGGCATCAGCAGGGCGCTCGCGGAATGTCCCCAACATGTTCTCCTTGTCCGCGGCAGTCAGTACCGTGCTCTTCCGTGAGCCTAGGAACGTAAGGCACCAATAGTCCAGTTTCTTGTTCCCGAAGACGGCCGACGTGTCGCGGAATTCCAGGTTGAGAGGGTATGCAGACTCTCCAGCCAAGATCGCTTCAACTATCGGGGGCCTAAAAGAGGTGGGCGACGATGCGAGCGTGACTAACTTCCGTTTTGGCAGGCAAAGCGGTGACACTCGTCCGTCCGATGACGCGTCAAAGATAGACGCGAAGAAGTGACTGCCGAACAGGTGGCACAGGTCAGCAGGGAGAAGGTGCCCGATCAAGCGGATGTTTATGGCTGGCACTTTCCATCGCTTTTTCGCTTCATCCCATGTAGCATTCGCTGGTACCCATGCGCCCCTGCCTTCAACCATTGCCAAGGTCGCTGCTCGATCAAGAATTTGCGCCCGACAAATCCCCCATAGCCTTAGCAAGATCCTTGCCGGGGACAAGATTGACGTGATTCGTGCGACGGGCAAGATCTCAAGCGGTGGACAGTCGTTGGGCACGTAACGCGACCAGGGGAGGTTTTTCGGCAGTGATGGGGTCAAGTCACTTCGGTACAGCTGCACGCGAATCGATTGGCCGAAGTTCGCGGCGGTTTGCACGGTCAATGTCCGTGAGCCCTCAAACTCCGTGTCCACAGCTATATCGATGCACGGCTTGCTCGATAATTGGTCGAAGACATCAACGAAGTCAGCGGCGGTACGCTTCACGGATCGGGATTCATGCGTTTCAGAAAGGGACATCTCCATCACTCCTTACCAGTACAGGGACACTGAAGACCCAACCCGACAGCAAACGGTTGGGCACATTCCGTCAAGGTACAAGACCAGCCATCGCGATACCGTTGCAGGGACTCTTGCAGAAGCTTGCATTGGCGGAATTTTGCGCAATCAGAAGATGTCGCTTTCTCCGCCAAATGACACCGGAGTCCGCGACAACTTCCACCACGACGGCTGCGCCTTCGATAAAAGCCTCGCGCTGTCGCAGTTGCTACGCTGGTGGCGAGACAACCAGCCGTGGTTCGGCAAGCCCGGCCACTGGATCTTGCACCTGGACGCCGACCTGCTGCTGCCTCACCGTTGTACGATCGAGCCGCAGCTGGCCCGCCTGGACCGCGAGAAGCTGTACGGCTGCAAACGCTGGCTCTGCGACACCTGGGAGCAGTACCAGGCGTTCCAGGATGGCTGTCGCGACGGCATCTTCCTGCAGGACCCGATCAAGCGGACCCGCGAGGTCTGGGGCTACTTCCAGCTCGGCGAGTCGAAGCGCTGG
>CAZXYZ010000161.1:0-23745 GCA_964645045.1 uncultured Pirellulaceae bacterium | reverse complement strand
AGGCAAGGTCAATGCAAATAATCTTTTCTAGAGGATTTGATGCGTTTGCCGTGTCCCGGGATCCAGGTGAGGCGAAGTAATGGACTGCCATAAGACGCCGTACCGCAACGGGAAGTGATCATGAGCCTGATCGATAAGAAGGAACGGTTCAGATGAAACGAGTGAGGTTCTGCACTAGCGCGGGTTGAAAGGTCGATGATATGGTTACTGCAGTGACGGCGGCGCTAGAGCGGAGCGGGAAGCGTCGGCGGAAAAGACGCCTGTGGATTTGCATCGTTCGCGCATTTGCCTTGTGGTTACTCATCCCCGACGCTGTCTCCGACGTTCCTGCCGCGCCGATGGACGACGGCGCCGGCATGAATGAGGTGCCCTATATCGCGACCTATTACATCAAGCCGATCGTCAGGCCAGGTGAGGAAGTCGCAATCTCCTTCTACATCACCGACTATTTCCAGAAGGTGTACAGGGAGAACGACACGAATGAGACCTTTGCGGTGCGCGTTCGCATTGAGGGGCAGGGGGAGATCGTGAAGGAAGGCCTGAAAGCAGGCGATCACACCGTTGGCCTCGGAACGTTCGGTAAAGAGGGCGAGGTACGGTTTTCCCTGGTCGGAACGGATCGACGTGGCCGCAGCTCCCACGAGTTGTTCAACTTCTTTCTGGTTCGCAGCGACGTGGCTCCCGGGGAATACGTCATGAAATCGGCCGATCTGGCTGGTCATAGCATTCCGAACGATGACGCCTACGAAATCCGCAAGGTCATCACCCTGGACATCGAGAAACCCGATTCCGAATCGGTCAAGAAGGCCTTGTCGGAAACAGCCGCTGGGATCGTGGCGCCGCCGGACAAGTATGTGGTGATCATTGCGGATACGGAGGGAACGGGCGAGCCGGGGCGCTGGTGGAGAGAAACGGTGGTCAGGTACGGAGCACGGTACGACCGGAGTGCGGTCGCCGCGCAATCCAAGGCCACGCGGGAGGGACTGCAAAAGCTGCTGGATGAAAAGGCCGCCGCTGGGTTCACTCGCCTGCGGCTGCTGCCCGGAACCTACCGCGTGGATCACACCGGCACCCTGCATGTCCCCAGCGGCCTAACCGTCGACATGAACGGCGCAACGCTGAAGTTGGATCCCCATACGGGACACAAGTCGTTGATGGTCTCGTTGAACAGCACTTTCGATTCGCACCTCATTAACGGCGTGATCGAAGGCGACTACTACGGCCACGACTACGAGCACTCCACACACAATTCGGAGTGGGTCTGTGGGATCGCGTTGGACAGCGAGGCGCGCTACAGCTCTTACCGCGACCTGGTGGTCAAGGACATTACGGGCTATGGCGGCTGCAATGGAATCGCCAAGAGCCGTGACGGAACCTTGGGATACACGTACACGCAGCCCAAGGCGCTGGGCGAATTCGCCCTGGGCGATATCGATCGAACCTCAGGGACGTGCGTGCCGTCAACCGTTCGTTCGTCCTGCGGCTTCGTGGACATTCCAACGCCCGGCATCATCGACCCACAGACGAAGCATCCCAACCCGGACTATATTCAGGTCGGAGTCTACCTGGGGTACCAGGGTAATCCCTGTGGAACATGGAATATCGTGTGCCATTTCTACAGGGCGGACGAAACCTTTCTCCAGTCGGTGGACGCCTACCTGTACCGCCGCATTCGGATTCCCGATGGCGCCGGCAAGATGCGAGTCACCATCCTGAACGATGCTACACCGAACAACCTGAGCGCCTACTACTTCCGTGTGCCGACACACTGCGCGTTCAAGAATGTCCGTTTCGTGAACAACCGGTGCGTCGGTCTTGCGCAATCGGCAATGAACGACATGCTCGTCGAAGACTGCGAGTTTTCGAGAAGTGGCCAGGCTTCTGCGCGATGTGCCTACGATGCCGAGGATGGTTGGGACATGATGCAGGATGTGACCTTCCGGAATCTGCACTTTCACGACAACCCGAACAACGAATTCCTGACCTGCGCCGGCCACAATTTCGTTGTCGAGAACCTGACAGGAAAGGTCCATATCTGGAACCGAACCAACGGGTTCGTCCTGCGACACAGCGAGAGCATTCGATCGCTTCACATCGGACCCGGACGGCGGTCTCGAACCGGCTATTACCGTATCTACGGCAACACGTTTCGTGGCAACGTGACAATCAGCGACTCCGAGAAGCCGGAAGACAATTGGAAGCTCGTTATCCGCGATAGCACGATCGCCGGGCGGGCATCGGGGCCCGGTGGGCGGTTCATGAACTGCGAAATCACCGACGGCGCGTTGGGGGGCGGGGAGTTTCGGGACTGCCACGTGCATGACATCTCGGGCGAGAATCGCGGCGGATCCTACCGCAACTGCCGGATCGAAAATATTGCGGGAAACATGCACGGAACGTTCGAGATGGACCGCTGCACCATTACTGGCTGGAAATGCAACTCCGGCGGCTACGATCCCAACTACCTGTTCAGGAACTCCACGCTGACCGACTTCTCGATCCATTTCGGGTACTGGTTCCAGGGCGCGAGGACGCTTTTTGAAAACTGCACGATCACGAGCCAGGGAGCCCTCGTGGAGTTGCCGCATTACGCCATGAAGCAGCCCGTCAGCGTGATCGACTGCCGGTTCACAACCTCCGGCGCCGACGGTATCATCCGGTACTACGATGATCGAACCGGCGGCAGTGCGGGAGAGCTGACGCAGCAGGAGACGCTGACCTTGCAAGGCAATGTTCTGCAACTCGGGAAGTCAACGTATGTGGTGACTGGACTAACCGGGAAGGCCCAGAATCCGATCAATCTGGTTGTCCAAGACAATCGCGTAACGCCGGCCAACCTGCCGCTCTGCGATCTGGAAGCCCGGAAGTCGCGGCAGATCACCGTTGTGGAAAAGTAGTGTTGGATTTCGGAGGATTTGCTTCCATGTCAGAAGTCAATCGACGTCGCTTCCTCGACCGTACAGGAAAAACCGCACTTGGCTTCGCCGCCGGGGCGACGATTCTCACCAACCCTCGCTCGGCCCGGGCGACTCCAGCCAATGATCGGCTCGTGCTGGCGATGATCGGTGTCGGCGGAGGTCGGGGCCATTCGCTGGCCCTCGGGTTTCTGGAGCGCGGCGATTGCGAGATCGGCTACCTCTGCGACGTGAACCGTGCGTTGCACGAGCCTCGAGCGAAAGAGTACGCCGCGCGGCAAGGCGGCAGACGTCCGAAGTGCGTGCAGGATTTTCGCGAGATGCTCACCGACCCTGCGGTGGACGCCGCGGTGATCGCCACCCCGCCGCATTGGCACGCCCTGGCGACGATCCTGTGCTGCCGCGCGGGCAAGGACGTTTATTGCGAGAAGCCGCAGAGCCACAACTGCTGGGAAGGACGCCAAGCGGTCCGTGCCGCTCGCAAGCACAACCGCATCGTCCAAATCGGCACGCAGAACCGCAGTGCGCCCTACAACTTCGCGGCCAAACGGTTTCTGGACGAGGGCAAACTGGGCCGCATCCATCTCTGCCGCGTGCATGAGCAGCGTCACGAAACCAACTTCCAATGGGCCGCAGAAGCGGACCCGCCCGCCACGCTGAACTGGGACATGTGGAACGGACCGGCGCCGCAGCGCAAGTACAATCAGGCGATCCACACCCAGTGGCGCAAGCTCTGGGACTACTCCGGCGGCCAGATGTCCTACCAGGGAATCCATCAGCTCGATCTGGCTCGCTGGCTCTGCGGCGTCGATTATCCGAGCAGCGTCTATTGCCTGGGCGGGCTCTTCAACAGCCAAGGGGCCGCCGAGACGCCCGATACGCAGGTGGCCACGTTCGAATTCCCCAACTTGCTGATGACCTACGAGCAGACGCTCTACACGCCCTACATGCTCGAAAGCGACGACGGAATCCGCAACGGCGACATCTTCCCGTATTGGCCGCAGAACGCGACGCGGATCGAACTGTATGGCGAGTTGGGCGTGATGTACGTGGGCCGGATGGGCGGCGGCTGGCAGGTCTACATCCGGCCGAAGGACCGGCAGCCGGTAATCAAGGAACAGCTGCACGGCCGTTTCCCCGATGCGCCTCACAAGGAGAACTTCGTTCAGTCGGTCAAGAGCCGCCAGCGGCCCAACGCCGACATCGAAGAAGGGCACCGCAGCCTGCTGCTGGTCCACTATGCCAACATCAGTTGCCGCCTCGGCGGCCGGAGGCTGCGCATCGATCCGCAGACCGACCGAATCCTCGACGATCCCGAGGCCATGCGATTCTTCCAGCGGGAGTATCGGCAGCCGTGGGTGGTCGAAGAGGTGGTTTAACGATCTACCTCTCGAGGAACCCACGCATGTCACCGCACAATCGCCGTGAATTCCTGAAGCGAGCCGCCGCCACGGCCGGAGTCGCCACCGCGTTCACGATTGCCGGCACGAATGCCTCCGGCCGAGTGCTCGGAGCTAACGACCGCGTCCGCATCGCCATCGCAGGCATCAACGGGCGCGGACAAACCCACATCACCGGATTCGGCGGGATGAAGGACGTCGAGATCGCCTACCTGGTCGATCCCGATAGCCGGCTGTTTGCCTCCCGCAGCAAGCTCGTGAAGGAGCGGGCGGGCAACACTCCCGTGTGTGTCCAGGATATTCGCCGGGCGCTGGACGATAAGGACCTCGACGCCGTCTCAGTGGTCACGCCCAACCACTGGCACTCGCTGATGGCCATCTGGGCGTGCCAGGCGGGCAAGGACGTGTATGTCGAGAAGCCCTGCAGCCACAGCCTGCTCGAAGGCCGCAGACTCGTCGAGGCGGCGAGAAAGTACGACCGCATCGTCCAGCACGGCACGCAACGGCGCACCGATCCGCAATGGATCCAGTTGGTCCACGACGTTCGCAAGGGAAAATACGGCAAGCTGCTGGTCTCGTACGGTTACGCCAGCCGGAGTCGGCGCAGCATCGGCGTCAAGGAGCCGCAGGAGCCGCCCCGCGAATTGGACTTCGATCTGTGGCTTGGCCCGGCGCCCGCGCAGCCGTTCCGCACGAATCTCGTCCACTACGATTGGCATTGGCGTTGGGATTTCGGCAATGGCGAGATCGGGAACATGGGGTCGCACCAGTTGGACGTCTGCCGCTGGGCGATGCCGGACGGCGCGGTTCCGCAGCGGGTCGTCAGCCTCGGGGGTCGCTTCGGCTACCAGGATCGGGGCGAGACTCCCAACACGCAATTGACTTTGATTGATTGCGGCGAGGTCAAGCTGATTCTGGAGATTCGTGGCCTGATCGGCGACAAGCAATGGAAGATTACCAACGAGTTCTATACCGAGGAAGGCGTGGTCCGGGACGGCCGTTTCTTCGCCAAGGGTAAGGGTGACGGCGTGCCGATTGAGAACTTCCCGCCTCCCGGCGCTCCCGAACAGGGGCCGCGCCACATGCGGAATTTCGTCGCTTGCGTCCGCAGCCGGAAACGTGAGGACCTGGGCGCCGAAATCCTCGAAGGACATCGCTCCACGCTGCTGGCTCACTTGGGCAACATTTCGTACCGCCTCGGCAAAGAAGTCCCCTTTGACAGGATGGCCGGCGAGTTCGAGGGCGACGACATGTTCCGCGAGTCGTTCGAAGCTATGAGACGCCACCTGGCCGACACGGGCCAGGTTGAGTTGGCCAGCACACCCTGCCGTATTGGACGCCAGTTGACCTTTGATGCCGAGGCCGAGAAGTTCGTTGAAGCCCCGGATGCGAACCAGTTACTCAGCCGCTCCTACCGCGGCGCGTTCGTGCTGCCGGAACGCGTCTAACACGCAGAACCCCAGGAGTACATCATGGGTACGTTTGATCGTCGACGCCTGCTCACAACGGCCGCCGGCGCGGGGGCCGCCTTCGCACTCCAACGGTGGCTCGAACCAACGCTCGCCGCGGCCGATGCTCCGAAACAACGGATCAAGATCGGCCAGATCGGCACGGGGCATGAGCACGCCTCAGCAAAGATGAGCACGTTGCGGAAGCTGAGCGACTACTACGAAGTCGTCGGCATCGCCGAGTCGGATGCGAAGTTGCGCAAGAGCCGAGAAAAAGACCCGGCCTACCAAAGCCTGACGTGGATGGGCGGAACGATGACCACGATCGACATGAACACATTCTTCAGACGCGGCATCAAGCTGATCGGCAGCACGCTCAGAAGCCGTCCCTCCGAGATGAAAGCCAGAATCCTTGCCGATCTGGAGAGGCTTCTCTGGCAGTCGTTCTCTTCCGGCACCATAAAGCCGGTAATCTACCAGGCGTTGCCAATCGCCCAGGCCGAAGAGGCCCACGCGATCCTCCAGCGTCGCGAGAATATCGGGAAAGTCGTGCTGCTGGTTGAGAGGATTGCACCTTGACCTTCAAGCACACGAACACCGGGTGAAGTGACTGACGATTTGCCGTAACGGTTACGCTTTACCGGTGGAAGGCGTCGTCTACTCCGCGGCGGCCTGTAGCGCGCCCAAGTTGTACGAGCCCTGCATGAGGAGGACGATTTCGTGATCGCCTGCGGTGAGCGGGACTCCTCGCAGGACCGCTTTGCTGGTGTGGCGCCAGTCGGGAAATTCGTGCGCGGGGGTCTCCAAGTCGCCGACCGCCTTGCAGTCGACCATCAGTTTCGGGCCCCGTTGTTTTGGAGACGGAGTTCCGTATTCGAGCGTGAACGTATACTTCGCGGTCTGGTTGACGTGGACGGTATACTTGAGCCATTCGCCGCCGGAGACTCCACCGATGACGGTTTCGCCGGCGTCGACGTCTTCGTTGGTGCGGAATGTCTTGCTTGCGCTATTGCCGGGCGTGCCGTCGGAATAGGCGAATCCCTGGCCTCCCTCGTCGTAATGCGACAGCATGATCGTGCCCGGCAGTTGCGTCGGCTCTCCGCGGTACGGGCTGGTCTGGCCGTGCTTGCGAAGTAGTCTGACGACGTTTTCCGAGCGCCCGACGCTGCCGTTTTCGTCTTGCGCGAACACACAGAACGCATGCAGCCCGCGGTCCCAATCCGGCCGGATTCCTGCGCGTCCCGGCTTGACGAAATTCGTGCCGTCGTAGTAATCCTGCGCGACTTTGACGTGGAAACGGTAGGGCGGAGCGGAGCGGTAATCCAGTAGCGCGCCGCTGTCGAAGAGGTAAACCTGCTTGATCTTCGCTCCGGATTTGCTCGACGGCTCGACCTCCGCCTCGAAATCCAGTTCCTCACCGGGTTTGAGAATATAGGTGGATTCGTCCGGCTTCCTGACCAACCGGACCACCGGGTCGGAGTCGTGCGGATATTCGTAGATGCGGACGTAATCGACGAAGAAGCTCTCGGGGAACGTTCCCTTCGTCGGGTCGCCGCCGGACTTGCCGCAGCAACCGGAGAGAATCGCGTGCAGCGGAATGTAACCGGCCGCGTGGTTGAACGGGTCGAAGGTCACCGAGTTGTACGGGCTGTGGTTGGCTTCCGACTGGATGAGCTTGCGGTTGAGGTAATACGAAACCTCGAAAGGGGTCCATTTGCAGCCGACGACGTACCAGTCGTCGACTTTGCCGGGGAGATTGGAGCCGTAGTTCCAACTTCTCAGCGTGCCGCAGGCGAAGACGTGCAGGTTATGGTCCAGGATGCCGCGCGGCGGTTCGCCGGCATTCTTCGGGCCCATGTAATAATCTTCGTAGATGTCGATCTCCCAACCGTCGAGGAAGGGATTGGACGGTCCGTGCGTGCAGAGCCAGAAGGCGGACCACCAGCCGGGCTGCTGGCGGAATTTTACCCTCGCCTCGAAGTAGCCGTGTCCGAAGAGCTCGTTGGAGTAGAGGCTGGCGCTCTTGGTTCTGGTTCTGTCGGGCGTCGCCCAGTTGCAGACGATTTCCAGCAGTCCGTCGTGGACTTTGGCGTAGTCCCTTTCACTCTCGGGGCTGAAGTACCATTTGCCGGGATCGACCCCCTGGCCGTCGAACTGGTCGTCAAACACTTTCTTCCAGCCCGCCTGGACGGGATCGAACTGCGGGGCGAGATCGATGCGGAACGGCGTCGACGACGTTTTCGATTCCTGGCGGGCGAGGCCGATGACGAGATTGTCGAGCGTCGCCTCGGCCGGGCCGTTTCCGGCGAGTAGGCAGTAGCTGAACTCGACGGTTGAGGGTCCGGGGGACCGGCGTTTCCCGCTCAGGGTCGTCGTCTTGCTGTCGACGAGGCTGTGAATCGATACGGTCCATTTCCCGCGGCCGTTGACGCCGAACACGAAATCTGTCGGCAGGCAGTTCGAGGGAATTTCCAGCGTCTCCAGTTGACTATTGTTTTCGAGGACCGAAACGGTCAGGTCTTCGTTCTTGCCGGAAACGATGCGGCAGGCCATGTCGGAAGCGGCAATCTCGAATGTCGCGGTTTGGCGCGAGGACGGCTCGCGCCCGAGATTCTGGACCCGGACCCCCGCGGCGGCGAACAGGTTCTCGTCCGACTTGTCGGGAAGCGGCGCGATGTTGTTCGGGCAAGTGATTGCCAGCTTCGCGTCCGTCCTGAAGACGCCCTGTCCGGTGACTGTCAGAAGCCCTGGCGTCGGATGTCCCTTGATCAACTGCGGGTTTCCGGAGCATTGGACCGAGGAACCGTCGAAATCCTCCTCGAACGTGCGTTGGGAAAGCTGCATTCTGCGGACCACGCCGCGCAGGTCCAGCGGACCGGCAACTTTCAGAACCGAGCCGGCCTCGCCCGTGACGATCCTGATCGCGATGACGTTGGCCCCTTGTTTGAGCCGGACGGTCTTGACGTGGTTGTCGATCTCGACCGCCGATGGGGCGTCGCCTGGCGCGGCGATACCGAAAACCGGCTCGCCATTGAGATAGTACTGCATCGACCCAGCGGCGCCGGCGCCGACCGTCATTTCGCAGTCGTACTTGGCCTCAAGGCGAGCCAGCGCCCACGCGCATCGGTTCGGGCCGGGACCGACCACAGGCACAAAATCCAGCGTGTTGGAGATCAGATTCACCGTCTCGCCCTTCGCGCCGCCCAGAGCGTCCGGAACCGATTGCAGTTGTTCCGGCGACGGTTGGAAGTCCTCAGCGACGGGACCGAAGATCGTCCAGGATTTCGGCAGACGGTTGTCGCCGGCCGGATGTCGAGGGTCAAATTGCAGATCTGAATCTCCGCCCCCATCTTGCCGCCGATGGCGAGCGTGACGGCGTGCGTTTCACAGGCGTGGCCGTTGTCGATGGGAATCGTCAAGACGTGCGGCTGCCAAGTCTCGGAGAGGGCAAACGGCGAACTGACGATCACCCCGTTCCACTGGCCCTTCTCGCCCCACCGGTAAAACGTCGCCCAGGCCAGCCCTTTTCCCTTCGCCAGCAGCGAAATGCGGCCGACCGCGCCGGAGCGGGCGGAGAACTTGGCACGGGTCTGGATGGCGCCGCCATCGTCGCCCAGGACGTCGGTGATGCACAATGCCGTGTTCCCCTCGCAGGCGTTGGGGATGGTCTTGACAGTCGGGAACGGTTTGTAGCCGCCCCATTCATGCATGACCCAGGCGTCGGGGAAACCGCCGGGCGTTGGGGATCGAAAGCGACCGTTGACGTCGATCTCCTCCGCCAAGAGCGAATCGCACACCAGAGCGATCAGCAACGAGAACAGGGTGGTTTTCACGGATGTGTCGTCCTTGCCCATTGATCGGGGATTCAGCTTGCCTCAAGGGGAGTTCCAGGAACGACGCTAGCGGAAGCAGCTTGGCGAAACAAGCTGAGCAAGGGACTTTGCACCGCCACTGCGACGGCGGCCCGTGTCAATCAACTGAAGGGTGGCACGTTGCCACGGTTCGCGGTATCCTGGGCGCCTGCCGCAGTGAGCATGACAAAAGGTCGGCAGCAACCGGAGAATTGCATTGCAGGAACGTCCCTGCCGCCCTGGGTTGAAAGGAGAATTGGATCATGACCGGTTTTTTGGCGAACGTGGTGGGATTACGAGGCAGACGGCCGCTGGTCCGTGCCGGACGATGCCTGGGCCTGGCGGTGCTGGTTCTGACGGCTGTGCCGGCGGCGTCGCACGCTGGCGACTGGCCGACCTACCGATATGACAACGCCCGCAGCGGGGTGACGACGGAGACCGTCAAGCTGCCGCTGACGCAATGCTGGGTGTTCCAGCCCCGCCACGCGCCGCAGGCGGCTTGGAGCGAGCCGAACCCACGGCCGGTCGGCGGCTGGTACGGGCAGACCGAGCTGCGCCGCGTGCATTTCGACGACGCTTTTCACGTCACCGTGTCCGCCGGCGCCGTCTATTTCGGCTCGTCCGCGGACGGCAAAGTGGTGTCGTTGGACGCCGCCACCGGCCGGGAACGTTGGAGCACGCTGACCGGCGGGCCCGTGCGGCTGGCGCCGACGATCTGGCAGGACAAGGTGTACTTCGGCTCCGACGACGGCTTCGTCTACTGCCTGCGTGCCGGCGACGGCGGCGAGCAATGGAAGTTCCACGCGGCCCCGGACGAAGGCAAGCTACTGGGCAGCGGCAAGATGATCTCGCTGTGGCCCGTCCGCACCGGCGTGCTGGTGGACGACGGGACCGCCTACTTCGGCGCCGGCATTTTCCCGGCCGAAGGTGTGGCCATGTTCGCCGTCAACGCGGAGGACGGCAAGCTGACGTGGCGCAATGACTCCTGTGGCGAAGCGCCCCAGAGCCGGATGTCGCCGCAGGGTTACCTGCTGGCCTCGAAAGACCGCCTGTTCGCTCCGCTGGGCCGCGTGTCGCCGGCGGCGTTCGACCGCCAGGACGGACGCCTGCTGTACGAGGCCTATGCCGAACACATCATCGGCGGAACCCATGCCACGCTGGCCGACAACCAGGTGTTCACCGGGACCGAGCAGATGATCGGCTTCGACCAGGAGAACTTCCGTGCGCGCTCCAGTTGGTTCTGGGGCCATCAACTGATCGTGACGCCCAACGCCTTCTACACGGCGACCGGGCGCGAGCTGTTCGCGGTCAACCGCGAGGCCTATGCGGCCGCTAGCCTGCGCCGCAAGGGCCTGCTGGATCGCCAACGCGATCTGAACACGCAAGTCCAACGAGCCAAACGCGGCCCGGAAGCGGCGCTCAAAGCACTGGAAAAACAACTGGACGACGTCAACTCGCAGTTGAAGGAAACCGACAGCCGAATCGCCTCGGGCCAAACGTGGCGCGTGCGCTGCGATTGCTCCGAAACGCTGGTCATGGCTGGCAACGTGCTGTTGGCCGGCGGCGACCGGAAGGTCTTGGCGTTCGACGCCGCGTCGGGCGAAGTGCTGTGGACCGCGGAGATCGACGGCAAGGCCCGCGGCCTGGCCATTGCCGACGGGCGGCTGTTTGTCAGTTCCGACAGCGGGACGATCTACTGCTTCGGCGCGGAAGGCGCGCAGACGGCCGGGGTGGTGCAGCAGACGGTCAGCGCGTCGCCCTTCCCGGCGGACGAACGGACTCCCGTCTTCGCAGCGGCGGCCGAGCAGATCGTCCGCACCACAGGAATCAAACGCGGCTATTGCCTCGTCCTCGGCTGCGGCACGGGCCGGCTGGCCTACGAATTGGCGAAGCGGACGGACCTGCAAATCTGCGGCATCGAGCCTGACGCTCAAAAGGTCCAGGCCGCCCGCCTGGCGCTGGATGCCGCGGGGCTGTATGGAACCCGGGTGCTGGTCGAGCAGGGCGAGTTGTCGCAGGTTCCGTTCTCCGACTACTTCGCGAACCTGGTGGTTTCGGAAGAGCCGCTCACATCGGGCCAAATGCCTCGCGGCGCTCAGGAAGCGTTCCGCCTGCTCAAGCCGCTGGGCGGCACGATTTGCATCGGCCAACCCGCAGCGGTCGGCGGCAAGGTGAAACCGCTGCAGGCCGCTGCGATGCGGCAGTGGCTGGCCGAAGCGGAAATCGAGGGCGGGAACATCTCCGAAGAAAACGGCGCATGGCTCGAGTTCCGTCGCGGGCCGCTGCCGGGCGCCGGCAGCTGGACTCATCAATACGCAGAGCCGGGCAACACGACCTGCAGCGACGATGAACTGGTTCGCTGCCCGTTGGGCCTGCTGTGGTTTGGCAGACCCGGACCGACGCAGATGGCCGAGCGGCACTTGCGGGCCGCGGCTCCGCTGGCCATCAACGGCCGCCTGTTCGTCCTGGGCGAAGGCATGGCGGACCGGGTGGGCGTGGGCGAGAACTCGGTCATGGCCTACGACGCCTACAACGGAGTGGAACTCTGGGAACGGAAGATCCGCGGCGCGCTGCGCGTCACTATGAGCCACGACGCGGGCAACTCCGCAGCCAATGCCGACAGTCTGTTCGTGGCCGTCGGGGACGAATGCCTGCGGTTCGACGCCGCCACGGGCGAGACGAAATCCACCTACAAACTGCCGCCGGCAGCCGACGGCACTCCGCGGCGCTGGGGCTATGTGGCCGTTGTCGGCGACTTGCTGTACGGCTCGCGCACCGCCGAGGGTCGGACGGCCGATTGCGTTTTCGCGCTCGATCTGACCACCGGACAGCTGCGCTGGAAGCACGAGGCCAAGGACATCGGCCAGGGCTCGATCGCCATCGGCGATGGGCGTCTGTACTTCGCCGGACCCGGCGTGACCGAACAGCAACGCACGGAGGCACTCGCGCAGCAGGTCAAAGAGGTGCATCGGCTGAGCGACGCGGAACGTGCCGCGTTGTTGAAGAAGCTCGAAGCCGCCGCCGTCTATCGCGTCGTGGCCCTGGATGCCGCGACGGGCAACAAGCTGTGGGAGAAGCCCGTCGAGGTCACGGGGGCCGCTGGAGGAGCCAGTTGGTGCTCGCTGGGCGCCATCTACCACAACGATGTGCTGGTTCTGTTCGGCGTGTTCCTCGACGGCCACTACTGGACGCAGTTTCTGGCCGGACAGTTTGCCTCGCGGCAGGTCGTCGCCTTGTCCGGCAAGGACGGCGGGGTGTTGTGGGACAAGCCAATCGGCTACCGCGTGCGCCCGGTGGTGATCGGCGACACGCTGCACGCGGAGCCGTGGGCCTACGACCTGCGGACCGGCCAACAGCGGACGCGGGTCCATCCAGTCACGGGGCGCGAGGAACCCTGGCAGTTCGCCCGGCCCGGACACCACTGCGGCTGCCCTGCCGCGGCGCCTCATGCTTTGTTTTTCCGCTCCCTGACGCTGGGCTGGTACGACCTGGACAACGACTTCGGCACACAGCATTTCGGCGCTCAGCGGCCGGGCTGCTGGATCAATTTCATTCCGGCCAACGGCCTGCTGATGGTGCCCGAAGCCAGTTCGGGTTGCATGTGTCCATTTCCGAACATGTGTACCGTGGTCTTCAAGAGCCGCGAGGAGAACCGGCAGTGGGCGTACTTCAGCCAACCGGGTCCGATGACGCCGGTCAAGCGATTGGCTCTGAACTTGGGAGCGCCCGGCGACCGCAGGGACGCCTCCGGCGGCCTGTGGCTGGGCTATCCCCGGCCCGCCGGGTCGCTGGTGCTGCCGCTGCAAATCGGCGTCACGCTCTTCCCCGGCGGGGGTTACTTCAATCATGACGCCGCGCGACTCAAGGTCGAGGATTCGGCCAAGCCGTGGCTGTACTGTTCGGGCGTGCGAGGCCTGCGGCAATGCACGGTCCCGCTGCTCGAACCGGCCGACGGACGGGCGCGGTACACGGTCCGGCTGGCGTTTGCCGAGTTGGACAATGAAGCCGCCGGCAAGCGGGTCTTCGACATCAAGCTCCAGGGCAAGATCGTGGCCGAGAAGGTCGACGTCTTCCAGCAGGCCGGCGGCCGGAACAAGCCGCTGGTTAAGGAGTTCCAGGGCCTCGACGCGGACCGGGAGCTGGCGATCGAATTCGTCCCCGCGGCCGCCAACCCGGGGTCTGATCAATTGCCCATTCTGCAAGGTATCGAAGTCGTGCGCGAGCAGGTGCTGACGCTCGGCTTTGCCGTGCCGTCCTTCCTGCTCAGCAATGTCCAGCCGGAGCAGGCGGGGGAGGTCGTGATTGCGAACCACAAGGAAGGTGATTTCGCGGGCACGCTCCGCGTCGAGGCTCCGCCCGGCTTTGCCGTCACGCCGGCCGAGACGCAAGTCCGGATCCCAGCGGGCCAACGCACCACCTTAGCGCTGAAGGCTGTTCTGGGCGACAAGGCTGCGCCCGGAAAACACCGGGTCACGTTCAAGCTGCTCCGGGCTGACGGAACGGTCGAGACCGACCAGCGGGCCGAGTTGGAGCACCTGGGAGACCTGCGGCGCGTCGTTCTGCAAGCCGTCGAGGACACCCACGCCAGCCAGTCTTCACCGGGGACGAACTACGGGGAAAGCAAAGGCCTGAACGTCGACGGCGGCGACGCCAAAATGGGCGATCACCATCACAGCATTGCCTACCTCAAGTTCCGGATCGCGGTCGACGGCAAGCCGCGTTCGGCCACGCTGCGGCTGTACAACCGCGACAATCCCTCGAACGATTCGGGACAAGTCCGCATGGTGACGGAGCCGTGGAGCGAGAGCGGCGTCACATACCAGGCCCGGCCCAAGCTGGGAGACATCGTGGGGAAGATCGGCCCCGTCGCCGAGAACCAGGTAATCGAGATCCCGCTCCAACTCGCGTTGGAAGCAAGCCAGGAGTTGAGCCTGGCCCTCGATCCCACCAGCTGCGACGGCCTCGGCTACCTCTCCCGCGAAGCCGGCAAGCCGCCGGAACTCGTGGTTGAGTACGTTAAATGACGTCGTGAGTGTCCACGATGTGTGACGACGTGACACGTTCGTCCAACGCCAAAAAACACTTGGAGTTGGGCGGACCCGAAGTGCCATCCCTACCCCGCTCCCGAGCAGCCAAGGAGACTCGCGATGTTCAATTCCAATCGGCGTGATTTTCTGAAATCGTCGGCCACCGCGGCGGGCGCCTCGCTGCTCTTCGGAGCGGCCGTGGGTCAAGCGGCGGAAGACCAGGGCGGTGAGGCGAAAGCCAAGAGCCCCTTCACGCTGGCGACCATGCCGCGGATCGACGTGCATACGCACATCGGCAACACCTGGAAGGCCCTGGACGACGTGATGGAGCTGCGCAAGGCAATCCGTCAGCGGCTTGACGCGGACTTGGCAATATGTTTCAGCCTGGGCTCCGCCGATCCGCCCGACATGGACGAGCTGCGCAAACGATACCAGGGCCGCATCCAGTTCTGCATCAGCGACTTCAAGCTCAAGCTGGGAGGGCCGTTCCGCTTCTCGCCCCAGGAGTTGGTCGACTGGCAGAAGCGGGGCGTGGTGGGGTTCAAGTTCTATCCGGGCTGGGAACCGGGCATCCAAATCGACCGGCCGTCGAACGAGCCGATTTTCAGCAAGATGGAGGAGATCGGCTTGGTGGCCGCCTCGCCGCACGTGACCAACCCCTGCGGCACGTTCGGCCGCCGCACGGAGTGGTTCCAGGAGCCGGTCGAGTTCTGGCGGCAGCAGCGAGCCTGGGAGAACGTGCTCAAGAAGCACCCGCGGATGGTCGTAGTCAACGCCCACATGCTCTGGCTGTGCTACTCGGACGAGCAGTTGGACTGCCTGCGCTACATGCTCAGCACGTATCCCAATTTGAACGTCGACCTGGCCACGACGGCCGTCTTCCTGCACGCCGTGGGGCGCGACAACCTGCGGTCGTTCATGATCGAATACGCGGACCGCATCCTCTTCGGCACCGACATGGCCAGCCAGTGGTTCGTGCCCGTGCTCGACAAGCAGTTTCCCGAGGTTCGCGACAAGGTGCCACAGTACCAGCGGTACTTCGATCTGCTGGAGACCGACAAGGAGCTACCCAGCGGCATCCAGGACGAATCCAAGCTCCGCGGCTTGGCCCTGCCTCAGGAAGTCCTGGAGAAAATCTACTTCCGCAACGCCATGCGCATCTACCCCCACGTCGCCGAGGCGCTGAAGCAACTGGGCTACTTCAGTTAGCGCCGTTCGAGGAGTAACTGTCCGGTTTACCCCGTGGCGTAAGCACCCCGTTGCTTCACCAGGCTCCCCCGGCTATGCTCGGGCCCGTGGTCGGGAATCAGGTTTGGCCGGGAATCAGATTTCCTATCACTTGGTTGTGTCCCCGGGGCTGGCGAGTAGCTTCAACCGCAAAGGAGAAAGACCGCAATGAAAACATCCTTGACACGACGCGATTTCGTAACGACGGCCGCCGTCGGCGCAACGGCGCTGACCTTCACGGCGCGCAGCTACGCCCGTATCACGGGCGCCAACGACCGGATCCGGATTGCCCAGATCGGTTGCGGGGGGCGCGGCCGGCTGGCGCACATGGCCGGCGTGCATCAGCACGACGCGGAGCAGAACGCCGAGTTTGTTGCCGTGAGCGATCCCTGGCGGCTGGCCCGCGAAGAAGCCGCCGCGATGTGCAAAGAATGGTACGGCACCCAGGTGAGGCAATTCTCCAGCTACCGCGACATCCTGGCCTGCAAGGATGTGGACGCCGTGATGATCGCCTCGCCGGACCACCACCACGCCATCCAGTTGGAAGCCACCGCCAAGGCCGGAAAACACGTTTACGTCGAGAAGCCGATGGCGAGAAACATGCAGGAGCTTACGGCTGCGGTCGACGCCGTCAAGGCGGCGAAGATCGTCGTCCAGGTGGGCACCCAGACCCGCAGCTTGCCCGTGATGACGGGCTGCCACGAACTCTGGAAATCCGGCCTGTTGGGCAAGGCTTCTCGCATCGAGCAATGCCGCAACAGCGACAAGCCTTATTGGTACGGCTACGTCAAGGCCCACCTTCCCAAGTCGGCCGACATCAAGCAGGGAGACGTCGACTGGAAGGAGTTCCTCGGCAACGCGCCCGAGCGGCCGTTTTCCGCCGACGTCCTCACCGGCTGGTACGGGTATCTCGATTACACCGACGGTCCGGTGACCAATCTCGGCTGCCATTTCATCGATCTGTACAGCTACATCACCGGCGCGCAGTTCCCGGTTAGTTGCGTCTGCAACGGCGGCATCTTCACCTGGAAGGACGAGTACCAATTCACCTGCCCCGACCACGTCGAGGCTTTGTGGGTCTACCCCGAAGGCTTCATGGCCGCCTACTCCAGCAACCTCGGCAACAGCGGCGGCAGCCGCACCCGCTTCTTCTGCGAAAAGGGGCAGTTAGTGCTGGACAACCTGAGCGCGCCGAACTACACGGCCGAAGGCGGTCCGAAACGCGACGGAACGATCCGCGGCGTCAACGACGTGAAGCCGATCGACACGCCCGACCATTTCCTCGACTGGCTCCAGTGCCTGCGCTCCGGCAAGCCGACCCGCGCGCCCATCGAGGCCGGCTACCTGCACTCGGTCGTCGGCCTCATGGCCGTCGAGTCCTACAGGAACGGCTATCGCACAACTTACAATCCCCAGACCCGCACCATCGGCAAGGCCTGACCATGTCCATCGACAAGCAAATCACGAGGCGCCAGATGCTCCAGTTCACGACCACCGGCGCATCGGGTGCGATCGCCGCGACGCTGTTTCGGCAATCGGCGCACGGTGCGAACCTTCTGGCCGACGCAGATGCGGCCCCGGATCCGAGGATTCAGGGACCGTTTCTGATTCTGTCGACACCCTTCACCGCCTCGGGCGCCGTGGACTTCGACGCGCTGGCCCGCGAGGCCTGCTACGTCGACTGGTGTGGGTGTCCGGGCATGATCTGGCCGCAGTCGGGCGACAGCGTCGACCTGCTTACGACCGACGAAAAGTTGCAGGGCATGGAGGTGCTTGCCAAGACGGCTCGCAAGCTGCGCACGACCGCGTTGTGCCTGGGCGTGCAAGGCCAGGACACGGCCGAAATGCTCAAGTTCGCCGAACACGTCGAGAAACTGGCACCGCCGGCGATCATTTCGCGACCGCCGGACTCGGGCAAAACGGAAGCTGATTTGCGCCAGTACTACCAGGCCCTGGCGGCGGTCACGAAACGGCCCGTCTTCATCCAGACGACGGGCGGAGTGGCCTACAAGGGGCCGATCCCTTCCGTGGACTTGCTGATCGAACTCGCCAGAGACTTCCCCAACTTTGGCTACGTCAAAGAGGAAGCGGGCAACGTCATCGCTCGCACGCGTGCCCTGCTGGCGGCTAAACCGCCGATCCGGCGTGTCTTCAGCGCCCGTGGGGGATTCGGCTGGCTGTATGAATTGAGACTCGGCTCGGAAGGGTTGATCACCGAGCGGGCGATCTACGCCGACGTTCTCACCCGCATCTGGCAACTGCACAGAAGCGGATCGGACCCGGCCGTCGTGCGGGATGCGTACAGCAAATTCGTGCTTATGATCAACCTCGCCACGACCCATCCCGGCGACTTGCGCGGCTACCAGTTGTACCTCTGGAAGAAACGCGGCGTGTTCGAGACGATGATCTCGCGCCATTACGGGCCTGGTGGAACCATTCCCACATCGCCCATCTACTCGGAACTGAAGTTGAGCCCAGAGGAGATCGCGGAGATCGAGTACCGGTTCGAAGCGTTGGCGCCCTACCAGAAGCCAGGATCGCCCGACTTCGCTGCGGCCGTCCAGTAGCTTCACTGTTGCCCTCATCACCTCCCTATCGGAAAGGCTGGAGTCTCGAATCATGAACCGATCTCGCAATGCAACGGTCTCCGGCGTCGGCGACGATTTTCTTGCTTCTCGCCATGAACGGCGTGGTGGCCGACGCAGCGACGCCCGCTCAAGCTCGGCAATCAGGCGGACAGGAATTTGGATCCGGGCCGCGGCCGCCTGCCTTGCGCTGGCCGCTGTGCTGGCAGACAGCGCCCGCGGGGCAGACCGTGCGAGTGAGCAGGCGGCAAGCTCGGGCGCGGCCCAGCAGCGCAGCTCCAGCTCCGGCGCGGCTGCCGAACCGCACATCAAAATCTTCTGCGACATGGAGGGGATCAGTGGGATTGTTGCGAAATCCTTCGTCACCAACGGCAGCCAACGGTATGCGGAAGGGCAACGATACCTGATGGGAGACCTGAACGCCTGTATTCAGGGGTGCATCGACGGCGGTGCGGGGAGAATCACCGTCCAGGATATCCACTCGCAGTGCAACAACGTCATCTGGGGAGGACTCCACGAACGGGCCGAGTGCATCCTTGGAAATCCTCCGCGGTTTGAGGGGATCGAAGCCTACGATGGCTTGATTCTGCTGGGATACCACGCCAAGGCGGGCACCCCGCGCGCCATCCTGGCGCACACCAGTTCCCACTCGTGGAAGAACTGCTGGATCAACGGTCAGACCGTTGGCGAAGTCGCGCTCGACGGCGGTCGGGCGGGCGAGCACGGCGTGCCGGTCATCATGGTCAGCGGAGACGACAAGCTCTGTAGCGAGGCGAAGAACCTGATGGCCCATCTGGTGGCCGTGGAAGTGAAAATCGGAGCCGGATTCGAGGCGGGCACCTTGCTGCCCAGGCCGGTCGCTCACCGCAGAATCCGGGAAGGCGCGGCCGAAGCCGTGCGCCGTTTGCGCACCAGCAAGCCGGCCCCCTTCGTCCTAACCAGCCCCGTGACTCTGCGGCTGGAGCAAGTCGAACGACCGAATCCCCCGCGGAATCGCAACGTCAAGATCATCGACCCCCACACCCTCGAGGTGACGGGCAAAACGGTGGAAGAGGCCCTCGGAATGCTGTGGTGAGCCCCATGGCGCCCATTCCGGTTCTCGGAGCCGTCAAGCGGTGCTGCCGGGGCCTCTCAAAAAGAACAACCCTCTGGCAGCAGTCCACACGGCCCCCCGGTATTCCGTCACTTCCATCTATCCCGGACCACTTCCACGGGCGGATTCGAGTAACACTCGGCATCCGTCCGCACGGCGACCGGCCGGGACTCCGCGGCAGCCAGCGGGCAGACGACCAGAACCAATGGCAAGATGTCTTGAACGACGTGGATGCTGACATTGATTCAGCGGGGAACCACGCCGCCCCCTTGCCAAATCCGCCCTGCGCGCAGAAAATCGCTAACGCCCCCAGACACCACTCCCTCCTTGCCGAAACCACCCTGTGAATCGCTTCACGCGACCATCTCAAAGCCTTGGTGCGATGTGGATCGGCGGATGCGGACCACCAGGCGATCCTGGCGGCAATCACCAAAGCCGCCGGGCAACTGGCTGAAGGCAAACGCTTCAGCCTGCCAGGTTTCGTCCCCAACCGGTTCTACATCGAGGAGATGCAGAACTTCGGCATCCTCCCACGTCCCCTGCCGCCGCGCTACACGTTCGACGTCTACGCCACGGATCAGGCTTACTGGAGATCTTGCCAACTGCCGTAGCCGACCACCGAGGTGCCTTTGATCGGCTGGATCGAATTGTGCGTGGCCCGCGCAATTCGCCGATGACGCGCAGCATCCAGAACACGAAACGGATGTGATGGGTCGCTCGGTGCCTCACGCCGAGACGCGAAACTGAATGCCGCGGGAGAATGCAGGACATGTATGTCCCCTTGCGGGAATCGGAATCGTCAGCGGCCGTGGCCTGTGAGTTGCTTGATGAGGGCGGTTTCTTGGGGATCGTAGGGAGTTCCGTCGGATCGCAGGATGTCGTGGTGCCAGATCTTCGGTTCCGGCGAACCCGGCTTGCTTCCCCAGGGGAAGTAGAAGTTGCCCTTGCCTGCGACCAGTCCGAAATTCATCGCTCCGACATGCTCCCGCTTGAGGATCGGGAGGATGTCTCGAAACGTCGAGTGGGGACGAGCCATGTACTCGGTGCAGAAGATCGGACGATCAAAGACCTGCAGCAGCTTGATAAATCGTTCGACGTCTTTCGGGCCGCGGTAGGAGTGGAAGCTCATGACGTCGCAGTTTTCGTAGAGGTAACTCACGATGTCGAGCGAGGTGGAGGGAGCGGATGGCAACGCCCAGAGGGGCGCTGTCAGCGGTTGCGAGGGGCCGGCGCTCCGCGCCCACGCGAAGGCGTTGCGCATCAGCGGCAGGCTCCGGGCTCCTTTGGTGCGGTTCTCCGGTTCGTTGTAGATGGACCAGAGCAGGATGCGGTTGTCTTGGGCGAACGCTCCCACCACGTCCTTGATGTACTTTTCAAGACGTCCCCACTTCGCCGGATCATTCACGTTGGCAGCGCCGGGGGATTGCACCCAGCCGGAATTATGTACGCCGGGCACCGGAGCGGGTTGCTTGCCCAGGTGAGCCTCCTCGGCATTCCCGTAGCATCCATTGGTGAAGAAGGTGACCATGGCCCGGACGTGGTGCTTCTGGCAGATATCCAGGAACTTTCCCAGGCGGTCCTTGAATCCCGCCGGATCGGCTTCCCACACCAGGTCATGCAGGAAGATCCGCACGGTGTTGAACCCCAGGTCCTCCGCCCAACCCAGTTCCCGGTCGATCGTCTGGGGATCGAACGACTCGGCCTGCCAGGTTTCGATCTGGTTGACCGCGGTAGAAGGGATGTAGTTGCATCCGACCGGCCAGGGCTGGGCCTGGTACCATTGTTTGGCCTTCTCGACGGACCAGCGTGGAACTCGTGGTGTGTCCTCTGCCATCGCCGCAGCGGACACCGTCAGCGCGATCGTTAACGTCAGAACAGGGCGATGATACGTCGCATGCATCGCGGACTCCTCATTCTTGGAACTTTGGCCTAAAGGCTGGGCCGCAGACCGTCACGCGCGGAGCTAGTCGATCGAGAATATGCTCGGCAGGCTGGCAGGCTGGTCGGCGGGTGGGCTGTCTTGCCTCTGCGTGCTGGCGTCGGTCATGAGCTTGCGAAAGGTCTCAGACGCTCCGTCGCGCAGATGGCAAGCTACGTGTGAGGATAGCCGATTCCCTAGCACCTAGGAAGGTACGACAACCTGGGCGCTTGCCCCACCCCGTCTTGACATTGGTATTGCCCGGGGAGAAAAAGACGGCATTGCGTGCTTTGATTACGTTCTGCCTGTGGTCCTGCCTGCCTTCGTCCTACCCGTGTTACTGAAGGTCCCGCCGCGCACCGAACTGGCCAAGCTCGAAGGGGTCCAGGCCGTGATTGGGACCAGTGAGTTCGCCCAGATCGGCCAACCCACTCCGCAACTGAGCCGGCGCCGGGCCAGTTTATGTCTCGCCGCGGGCCCCAAGTAGAAGAGGAGCAGTTCATGCTGAACCGCCGGGATTTGCTCAACCTGGTTCCCGCATCTTCATTGGCTTGGCTATGGGGAGCCGAGGCTGTTCCGGCTGCCTCCCATACTCCGCAAGACACCGCCCCGTTGTTCGCCGGCCCGCCGGTCGTGCAGCATCTGACCGTCGGAGGATTCGCGGTCAGCTTCGCGGTCGGGCAGTTGGCCACAGGCTGGGTAGAATGGGGCTTGTCGCCCGAGCATCTCGATCAGCGTGTCATCCCCAGTCGGGCCGGCTTGGTCGATGCTTGCGACCGGGCTCTGGTCGTGCCAGTTGCCCTGGGAGACCGTGGCGAGCCGGGACGGCGTGTCTTCTATCGCGTGGCCGCGCAGCCTTTGAGCTACCAATCGGCGTACAAGTCGCAGCGGGGCGAATCGGTCGTGGGACAGGTGCACTGCGTCACGCTCCCCGACTCCGCCGCACCGCGCGTGCGCGTCGCGGTCGTCAACGACACTCACGAGCACCTGCGAACGGTGGACGCCCTCGCCTCGCGGATGGAGGCGGTTGCTCCGGACGTCGTGGTCTGGAACGGCGATACGTGCGCCTCGGCTTTCAACTCGCCGGCTGATCTGCCACGCGTGCTGCTCAAGCCGGGTTGGGCTGCGAGCCGGTCCCTGATGTTCGTGCCTGGCAATCATGACGTGCGCGGTGCCAGTGCGCGCCAGATCGAAGGTTGCTTGGCGCCGGGACCGGAGCCCGGCTTGCCTTACAATGTGGCGCGGCGTTACGGCCCGTTGGCGCTGCTGACCTTGGACACGGGCGAGGACAAACCCGATGCCCACCCGGTATTCGCCGGAACAGCCGCTTACGAGCCGTACCGCCTGCGCCAGGCCGCCTGGCTGCGAGACGCCCTGTGCCGGCCGGAGATCGCCTCGGCCCCGTTCAAGGTGGCCTTTTGTCACATCCCCTTGCGTGGCCTGCCGAATCAAAATGACGGCCTGCGCCTGGAGGGATATGCCTCGTGGTCGGGCGATGGAGCCCGAGCTTGGCTGCCCGTGCTGCGTGAAGCGCGAGTTTCGCTGATCGTCAGCGGCCACATGCATGCCTGGCGAGTGGACGAGCCGGCCGAGGGCAATCCGATGCAGGTGGTCGGCGGTGGGCCGGAGCCTCAAGACGCCACGCTGATTGTCCTGGAGGCCGATGCCCAAACGCTGCGAGTCGCCATCCAAGACCTGTCGGGCGCAGCCCTCGCCGAACGCAAATTCACGCAAGCTTGATGGGCAGGCTCACACTTAGAAAGGGCCAATACGATGAAATACAGATGGCTTCTCACGGCTGTTGTGCTTGTCATGGCCGTAACGAGTGCGCGTGCCGAGGACGTCGTGGGACGTCCCATCGCGCCATGGCAACCGGGGATGTTGGACATCCACCAGATCAGCACCGGGCGCGGCAATGCGGGCCTATACATTTTTCCCGATGGCACGACCTTGCTGGTCGATGCGGGCGAACTGCCGGGCCCGAGTCCCAAGCACACGCCCGCGCGGCCCGACGAGACGCGGCGGGCCAGCGAATGGGTCGTCCGCTACGTGCGTCACGCGCTACAGCACGATCCGCAACCGGCACTGGACTACGTGCTGTTGACCCATTTTCACCAGGATCATATAGGCGAAGTGGCGAAGGACATGCCCGTTTCACCACACGGATACACGCTCACCGGCGTCACCCGCGTGCTCGAAGACCTGAAGGTCGGCAAGCTGCTGGATCGCTGGGGCCGGCACGGGAATCGCCCGCAGTTTCGGAACGGGCGTGACCCTCGGG
>CAZXYZ010000160.1:15210-23791 GCA_964645045.1 uncultured Pirellulaceae bacterium | reverse complement strand
GCCCGATGGTCACGCCCGTACCGAAACCGCGGGCGATTCTTGTGCCGGTCCCACCAGCGCCGCCAATGGTCTGGAAATGGCCGTACGCCTGGCCATCGCGGGGAACGTGATCGACCTGGGCGTCAAGAGCCATCTGGACGAGTCTCAAATCCGCGCGGCGATCGAAGACTGCTTGACGGACCCGCTGGACGGCGATATTGACCAGTTCGCCCAAGCGGTCGCCGGAGCAACCCGAATCTTGTACCTGACGGACAATGCCGGGGAAATCGTCCTGGACCGGTTGCTGATCGAACGCTTGCCGCGGGACCGGGTCACCGTGGCCGTGAAGGGGGCCCCGGTGATCAACGATGCCACCCGAGCGGATGCCGAAATCGCCGGGATCACGAGCTTGGTCAACGTCATCGACAACGGTTCCGACGCGCCGGGCACGATTCTGGAAGACTGCCATGGCGTGTTCCGCCGCCATTTCGCCCAGGCGGACTTGATTATCGCCAAGGGACAAGGCAACTACGAGACTTTGCGGGAAGCCTCGGCGCCGCTGTACTTCCTGCTGCGCGTCAAATGCCCCGTGCTGGCCCGCGACCTGGGCTGCCCGGTGGGCCGCCTGGTCTTGCGGCCGTCGAGTTCGTTCCCGCATTCCGATTCGAAACCGAAGCAGGTTGAGCCTGCAGAACTATTCAATCCCAAGGAGCCAATCATGAAAATCGTCGTTACAGCCAGTGGGCCAACTTTGGACGCAGCCGTCGATCCGCGGTTTGCACGCTGTGCCTATTACCTGTTTGTCGATGCCGAGAGCGGCGAGTTCGAGTCGCTGCAGAACACCGGCGAGGCGGAGAGCGGAGCCGGAATCAAGGCGGCTCAGCTGCTGGCCTCCAAGAACGCCGGGCTGGTCCTGACGGGCAATTGCGGCCCGAATGCGTTTCGGACGCTGTCGGCCGCTGGCATTCCCGTCGTCCTGGGCTGCGCGGGCGTCGTCCGGGAGGTCATCGAGCGTTACAAGACCGGACAGCTTCAGCCCGCCAGCGAACCCGACGTGCCGGCTCATTCCGGCGCCCCCGGCGCCCCCGGCGCCCCCGGCGCCCCCGGCGCCGTGGCGCCGCAACCACCGCCATCGTCGCCGCCGCTGCCGTCGCCGTCATCGCCGCAACACGTACCCGTGCAACCGGAGCCGCCGGTAGCGGCAGCCGGAGGCGCGGCCCAGAGTGTGGGCCAAGACCCGCCCATCGGGCAGGGAGGCGGCCGCGGCTGGGGTGGCGGTCAGGGTCGTGGAATGGGCGGCGGGCGAGGCGGGCGAGGAAGGGGATGAACTTCGTTCGACAGACAAATTCAGTATGGCGTCCAGGGAATCCCGGTCGACGGCCTCCGTCGGACATCGTACAATTCACGCAGAAGTGAACGGTCAACGTGAATGGACGCAGGAATTCCATGCTGTTGGGAATCAAACCAACCGTCGATTTCGTGTTTAAGAAGGTCTTTGGCAGTCCGGAGAACATCGCCGTTCTGATCGGTCTGCTCAACGCCATTCTCAAGCTCGCCGATCCGATCGTCCATGTCGAGATTCTGAATCCGTTCAGCTACCAGGAATTCGCGGACGACAAGCTTGTCGTGCTTACACACGGTGGAGTTGACAAAGTATAATTTGCAGGAAGAAACGATCTCCACCGCTCCGGCGATCGAGCAATGGGCTTTTTTCTTTTTGTTTGCGGACGGGCACGAACCGGAGCGGTTGCGGGCATTGTTGCCGGGAGTGGAGTTTCAGCAAGCGATTTCCGTGGTCGAAGCGATCGCGGCCAAAACGGAGGATCGGATGATGTGCGACCAGCGTTTGAAGGCGCAGCGCGACTATCAGTGGGGCTTGGAAAGCGCGCGGCAAGAAGGCGAATTGTTGGGAAAGATTCAATTGCTCCAAGAGCTTCTGGGCGAAGCGCCGACTTCCACCGCAAGTCTGCGCGAACGGACAATCAGCGAGCTATCCACCATGCTGGCGGATCTGCAGCAGCGTCTGCGGTCGCGCGAATCCTGACCACCCGGCGTCCGGCAAGCTTCAGTCGGCGGCTGGACGGCGATCAAGTGAACGGGTTGGGAGCCAGCCAATAGGCCCACACTTGAACCCCGTGCTCCGGGCACCACTGGCCCACCAACTTCAAGAAAGACTCGGAGTGTTCCGCGCAAAAAAAACGCCCGCTGCCGATATTGGGAATGACCGCACTTGCGTCCCATGTCACGGGCGCAGGCTACCAGAATCGCGGTCGCGCGTCGAGAATAGGCGTGCTCCCGGAATTTCCTCCGTCACCGTTGATACGAGTCAATCTTCACCCAACACACTCCGCCAGGTTCCGCAGAAGAAGACGCCCGTCCTCCTTGTCCAGGAAAAAGTTTTGGTTGCCGCAGAGCCAATCTTGAATGCACCCCGGACACCCGTTCTCGCAGTGATTGGGGCAGTTTTCCACCCGCTCCAAGGCCGCTCGAATGACGTTGCCCAGGTTGTCGCCTTCCATGAGCACGTCGATCAGTCCGGTTCCGCCCGGCGTATTCTCATGGACAAAAATACCCGGTCCACCCGAAAATGCAGGATGGCTGTCAACCGATAGTCCCGCGATGTCTCCCTCCCAGATGCCCGGAACAATCCCCGTCATTCGGCAAATCAGGTGTTCGGCAGCGTGAAGTGCGGACATTGCCCGATCATGTGGGGTTGCCTCGCCTGGAATGTTCGCGCGAGGCGGACGTTGGGCACGCTCCTGTACCGCCTCCCATACCGCGGCCGGGATCGGGAACCAAAGTCCCGTCGACTCCAGTTCGATGCTTCGGAAGTCGCACTCGCCGTCCGGCCCCACCGCGGTTGGCCACTTCCGGAGGGGTATCTTCTTTCTGTGCTTTGAAAGCCCTGTCGCTCCTGGCTCCGCTCGCCGCACCAAGAAGTAGTGGTCCGCTAGCGTCTGAGTGACCTTCACCGGTCCGCGATGAATCTCGAGACAGCCAACATTCCGGCCGATGACGTTCTTCATATCCACGACAGCAACGTTTGGATCCGTCACTGCGACCGTGTAGTGCTTTGCCTGGCTGGCCGTCGCTCGGCGTACCCACGCGACACGTTCAACCTCGCTGTGACCGTGCCCCTGATCCAGCGGCCCCAAGTGCAACAAGTCAACCACGTAGGTGTCCCAGATGCCGTCTTCGTAGATGGCACCGGGAAAGAGCATCCAGAGGGCGGACCAGTTGTCCACTTGGCCGATGACCTGGCCGTCTTTCATTCGCCTGATCTCGACGGTATGGGTACCCTTGGCGGCGAGCACGTTAATGCGGACGAAGGGGTCATCGGCCGACGCCCAGTAAAACAAGCCCTTCTTATGTTCCTGGATATCACCAGCTTCGTCCAAGATCCGCAGCCGATCTTTGAGTCGTTTACCGAAGAACATTTCGTCGCTGCGGCAGTTGATATCCAGTTCCTTGGCCGCAGCGGCAAGATGCAGCATTGCGACGTCATCGTTTTCCGGATCGGTAATGACAGGCTCGGGTTCTGCCGTCGCAAGGTGGGACGCAAACCATTGGTCGTCGGCAAACCAGTTGTCCAGCGGATTGTCTCGCGGTACATAAACGACGATCGCTGGACTTCTTCGTCCCACGCGGCCCGCCATCTGCCGATAACTCGGCCGGCTATGGGGCGTACCCAAAATGATCGCGTCGGACAGGTCTCCGATGTCGATGCCCAGTTCCAAAGCGCTCGTTGCAAAAACACCCAGGCACGAGCCGTCGCGTAAGTCTTCGAGTATTTCCCGGCGTTTGGCGGCTGTGAGACTCGCCATGAAGGTGCGAAGGGTTCCGGCCAAGTCGTCGCGACCCTCATGGATGAACTGATCGGCCTGGTATCTAGCCGTCCGGTTAGCCTCACCTCGCGAGCGATGAAAGACGATCGTCTGGTGGGCGACGGTTGTGTTCGAGTCGCGTGCTTGCGGCCGCGCAAGCAACGCCCTCACCAGATCGAGCACGACCGTGCCACGGCGGGAACCGTTTTGGATGGCGGGCGGAGTCCAACTGAGGTGAACACGTTGCGCGTGCTCCGAAGTGTCCGTGTGGACCACCTTAACCTCGCGTCCGTCTCCGATGATTTGGCGAGCCAGCTGATCCGGATTGGCAATGGTCGCCGAGCAGCAGACGAATTGCGGCGGTGGACCGTCCGGGTTGGCATGGTGGGCGATTCTTCGCAGGCGACGCATCAGCCAGGCAAAGTTCGCACCCTGGATGCCGTTGGCTTGGTGGATTTCGTCGAGCACGACGAAACGGAGCCCTTGGAACAATTCCGGCCAATCTCGCCAGCGGGCCAGCATCCAGTGCAGCATGGCTGGATTCGTCAGGATGATGTGGGCAGCGCTTCGCTGGTCCCAGACTAATTCCTTGACATCCGCGTCATAGCGAATGACGCTGAGTTCGCTCCCCCGGATGCGGCCCGTAAATGCCGGCACGTCCAGGCCGCGGAACTGATCGTCGCCGCACAACAGCCTCCTCCAGGCGGTCAGCTGATCGTCACACAACGCCTTGGGCGGCGCCACGTACAGCGTGCGTGCCTTCGGGTACTCCAGGGTCGCTTTTATGATCGGAAGCATGTAGCATACGCTCTTTCCGCTGGCCGTGCCTGTGGAAATCGCAACATGGTGGCCGTCGTGGAGATACTTAAGTGCCTTTACTTGATGCTGATACGGCGGGTGGCGTAGCGTCAATCCGAGCTCGGTTACCCAGGCCGGCCACCTGCCGTGCTGCGCTGGTCGTCCCGACTCCACCACCTGGGATGTAACCTCACCCGGCACGATTTCCGTAAGGTAAGAAACGAGTTCATCGAGATCGCCGATCGGTTCTGGCAGCGGGGGCAGCAGCAACTGCCGCCAGGCGTCGGGGCAGGACAAGTCTGGGTTGTCTTGGAGGAATTTCCAGTCCGACGTGTACAGGCCGGGCTCGATTTGTGACGCTTCGGGGCCGTGCGGCTCCTCCCATGCGTCGACCTCCAGATTCCCGCCGGCCGATCGGCACTTGCGGATCGTGCGAATGAGATTCCCTCGACGTGGGCGGACCTGCCAGATGCCGGCCTCGGGAAATGGTGTTAGCGGCTGCCAGCCGGTTCGACGAGGATCGACCTTCTTCTTCGCCATCGTATGGATCTCCGGGTCAACGCCCAAAATGCTGTTCGAGGATTTCCCAGCGTTGCTGCTCTCGCAGCGCGCGACAGAACTGCTCCACCTCATCAATGCGGCGTCGCAGAAGCTCGCGGCGCTGTTGCTGGTTCTGATCAAGCCTGGTGCGGTCACGGTCAGTCAATGTCTCCCGCTTGACCAGGAATCGAGCGTAAGCCACGCCTTGGTGGTATGTGTTTTCCGGCAGACGCTCGACGACGCCAAGTTTCTGGAGCACGAGCAGGTGACTGAGCCGGACGGTGAACTCGATCGGCCGGAAGGGCAAGAATAAGACCTTGTGATGGCGATCGTAGAGTAGTTCGTGGGGGCCTCGAAGCCCTGTGTTGTTTTTTGCCCCCTCGAGCAACTTGCGGAAGTTCCCCTCGATCTTGTCCGCCGAGGCGACACTGGTGAAGGCCCGTTGATCGGCCAGTTTTCGGTCTTCGTGATCAAACAGAACGAGGCAGTGGCCTGGACGCTGTGGGTCATAAACGGGAGTGCGAATACGGCCGATTTCCTGGTAATAGTCCAGGAGACTCGGTGGCATGTAGAAGTGGGCCACCCAGCGGATTTTCGGCAAGTCGATTCCGAGCCCAAAAGCGTTTGTGGCGACGACGATGCGAGCTTCCCCGCTGGCGAAAAACTGCTGCTGCGCCGCCTTATCCCCGGGTGGAAGTTGGCCGTGAAAGACCGCGATCGGCACCTCCAGCCGTTTCGAAATCACGTGCTTGATCTCCAGGCAGTTCTCAATAGCATCGTCCCCCTCGCCAGCCTTGGCAAACTGGGTGAATACGATCCCTTGGGCACCGGGTTCCTTCAGACGCTGTTTCACAAACTGGCATAGCGCCCGGTACTTCTGGGGCGACCCTTCGACGTTCGCTACGTCAAGCCGCAACTCTTTGCGTGGATAGAATTCCTCCACCACATCCGCGTCGCCGATGAGATCGGCCAAGCCCAATTGTTGGACAATGTCAGCACGGATTTCCCGTGGTGCGGTCGCTGTCAACAGCAGTGAGGGTGGACGCCCGAGTCGGTGGAGGGCGTCGCGCAGCAATAAGTAGTCAGGCCGAAAACTGTGGCCCCAGACGGAAACACAGTGGGCCTCGTCGATGGCCACGCGGATCACCGGCTTTCGAGCCCTGATCAACGTGCGGAGGAACGCCTCGGAAGCAAGACGCTCTGGCGTGACGTAGACCAGGTAGTATTTCCCTTGGCTGAGTGATTCGAGCCGTTTCTCTACATCATGTGCCTCAAGGGTGCTGTTGAAAAAGGTAACTCCCGGCACTTCGTTTTTGGTCTGGTCCGCCATCAGGGCGATGAGCGGGGAAATGCACAGTGTCAGGCCGTGCTTCTGGAGAATCGCGGACGTCAGATCAAAGCTCAGGGACTTGCCGCTTCCCGTGGGGAGCACCCCCAGCGTGTGGCGGCCTTCCAAAAATCGGACCGTGATTTCGCGCTGCTGTTCCGACAGCCAGCCATCCGCGAAGAGTCGCCGACAGCGACGGTCGGCCTCCTCTTCGGCCGGGGCTCGATCACACGTCGTCCAATCCGGAGGCTGGCAGACCGACGGCCCCTGAGCAGATCGTCTGAGGTCGCCTCGGACGCAAATATGCATCCAATCTCGAGGACCGGCTTGCTCCACTGGGGGCGAAATGTCCAGATCTGCGAAACGCAGAGTCGCATCAATCGTCTGTCGAGCGTCTGAAGTGTTCCGTGCCTGCCCATGCAACAGCAAGAGGTCGCGATACCGGACCCGCACGGCGCCAGCGACCGCGCGATCCAGTTCGTCCCGCAGGCGTCGAGCGACTTCGTCGGGGCGAAAGAACGAGTCATCTTTCTTCAGAACAACGGTGTCATCAATGGCGGTGTTCTGCCAAGCCTCCGACAAGACGATCCCGCGTTCGGCGAGACAGGTCTCGATGAGTCCCTGGTTGGTGGCGCCAGACTTTTTGTAGCCGAATTGTGCCAACAAGTCGCGTCGCGTGAGCGCATAGGGCCCGTCGCTGGCGTAGGTCTTGGCAACCAATCCGGCCAAGGCGCTGGAAGGAGTCAAACCAGAGTTGTGCTTCGGGGTGAAGAACGGCTGCGCGGCCTCGGGCGAACGGTTTGAAGCCACGGATCGCGTTGCCGTGGGACCCACGGGCGCGGTCGCCCGCCGGGCCTTTTCTGCATCAGAAACCGTCTTCGCGGGCTGTTTTCCCCTTCGCCGTGGCTCACGGCTGAGTACCTGCCAGGTGACGACGACATTCCCCGTCACGCATTCATCCAAACCTTCGGCACAATCCCCAATGATGCCGTCTTCTACTTGCCGTGGTCGACTTGACGCAAAGCGATCAGATTGCTTTTTCATGTTCGCCCTCCGAGGACACAAATCTGAAACGGTGCCCAAACGAATGTGGAGCGGTACACCCCTTCGTCCTGCGGCCATTTCGCTCGTGTGACGTAATGCACCGTCGTATCCACAAGTCGGCAACCCAGTAATCTGGCTAACTCAAAAAGAGAATGGCGACTGGGGAACGCTCGCGGGAACGTCGTCGCCCCGGGTTCCGTGGCCGCGGTCCGCGAACACCATCCGTACTTCTGAGCCCAGCGTTTGAAGGCGCAGCGCGACGATCAGGAAGATTTCCCGGTCGACGGGCTCAGTCGGACATCGTACAATTCACGCAGGAGTGAACAGTCAACTTGAATTGACGCAGGAATTCCATGTTGTTGGGAATCAAACCAACCGTCGATTTCGTGTTCAAGAAGGTTTTTGGCAGTCCAGAGAACATCGCCGTTCTGATCGGTCTGCTCAACGCCATTCTCAAGCTCGCCGATCCGATCGTCCACGTCGAGATTCTCAATCCGTTCAGCTACCAGGAATTCGCGGACGACAAGCTTGTCGTGCTGGACATCCGGGCTCGCGATTCGGCGGGCCGGTGGCTGAACATCGAGATGCAGGTTACGGTTTTTACCGGGCTGTTGCAGCGGCTGGTCTACTACGCCTGCACGATGTACGTCGATCAACTGGAGGCGGGCCAAGGTTACGCGGATCTGCGGTCCGCAATTTCGATTTGCCTGCTCAACAAGCAACTGTTCCGTGACGACACGATACCTCACCACCGATTCCGGCTGGCGGACCCGGAGCATGGCATGGAGATTTCCGATTCCATCGAAGTGCACACGGTGGAGTTGACAAAGTATAATTTGGAGGAGGAAGCGATCTCCACCGCTCCGGCGATCGAGCAATGGGCTTTTTTCTTTCTGTTTGCGGACGGGTACGAGCCGGAGCGGTTGCGGGAATTGTTGCCGGGAGTGGAGTTTCAGCGAGCGATTTCCGTGGTCGAAGCGATCGCGGCCAAAACGGAGGATCGGATGATGTACGACCAGCGTTTGAAGGCGCAGCGCGACTATCAGTGGGGCTTGGACAGCGCGCGGCA
>CAZXYZ010000160.1:0-15110 GCA_964645045.1 uncultured Pirellulaceae bacterium | reverse complement strand
AGAAGGCCGGCAAGAAGGCCGGCAAGAAGGCCGGCAAGAAGGCCGGCAAGAAGGCCGGCAAGAAGGCGAATTATTAGGGAAGATTCAACTGCTCCAAGAGCTTCTGGGCGAAATGCCGAGTTCGACCGCAAGTCTGCGCGAACGGACAATCAGCGAGTTGTCCACCATGCTGGCGGATCTGCAGCAGCGTCTGCGGTCGCGCGAATCCTGACCACCCGGCGTCCGAAAAGCGCCTCGACCGACACGTTGCCCGCTCCGGCGAGTCCCGGGGTTCAATACAACGCCTCGGCCAATTCGCGGCGATAAGTGCTTGTTAGCTCGGAATCCTTGGGCAAGACCTGGAAAATGTCGACCATGATCCTCCGGGCCGGCTCGCCGAACTGCTGCTTGTGATCCTGTACCAGCGCCAAACTGGCTGCCAATGCTTCCTGGTATTGACCCGTGCCGGCCAGCGCTTCGGCTAATTTGAGTTGCAAGCTGGGATCTTCCGCATGCGATTGCAGTGCCAGCCGGCATTCCGCGACGCGTTGCTCGGCTTCGGTCGGCAGCAACCGCTCGATCCAGGCGTGAAGTTGCCGCTCCGGCCACGCTCCGACAAAGAAGTCGCGCACTTCGCCGTCTCGAAAACCATACACGGCGGGGATCGTCGAGACGCCCAACCGCTGGGCGGCCGCAGGCGTTTGTTCGAGGTCCGCTTTGACCAGCACAAACTTGCCGTCAAATTCCGTGGCTAGTCTTTCAAGGATCGGGCCGACCAGCAGACACGGCTGGCACCCTTCCGCCCAGAAATCGACGACGACCGGAACTTCCTTCGATCGCTCGATGACGTCCTGCGCGAACGTCGCATCGTCGGTCTCAATCGCCCACATCTTCATCGTTTGGCCTGTCATTCTTTCAGCCCCCTTATCGAACGTCCCAAGCCGGAGCTCACGAGGGCCTCGATCCAGACCAAGCCGTGCATCGAGGGCCGACGCTGACGAAAGTCCCGTGCCCAATACGAGCACTGAGATCCGCATGGATTCGGCCAATACTTCGACGATCCGAATCCATCCCCCGGCAACCGGCGCCCCCAGGGTTCCGGAATGTTGCAAAAGACGCGCCCACCGTTCGGGCCGCTGGACGGAATGGCCCGCAAGTTGCTGGTCATGATTGTCGAAGAAAGCCTCGATAGGGGGCCAGCCAAACACTGATACGTCCGGCGGAAGATAGTTAACGGCAGATGAGCGTCCACAGAGTTGACTTGTCCGTGACAACTTGTGTCGCAGGGGCGTGACCAGAAGACGAAGGAGCACGAAACGGAAGCGACGACAACAGAATTCCGATGCGCTCGTTGCGGTTACACCAAGTCCGGTGAATTCGTGGGAGACATCTGTCCAAAATGTGGATTGACGTATTGGAAATGCGGCAGGTGCGGGTTCACCTTCACGGCCGCGACTCTCCCCAAAGCCTGCCCAAGCCGTGGTGAGAAATGCGATTTTCGAAACGTCACTTGTCACATTCCCGAATGCGGCGGCTCGGGGCACATTGATTTCAAAATCTACTAAGACCCGCAGGAGCCCAAGTCAGGAGAAAAGCCATGAACCACGAAATCCTTACTTTCACAAGCATGCAGGCCGATCACCGCCACTGGGATCAGGTGCATTCCACTTGGCGGGCCGAAGTCGAACGCTGGAAAGGCGAGCACGCGTCCGCGCTGGCTGAACTGAACACACTGCACGACATGATCCGCCAGCACGGCGAGGCTTTGGAAGCCCACGTGAAGATCGTCGAAGATCACCAGCGGAGTCTTCGGGACCACGGCCGCGCGATCACCGAGTACGAGCAACAGGGGACGGACGAGCGTCTTCAAGAGGCCTTGGCCGACAAGCATCGCGAACTGGCTCACGAACATCAGACGAACCACGATGCCCACCAGCGGATTGCCAAGCATCACCAGACGGTCATGGCGCGGTTGGCGGCCGTCCAAGCGGCGTTGGAAGCGGCGATGTGACGGACGCGGCTGTCCGAAGGCCCTGCCCTAACGGGCTGTTGACTTAGGCGGTGGTGGTACGCGTGGGGTAAGCTTCCAGCTTGCCGACACTGCCTATGTTCAATTGGCTATTTTGCATCCGTTGTCCATTCCGCAAGCTGGAAGCTTACGCCACGACTAAATCAACAGCCTGCTAGTCCGGGTGGATCGCTCGATAATAGTGTTTTCCCTCGGTGGCAACGGCCTCGATCGCCCCGGCGACCCGGAGTTCTTCCAGGTACTTGACGACCTCGTTCTCGTGCCTACCAAGGCCCGAGGCCACGTCGGAGACGGAGCAGGGCCGTCGTTGAAGCAGCGTGAGCACCTCGTTGCGCGAGGCGACAAACTCCGCCTCCTGATGGACGGCCCGGAAATCCGCAATCACCTCAGCCGCCGGCCGGAACAGGGAACAGAAATAACTCAATCGCTCCGCCGAGACCGCGGTGGCCTCGTGTTCCGCGGGGGGCCGGGTGACGGTGTTCAGTTGGACGCGATCGGGCTGTATTCGGTCGACGCATGCGGCCAGCTTGCCGATCTCCTCCACGGATGCCGTATAGCCACCGACGACCATGACTTCCAGCCAGTAGGCGCCCTTGAATTCCTGCCGGAACGCCACGAGTCCGTCCACCATCTGTCCGAAGGAAATCTGCTCGTGGGGGCGATTGACGGCCTGAAACATGGCCTCGTTCCCCGCGTCCAGGGAGGGAATCACCAAATCCGCCTGAAGCAATTGGCTGCGCAAAGCTTCCTGCCACAACAGAGAACCATTGGTCAGCACGGCGACAGGGACGTCGGTCAATGTCTTGATCCGGGCGATCAACTCACCCACCCGCGAATACAAGGTGGGCTCGCCGGAGCCGCTAAGGGTGATGTAGTCCGGCTGACTGGTCAGCCGTTCCGGCAATTGGGCAACGATGCGATCCAACGGTATCCATTCCTTGCGCTCGATCGTCTTGTTCGTCGTGCGACCCAGCTGGCAATAGATGCAATCGTAGCTGCAGGTCTTGAACGGCGTCAGATCGACGCCCAAGGATCGCCCCAGGCGGCGCGAAGGGACGGGACCAAATATACAGCGTGTCATGGTTTTTGCTTTCCGGTCAATGAGTTAAGGGGACATGCCGATGCCGGCCACCGCCGCACCGCAGCGGGGGCAGATCTCTCATACAGCATGGCTTCCCGCGGACTGCTATCAGCATGACTAACCATGACAACCCCTCGCTTTCCGGCGTTTGCCCGCGCGCCCCGTGAACCAGGTTCTCGCCTGTTTCATGGTAGGGCCAGCATTCGATCCAGCGCACGGCGAGCATTGACCCGGACCGCCTCGGGCAACGTCACCACGTGTTCCATGTTCTCCAGGGACCGGGCTACGTCTTCGAGCGTCGTCAGTTTCATCGTCGGGCAGACGAGGTAATCGCTGGCTGCAAAGAACGTCTTGTCCGGGTTTTCCTTCCGCAGCCGATGCATCATCCCGATATCCGTGCCCACGATAAAGGCCGTGCCCGGCGCCTGTTGGGCTGCGTAGGTCAACATTCCGGCCGTACCGGCTACTCGATCGGCTGCAGCCAATACCTCCGGACGGTATTCGGGATGCGCCATCACCAACGCCTCGGGATGCTCGCTTTTCGCTTGCTGAAGATCATCAACCGACAAGGCTGCGTGCGTGGGACAGGATCCCTCCCACGGGATCACATGACGGCCGGTCATCTGTCCGACATAATGCCCCAGGTTCCGGTCGGGAACGAACAGGATGGGATGTCCCGGCGGGACCGAGCGGACGACCTCGACGGCATTGCCCGAAGTGCAGCAGATGTCACTCTCCGCCTTCACGGCGGCCGAGGTGTTCACGTACGCGACCACAACCGCAAGCGGGTGCAGGAGTTTTATCCGCCGCAACTGCTCGACGGTGGCGGTGTCGGCCAGGGGACATCCTGCTTCGCGAACCGGGAGCAAGACACTCTTCTCCGGGCAAAGGATCGCCGCCGTTTCCGCCATAAAGCGAACCCCACAGAATACAATCACCGCTTCCGCGGCACGGGTTGCAGTACGGCTCAACTCCAGCGAATCGCCGACAAAATCGGCCAAATCCTGCACCTCCGGCCTTTGATAATTGTGTGCCAGGATAACCGCGTGACGCGTTTGCTTTAGTTCCGCGATCCGCCGAACAAGTCCCACTGAATGCGTTGTCACTGTCAGATCTCCTTCGACGACACGATCTGCTCGAAGTGTGGTGCCCGTGTCTCCGCCTGCCGATCGCCCCCTGGGCATTTAGGGGCGATTCGCTGGACTCTCTTGTTCGCGTTCCGAGTGCTCATTCACCCGGAAAAGGCTCGTCAGCACGTCCTCGATCCGACCGGTTCTCCGAGCGTATAGCTTGACTCCGTTCGCTTGAAGCAATTCGGCGGATTGCACATCGATCCCACCGCATACGACCGCCTCGACGCCGAGAGCGAGCAGACGGTTGATTCGTTCGTGAGGCCTCCAGTCGGCCGCGAACACGTGCTGAAGCTGGGAAGGACGACTCTCGCCGACGGTCACAAGCAGAAAAGTCTGGGCACAATCAAAGCGTGGCGAAACCCTTTCCCCGAATGTGGCAACGGCGATCCTCACGGCGAACTTCCTTTCTGCCTGAGCAAAGTGCAAGATTTGCGCCCAGCAGTGGCCCCAACTGCGTTCAGCGTGCGGAACCGATTCGTCCAGCCAGACCTGGCCCCGGGCCAGTCCTGGAGAAAGGCTTTGGCCCAACAGAAGCTTGTTGGTTTCCTGGTTCATAGACATCCCCGTTGCGAGACATGCACGCCCCATACCAAACCAACGGCGGAATCGCCACACCATCCCTTTTCGCCCTTTCGGGCGGTGAATCGGGCGAACCATGAAGAGGCAATCCGCCAACGTTTCACCGGGCAGAATGCCAGAGAAAGCGCCGTCCGGAGGCTTGCAAAATGCCGCAAACTCGGCGGCGACCGGGATTCCCGACTGCTCGTCCCTGCCGCTGCCAGCTCAATGGCTATTGGCCGATTCGGTCAAACACGACGGAGAATCTTCAATTCGCCCCGCACCGACGGCAATTTTGGAGGACGGCAGAGTTGGGCCTTGCCCGAGGGCTGCTGGGGAGTCGACGACGGTTGCTGGGCACCGTATTTGCCCCTCTCTGGGCAGGTGTCGGCGAGTTCGCCCTATGGCGGCGCCGTATCTGCCAGAACAACGCGGAGAAAAGACCATGAGAATCGCCGTCCCCCTAGCCAGCGGAAAGCTTTGCGCCCATTTTGGACATTGTGAACAGATGGCCTTGCTCGAGGTTGACGAGCAACGGCGCGAAGTCGTGCGGACCACCTACTTGACGCCACCACCTCACGAGCCGGGGGTGATGCCGACATGGCTGCACGAACTGGGGGCGAACGTCGTCATCTGCGGCGGCATGGGAAAACGGGCGCAGGAGTTCTTTCGCGTGCTGGACATTCACGTCGTCGTTGGCGCGCCAGCCGAAACGCCGGAAAAAGTCGCGGCAGCCTTCCTGAAGGGAAGCCTCGCTGTGGGTGAGAACATTTGCGACCATTGAAACCGAGAACGACAGACCATGAAATGCAGTGGTATCGATGCCAGAACCGTCACCGAGATCTCCGCGGCCAAAGGCGAGCCGCGTTGGATGCGCCAACTTCGCCTCAAGAGCCTGGACGTGTATAGTAGCACTTCAGTTCCTCGCTGGGGCGCTGATCTGAGCCAGTTGAACGTGGACAGCTTGGACTGTTTCCAGCGGGCGACGGATCACAAAGCAAGTCATTGGCCGGACTTGCCGAAGGAAATGAGAGGTACGTACGAGCGTCTGGGCGTGGCCGCGGCCGAGGAAAACGACTGCGCAGGAGTCCAGGCGCAATACGATTCGGAAATGGTCTATGGCAGCGTCCGTCAACAGCTCGCTCGGCAAGGTATCATCTTCACCGATACCGATACCGCACTTCGCGAGCACCCGGAGATTGTTCGGAAGTACTTCGGCAGCGTCGTGCGGCCAACGGACAGCCGGTTCGCGGCCTTGAACTTCGCCCTCTGGTCCGGGGGCGTTTTCGTGTATCTCCCGGCGGGAACGGCGGTCGACGCGCCGTTGCACGGATATTACCACGTTCATGCCGAGCGGTTCGGCCAGTTCGAGCATACGCTGATCGTCCTGGAAGACGGAGCCCGGCTGAACTATGTCGAAGCGTGCTCGTCGCGTGCGACCCCCGGCCAATCGCTGCATGCCGGTGTGGTCGAGATCGTTCTGGCCCCCCACGCCTGCTGCCGTTTTGCCTCGGTCCAGAACTGGGCCCAACCCGTCTACAGCCTGGCAACGCGGCGAGCCGCACTCCACGAGCGGGCAACCATCCACTGGATCGGCGGCAACCTGGGTTCGCAGGTCACCATGTCGTACCCGTCGGTCCACTTGCGGGGCCGAGCTGCGCGGGCGGAGATGCTCTCGGTCTCGATCGCCGGTGCCGGCCAGCATCAAGACACCGGCTGCAAAGTGCTGCACGCCGCCCCGGATACGAGCTGCAAAGTGCTTGCAAAGTTGATCGCCAAGGACGGCGGCCGAACGGCATTTCGCGGGCGCGTCCAAGTCCTGCACGGCAGCCGGCACGCGCGATCGCATGTCCGCTGCGATTCGCTGATCCTGGATCCGCACAGCCGATGTGACACTTACCCCCACCTCGAAGTCCGCGAGCGGGATGCGGTCGTGGGTCACGAGGCCTCGGTCTCCAGGATTGCGGTCGAGCAACTGTTTTATTTGATGAGTCGCGGCCTGAGCGAGAGCGAGGCGAGCCAGACGATCGTGCTGGGCTTCATCGAGCCGCTGCTCAAGGAATTGCCGATGTGCTACGCTGTACCCTTGAACCGGCTGATCCAACTGGAGATGTCGCACGCGGTCGGCTAAGGACATTACACGAAGGAGGTGGATGATGGAAAGCTGCGAGCAAACCAAGGTGGCGAGTCGTTTGTGCGTCTGCCCCCGCTACTTGGCGACGTTCCAACCCAAGCAGGTCCCGCATTTCTTCACGGATGTGCTGGTGATCGGGAGCGGCCTGGCCGGGCTGCGGGCCGCGCTGGAGGTCGATCCGAAGCTGACGGTGCTGGTCGTGACGAAGGCCGAGTTGCAACTGTCCAACAGCGCGTATGCCCAGGGGGGAATCGCCGCCGTACTAGGCGCCGATGACTGTTTCGACGACCACATCGCCGACACGCTGATTGCCGGCGGCGTGCTGTGCGACCGGGAGGTGGTTCGGCATGTCATCGAGGAGGCTCCGCGGCGAATCTTCGAATTGATCGAGTGGGGTACGAAGTTCGATCAGGACGGCAGCCGGCTGGCGCTGACGCGCGAGGGGGGGCATCGCCATAACCGCATCGTCCATGCCGACGGCGACGCCACCGGCCGCGAGGTTGTGCGGGCCTTGGCCCACCGCGTTCAGCAGATGCCGAACATCGGTCTATGGGAGAACACGTTCACGATCGATTTGATGACCCACGCGGGACAGTGCTGCGGCGCGCTGGTATGGAACCGCCAGCACGGCAAGACGCTGATCTGGGCCAAGCAGACCATTCTAGCCACCGGCGGCGCAGGGCAGATCTACCGCGAAACGACGAATCCCGAGGTCGCCACCGGGGACGGCCTGGCCATGGCCTACCGGGCCGGCGCCGAAGTCCGCGACTTGGAGTTCATGCAGTTCCATCCGACGGTCCTGTACGTCGCCGGCAGCAGCCGGCACCTGATTACCGAAGCGGTGCGCGGCGAGGGTGCGCACCTGCTGGACCGGGACGGCCACCGTTTCATGCCCGACCACGACCCGCGGGCGGAACTGGCGCCGCGCGACATTGTCAGCCGGGCCATCGTCGCGCAGATGGAAAGGACGCGGCACCCCAATGTCTACCTCGACTTGTCCCACCTCGATCCGCAGCACGTTCGCAGTCGTTTTCCCGGGATCGCCGCCCTGTGCGCTCAGTTCGGTCTGGACATCACCTGTGACCGCATCCCCGTCCGCCCCGGCGCGCACTACATGATGGGCGGTGTGACGGTGGACCGCGACGGCCGCACTACGCTGCCGCATCTGTGGGCGGCGGGCGAGGTGGCTTCGACGGGCCTGCACGGCGCCAACCGGCTGGCCTCGAACAGCCTCAGCGAAGCGGCCGTCTACGGCGCCCATGTCGGGCGGGAAGCGTCGGCCGAAGCGACTCGCCACAACGACACGTTCCGCGCCTTGCCGCTGGAGAACCCGCCCGTCAACCTCGGCGGCAAACCGCTCGACGTCGCCGACATCCGCAACTCGTTGAAAAGCCTCATGTGGCGCAACTGCGGGGTGCGCCGCGACGCTTCCGGGTTGGCCGAGGCGACCGAGAGCATCAGCCGCTGGTGCCGTTACGTCTTGTCCCGCCAATTCTCCAACCCGATCGGCTGGGAACTGCAAGACATGCTGCTCGTGGCAGGGCTGATGATCGAGGCCGCTTCGCTCCGCACCGAGACCCGCGGCGGCCACGTTCGCACCGACTACCCCGAACAGGACGACGAACACTGGACCCGGCACATCACTTTTCACCGGGACACGATCCGGCTGGACGAGTCGCGCCCGGCGGAGCCCGTAGAAAGCCGGCCAGGCGTCGAGCCACCGCCGCGGGCACGGCATGGCAAGTCGATCACCCTGGAATTCACGGGCGGGTACTGGAATGGAAAATCCCTCCGCACGGATTCCGCCGATCAGGAGGAATCGCTCTTGGCGATGGCGTGTTACGAACTGGCTCATCACGGGGCGATCGGCGCAGAATGTGCGGGAATGTCCGACGATGCCGTGACCTTTGCCCGCCTGCACGGTTGGGCGGCGGCCCAAGAAGCCGGCCTGCAGGGAACCCATCGTTATCGGGTCACCGAGCGCCGCGAGACCGAACGGGAGATTGTCATCCAATTCCGTCTTGCGCCAGAAGTGTAGACCGCCGGACTTGTGGCCGCGTCATGCGTAGCCGCCTACTTCCCGCAGCTCCGCGTCGTCCGGCGACGGCGTCCCGCAGCCCATCTGCGCATCCCACAGCAGGCGTTTGAGGACTTCCTCGCGGTCCGATTCGTCGCGGGCTTCGCCGGGTGTTTGCGGCTCTCCCTGATGCGACTGCAACTCTTTCTGCTGAGCCGCCAAGACCTCCACTAACAACGGGTATTCTTCGTTGGTCAGATTGGCAAGGGTAGACATCGCTCACCTCCCGAGAATCAAGTCGCGAACAGGTCCGTCGCAAACATGGCCCAGGAAATCACCAATCACCTCGGCCGCAGGATGGAACAGGGAACAAAAACCACTCGACTGCTTCCATCGAGACGGCCGTCACCTCGAGTTTCGCGGCGGGACTCGTGACGGTATTGATGCGAATCCGATGCCCAATCGCCCGGACTGCGGTCCGCGTACCGGCGATTGGGAAACGACACCTGAATCAGCAACCGCCGGAAAACGGCTGGACGCTTGTAACCGAGTACGACGGTCAGGCATCAGTCCCTGTAGAACCTCGCCGCGTGTATCAAGACAAGAATCGAAAAGGAACCACCATGTCTGCTCGCTTCACACGAAAGACGCTGACACTCGTTGCCGGAGGCATCCTCGCGTTTGCCGGAGGGGTGGCCATCTGTCGGGGTACCCCGGTTTGTTCTCGCGCAGCCGACCGAGACGCGGCAAGACCCGTATCGAACACAATTCCTGGAGGACAGAACATGCTCGTCACGCAAGAAAAACGTCGCGTGCAACACGCCCATGATGCGAATTTCGCCAGCCTGGTCCTGAATTCGGCGCAGCCCGTCCTGGTGGACTTCTATGCCGATTGGTGCGGACCCTGCCGGCGGCTGGCACCGCTGCTGGAAGAACTGGCGGCGGACATGCCCCATGCGGTAATCGTCAAAGTCAACGTGGATCATAGCCCGAACTTGACCGCCGAATATGGCGTCGATTCAATCCCCAGCGTCATGGTCTTCAAGGACGGCGACGTCACCGCCCGGCAAGTCGGCTTGGCAAGCAAGAGCCAGCTGCGCTCCCTCCTGGACCGCTAGGCAATGCCATGCTCGCCTTGTAATCCGCTGTCGCACTGGGGTATACTGTCGGCCGTGGACGATGGGCCTTGTTCGGCGGATCTGCGCCGGCGGCAAACCGCCTGGACGCAGAGCCGCTGAGCACCAAGGGCCGCCGCTGGTCCGGGTAGTCTGTACAGTCCCGCCGGGTGCGAATCGATGAAATGCGAAGAACTGTTGGCAGCACTGAATGACTACGTGGACGGCGAATTGGAACCGGGCTTCTGCGAACCCTTCCAGGAACACTTGCAGGGCTGCAACCCGTGCCAGATCGTCGTCGATAACATCCGGCAAACGATTAAGCTTTACAAGGCCGAAGAACAGTATGCCTTGCCGGCGCCGCTTCACGAGCGGTTGAGCCAGGCGCTGCGCGAACTATGGAAAGGCGAACCGGCGGCCGACCGGCCGCTGGTCGCACAAGCCAAAGCGGGTGATTTCGCCGCCCTGGAGACGCTGCTGCGCAAGTACGAGCGGCAGGTCTACGGTGTCGGGCGGCGAATCGTGCGGCAGCACGAGGATGCGGAGGAGATCACGCAGCAGACGTTCCTGAGCGTGTTCGAGCACCTCGGCGAGTTTCGCGAGGAAGCCCAGTTCCGCACATGGCTGCTGCGAATCGCGACGAATCACGCGTTGTCGCTGCTGCGGAAGCGTACGCTCCGCACCACGGTGCCGCTCGATCACGAAGGCGCGTCAGATACCTACGAGGGAATTCCGCATCCCGAGTGCATTGCCGTATGGCGCGACACGCCTGAGGAGATCGCCAGCCGGCGGGAAACGCGGCAGTACGTCGACGAAGCGTTGGCCGACCTGGACGAAAAGTACCGCGCGGTGTTTGTGCTGCGGGATATTGAGGACTGCTCGACGCGGGAAACCGCCGAGATCTTGGGCATCAGCGTCGAGGCAACCAAAGTGCGCCTCCTCCGGGCGCGGCTGATGCTCCGCGAGCGGCTGACACGCATGTTCGGCGACGAGTCCACCCGGGTGGCGCCTCACAACCATCACGCCGCGCAGGCGTAGCAGAATGACCTGTCATTCTGCCGCCTAATCTCGAAATTCGCGGTCCGCGATTCCTTTGCGGATCTCGACCCACTGGCCCATATCGTCGATTACGCGGATCGCTTGGATGCCGGTGCCGGCCGCATCCTGTCGCAGCGTTTCGCTGGACACTCGGCGGAATTCGGGCATGTGCTGATAGCGGCCGCCCACCAAGGCGACGCCGCCGCGGCGCAGCACGCGGTCCAGTTCGCGCATCGCCTGAGGCCGATTCGTCCAGATCAGCACGGGACCCACGCCGGCCACCAGGTCGAACGACTGGGCCTCGAAAGGCAGTTGCTCGATGCTGCCGACACGGCACGCGATGCGGTCGTCGAGTTTCTCTTTTTGCAGCCGCTGCCGGGCCTGCTCGGCGATCTCTTCCTTGGGATACAAGGCGGTGATTTCCAGTTCCGTCCATTCCGCCAGCCCACGCTGCAACGCCTGGTCCATTCCGCCGTCGCCGCCATGGATCAGCAGGGCCTTGCCGGCCATGATCGCATAGTCGGCCACGATGCGTCCGGCCAACATGTCCGCGCCGCCAGCGAACGTGCTTGCCGCTTCGGGGGCTTGCGGTCCGACAATCTTTACCCACTGACCGCGTCCTTCCACCACGCTCGCCCCCGCAATGCCGGTGGCGGCGACGATCTTCCGGAGTTCCTCGGTCGTGAGCTTGTGTTCCTGAGGCGTGAATACGTAGCGCCCGCCAAGGATCGCCACCCCCGTCGGCTTCAGCACGCGGTCGACTTCGTGCAGGCACTTGCCCAGATCCGGGATGAACGGCAGCACACCTCGGCTGACAATCAGATCGGCGTAGTCGTCCGGGAACGGCAGAGCCTGCGCGTCTCCTTGCCGAAACGTGATCCGGTCTGCAAAGCCGGCGTCGCGGACCGTCTTTTCGAAAAACGGTTGAAGGTCTTCCGCGATATCCAGGCCGACGATCTTCAACTGCGACCGCTTGGCCAGTTCCACGTCCAGGCGGCCGGAACCGCAGCCGATGTCCAGACAGATGCCCTCGCCGATCCCGCCGCACTCGCGCAGCATCCGCATGGCGCTAATCGCGTACGTGTGGGCGGTCCGATGCTCGACGACCCACTGATAGGCAGCCGCATGATGAGGCCCCCCGACGATCGTGAAACCGGCGGCCGACTCGGACCACAGAATGTGGCCCGTGCCGCCGCCGAGGAACTTCACGACGTTTGCCGCGTCGGGTTTAGGGGGCAGCGGGGCCGCCCAAACCGCTTCGCCGGAAGGGTACTTCCAGGCCACCGTACGCGCGCCAGGCAGTTTGCCTACGGCGGTGGCCTCCCCGTCGTTCGTGTCCAGGCCGACGACGACGTCCGCCTCACACTTCTTGTTTTTCAAGCGAACTTCGAGGTCCGCCGCGGCTACTGCTTGGACCGTCACCGAGACGCCCGTGCGCCGCTGGTATTCCGCCGCGATGGCGGTCACCGGCTCGGCGGTCCTTGGGTCGGCCAGCACGACGCACACCGCCCGCGGCGGCGATTCTGCCGCTGGCGAACAAGCCACCTGCCACACGCTCCACCCGCACAGGAATGCGGCGACGCTAAGCCTGCTGAATCGATACATGGTTTTTACCTCCTAACTCCGCAAAGACTCGCGACCCGCCCGCTACCCGCCAGCGCACGTCTCGATTGTATCCTACCCTCGTTTCTCCGTGTCGTCTGTGCCTCTGTGTTTCATTACCGATGACCTGAAGCTCAGCAGGCCAGCGAATCCCCGGCTCGTTCCGCCTCGGTAGGCTGGCCGGTGACCGCCGGTTTGTCTTCTTCCGGTTCCAGCTTGGGGAGCATCCCCAGGAAGAACACGGCAGACACGACGCCGGCAACGAGGCCGAGGATGGTGCCCAATCGCGGGTTTAGTCCGAAGCCGACGTCCTCGACCAGAATATACGACGTGGTGACCACGGTCATGAACACAGCCGGAACGAAGGCGAGCCACCAACGGCTGCCGCGGCGGGCGAGAAACACGGCCCCGGTCCACAGGGCCACGGCCGCCAGTGCTTGATTGGCCCAGCCGAAGTACCTCCAAACGAGATCGAAGTTGACGAAGTTCAGCGCCAGCGACAGCCCAAACAGCGGCACGGCCAGGAGGTAGCGGTTGAGGATTCGCGACTGGGGAATGTGCAAGTAGTCGGCCAGAATCAGCCGGCCGACGCGAAAGGCCGTGTCACCGGAAGTGATCGGCAGCACCACCACGCCCAGCACGGCCAGAATGCCCCCGGCAAATCCCATCGTCGCGATGCACGTATCGTGGACGACGGCCCCGGGACCGCCGGCGGCGAGAGCCGCCGCGAGTCCCTCGCTGCCGCCGTAAAAGCCCTGGGCGACCGCTGCCCAAATGAGCGCGATCACCCCTTCCGAAATCATCGCTCCGTAGAACACGAAACGCATGTGCTTCTCGTTCTTCAGGCACCGGGCCATCATGGGACTCTGGGTGGCGTGAAACCCGCTCACCGCCCCGCAACTGACGGTGATGAAGATCAGCGGCCAGGCCGGCAAGTGCTTGGGATGCAAGTTGCCGAGCGTGAAAGCAGGCATCGGGATTCCGCCGCTGAGCAGGGAGAAACCGAGCCCGGCCACCATGACCAGCAGAGCCAGCGCGAAGAACGGGTAGAAACGGCCGATAATCTTGTCGATGGGAAGCAACGTGGCGAGGATGTAGTAGACATAGATGACCAGCATGACCAGCCACAGCCACACGGACAGGCCGAGCACCGAAGACTGGAGCCACGAGGCGGCCGCCGTGCCAAACCACGAGCCGATGGTTTCCGCGGGAAGCAGCTCGACCAACAGCAGGGCCGGCCCTTTGACGAACACCGTTCCCACCAGCAGCATGAGCAGGAGGATGAAGAAGGTCGAGACGTGCTTGGCGGCCGTGCCCAGGTAGTGGCCGATCAAGTCCGGCAATCCGGCACCGTCGTTGCGGATCGACATGGCGCCGACCAGGAGGTCGTGGACGGCGCCGCCCAGGATACAGCCGAACACGACCCACAGAAATACTTGCGGCCCCCACAAAGCGCCCAGGATCGGTCCGAAGACCGGTCCGAGCCCCGCGATGTTCAGCAGCTGGACCAGGTACACGCGCCACGTGGCCATGGCGACGTAGTCGACTCCGTCGGCGCGGGCGAGGGCGGGCGTGACCCGGTGGGGATCAGGCCTGACCGCTGACTCGGTCAGCCGTCCGTACAGAAAATAACCTCCGGCCAGCAGCAACAATCCACACACAAAAGCGATCATTCCGGCCTCCCGTTGATCGATGTCGGTCCTACCGTCTCGGCGGGGACTCTAGTGCGTTGTCAAGACTAAATGTTGGGGTAGCCGCGGTCGCCAGACCGTGGGAATCCCGCACTCTGGCGAGTGCGGCTACCCGAAAACCAAGCTTGGACAACGCATAGCCATTATTGCGGAAAACGGAACAAAAGTCGAACGGGGCCGCTGGGGACGTCATTGGCGATCATCAAACGATCGTTTGGCACGCGTCGTGCATCTCTCCTCATTCCATCGTGCGAGTTCGCTCTGCTGCCAGTCGAAGTGAGCAAGAACGCCTCGACCGCACGGGCAATGGGTGTGCAGCTCTTGCACGGTTCTAAACGTCGCGGCGTTCCGCCACGGCAACCGTCTGGCTCGTGGGCGATTTTTTGGCAACTGGAATTCAAGGTGACACATTGACGTGCCATCGTCCTTGCGGCAAGGAACCCGTTGCCGCGCCCGAACACCCTGCTGATCGACAGCGAACAACTCGAAGCGGGCGACGCGCTGGACGACAACTTCCGCAGCCTGGCAACCGATGAAATCGAACGCTTCCGCCGCGAGATCGTGGAACGGACCGGCGACAGGCTTGCCGGCGACAACATCACCGATCAAGAACTGCTCCGCGAGGTCATGAACACCGTGGGCAAGCCGGGTCAGCTGGGCGGTTCCATCCGCTGCGTCGTCTCCGTTTCCATGCTCACCGAAGGTTGGGACGCGAATACCGTGACCCATGTTT
>CAZXYZ010000159.1:0-23820 GCA_964645045.1 uncultured Pirellulaceae bacterium | reverse complement strand
CCGCCGGTTTCCTAGCCGGATGTAAGGCGAACGGCCGGCGTAAGCCCGCCGGTTTCCTAGCCGGATGTAAGGCGAACGGCCGGCGTAAGCCCGCCGGTTTCCTAGCCGGATGTAAGGCGAACGGCCGGCGTAAGCCCGCCGGTTTTCCGCCCGCCCGCCCATTTGCCCGAGAGGTTCGCAAGATCCGCCTCGCTGAAATCCGCAGACGGTCGGGAAAGCGCTCGCAGAGACAATACACCGATGGGCTGACGCCCACCGTTCGCCGGGATTTCTGCAATGTTTGGGTCCATTAAGGCAAGTATGACCACGACGATTCGAAACCTCCTGGTCGGATGTACTTTGGCGGCGGCGTGGGCCTGGGACGGCGTCGGCCAAGGCGGTGAGCAGGATTCGGCCGCGTTCCGGTTTGAACCCGACAATAACCTCATCGCCGCGCCGGCCGATCCTGCCGCTTGGTCGGCGTTCCGCGAATCGCTGGCCCGCTGGCGTGACGAAACGCGGGCGCGATTGAAGTACGACGGCACCTTGTACGGCCGCCCCGAATTCGCCTGGTCCACCGGCAATTTCTCGTGCTGCTTTCTGATGCAGTGCGACCAAACGTTCTACGACGCCGGCAGCGGCCGGTATACGGTGGACGCCTTTCTGGACCATGGACTGCGGGAATTCGGCGGTTACGACAGCGTGGTGCTGTGGCACGCCTACCCGCGGATCGGCGTGGACGAGCGGAACCAGTTTGATTTCTATCGCGACGTGCCCGGGGGGCTCCGCGGGCTGCGCGACGTCGTGCATCAACTCCAGCGACGAGGCGTGAAGGTCTACATCGACTACAACCCGTGGGACACGGGCACGCGGCGCGAGGACAAGCCCGATTTGGAGGCCCTGGTCGACCTGGTGCAGGCCCTGGACGTGGACGGGATCTTTCTGGACACGATGGCCCGCGGGGCCGCCGAATTCCGTGCCCGGCTGGACGCCGTGCGGCCGGGTGTGATCCTCGAAGGCGAAGGCGCCGTGCCGCTGGAAAACATCTACGACCATCACGCCTCGTGGGCCCAATGGTTTCCGGACAGCGACGTTCCCGGCGTGCTGCGGCACAAGTGGCTGGAGCGGCGCCACATGCAGCACCAGATCAAACGCTGGGACGACGACCATTCGGGCGAACTGCAGTCGGCCTGGATGAACGGCAGCGGGATGATGGTCTGGGAAAACGTGTTCGGATCGTGGGTTCCCTGGAATGCCCGCGACCGCTCGACCTTGCGGGCGATGCTGCCGATCCAGCGGCGGTATCGGGCGATCTTTTGTGGCGAAGACTGGATGCCGCTGGTGCCGTGCCAGCAGCCCGGTGTTCACGCGTCGCTGTGGCAGGGCGAAGGTCTACGGATCTGGACGCTGGTCAACCGACATGCGGAACCGGCTCGTGGCGAATTGCTGCGTGTGCCCGAACGGCCGGAGCTTCGGTACTATGATCTGGTTGCCGGGCGGCTGGTCGAGGCACCCGCCGCGGCTGGCGTGGCCGCACTGTCCGGCACGATTCCGGCCCGTAGTGTGGGCTGCTTTGTGGCGGGCACGACCGCGAACCTGGGCGAAGACTTTCAGGCTTTTCTTCTGCAACAGGCCGAACGGAACGCTCGCGCCGAGCAAGATGCTACGACACCGCGGCGAGAAACTTGCCTGCGTCCCGTGGCTCGGTGCAAGCCCTTGGCCCAGGTGCCGGCCGGCATGGTGGAGATCCCCGCCGCGGACGCTGATTTGAGGATCGAGATGCGGGCGCGGGAATGCGGCTTCTTCGATTCGAGGCCACCTGCGGAACACGGCTTTGCGAGTTCGTATCAGTTTCAAATCGGCCGATTCCGCCGCCGCGTGTTGTTGCCGCGGTTTGCCATCGACGAAACACCGGTGACCAACGCCCGGTTCGCGGAGTTTTTGCAGGCGACCGCCTACCAGCCGAAGCACTCGGAGAATTTTCTCCGCCACTGGACGGACGGCAAGCCGCCGGCCGGCAAGGAAGACCATCCGGTCGTACACGTCGACTTGGACGACGCCCGCGCGTACGCCGTTTGGGCCGGCAAGCGATTGCCGACGGAAGAAGAATGGCAATACGCGGCGCAGGGGCCAAACGCATTGAAGTACCCCTGGGGCAACGAAGTCGCGGCCCATCGAGCCAACGGCGGCGAGTCCGGCGGGACCACTCCCGTCACGGCATTCCCGGCCGGTCGGTCCCCGTTTGGCTGCTACGACATGTGCGGCAACGTCTGGCAGTGGACCGAGAGCGAGCGCAGCGACGGCCGCACGCGGTTTTGCATCCTCCGCGGCGGTTCGTACTTCGCGGCCCAAGGCTCGAACTGGTACGTCGACGGCGGGCCGCGCCCCACGGACTTCGCCACCAAGTTCCTGCTGATGTGGCCCGGCCTGGACCGCTGCAGCACGATTGGCTTCCGGTGCGCCGTGGACTTGGAACCGCTGCGCAACGGCGAGTGACAGAGGCGGCCGATGAAACCGCAATCAAACTTTGGAGTGCGGTGACTTCTCACGGTGACTTGTCACCCTTGGCGACGACCGGGCCACTGTATACGATACGCGCGGTCTGCGCCACCACATGACGCACCGCAGCGACGTCGAGCAGCCGATATTGGAGCATTTGGAGTGCGAGTTCGCGAGGCAGGGATTCCGAAAACTTCAAGCCGTCGATGGCGTCGGCAGCCACGGCCGGGCGCATCTCCTCCGGAGCACGGTGACGCAATTCCTGGATCGCGTTCTCGACGGTATCCAAGGTCGTCGAGGTTCCGAAGGTCACCGCGAGGCTGTCGTTGGTGATGCGGTCCTGCGTGATCTCGGACAGCGTCTGAGACAGGGACGCATTGGCGCCGGCACCACCAAAAGTCCACCATTGGATCTCGCTGTCGGGACCGGCCAGGACGACAGTAGTATCCGCGTCCAGCCAGGCAAATTCGGACCGAATCGCTGTCATGCGGCTCTGAGCCCGCTGGGACCACCAGGCTCGGATGTCAGAGCCAGCAAGGACCTGCTTGATTGCTTGACAGACGCGGTATGACAGCCCCCGGTCTGCGCCTTTCCAACGGGATCGCCCCGGGGCCTCGGTGGCTTCAACGTACGCGATGCGATGCTGCCAATCGACGTAGTTTACCTTCCAAGGCCGTCCGCCCAACAACAAAACCTTGGGGCCGTCCTGCTTCTGCCAAAAGGTCAGTTCGTCGACGTAGCCAAGCTCCTGCCGACCATGCATTACGGAGAACAACGGCGGCGACGTGAAGACGGAGAACAACTCTAGGAAGTTGCGGCGACCGTAAGTGGACTCGCCTTCGCGACCCAGCCATAAGATGCCGGCTTCCTCCCAGAGGATTCCACGGTCAAGCATCCAGGCGACGATCTGCTCGATTCGCTCCGCAGGCATGACGGCAAAGGCCGGGACGCCTACGATCCAGCGCAGCCAATCCCGACGGCCGATGCCGCCTTCCTGCAGGCAGAGCGCCATTAGCTGCTGGGCGAGGATATGGTACGGTTCCAGCGGCGGGACTACCGGTTCGACGTACCCGGCCGCGAAGAGGTCAATCAACCCGGCGGCCTGGATTAGGGTCTCGTCGCGAGTGGCCAGAAACAGGCAGTTGCGAGACGTTCCAGCTCGGCGTCCCGTCCGTCCCATTCGCTGCAGGAAACTGGATACAGTGGGCGGGCTGTCGATCTGGATGACCCGGTCCAGATTGCCGACGTCGATCCCCAATTCCAAAACGCTGGTGGCGACGATGACGCAATCGCTACGTGAGGCGAAAGCCTCTTCGGCGTGGTGACGCTGCTCCTGACTGAGCGAACTGTGAGTGACGAAGTTGGTGACGTTCAGTTGCCGCAGTTCCGCGCCCAGTTCTTCCGCCCTAGCTCGGCTGTCGATGAAGACGAGCCGCTTCTCGCCGCGGTGCAGACGGGAGATGACGACGGCGGCGTTTTGCAGCGAGCCGACAAAGTCGAGCTTGACGTCGGCCTCGCGCCCCCCCGAAGCCTCAGGCGGCACGAAGACGCGGCACGGCCGCCGACACGTGCCGGACAGCCATCGGCTTAGATCATCGGGATTGCCCACCGTCGCCGACAACCCGAGTCGCTGCAGTTCGCGCCCGGCCAGCCGTTGGACGCGTTCCAGGACCGACAACAGATGCCACCCGCGATCATCTCCGGCAAACGCGTGAATCTCGTCAACGATCACCGTCTGGAGGTTGGCGAACAGGCGAGCGGAGTCTACGTTCGGTGAAATCAGCATCACCTCCAGCGATTCCGGCGTTGTCAGCAGGCAGTCGGGCGGCTCCCGCAAGATGCGCTTGCGCTCGGTGGTTTTCACGTCACCGTGCCATAGCGCGGACCGGCGACCTACCAGGGTGCAGTAACGCCGCAGGCGGATGTCCAGGTTGTTCAACAGGGCCTTGATCGGGCAGATGTACAGCGTGCTCAGGGCGGGCCAGCCCTCGGTAAGCATGCGAGACAGCACGGGGAAGAAGGCCGCCTCGGTTTTGCCGCCCGCCGTAGGTGCCAGGATGATGTGGTGCTGCCCCTCCAGGATCGACGGGATTACCGCTTCCTGAAACGGACGCAATTCGCGCCAGCCGAGGCTGTTGACGATGTGGTGCTGCAGGGCTGGGTGGAGAAGATCAAAGGTCATTTGTCATTTGTCATTTGTCATTTGTCATTTGTCATTTGTCATTTGTCATTTGTCAGTTGTCATTTGACCAGTGACCAGTGACCAGTGACCAGTGACCAGTGACCAGTGACCAGTGACTACTGACCAATCTCCAACTCAATCTCGTCCACATTCGTCGCTCCCATCGCTTGACGTTCGACGGCACTCAGTTCCGCCTCTGTAAGGGTCAGGGCGTAGTTTCGGCGCGGATCGAAGTTCGGGAACTGGTCGATCCGGTCCAGCACGTCGGCGACGAGTTTCTTCAGAAAGATGCGTGGGGCCACTCCGATCTTCCCTCCCAGCCGACCGGCGACCGCGCGGGCCAGTTCGCCGATGTAATCTTCTCCTGCCATGGTCGCCAAGCGGTCCGGGGCGTTGGCGTGCATGGCGTAGACGTCGCGGACCTTCCGGCCGACTTCGCACAAGCGGTCGAAGTCGAAGGCAGAGAGGCGGACTTGCACGGCCCGCGGGTTGTCGAACATGGCGTCGGTTTGGAAATCGACGTGGAGCCTTTGCGCCAACGGTTCCAGCCGCTGCACGCCCTGCGGCCCCTCGTAGAATGCGCCGGTTCCGGTAATTAGGAGGTAGAGCCCTGGGAAACGTCCGGAGTCGATGTCGTCGATCAGTTGCCGGAGGGCATTGAGGCTCTTGTCCCGCACGTCGCCGCGGACGCGCTGAATGGTTTCGACCTCGTCCAGCACGAGATACAGCCCTGCGTGCCCCGAGTCACGCAATACGGTCAGCAGGCCCTGCAGAAAACTCATGGCCCCGAAATGGTCGATGTCCCCTTTGACGCCGACCTGACGCTTACAGCCGGCGGCGACGTTGGGCTGGCCCGCCAACCACGCAGCAATGCCGTCCGCCGAAGCCGTATCGCCTTTCGCCCTCGCCGTGTGATAACCGCGGAGCGCGACGGCGAACATCGGTGCGGACTGGGTGACGACAGCCAGCCGCTTTTCCATGAGGGTGTTGGATCGCTCCAGCAGTTGCTCGTGGTCGCCGGGCGAGATTCTTCCCTCCGCCAGCACGTCCTCTTCCAAGGTGAAGAACCAGGCATCCAGAATGTTCCGCAGTGCGCCAGCCGGCGTGTCGGGTGTGCCCAGTCGTTCCATCAGGCGGCGGTAGACCGTTTCGAGCCGGTGCAAAGGCGTCTCGGTCTCGGAGATCTGGACCTCGGACGTGGCGAACCCCATCTGCCGAGCACGGTCTGCCAGCCACCGCGAGAAGAACGTCTTGCCAGTGCCGTATTCACCCCGAACGGCTTTGAACTTGGCCCCACCGGCCTGGACGGATTCAAGCTCTTCGACGAGCGTCGCGGCAAAGCGATCCAGGCCCACTGCCAATAGGTCGAGGCTCTGCGTGGGGACAGTTCCCCGACGCAGGGCGTCGACGAGTTCATCGCGGCGTTGGCGGCTGAGCATGTTCTTGGTCCGTTGTCCGTTGTCCGTTGTCCGTTGTCCGTTGTCCGTTGCCCGTTGCCCGTTGCCCGTTGTCAGTTGTCAGTTGCGTCTGGTCCCTCATTCTCTTTGGGACCGATGGACTTCAGGTACGCGTTCAGCTTGGGGGACAGTTCGTCAACAAGTGGGCGGAGTTGGTTTACCTGCTCCTCCGTCAACAGGCGACGCCGATACGCGCGCCGAAGCCAATGCCGTGTTTCGTTTAGAGACCCGCGGGCTATCTTGACGAATCGGCGGTTGTCCTGGAAGCTGCCGCGGCCTGCGCCTTCGGAGATGTTGGCCCCGATGCTGTCGGCCGCTCGCACAATCTGCTTTCCAACCGTGTCCCGCGCAAAGTTGTCCCACTTGATCGCCAGTTCCCAGATCTGATCGGCCAACTCCTCCGACAGTTGATAAACTCGCAGGTTCTCGAAATTGCTCCGTGACATTCAACGTCTCCTCAACAACGGACCACGGACCACGGACTACGGACTACTCCTCCAGCTCAAACTGCTTCTTAAGCAGCAGGACGTTCAGTACCACCGTGTTGGCGGCTTCCTGCCGATCCAGGATAGCGTAACCCTCGACGTTTAGCACTCGCTGCATCACAGCCAGGAGACCGGGCAGCCGATGTTCCGGCACTTCGATAGCACCAGCCAGCGCCGGAACGGTCATCGAACCGCCGCGACTGACCAAGGCCAAGAGCAGCCGTTGCAACAACGCATCGTCGATGCGCACACGGCCGGCCAGCCTCTTCTGAACGGCAAACACCTCGCTTTGCAGGAGGGCCTTGATCCACGGCTCTTCCGACGCTGGCGCCGCTACGGGCGTTTCCAACTTCTCGAACAATGTCGGTGGCTGGAGCTTACCCTTTTTCGGTCGCGGCGGCGGTTCGACCACCGGCATCGCAGGCCGCGCCACCGTGGGTTCGGTCCACCACGAGGGAAGTTCGACCGGCAACTCCCCGAAGCCTTCCGGCAGGTCGAGCTCAGGCCAGAGCACGCTGATGGGGATGAGCATTTCCTGCGGCGTCACTCCGCCGTGGTAGCCGTTCTTCTTCGCGCCGTACCTCAGCCGTTCTGACCACGGCACGACGACGCGGCCCCCTTCCGGGAGGACGACTCGTGGCGACGTGACCTCCAATTCCTCTTGGGTCACAGTTCCGCCAGGTCGCCGCCAACGAAGTCCCTCCGCCGGCTCGCGGCCTTCGCTCTGGCGGTCCAGTGTGTGACCATGATCGCTCACGAGAACGACCATCCGACTGGCTCCCGCAGCTTCGGCCAGGATCGGCTCGAGCACTCGAATCTGCTGCATCGTCCAGAGGGCGTCGATCTGGTCTCCCTTGTCCAGGTGATCGTCGACTGCGTTGATCACAATCCCCACGACGCGCTGCTTCTTGTTTGCCAGAGCTTGTCGAACGTCTCCGGCCAGGCTGGAGTCGTCATCGCCTTCCAGAGCGGCCTTGTGAAACAGCTTCGGTGCCAAGCCTGACTGCGACATCGCGATGAGCGCTGGATGGGCAGCGAAACCTTGCACTTCGTCGAACGCCTGTCCGCGTTTCAGCGAACCGCACAGTAGGCTCGCGCGACACACTTCGGTTAGCGACGGGAGTGCAGCCAGCCCGATCAGCCGTTTGGACGCCGGGCCGAAGCCTAGTTCGATCCAATCGTGGGCCTGGATGTCCGATACCAGCTCACGGAAGACCGCCCAACTCATGCCGTCGAGGAGCAACACCAGCACCGGGGCCTTCTCGGCCGCCTTGGCGACGATCCGGTCGACGATCTGCTCGACCGGCACCAACCCCGAATTGGCGTCAGGCATCGCGTGCTGATCTGCAACAGCCTTACCGAATCGCTGATTCTCAGCCTCTCGAAACTCCGTGACCCGGTCGACCAGCCGTACGAATGCGGTGGCGAGATCCTTGTTTGGCTCGCCGCCGCGGAGAACCCGACGCGCCCAATCCACGAATCCACCGTCGCCGGCGTAACCCTGAGCGATCGCCAGCAGATTCGATGTCGCCGTCCCACGTAGCCCGGCCTCTCCGAGGACGGCATTCGCGTCTCGGAGAGACGCGGCCACGTGAAGGTTCTGGTCCGCCAACCAACGGGCCAGCCGAATGGCCATCGCAGAACGTTCCATCCTGCGACCGCCGGAGCGTCCCAGGCGGTGTTGCTGGAGGCTGGCATAAACGCTTTGCAGTTCCTCCGAAATCGTGGTCGCCCGAGCGTCCACATGCGCCGCCAGCGCCTGCCCTAGCCGAGAAAGCCGCTGCTCAAAACCGGTCTCCAGTTCATTGCTTCGCCAGGCTTGGCTCGCCGCGCCGATCTTCTCCAGAATAACCTCGGCCTCGTCTAAACAACGTCGCAGCGACGGTTTGGGAAGCTGGACGGCGGCCGTTGCGGCGGCATCACGCCACCGCTTCGCGATCTCGGTCGGCAAGTTGGTCGTGCCGACGTACCCTTCGAGCCGGCCTACCGCCTTGTCGAGATCGTGTCCGACGCCGTCGTGATAAACGACCCCCATCACCAACCCGATGGCGAGGGCTTGGGGGCCGTGCTCGCCCGCGATACAGCCCAAAACAGCGATAGCCGCGTCCCCGGCCGCCTCGGCGATCCAGGCCGTGGCCACGCTGCGGAACTCCGTCGGGCAGGCTTTCCAGCGAGCCGCCAAATCACCTTCTGCGGTGCCCCGAAGAAGTTCGACTAGGTCTGGGTGCGCACCGGAGAACCCAAGCTTTTCCGCCAACAGCAGGCCCCAGACGGTATCCGCATCCACCAAACCTCCGGCGACTGGCTGAAAATCCCGACTGCCGGCATGTTCGAGCAACATGTCAGCCAGGAATTGGTGACGGGTGATCCGCGGATCCAGGTGCTTGGCCTTGAACAGTGACCGGACGATCTCCCAACTCTTGATCGGTTCCAGCCTCCGCAGTGCCAGACGCACCAAAATGTCGTCACTAATCTTCGCCGGATCCAAAGGGGTCACGAGCACCGTGGCCGACGCCGTGTCGGGAACACTCTGCAGGGCCAGCCGCATCTGCAACGGCGAGTCGCACTGGTGGACCGCAATCTGCTCGCCGCCGGTTCCGTCGATGGCTGGCCCGGACCAACGTACGGGCGAGAAGATCCCGAACACCTTGGCGTTCGGGGCCTTGTCACGAATTGCCCGGATCTGCGCCCGAATGATACCGATAGACGGACTGGCCGTTGTCATGAGTTGCTATTCCTCAAACGTAGCATGGCTCTCCGAGCCGTGCCGATTTCTTTCCGTTGGCCAACGTGTGGCACGGCTCGGAGAGCCATGCTACGTCCAACGTGTTGCACGGCTCGGAGAGCCATGCTACGTAGACAACCTACTCCTCGATCACCCAGGAAATGCTCACCCGCGCCACGTGGCCGCCTTGGGCCTGCTGCTTGAGACGAGCGATCTCGTCTTCCGCCTCGGTCAAACTCAGATCTTCCCGCGTGCCGCTGTCCATGACCTTCTTCCCCGGCTTCTCGATCACCTTCTTGACAGGCTCATCCTTCTTCTTAATCGGGGGCGGCGGGGTGAGCAAGTCAATCGCCTTGCTCTGCTCAATTCGCAGTACCGGCCCCAGCTCAGACACATACTGGTCGCTCTTCAGGGCTTCGGCAACGCGACCGAGCAGTGCCTTGGCCGCCACGGCCCGGTCGTCCTGCAGGTTGCGGATGCTCTCGAAAAGCTTCCATTGCGTGGCCGCAATCGCGCCGGTGACTTCCGACGCCGTCGCGCGGCTCGTCCCCATGGCCGCCTCCGACGTCGTCGGCTTCAGGCTTGCCAGGTACCCGATGATCGCGGCGGGCTTAGCGTCGCGCACAGCCTCCAACAAATTCAGCACTGCCTCGGCCGTCTGATACCGTGCGGCCTTGTCTTTGGCCTCAGCGAAATCCACGAGGTGGCTCCCGATTTTCTCCACGAGCCGGCGGCACGCCTCGATGTCCGCCTTGGCCCGCACCTGAATGCCGTCCGCAAGTTTTGCCAGGTTCGAGGCGTTCAGCAAGGGCGACGACGACGCGCCGAAAATGCGGCCGGCTCGTTCCACGGCGGTCACCCACGACGCTTCCGGCGGCAACTGCTGCTCGCGCAGCTCCGCATCATCGGGCAGGTTGGCGAGGGTCGCGTCACACGGGGCCCCATGGAGGAGGAAGCTCCGATTCGTCTGCGCCGCAAAGACGAGGACGATCAGATTGCCGCACTCTTTCGGCAGGCCCATGCAACGAGGTTCATCAATCCAGTTCCGCAACGCCTGTATGGTAATCGTGGTACCCGACTCGGCAGCCTTACGCGCGAAGTGATCCTTCCACCGTTGGCCCAAGACGAAGTGCGTCTCGCCCTGCTCGCCCAGATTGAGTGGCTCCGCAATTTGCTTCAATAGGCTGCGGACGCTCTTCTCGACCAGTATCCGTCCGCCTTTCTCCGAGACGGCCTTCAACACCTCGTCATACACTTTGCGCAGGTGCAGACTCTTGATCTCGGCGCCGAAGTCGGGGTGTGCGGGGAACTCGAAGATCAGCCCCTGACCGAGCAAATGCTCCAACTGCCCCTTGAGGTTGCTTTGCGGCGGCGGCTGGAGGTCCAGGCCCGGATACAGTGAGTTGTACGTGTTGGCCAGCGTGTGCGAATCGTCGATGGACTTGCTCTGGCTTCCGCGGATGCCGTAAGCTGCCTCAACGTGCTGCTTCACCCGTTCCTGCAACGAGCTGCGCTGGTTCTCGAGCAACGTCCGCGCCGTCTGGCGATCCTGAGGCGACAGGAACGCCGCATACCCGTTGAACCGCTCGCCGGTCAGGATGTGGTCGATGATCACCAAACGGCTCAAATCGCGCCGCGCCGTTTCGGTAAAGAATGCCGGAATCCAGACGAGCGTCCGCGTGCCGCGAGGGTTGTTCTGCGTGAAGATCTGGAGCTTGCCCAAGTCGTCGCGCGTGGTGTGGCCCGGTTCGTCGAACGGGTAGTCGATGATCACCTTCCAGGTCGTCCCATTGGCGGTCAGGCTGGTCTCAGGCAGGGACCGCACGTTGCCGTAGATTATATCGCATTCGCGCGAGGTGTTTCGCCACAGGAACTCATACGACAGGAACATCTGATCGACGTTTTCGATCTCCAGTTCCTGGAATAGGATCTGCCGCACCATGCGCATCTGGTTACCCAGATTGTCCTCGTGTTCCGCGGCTGCGATGATCGCTTCGGTATCCACGCCGCTCAACTGGATCGAGATCGCCGGATTGGGCGTATCGCGTTCGACCTTGATCTCGCCCACTTGGCTGGACCAGTGCTTGACCTTCTGCAGCACCAGCCCCGCTTCCTGGCCGCGGATCGGCGAGCGGACCGTGCCGTGGTTCAACGCCGCCAGGCGGTTGGCATTCAGCGCACGCAGCGAGTTGACACCCGGAACCAACGCCGCCAACAGCAGCGTTTTCACCAGGCGGTCGTCGTTAACAAAGTTGATCCGGGCCTGGTCGCCAAACGGCTTGGCCAGCAGTTCCTCGCGCCGGCCGTGGTGCTCGGCCTCCAGCATCGGCAGTAGCTTTTCGTGGTACAGCTTGCGAGCGTTATCGAAGTGGACCTTCATGTCTTGGCTGAAGGCTTCGTCGCCCTGAGCCACGGCATCGTACAGGTCGCCGACCGGCACGATGTCGCCGACCTTGAGCGTTTCCTGCTGCTCCACCAGCAACTGCATCATCACCTTCAGCGCCGTCCGCTCGCGTTGCAGCATGCTCGACGCACAAACCAGCGTCTCCATGAGTGCTGGACTGAACGGGTAGATCAGGCGAAACATCTCCCGGTCGAACTCGTTGGCCAGGAGGGTGTCCATGACCTCTTTGCGGATCTTCGCGGTCTCCTCGAACGACGCATCCAGCTCCTGCCTTGCCGCTTCGCTACGAGGCTTCAGCACGCGTTTGTTGGCGATCATGGGCAGGTTGCGATCTTCCAATTTGATGACCCCGAACCGGCCTTCCGACCAATCCACCGAGTCGTCGAAATTCAGCTTCTGTGCGCCCGGCACCGTGTCGCCGATCAGTTTCCGCAGGTCACGCTGTCGTGCCACGAAACTGATCAACGGAATCGGGCGGTCGACGTTCTGAGCTTCAACCAGCTTCACCAGCTTCTGGGTTTCGCGGTGAATGAAGCTCAAGTCCGCGGCGTGGCTGGCCAGCCACAGGATCAGTTCGTCCAGGAAGAGGATCAGCGAGTCGTACCCCAGCGTCTGCGCATGCTGCGAAATGACGGCCAGGCCTTTATCCAAGTCGAGATAGGCTTCGTCCTGACCGGCGGCCACATTGTGGTAGCTGCGGAAGAATGCCCCGATCAGATCGCCCACCAACCGCGTCCGCTCCTTGTCGCCCGGCGGAACTGCAGCTGCCGCCTCAAAGCTGGCGCCGTTCCAACCCGCCGCGATCTTACCCCAGCCGCCGCTGGCGATCTTGTTTTGATTGAGCTTCTGAAAGAACCCTTCGTCGCCCATGTCCGTCCGCAGGCTCTTGGCGTCTTCGAACAGACTCTCGGCGAGATAGATCCCTGGAATCGGCGCAGTGGGATGAAGCTGCCGGACGTAGTTGGCGTACTGCCCCAGGATGCCCTGCTCCATGCTCCGGCTGCCGATCATGTGGAACGGCACCAGCAGGAAGTTCCGCCCCTGCGTCCAGGCGTTGTGCTTGGCGACGGCAGCCGCAAGTTCCTTGATCGCCCGCGCGTCGGGATTCCCCTGCAGCAGCTGGTGCAGCACCGCCATGAAATGGCTCTTGCCGCTGCCGAAGCTGCCGTGCAGGTAACAGGCCTTGCTCGCGTTGGCATCCACCGCGCTCTTAATGAACCCCAACGCCTGGTCGAAGCAGGCGGCCAGCTGCGGCGTCACCACGTAGCTTCGCAATGTCGCCGCCACATTGGACTGCGACACGCCCGCCGCCAGGTTCAGGACGAAGTCGCCCTTGCTGACCTGCGGCGGGAGATCGAGAAGGTCGCGAATGAGTTTGGTCATTGTCAGTGGTCAGTGGTCAGTGGGAAAGGGGGCTGTGGCTGACGCATGTCAGATTCCTCGCACCGTCTTGCCCCCGGGGCGATTCGAAGTCAATCGACCCAATTCTCCAGTTGGAGGTTGGGGACCTGGCGGAAGTGCTTTTCGTTGCGGGTCACCAAGATCGCGTGGTTCGCCAAGGCAATACTTGCGATCAGCAAATCCGCGTGCCCGATTTTCTTAAGGTGCTTGTGTTTTCGCAGGCCGTCAAACTCGGCGGCCGACGCCGCGTCAACCGTGGCGATGTGCAAGTCGTCGAGCAGGGCTTGACTGCCGTCCAGACGTTGCTGAGCCCGTTGGAGTTGTTCGCCATCCGCCGCTTTCAGGAGAAACTCAAAACGCGCACGAAGGATCTCGGCAAACGAGATCACGGTGGTGCCCAGCACTTCCGTGGGGTCAACATTTTCGATCCGCGCCGTCACACGTTCGTGACCGGCATGGTACAGCGAAACGATGTCGGTATCGAGCAAGATCATGCGTCATCCTCGATCATGGGGCGCCCGCGTTCCTGGTAGATCCTGGCCAGCATTGCTTCCAGGTCAGGATCATCCGCCATCGCACCTGCGTGACGTAGCAGCCGTTCTTTGGCGGAAGGGCGCAACAGCCAGTTCACGACACCCTGTTTGTGGAATCGCCACTGGTCCCGAATTTTTCGCCCCGGCAACCCGTGCTTCGTCGCCAAGTCCACCACGTCTACCTCCGAGACCCGCAAGTAGGCCGCCGCTTCCGCCAGCGTGAACACTTCCAGGGCCGCGGGCGGCAGCTCGTTGGGCCTGGGTTTCCGCGGCGGACGCGTTTTCGTCTTCGTCTGTGACATGGAATTACTCCTCATTCCGATCAAAAATCCAAGGTCTCTTGTCCGAAGTCCATTGTTCCGCTTCGCGCCACCCGTGACAACTGACTACTGACTACTGACTACTTCTTCTTCCGTCCTGCCTTCTTTGGCTTCTCCGGCGGCTTCCACGCGATCACTTGTTCCACGCTCATGCCCAGTGCCTTGGCTTCCTCGGCCAAGTAGCCTTCAAAATAGTCGCCCATGCGGGTGCCGAAAACCGGGTCGATCTCGTTGTGCCACTGCTTGAGCCAGGGGATCAGTTGGCCGATTGTCGCCAGTAGGGGCACGAGCTTGCGGCCTTCCTGTTCCTTTGCCAGCTCGTAGCGCTCGGCGATGGCGCGGGCCAATTGGAGGTGGTCGTACCCGGCCCAGGCGATCACCAGCGTGCCGTCCTCGCCTTCGCAATAGGGAAAGCTAACCCAGCGTTCCTTGGGCACGTCCAGCTTGCCGCGCAGACGCCAGACGTTGCCGGACAGGAAGTCGGCGCTGGTGTACTTGGGCGGCACAGGAATATCCCCCACCGCCGCCCTCTTGGCGCGTTTGGCGGCATCGTGGACGGGCTGGAGGATCAGGTCGCTGGTCAGGTCCAGCTTCTGGTGGACTGCCTCGGCGAGGTACTTGGCTGCATCATCAAGGGGATTAACCACGAAGTCACGAAGACACGAAGGAATGGGATTACTGAGCTTGACCTCTCCGTGACTTCGTGCCTTCGTGGTTAACTCTTCGAACAACGCATCCACCGCGTCTTCCAGCCGCTGCAGTTCCCAGGTCCGTTCCCACGCCGCCCGCTTGTCCAGCGCGGCGGGCTTGTAACGCAGCACCGGCAAGGCCGGCACGCTCTCGGCGGCGACCAGTTCGCCCACCAGCGTGCCTACGTCGAAGTCCAACCGGCCGGTGAACAACTCGGCGACTTGCATGAACGCCTTGTCCGCCCGAGCGACATCGGACAACTTGGCGACCGAAACGAGTTGGACGCTCGCCAGCGGCGGCGGGTCATTTGTCACTTGTCCTTGGTCATTTGTTTCCGAACCAGTGACGAATGACAAATGACCAGTGACCAGTGACGAATGACCAATGACCAATGACATTCTGCCGTCGAAATCGAAATAGCTCTCCAGCCGGTCCAGCAGCCAGCCACGCAGCGCTCGCTCCTGCTGCTGGTCCCACGGTTCGGTGTTCCAGCGGCGTTTGTATTCGGGCCGCTCGATCAGGGCGATGTTCGGGTTGCTCTCGATCATCTCGATCCGCCGCTGGACGACCTGGCGATAAGCGTCGGGCCAGTCGGCAGGGATCTCGGTGATCGGCGTGCTGCCGTGGCGCGCGAACCATGTGGTTTCCTCCTCGCCCGCGGCCATCTTGCGGGCCAGCACGATCTCGAAGGCACGTTGGCCGAGGGCGATCGGGGGCGGGGAGTTAAACACGAAGGCACGAAGACGCGAAGGGGGGAGCAGGGCGTATAGGGCGTAGCATTGCCAATCCAGTTCCTCCTGCAGCGAGATCATCTGCTGCCGGATGCCCTCCCATTGCAGCCGGCGCTTGGCAATGACGTCGCGGTTCAGTTCCGCTATTGTCGTCCGCAGCAGGGCACCCGGGGACAGTTCGGACAGAAACCTCGCCATTTCGTCCAACTGCCTTGCCAACGCCAACGGACGATCGGCAGGGAGGGGAAGTTTCAGCAAACCCGTCGCCGTGAACTCACGGAAGTTTTCAAACGCAACCGTCGTTTGCCGTGCGCCGTGAGAGTCGACAGTGCTCCCCTTGTCGTGAAAAACCTGTTTCAGCCAGAAACATGCGGTCGAGCTGTTCAGCAGGCCGAGCAGAGCAAGGTGTTCGTTTTCGGTGGCGTCGGCTGGCAGTTTGACCACGGGGGCCGAGCGGTTGAATACCTTCCCCCCGCGGTCGAGCACAAAGTGATTGTGCGTCGCCACAAACGCAAACACAACTGACAGCGGCGTGCGGAGCTTATCGGAAGTCAGGCGGCCGTACTCGTACCAGCGCATCCCGCATTCCACTTTCGTCTTGCCACCAAACATCATGTTGTTGGAGAGGCCCGTGCGTGCCAGCCAGAGATAACGCAAGGCTGGATGCGATAGTTGGTCGTCGATGGGCTGAAACTCAGACGTGTACGGAAACACCGCCGCGTCGCAATCGCCGCACGTCCAATCGCGAACGATGTCGCCGACGATCATCGGCCGCAATGTGCAAGCGGGAATGCTGTGACGCTTCGCTGCCTCAGGCGGCAGGAGAAAAACGTCGTCTTCAAGTGTAAACGACGTGATGCCAATCGAATCGGTGATCTCGCCCAATCTTCCCTTCGTGCCTTCGTGCCTTCGTGTTTGATCCCCAACTTCATCTAGAAATTCCTTCAGCTCCGCCGCCCCTCCTCCGCCGATGCTCCACGGGTGCTTGCCGAACTGCTCGCGCGGGGTGTCGTTGACGCTGACAAAGACGCTCTGGCTGCCCACCTGGTCGATCTGCTCCGTGATCGCCGTCCAAACCAGTCCCTCCGACGGATCATCCGGCGTGCCGGGTTCGCCCTTGATGCCCATCACCGCGCGGATGACCGAGGCGACGGGCCGGCAATTGCGGCCGAACAGAATCACGGTCGGCGTGCCGTGACCGGGGATGTACGCGCCGCTGGTGTCGATCACGTGCGTCAGGTCGATCTTCGGCAGATAGCTCTCGACAAGCTTCTTGCCAAACTCGCGTTTCATGAAACTATTGGCCGTAATCTGTCCGGTGTAGCCGCCTTCGCATGCCAACACAAAGAGTCGCTGGAGGAACGGGACCGCCAGCGAATACTTCATATGGCAGACCTGCGGGTATCGCTCGCGGTAAGCCTGGTTGAGCGCCTTGTCCTTGACGGTGATATAAGGTGGGTTGGCGACCACGGCGTGGTACTGCCCGGCCTTCAAGATGCGTTTCAGTTCGGGCAGGTCTTCGCTTTGGTAGGCGTGGGCAAGTTCGTCGAAGCCCAGCACCCGCTGCTGCTCGCCCGGCGCACCATGCAGCAGCGAATCGCCGCAGACGAGATTTAACGCAAACTCCGGCGCATCTTCGAGTTTCGCAATGTGGCATTCGCGCATCGCGGCCACCAGCAGCCGGAACCGGGCGATGGCCACGGCGTACGGGTTTAAGTCCACGCCATGCACGGAAGCCAGGGCGCGATTCACCAATTCCCGGTCGCTGGTTCCCGGCTCCTTGGCCCGCCAGTGCTTCAAGATCCGGGCAAACGCCCCCAGCAAGAAATGTCCGCTGCCGCACGCCGGGTCGATCATTTTGAAGTCTTTGAGACCGAACTCCTGGATCGCTGGTTCCAGAGTACGTTCGAGAATGAACTCCTCGATGAATACCGGCGTCTGGAGCAAGGCGTACTTCTTGCGAGCCGCTTCGGACAGGTCCTGATACAAGTCCCCAAGAAATCGAGTCGGTTCCTCCGTCCCTTCTTCCCTTCGTGTCTTCGTGCCTTCGTGTTTAGCTCCGCCCCTGAAATCGTGAACGATCTCGCCGGTGCCGTCGGTGTCGATCTTCTGGAAGAACTCGATCAGCTTCTGGGCGGCGTCGCCGGAAAGCCAATTGCGGTAGGCGCTGACCGGGTTGTGCGGCCCGAAGACGCCCTTGGTGCCGGGCAGCTTGGCAAGCTCGTCAAACGTCGCAAGCAGGTAGCCGCGGTGGGTTGGGTCTGGCGTGTTGTGCAGGTAAATATCCCACTCGTCGCGCGCGCGCATCAGACCCTGCCCATCACCAGCGCTATGCAGCGGTCCGGAGATACGCGGGGGCGCGATCAGGGCATTGTCCTCGAGGAACCGGACGAAGACACAGGACAGCACCCACGCCACGGCAACCTGCGTGATCAGGTCCCCCCGCCACTCCTCGAACGTGACGCCGGTCCGCTCGGCGGCGCGGGCCTGCTCATATTCCTTCTGAAGACCCTCGTTGATCTGGGCCACCTCGTCACAGCGGGTGCGTAGATCGGCCTCCATCGCTTTCACGAGAGCCTTGAGGTCGGCAAGTAGTTCCAATCGGTTGACCATGATCCCAGTTCCATGTTAAACACGAAGGCACAAAGAACACGAAGGGAAGGTTTTGCTTCGTGCCTTCGTGTTTAACTTCTCTCCCTACCGGATCAGTCTCTTGATACCGTCCTTGATCCGCACGACGTTGAAATTGATCAGGAAGCCCAGACGCCGCTCAGTTAATTTCAGGTAGGTCAGCGTCTGCGCGGTAAACACGGGGTTCATCGTCTCGACGGCCTTGATCTCGACGATGACGCAATCCTCCACGAGCAGGTCCATTCGCAAGGCATCGTCGATCTGCATCTCGTCATAGCGGATCATGACCTTCTTCTGCCGCTCGACGCGCAGCCCGCGTTTCTTCAACTCGTACTCCAGGCACGCCTCGTACACGGATTCGAGGAGTCCCGGCCCCAGCGTACTATGGACCTTGTACGCCGCATCCACAATCTGTGCCGCCACCCGCTCCAACTCCGGCGTGGTCTGCTCGCCGTACTTCATCCCTTCGGTCTTCTTCACGCCCTCGTCCATCGCTTTCCCCTCCTTCCTTCGTGTCCTTCGTGCCTTCGTGTTTAATCGCCTATGGCTGCCCGGTGCAGGTTCTGGCACCAACTTTCCGGGACATGCGCCCACTGGTTATTAGTGATCACCGGGACCGCCGCTCCGTCCAGCAGCGGCATCTCGGTCTGCGGGCTGGCCGGAATCAACAGCCACGCTCCGTGCAGGCGGCCTTCCTGCACCGCCTGAGCGACGCGGCAAAGCAAGACCACCTGATCGTAACGCTCCAGCCAGTTCAGGTGATACGTCAACACCGTCTTGTCACCCTGGGTCACCGCCTGCTCGACCTGAGGGATCACGGCGCTGGCGATCAGGTGGTTGAGGTTGCGCCAGTCTTCGCTGCGGCGGTCAGCCGCATCAGCGTTGACGACGACGGTCCAGTCTGCGCCGACCTCGCTGGCGGCCTGCCGCAGTGCATCCAGAAACACACGCTCCAGGTCCAGCGGCCGAGTCGCAAATCGCGCGATGAGTTCCTGACGCGCACGCTCGTAAAGGTTCATTTTGACGGTCAAGGCCAGGAACGAACCGTGGCGCTCCGCGTAACGCAGGCGTTCCTCGAACGCGCGCGCCTCGGCGATTTCTGGCGGCACATACGCTGGGAGGAAATCGGGGGCAGGAGTGCCAGACGTGCGGGCGCCGGTGGAATAACGCGGCACGGTGCTGGACACGTCGCTAACGCTGAGCACGTTGCGCGCCGTGCTGACGTACACGCCGCCCCCGGGATGATCGGGATTCCAAACTAACTCGAGGCCAACCGCGTCCAGCAGCTTGTCCAATTGCGGTCGCCCCGGCAGCGCCGCGGCCAGCGGGTAGCGGCTGCCGACGCGCTGACGGATCTGTTCGGGGGTCAGGAACCGCACGCCGACCAGACCGCCGTGGGAAAGCTTCAGGGCGCGCCCGGCGTCCATGTTCCGCGGGTAGATCTCCTGCTTGCTGGAAATGGCCGCGGTCTGCGATGCCGCAGCGGCCAGACGGACGAGGCGGGCGTCGCCTAACGGCTCGGCTTCGGGAGGCAGCGGAACGGCGCGGAGCATTTCCACGACACGGGCCGGTGGCACGAACGGGTCTTCCCGGGCCATCAGGTCAGTTCGCTGTCCGAGGACCGCGGCGTAATCGGCCAGGGACATGTCGCTGGCGATCAGGGCGTTGGAACCAACGCGACGCAGGACGTACTTGGGTTCGTCCCGTAAATTCTCGGTCTCCACGGCGGCGCGGGTGACAACACTCGCCAGGCGACTGCGGCGGGGCTCGTCCTCGATACTGCCTCGCGCGGCCAACAGGGACTCGCACAGTTCATCAGCGGACATGACGCCGCCGTTCGACTCCAGCAGGCTGGCGATTTGGTCGCGCACCGCGGTCATCGCGGGATCCTTCAGCCACCGCGCCTGGGCTTCGGCCAGAATCTGGCTGATCCGGCCGCGCGTGACGCCAGCCAACGGAGCAATGTCGCCCTGACTCGGCCAGATGAGGTTCACGCGTGGATCGAGCCCGAGCAACGCTTCGAGCGCGGTCGTCTCCGTGGCATTGCGGCTCTTGGCTTTGGCCCGCAGGATGCGTGCGGCCAGCATGTCGATGCTGAACTGCTCCGTGGGGATTGGTCCTTCGTAGGTGTAGCCCTCGTCGGTCGCAACGCCAGGAGGTTCGACCGGCGTGCTGGAGCCAAGGCGTTCGCGGAGCACTTTCACCGCGGCGAGGATGCGTTTGCGGGTCTTGTTGCCGACGCCACGCATGCGGGCCAGCCGGCGGCCCCAGACCTGCAGCAGATCGCGCACCTTGACGACGTTGATGCGGTCCAAGGCGTCCACGGCGGCAGGACCGAGCCCGAGTTCCGCGACGCTCGAATCGATGGTCGCGGCCGCCAGGAGCGACGAGTTGTCCGGTTCGTGGCCCTCGCTGGTCGCGGTCAGAGTACCCGTGACGGTGCTGAACACCTTCTGCCAAGCTTCCAGCATTTCATGGGCGTTGTCGAATCTCTCCCTCGAGTTGCGGCGCAGCGCTCGGCGGAAGAAATCGGTGAGCTGTTGACGGAGATTGGGGTCGACAAATCGCTCGGTATCAATCGTGGCTTCGCTGTCGACCAGATCCGGCAGGCTGCCGCCGCTCCACTTCGGAAGGTCTCCAGTGGCCATTTGGTACAAGGTGACAGCCGCCGAAAAGCGCTCGGCCTGCAGATCCCATCGGGGCGGTTTGCGCAGAGGCAAAAACGGATCGATGTACCCCGGAGTTCCCGCACGAATGTTCTCCGGGCTGCAGCGGGATAGTGAGAAGTCGAACAGCACCAAGTGCAAGGCGCCGCCGACGCGCGAGACCCCGATATTGTGCGGCTTGATGTCGCGGTGATTGATCCCCGCGCGTTCCAGGACGATGAGGGCTTCCAGCAGGTCCTCGCCAAAACGCTGCAGCAAGTCCAGGCTCAGCCGGCCTTCCGCCCGCAGGCGATCCCCCAGCGTGATCGGCTTCTTCTTGTCCGGATCCAAATCGATCTCACCCGCCGGATCGAGCAGGATCGCCGCTCGATCCCCGAACTGCAGGATGCCGTGACAACGCACGATCAGCGGGCTGTCCAGCTTCTGGAGTACCTCGCCTTCGGCGCGGACGCGGTCGTTGTGGTCCGAATCGACGGCGATCTTGGCGACGAAATCCCGGTCGCCCTGATGGACCAGGATGGCGGTCGCGGTCGAGCCGGTGCCAAGCTTTCGGATGACTTCATAGCCGCCGGGCAGCATCACGCCGGGCTTAGCCTGGGTGGGGTCGCCGTCGACTTGGCTGCTGGGTGTCGTCAGGTCCTCCTCGACTTTGTCGAGCTTCTCCGTGAACTCGGCGGCCGTGTCCAGGCGTTCGCTGACGTCCGGGTTGGTGCTTTTCCGGACCAATTCGTCGAGGGACTCGGGCGCACCGTTCAGGACCGCGCTGACGCGAAGGCCGCGGTGAACCCGCAGCTTCTCCGCCAGGGCCAGCGGACTTTCGGCGGGTGCCTGACCGGTGAACAGCTGGTAGCACACCGCGCCCAACGAGAAGATGTCATGGTGCTCGCCGAAGGTGTCAAAATCGACGAACGCCTCCGGGGCCATAAAGACTTTGGCCGGCTCCTCGGCGAGCTTGTCCACATGGATCGTGGGTGTCACCTCCTTGGTGACCACGGTCCCACCGCTGACGGTCTGGCGATAGCCAAGCTGCCAGTTCATGATCACCGTCTGCGGATTGCTGAAAAAGGGGTCGGGAGTCTTTTGTGCGAAGCACCCTTCGGGCCGTTCCGGCAAAAGACTCCCGACCCCTTTTTCAGTCGCCGTCTCCACCACCAGGACCGATCGCGGGCTGAGGCTCCGATGGACGACGTGCTTTTCGTGGGCAAACGCAATGGTTTCGGCAATTTGCCGCATGATCCCCAGACGCAATTCGTCGGTGATGTGTTCCTTCCGCAGGATCAGGTAGTGGTCCAGGCGGATGGCGGTGGGGAAATGCTGGAAGAGGATGGCCGGGCCGAGTTCGTGGTTGGTGAACTCCAGCGCCCGGAGGACTCCGCGGTGTTCCAGGGCTTGTAGGAGCCGGAATTCCCGTTCAGCCGCCCGCTGAATCACAACCCGCTGTTCCTGATCCGTCTCGGCACGAACCAGATAGATGCGGATGCGGCGGACCGTGTCTTTCAGGGTGACGTGCTTGGCCAGAAAATCCTGATAGCCAGGGCCCTCATCAAGCAGCTGCTGCAATTCGTAATCACCCACGCGGCGGCTACGCTGCGAGGGCCGGATGCCAATCTGCTCGAGCGCCCGACTTACGGTCCTGGCCATCGGGCTGTCGAAGGTGCCGCGCGGGTTTTCCGCCAGCCCCGGGCATTTGCGATCTTCGATTGCGGCCATGATCCCAGGCTGATCAGCCTGGTCTCGCAGGCACACATGGAACCGCGCATTCCCTTGCAGTTGGCACTGCAGGTTTTCGGCCGAGCAGAAGATCAAGGGCTCGATGATTGGGAAAAATGATTTTCCGAACCCCCGCTGACGCTGCAGCAGCGAGGCGAGCTTTTTCGCCTTCAACTTGGCCAGGAACATGGGATTATCGACGGCCTTGGTGCGGCCATCGTGGTGCCACGTCCAAGTGTGGGCGTCGCCGGCGAGCACACCCGGACTGCTCTTGATTTCGACCAAGAAGAATCCTTTTGGCGTGAACAGCAGCGTATCCACCTCGTTAACGCTGCCGTCGTCCGCGATGAACTCGAAGTTCGACCAAGCCCGATACGGCTCCCGGTCCGGGAATCGCTCCCGGATGAAGGCCAGGCCGTCTCGTTCCCAGGCAAAGTTGGACTCGTTGATGCTGTGCCAATTGCGTGCCGACATGCTACGGATTGTAAACATACCAACATCGGCGTGGAAGCCTCGACCCCCGGTGGGGACGGCTCACACCGCTGTATTAAGGTGACAATCTCGCTAGAGTTCACGCTTTAGCGTGTCTTTTTCGGCGGGCATGGCCCGCTTGGCACGCTAAAGCGTGGACCCCAACAAGGCCGATACTGCGGTTCTTCCTTGAGATCGCACCTTTCCAGGGAAAGGCACCGAAATCGGGCCACTGCCATTTCCTTCGTCCTGGTAAGCCGATATAATTCCGCCGTTACGACAATTCGTGACGAGCAGAGAAATGATGTAGGTCTGGACGTACTTCGGTCGTTCTTCCCGTCACGCCGCATTCTGCGTAGCTGTGCCTTTCCCATAAGTGCCTGCCTCGATGCTGTGGCTATTTTTGCTCCCGATTTTGGGCCGACGGTCTGCTTCGCAAGACGCAATTCCCGGTGCCCGCGTTTCACATTTTTGTTTTGTTGGAGGGCAGGAATGCCACAAGGTACGATCAAGAAGTTGGTTGCGGATCGAGGTTTCGGGTTTATCAAAGGGGACCGGGACGAAGTGTTCTTTCACCATTCCGAGGTGAAGGGGGCGACCATGGAAGAACTCCATGAGGGCCAGCAGGTGGAATACCAGATCGGGCAGGGCAAAAAAGGGCCGTGTGCCGTTTCCGTCCGAGTGGTCTGAGCGAACGGGCGTCTGACCATCGCGGTTGCTACCGAACGACGCCCCAGCGCAGCACCGGTGGGCTTACGCCTCACCGTTCACCGCATCGCGGTTGCTACCGAACGACGCCCCAGCGCAGCACCGGTGGGCTTACGCCTCACCGTTCACCGCATCGCGGTTGCTACCGAACGACGCCCCAGCGCAGCACCGGTGGGCTTACGCCTCACCGTTCACCGCATCGCGGTTGCTACCGAACGACGCCCCAGC
>CAZXYZ010000158.1:0-24398 GCA_964645045.1 uncultured Pirellulaceae bacterium | reverse complement strand
GTGAACGTGCCGTCGGGCTGATGGCACCTGACCGCGGCCTGGTACTTCGCGCTCAGCAAACCGCCGATGGGAAAGTCGTTGCCACGCTGGATAATCCACAGATCGCCCCGCTTGTCCACGGCCATTGGCCCGGGGCGTTCGAACGGAAACGCCCGGTCGACAAGCTCCGGGCATTCCCCCTGGAAGTCGCCGACCGTCGGGCCGCCGCAGTTGATCGCGAAGAGCCGTTTGCCGTCCGCGTCCAGAATCTCGAATCCACAGATGCCGGGCCCTCCGTAGGCGCCATGGGTCACGATGACATTCCCGTTGGCATCGGCTGTCGCGCCGGGAAAATCTTTGACCAGCGGCTTGAGCACCCCGCCGGCCGCCTCGGCGACGCGGACCTCGACGCCGTTGACGACCACGAAGTGATTCCGCGGATCGCAGTTGGCTGGCCGGGTGACGTACTCGACAAAGTGGCCGCGCACCGTGTACTCCCGGCCGGGATTGAAACCGGGCAGCGTGTAACGATTTCCTTCCCCGCCGCGCTGGGTCTGGTAGACGATGGCCGGAGCCAGCCGCGGGTCGCCCGGCGGCACGGCGACCGGCTGCGGGGCGAGGATGACACCGTCGTTGGCGGCCTGCGCGACGTGATACTTCTTCGGAGCGAGGTCCGGGGCCACGCTCACGATGCGGATCAAGTTCTCCCGCGCGTCCGCCACGTACAGCCGTCGGCCGTCCGAGGCCAAACCGCTCACGACGGAATGTTTTGCTTCTTTGTCCAGCAGATTCACGGACAGGCACAGCGGCTGCGGAGCAAAGTCGGTTTTCGCGGGATCGAGCTGGATGATCCGGTCCACGGCCGCAACGAACAGATGCGCGGCATCTCCGGTGATGGCCCCCTCGGCCGTCTGCGGCGTGCCGATGGGCAGCCCGCGCGCCGCCCGCCCGTCGCGGTACGAGGTGACGGGCCGGCCTCCTTCGTCCCAGTAGGAACTCGTGTAGCAGGTTCCGTCCGGCGCGACCCACATCGCCGAGATGGCGTTCGACACGTGCTTGTCTTCCTCCCGGGAGCCAAACGAGTTGCCGACCCAACTCGTCTTGTAGCGCATCTGCGAGGCGCCGATCGCGATCGAATCGAAGGTCGCCGTGGCGGTTCTTCCAGCAACGCCGCTCGACACGAACACCCCGAGTTGCACGGGCCCGTCGCAGGCGATCGGGCCGCCGCTGACGTTCGAGATCATCGACCAGAGACGTCCATCGCGCGACTTGTAGACGGCAAAGTTGCTTTTCCATCGAACCATGCGCAGCCAAAGCGGCGGCTGGTTCGCCAGTTGAATCCCGCCGGAGAACCGCCGCGGGGGCGCTGACGGCTCGGCCCCGGGAATCCGGGACATCCAGCCCAAGCCGTTGTCCTTCACTTGAAAGGACACCGCCGCCATCGCCGCGGCAGCGTCGTGCTCGGCCCGAGCCATGATGCCCGCCCGGGCGTCACCGACCCCGGAAAGGTCGACGAGTCGGACCACGACCTCAAAGTCGCCCGCCGGCCGGCCGACATGCACATAGTACAACTGATCCGCGTTCTTCACGTCCAGGCCGGCACCGGCACCTGTCACGACCAACGTCTTGCCGTCCCAGGTGTGGCTGCCTGCAGGCTGTCCGCCGCCAATGTCGCTCCCCTGCCAGGCAACCGACTTCGCATTCGTCGCCGTCGGCGGCTCGGCGAGACACCGCACGGGCCGCTGGGCTGCGCACATGACGGTCGCCAGGCCCACCACCAACCAAGCCGAGTGGCCCGGGAAGGACTTCGCCTCGCGAAAATACAACGGCATCATATCCCACTCCCGACTCGACTTCCGACGAAGCGTCCCGTGAATCACATGCCCCATCCAGTCGATTGTCGGTTTTGGCCCAAGTTGTTGCAAGAGGCGTCCGAACGCGGCCTGCCGCCGCCAGTCGTAGACCGGCCGTGTTGCTGGTTGTACAATCGTCCGCAAGGAAAGCGAGTCTTTCGCCAAAAGGACCGCGCCGGTGCGATTGCGGCCATTACTCGGCAACGCAACTGCGTACGATTCGGCCATGATACAGGAAGGTGGTGGGTAGTGATTCCTTCGACGACCGTGGAGCGGATTCTGCGCGAGGTGAGCCTGCGATTGCCGCCGGCCCACACAAACGGCTTTGGCCGACAACCCACTGGAGACGCCGCATGACCGCACCCGCCGAGTTGCTCAAGCTGGTCAAGCTGTTTCAAGACAACCGCGAAACCTACCTGTCCGAAGCCTTCAACGAAACGGATCTGCGCCGGCAATTCATCGACCCGATGTTCGAGATCTTGGGCTGGGACGTCTTGAACCGCCAAGGACATGCCGAAGCCTTCAAGGACGTTGTGCATGAGGATTCGCTGAAGATCGGTGGTGTCACGAAGTCACCGGACTACTCGTTTTGGATCGGCGGGACGCGGATTTTTTTCGTCGAGGCCAAGAGGCCGTCCGTTAGAATCAAGCACGACATCGCACCCGCCTTTCAGCTTCGGCGTTATGGTTGGACGGCCAAACTGCCGCTGAGCATCCTGACAGATTTCGAGGAGTTCGCCGTTTACGACTGCCGTGTCCGGCCTGACAAAACAGATAGCCCGTCCACGGCTCGGGTGCTGTACATCACGTTCGACCAATACGAAGACCGCTGGGACGAAATCGCGGGGATATTCTCACGCGAGGCCGTCCTGAAGGGTTCGTTCGACAGGTACGCGGAATCAACAAAAAAGAAACGTGGAACCGCCGAGGTGGACGCGGCGCTCTTGGACGACATCGAACAATGGCGGCTCCAACTTGCCCGCAACTTGGCGTTGCGCAATCCGCAATTGTCCCAACGGGACCTGAACTTTGCCGTCCAGAAAACCATCGACCGCATCATCTTCTTGCGGATCTGCGAAGACCGGGGCATGGAAACCTACGGCCGATTGCAGGTGCTGCCCAACGGCCCGAACATCTACCCGCGGCTGTGCGAGTTGTTCCGCGAGGCGGATCATCGGTACAACTCCGGGCTGTTCCACTTTGCCAAGGAAAAAGAACGCCGCGAGACGCCGGACGAATGGACCTTGTCCCTGTCGGTCGATGATGCGGTGTTGAAGGACGTCATCCGCAAGCTGTACTACCCGGACAGCCCTTACGAGTTTTCTGTCATCGGTGCGGACATCCTGGGGCAGGTCTATGAACAGTTCCTGGGCAAGGTCATCCGGCTGACGGCGGGGCATCAAGCCAAGGTGGAAGAGAAGCCGGAAGTCCGCAAGGCGGGTGGCGTGTACTACACGCCCACGTACATTGTCGAGTACATCGTCAAGAACACGGTAGGCACGTTGCTGGAAGGCAAGACGCCATACGAGGTCGCGGCCCGGACGCCAACGTGGAAACCGGCCAAGGGCGTCCTGCCGCTGAGCGTGTTGGACCCGGCTTGTGGCAGTGGTTCGTTTTTGATCGGCGCGTACCAGTATTTGTTGGACTGGTACCGCGACCGGCTCGTGGCCGACGATCCGGGCCGGCACAAAGACCGCGTTTATCAGACAGCGAAAGGACAGTGGCGATTATCCACGGCGGAGCGTAAGCGGATCTTGCTTGATCACATCTACGGCGTGGACATCGACACACAGGCCGTTGAGGTGACCAAGTTGTCGCTACTGCTGAAGGTATTGGAGGGCGAAACCAAGGAGACGCTGCAGCGGCAGCTGTTTGCCAAGCAACGGGCGCTGCCCGATCTGGCGGAAAACATCAAGTGCGGCAACTCGCTCATCGGGTCCGATTTCTTCAACGGCCGGCAGTATTCGCTTTTCGCCGAGGACGACCGTCTTCACATCAACGTGTTCGACTGGCACAGCGAATTCCGCGGAATCATGCATGCGGGAGGCTTTGATGCGGTAATCGGCAACCCACCCTGGGGCGCCAGCTTTACACAGCCGGAACTGGAGTATTTGCGGGAACATTATTCGCGAGTCATCGCCCGCATGATTGATTCCTTCATCTACTTCATCGACCGCGCCATCCAAATCGCCAAGCCAATCGCTCCGATTGGGTTCATCGTTCCGAGCACGATTCTGAATCAAGTCGATGCAAGGCCAGTCCGAGGATTGCTCCTTAGTCGTGGTCTAACTGCGGTCGTAAACCTTGGGCAAGGCGTTTTCGGTAGGCAAGTGCTCAACACTTCCACGATCTTTGTTAGCGGACGCACGCAACGAAACACGCTGGTTCTCGGCAATCTCGCTACCTTGCCGTCGTCGGAACGCCCGCATGCGATTGCCGAAAACAAAACGACTTCGTGGAAGACTTGGTGCAAACAAGTCGAGAGCGATCCGCATCAGACGTTCTTTACAGGCTCGTTGGACGGAACAGCCTTACTACAGCGATTACGGGACGGCCATTCACCGCTGAGCCGATTCATCTCGGGAACGATTCAGCGTGGCGTCAGCCCAGATGTCGTTTCCGCCCACGTCGTCTCCAAAGCGGAGGCCAAGTCCATGAGGCTTGAAGCAGATCTCCTGCGAGCTAGTGTCAGTGGCCCTCAGATCAAGCGTTATCGACATTGGAAGGCGGATCAGTTCATTATTTACACGTCCCGCGATACGCCCATCAAAGAATATCCGAGAGTCTTGGGCTTCCTGGAACAGTTCAGATGCCAAAACACGTGCAAGGAAGTCTTGGCAGGCAAACACCCGTGGTGGTCTCTTCACCGCCCGCGTGATCCAGAGATCTTTGCCGCGCCCAAGTTCATAGGCCTCACGACGTCGAAGACCATCGAGATGGTTTACGACCACGACGCTTCGGTTTACGTAACGGATGCGATGTACGTTCTTCGCACCGTTCCAGGCGTCGATCCGTGGGCGTTCATGGCGATCATGCAGTCGAGGCTGTTCTTGTTTCTCTACAGAACCTCAAACCAAGGCGAATCGCGAATTATCCCCCAGGTAAAAGCATCGAAGATCGAGCCGTTGCCGTTTCCCACTTGCGACAAACCGCAGCCAGCCCTCACCAGACTCCGTGAACGATGTCAGCAGATGTACGACCTGCACGAACGGCAAGTTGCAGCACAGACGCCACACGAACAGGTAACGATCCTTCGCCAAATCGCCGCCACGGAGGCCCAGATCGACCAACTGGTCTACAGACTGTACGGCCTGACCGACGAAGAAATCCGGATCGTCGAGGAATCGACTGCGGCGGTCACCAAGTAAAGCCTGCGCACGTCGGCAATAAACGGCGTTCTGAGTTGCTTTGATGCCAAACCGCCGTGACTTACCTTCGATCGTGGCGCAGGTCGGTGCCACGCGCCGCCGGGACCTCCCGCGTCCCGCACTGGTCGTTGCCGGCGATGTCGAGCTTCAGATCGAGCCGCCCTTCCCCCGCGGCTAGTGGCCGCTGGCTCCCGCCGGCCGCGAATGACAAAGCCAGCCCTCGGGCACGGGCTGCTTCGGCACGCCGGGACCGGAGATCTGCAGTTCCGGCGCCACGCCTCGCCACGTGAAGTCGGGATGCGGGAAGCCCCACATCAACTCGACTTTGTGCGGACGCAGCCGGAGATCGACGAAGACGACTTGAAACGGGTGTTTCCCCTTCTGCAGCGCTGCCGACCAGGTGCCGTGGCCGTGCCAGCGGACGGCCGGATACCACTCCCGGCTGTCCACGAAGACGCGCAGGTCGTAACCGCAATCATTGTCGGGGAACAGAAACTCCCGCGGCGCGTAGAACGTGTACACGCCGTCTTGCGGCACATCCAGATAGCCGGCGTAACGCATGCCGAACGCGCCGTCGGTCCGGCGCGGGCTGACGTCCAGCAACTTCGCCAGCGCGCCGGTGCGCGCGGCGGGCACGGTCAGGCTGCGGACCATCAATTCCGTCCAGGGGCCCTCGAAGTACTCGTATTGCAGGCCGGGAACCGTGCGGGCCGGAGCGACGGCCGGCGTCAGAGGTTCCTTGCGCAGCACCGTCGAGGAGACCACCGTGGCGTGCGTGCCGTCTTGCTGGCAGACGTCTTCTGTTACGCCCCGACGAAAGGCCCGTGCCTGGAGGCGGCAGGTGTTGACCACGCGGAAAGGACCCGCATACAGCGGCGACTGCGGCACCGGGCGGCTGCCGTCCAGTGTGTAATGAATGTCAACGTCCGGCGTGGCACACTTGAGCGTAACGGTCGTGGTATCGGTGAAGACATTCGCCGGCGGCTCGATCACCACCGGCTGAATCGGGCGGTAGATCGGTTGCTCGGCTACCACCTTGCCGCCCGCGAGGCGAAACGTAAAGTCGCTGTAGGGCGGCGCGACGCCAGCGATCTGCGCGCAATCCAGCGTCAATCCATGGTCGCCCGTCAGGAGCAGCGCCGAGGCCGTGGCCTCGATGTCGCCCGCCTTGAGCGCACACGGGCGGGCCGCGGCCTGGTAGGCAATGGCTGTGCCGTCCGCAAATGTTCCCGTGAAGCCAGCCATGTCGGGGCGCGGCGAGAGGGGCGTGACGCCGCGTACGACGCAGAGCGGCGGCGCGGTCGTGTAGCCGCGGCCTTGCGGGGTCACGAGCGTCACCAGGACTTGAGGCCCCTGGCCCTGCCAGTGGACCGCGACCTGTTGGCTGAACTGCGCGGCGCGGCTGACTTCCGTTTGCTGGCGGTCGCGTTTGCTGAACTTCTTCTGGTCCCCGCCCAAGTTGCCGGCACCCAGTTTGTATTCCAGCGGGCAGGCGGTGATGTGCCGCAGTTGCAGATTGGGCAGGCCGATGTTGTGGGTCGTGAGCGTGCGGGCTTGGGAATCGGCAGTGAACGGGCGAGTTGTCTCCAAGGCCAGCAGCTCCAGCCGTTTCGGCAAATCGTCCAGGCGAACCGGCGTATAGATCGTATAGTCCTGCGTGAACTGATGCGGCCGGTCGCAGTGGATGATGTCGGTGACGAGATAAGCCACGTGGGACAGGCTTCCAGCCTGTCGATCTTGCGCGGAAACACGACAGGCTGGAAGCCTATCCCACGGACCGCGGAGCGCGACGATCTGCCGGGCTTGGCGGACGCCGGTGACCGGTTCGTCCACGAACGGCTGGCCGGCGCGTTGGGCTTGAGCTTGGGCTTTGGCCAAGGCATTCTCGTAGCCGTAGCTCCCAAACACGTCGAACGAGTCGCGCGGATGCGTGTATTGATAGACGCCGGTGAACTGGCCCTCGGCGAAATCGAACCGGTCGCCCGCGAGGAACCGGCCGTCCTTCACCACGTCGGGCCGGCCGTACGTGGCGTAGGGCGCTTTGCCGCCCGGGTTCATTACCAGACCGTGATGCACGTTTTGCGTCCGGCCGTCCACCGTCGGTGCGGGGCACAGCAGCAGGCTGCCGCCGTCGCCGTACAGGCTGAAGCCCGTGTTCTCCTCGCGGCCGCTGAGGATCGGCTGGCCGATGGACTGGAAATACAGGAAGTAATCGTCCGGCTCCCAGCCGGAGCGGAGATAGTAGTAGCCTTGGAACGCCAGGCTCTCCGAGTGGATTTGCGGCGGGGCTTCCGGCCGGCCGACCTGGAACACCTTCCACAGCCGCCGCCGGACTTCGGCTTCGTTCGACAGCTGGTTCACCTTGTATTCCGGGTTCGCGCCGATGTAGCGGCCCCGCTGCGGGCGGACGCTCAGGCGGTAGCAGTTGCCGTCAGGTTTCAGGTTGTGAACCCGGTAGCGGGCGTTGGACAGGAAGTTGTCCAGGAACTCGTCGGCCCAAAACGGCTCCAGCCATTCCGGCTGCGCCCGCCACGCCTGCAACGCATGGAACGGCAGCGTCAGGAACTGATTGAGTGCAACAGCGCCGCACCGGTCGCGCCGGGGTAGCCCTGGCGCCGGCAGAACGCGAGTTGCTCGTCGCTGCCGGGAGCCGCGAACACCCAAGGGATCGCACCGGGCTGGCCGAGATGGACTTCCAGACGCACCGGCGTCTTCTTGCCCGGCACGGTCTCCGTGACAATCCCAGCCAGCGCCTGCTGGACCTGCGCCGGGGTCGGCGGCGGGAAGACTGTCCAGGCCCGTGTGGCCTCGCCGTCCCGGCTCTCTTCCTCGTCGGCCGCCTCCGGGCCGCCGTCCTTGGCCGCCAGCAGTTCACTGAAGAAGTAGCGTTTGTAGGCGTCCAACGCCTCCGCGTATCGCTGCTGCTGCACGAGCCGGGCCACCGGCTCCAGGCCGGGCAGCGTCAGCGTCATCTGCGAGAAGAAACGTTCGCCCAGTTCCCTCACGCCATCGCCCGTCGCGCGGCGGCGGAACCGGGCCAACCGCTCGGCCGCATCGGCGGGCGGCGGTACGTCGAGACGAAGTGCCTCCGCCGGGCCTTCGTCGGCGCGTGGCGTGAGCGACTTGAGCAGGTTCGCCTCGCCGCGCACGACCGTATCCCGGCGGGCCTGGGCGAACGAGGCTTCGTTCTTGGCGGCGACGGCCTGCGCGTAAAGCGTCTCCCACTGGCCGGCCAGTGCCGCGCCCTCCGGCGTGCGGCGGGCCAGCCGGCGGATCGACGCCCCTCGTTCCGCGTGCGCCGTCTCGATGGCCGCCTTCAACCGCGACTGCTCATCGGTCATCCGGTCGTACTGCGCGAACTGCTCGACGCTGGTGAACGTCCCCGGCTCGAGCTGCTTGAACGCCGCGTCCAGCGTGCGGAGTTGGTCGGCAAGCATCGCCGGTTTGGAGTCCGAGGGCGGTGTGGCGATCTCGATCAGCTTCTCCTCGATCGCCTTGAGCCGGGTGGCCAGATCGTCGTACTTGGCGCGGCAATCGGCCAAGGCCTGCTGCGCTGCGTCCCGCCGCCGGTTGGAGGCAGCGAGGATCGGCGCGTAGGGATCGGCCGCCGCCAGGGCACACTGCGCCAGAAGGCAGACGGCCAGGGAAAAACAGGCTGTCGGACTCTTCATTACTTGCTTACCCCACTTCTTGGCATTGAAGAGGCGTTCGTCGGCGGGCGCGGGCCGAAATGCGGCAGCGGTTGGCCGGCTTCGATGGCGCCCAGGTCGGGGGCCTGACCGCCGAAGCCGTCGTTGATGTTGGGCAGAAGCATTCCGGCATCCAACGCCCGCGAACCGGGCTTCGGCCGGTAGTCGCCGAAGTCTTGCGGGCTGCGCGCGACCGCCTCGCCTTGCGGCGGAGGCACGGTCACCAAATCGTCAAAGCCCACCTCAACCCGGTGCTTCTCGTAGCCGAACCTGTCCTGCAGCTCGCGGAACGAGCGGGCGGGCCGCCCGCGCGGAGCCTTGAACTGCACGTCGTCCGAATCCGTGTAGCCGTTGTAGTCCCAGGTGGATACCGCCGGGTCCAGGACGCCGGCGTGCAAAGCCGGGCCGCCGCAGCCGAGGAACAGGTTGTTGTGGACGTGGACGTTCGCGCCCGAAGTGATATTCGTGCCGACCGCCCCGCTGGTAAAGCTGGTGTTGTGCAGGATGTAAACGCCGGCGGGCTCGACATTCAGCTTGAATACCAACCCTCGCGTGATGTTGTACTGCACGTTCCGCACGAAGTAGACCGGGCCGCCGTAGAACGGCTGAGCACTCAGACCCACGTGCGAATCGACGAACCGATTGAGGAAGAACCGCACGTTGTGCTGACCGCCGTCCGATTCGTTGTCGTCCGTGATCTGGCCGACGTCGTTGCCGTAGAAATCCACGGCACACACCTTGCCATCGAATTCGTGAACGCCCTGCCGCGGTTGGTTGATGCTCAGGCCGTCCCAGTGCTGGTGGACGGCGTTGTAGCAGACGTCCACGCCTTGACCGTTGGTCCAGACGGCCTTGTAGGGATGCTTGCGATTGGCCTGCCGGTGCCAGGTGCCGCTGGAGGCGTCGAAGACGTTGTCCGCCACATACACATCACGGACCTGCCGCGACCGCAGAAACACGCCGACCTCGTTGTCGATGAAGCGGCAACGCACGACGGTCAGCCCGGTCGTCCGGCCTTGCTCGTCGCAGTAGACCGCCCACTGGTTATCGCGGAACGTCAGCCCTTCGAGCCAGTGATACGCCGCGCGGCTCACGTCCAAGGTGTGATCGCCGTCGGCGAGCACCACTTCGCCGTCGCCCGCCGCGCGGATCACAAACGGCCGGCCGCGGCTGCCCGCTTTGTCCAGGACCGCCTGGAACGTGTAGCGGCCGGCGTGCAGCAGGATCTGATCGCCCGGCTGAGCCTCCCGGTAGGCGGCGGAAAAATCCGTGAAGGCTGGTTCCGCCCGCTGCCCCTGGAAGCCCTCGGGGTACACGTGCAGCCGCCGGCCGTCCGGGGCGACGGCCGGGAGCGTCTTGGTTGACACGCGCAGCCATTTCTCCGCCACAACCGTCGCCGACGGCGAATCGTCACGGCCGGCATGGTCCGGGTCGAACAGCGTCAGTCGCACCTCGTAGACCGTACCTGGATCGAGGAACAGGATACTGCCCGCGTACATATTGCCGCACTGCCACACCCACTCGGGGTTCGAGACGGCGATCGGTTCGCGCTGCAGCCGCAGCAGGTCCAAGGCTCGGTGCCAGGCGTCGTCTCCGGGCCGCCGGTAGCGGACCTCGACGCGGCCGTTGCGATTGTCATCGCCCTCGATGTTCCACTCGAAGCCCAGACTGTGCAGCGTGGACGGTTCGACGTACAGATCGCCGGGCACCGTGCGGTTCGCGTCGGCCGGCTCGGAGCCTCCTCGCTCCGCACGGATGATCCGTCCATCCACGCCGGCGTCGATGCACGAGTCCTCCAACGCCATCGCCTCCGCAGACTCGCCAGACAGGAACCTCGTGCGGACAGCCTCGTACCGTTCGGCGGCCCCCGCGGCGTTGTACGACCGATGCCCCAGGGCGACGGCCAGGATCCGGCCGCGCCACGAACGCTCGCCCGCAAAATCCTGGCCGAAGACGACCTGATCGGCCGTCCAATTGCTGAAGCCGCCGTCGTAGTCGTCGCTCAACGTGACCTTGCCATCCAAGTAACACACCAGCTTGTCGTTGGGCATGTTGGCCACGTAGCACAACAGCACGTGCGTCGGCTGGCCGGGCCGGAGCTTTCCCAATTCGACGCGGATCGGCCGGTCCGCGTTGGGCGGCATCACCACGTCGAGCCACAAGGTGTCCGCAGATTGATACAGCAGCAAGTCGGCCGCACCATTCCGCCGGAACGCGCCCATCACGACCGCGGGTTCGGCGAGTTGCTTCTCGTCGGGGATCAGCACGAATTCAACGTCCAGGATGCCTGTCCTGCGGCAGCGGTCGCAGAACGCCGCGGACGAGGCCGAATCGACAAGGAAGCCGCCGCCGGCCAGTTTCAACTGCCGGTCGGCGAAATACTCCGCCGCTCCACGGGCGCTGACGCGGCAGACCCGCGCCGCCGGCCCCTCCGCCGAAGGCAACTCCGTCGGATGGCGTGCGTCGGCCCAGACGAGACTCAAGTGCCGAGCCGCGCCAGGCCAGGCGGCCGACATCGGATTCGTCGCCGTCGGCGGCTCGGCGCGAGACCGCACTGGTTGCTGGGCCGCGCACATGACGGTCGCCAGGCCCACCACCAACCATGCCGAGTGGCCCAGGAAGGATTTCGCCTCGCGAAACAACAACGGCATCATATCCCACTCCCGACTCGATTTCCGACGAAGCGCTCCGTGAATCATGCGATTCAAGACGTCGATTGTCGAGTGTGGCTCGAGCTGCTGCAAGAGGCGGCCCAATGCGGCCCAATGCGGCCCAATGCGGCCCAATGCGGCCTGGGTAAGCCCATCGCGGTTCCTGCCACGGCCCGGCCTTTCCCAGGACGACCTTTCATCCGTACCCCGGCCTTGCCATCCGTGCCATCAACCGGACCAAGGACGAGCACGGATGGCACAGCCGGGGCACGGGTGTGGACAGGTGTGTGCGAGCAGCGGATTTGATGCTGGACGGGGCCTTACGCCGGCCGTTCGCCTCTGGGAAGGCGTTTGCGGTTTCCGGCAAGCTGGCTCTTTCACGAGATTTTCACGTCGCATTCATACGTTCCTTACCTGCCAGCACCAGAATGCCGCCGATGGAATCGTTGGTTCAAAGGACTTCGTCATGACAAACGAATTGGTCACCCGCACCGTGGTCGTATCTCATCCGCACGGGCTTCACCTGCGTCCCAGCCTGGCGATTGTGAACACCGCTGGGAAGTACCAGTCGCGCGTCGAGATCAGCAATCAGCGACACGCGGCGGACGCCCGGAGTATCTTCGAGCTGCTGCTGTTGGCAGCGCCGCAGGACACCGAGTTGGTGCTCACCGCCGCAGGCCCGGATGCCGATCAAGCCGTTTCAGCCGTCGCGGATCTGTTCGCCCGGGACTTTGCTTCGCCGCCGACAGTCCCACCGGTCAGCCGGCCCTCAGGCGAGTTGCGGGAGGAAGAGAATGCCTGCTTGACGCTCGACCTGCCTTAGACTTGCGTCCAATCCACCACGCTCCCGCACGAACGGGCTTTACGGAGCTTTCATCGTGGCTACACCCGCCCTCAACATCCCGCGAGCTAGATACATGCCTGCACTGACCCACCGAACGAGGAACCTTGACGTGGTTGCTTTCCAAACGATCCGACAGTTGCGTGCCCATCTTCGAACGCTGAGTCTTCGAACGGAGTTATCCCGAAACGCCGGCTCCATCTACAAGGAGTATGCCTCCGTGGCTCTGCCGCCCCTTCCATCGCCCAACGACCACTTGCCCGTGGACGCGAAGCCCGAGGATCCGACCCCTGACGAGATCCAGCGGGCGTGCCAGCAAATCCAGTCAGCCTGGTCGGACCAGGAGCGCCGTTACCGGGCGATTGTGCTTCGTCCCAAGGACTTGGACGAGCCGCGAGGCAAACGCCTGCTTTCCCGTGCGTAGGCAGGAAACGCGCAGGACGCGTCGCCCGGCCTACTGCACCCCTTCCAAGACGACCATTCCTTGGGCCGCAACACCCGGCGGCAGGCCCCGGCGGCAGGCGGATATAGCCCCGCTCCTCGTTGTACTGCTGGCCGTCGCTCAAGCACCAGCGGACGAAATCCTTGACGGCGGCGGCGGTCGGCCCGTCGGGGTAACGCTCGTACAGCATCAGGAACGTGTACGTGACGATCGGATAGGAATCGTCGCCGCCGGGGTCCGGGATTCGGAGGTCCGGCCCCAGTTCATTGTTGGCCAGGGTCGCCATTCCGGACGCGCCCGTCGGGGCGACAAATTTCCCGGCCCTGTTCTCCAGCAGCGACATCTTCAGGCCGGCGCGACGGGCTATCCCGTACTCGACATACCCAATCCCGCCGTTGGTGCGTTGCACGACGGCCGCAACCCCCTCGTTCTTGTTGGCCACCATCGTCGCTCCCGGCCAGTCAGTCACGCGGCCCTCGCCGGGACCTTCCTTCCAGAGCGGACTGACCGCACTGAGGTGCAAGGTAAAGGCCGAGGTCGTACCGCTGCTGTCCAGCCGCGCCACCACGGAGATCGGCGTCTTGGGCAACTTGAATTCGGGGTTTGTCCGGCGGATCCGCGGATCGTTCCAATGGGTGATCCGCCCGAGGAAAATGTCGACGTACGCGTCACGGCTCAGCCTCAACTCGCCGTCGAGCCCTTCCAGGTTATAGGCCAGAACGATGGCGCCAGCCGTGGCGGGGACCAGTCGGACGCCGCGCCGAACCGCGGCAATCTCCTGTGGCGACATGCCGGTGTCGCTGGCTCCGAAATCCACGTCTTCCGCCACAAACCGCCGGACGCCTTCGCCGCTGCCCACGTCATCGTACTCGATCCGCACATTCGAGTGCGAAACCTGATATTCCCGAATCCATTTTTCGTACAGCGGAAATGGAAACGTGGCTCCGGCTCCCTGCAATGCCCTGACGCCGGGCGGCAATGGCGGAACGCTGCCGCGGTGGCAAGAAATGCCGCCCGCGCAGGCCGTGACAATCAGCAGAAGCAATCCCAACCGACGCATCGTGACCATCGCCCCCTCCGCCAGTTTACTGCCAAGAGATCAACTGAATTCGCCGCGGATGTACTGCCGGGTGTAGTCCTGCTGCGGTTCCTCGAACAAGGGCTTGGTGTCGTTGTATTCGACCAGGTAGCCGGTGCAGGTCGCCTGGTCGACGTACAGAAAAGCCGTCTTGTCGGCCACGCGCAGGGCTTGCTGGAGATTGTGCGTGACGATGGCGATGGTGTAGTTCTGCTTGAGTTCCAGCATCAGCTCTTCAATCCGCCGCGTGGCGATGGGATCGAGGGCGGAACACGGCTCGTCCATCAGCAGCACTTGCGGTTCGGTCGCGATCGCCCGGGCAATACACAAACGCTGTTGCTGGCCGCCGGACAAGGACAGCCCGCTCTTCTTCAGCTTGTCCTTGACCTCGTCCCAAAGGGCTGCCCCACGGAGCGCCTTTTCGACCTTTTCGTCCATGTCGCTTTTGTAGCGGTTAAGCCGCAGGCCGAACGCGACGTTATTGTAGATGCTCATCGCAAACGGGTTCGGCTGCTGAAACACCATGCCGACGTGGCGCCGCACGGCCACGGGATCGACTTTCCGTGCGTAGATGTCCTGTCCGCGGAAATGCACGTGGCCTTCGAAGCGAAAGCCCCGCACCAGGTCGTTCATCCGGTTCAGGCGCCGCAACACCGTGCTCTTGCCGCAACCCGAGGGACCGATGAAGGCGGTGATGAAACCTTTGGTGATGGGGATCTGGCTGTCGCGCACCGCGCGGAAATCCCCGTAGTACAGGTTCTGGATGCTGCACTCGATGATCACACCATTGGACGACACAGGCGTTTGTTTGGCGGCCTTATTCATGGCATAACCCCCAATCAAGACTTGACTTGACGCCGGCCCGGGAACTGTGCGGTGATGTTGACGGCCAGGATCAACAGCACCAGGACCAGCGCCGCAGCCCAGGCCAGCTCTTTCTGCGCCGGGTACGGCGACTCGTACGAGAACTTGTAGATCAACACGGCCAGCGAAGCCGTCGGTTTCATCAGTTCCAGCTTGCCGTCTTCCACCACCCACGAGCCATAGGCCATCAAGGCGGTGAACAGCAGCGGCGCGGTTTCCCCGGCGGCTCGCGCGACCGACAGCATGACGCCCGTCAGGATGCCCGGAAACGAGGTCGGCAAGATGACCTTCCAGATCACCTGGGACTGCGTGCAGCCCATCCCGACAGCGGCCTCCTTCATCTTCAGGGGCACCATCTTCATGGCCTCTTCGGCCGTCAACATCACGATCGGCAGCATCAGGATGGACAGCGCCACGCCGCCTGCCACCGCCGATTTTGTACCGGTCAACAACACAACGGTGGCGAAGGCGAACACGCCGGCCAGAATCGAGGGAAAACCGCTGAGCGTCTTGGCGCAGAACCGGACCGCCTGAGCCGGCCTGCTGTCCGGTCCCAAAACCGCCAGGAAGACGGCGGCCATGATCCCGAAGGGCACGCTGAGCAGCGCGGCCAGCCCCACCATCACCAACGTGCCCACCAAAGCGTTGCCAAATCCGCCTCCCGTCTCAAAAGGCGCCGGCGGAAGCTCGACGAAGATCCGCCAAGTCAAGCGTTTGCCGCCGTGGTAGATCAGCATGAACAGGACGGAGAACAACGGCACACATGCGATCACGGTGGCCAGGCCCGTACAGACGCTGAGCACGGCGCTGAACATCGTGCGCGGATGCCGCAGCGACCGTTCCAGGCTCGGCAGGTCAATCTCGCCGGATTCTTCGGCCAGTTGTGCGTCGCTCACTTCTTCTTCCCTCCGCCCAAGGCCGCCGTGGTTCGGGTCAACACGGCCGTCCCACAGACGTTCACCAGCAGCGTAATCGCCATCAGGACCAGTGCGGCGTACATCAACACCGGCGCCTCCTTGGTGGGATCCGCTTCGGGAAAGGTATTGGCCATCAAGGCCGCCAGCGTGTTGGCGGGCGAGAACAGAGAGACGGACAACTGGTTGGAGTTGCCCACCAGCATGGCCAACGCCATCGTTTCGCCCAGCGCGCGGCCGAAGCCCAAGACGAGCGCCCCGAAAATCCCAGTGTAGGCCGTCGGCACGATCACTCCCAGAATGGCTTCCCAGCGCGTCGCCCCCAATCCAAACGCGGCTTACTTCAGCTTGTGCGGCACGCTGCTGAGCGCATCCCGCGAGATCGCCGTAATCGTCGGCAGGATCATGATCGAGAGCACCAGGGCCGCGGGCAGCATCGCGGATGAGCCGTTGCAGGAAGTCCCGAAGAACGGAACCCAACCCAACTTCTCATGCAACCAGCCGGCCGGGGCCTTCAGGAGCGGACTGACTACGACCATGCCCCACATGCCGTACACCACGCTGGGAATGGCCGCCAGCAGCTCGATGATGTTCTTGAAGACCAGCTCGAGTTTGGGCGGCAAGAAATCCTGCGTGAGGAAGATGGCGATCGAAATCCCGAAGAAGCCCCCCACCAGCAGCGCAATGGCCGAACTGTACAGCGTGCCCCAGATCTCCGGCAAAATGCCGAACTGACCCTTGTTCGCATCCCAGGTGGTCGAGGTGATGAAGCTGACTCCGTACTGCTTCATCGCCGGCAGCGCGGTGCCGCCAACTTTGATGAGGATGAATGCCATCAGCAAGACGGTGAGCCAGGCAAATCCAAAAGACAGACCGCGAAAACCCCGATCCAGCACCACGTCCAGCCGGCTTGGTCCGGCGGACAGGGACGCGGACTCCGGATCGCGGAGTTCGGACGCTCCATCGGCGGCCGTGACTGACATCGCTGCGCTCCCCTCGACACTTGGCACTACGATTCCTCGAGTGGTTCCCATCCCGCTCGCATGCTGCGTGGGATAGGCTTCCAGCCTGTCAGGATTACCCGATTGCACGCCACTATTCTGCGCCGTCTTCCCATTCGACAGGCTAGAAGCCTATCCCACGACCGGCCTCGTCGGGCAGCCGGCGGGCCACGCGTTATTGGACCTTCTCGACGGCCTGCGTCACCTTGTCGACGACGTTCTGTGGCAACGCGATGTAGCCCATCTCGCCGCCCACTTTCTGACCTTCCGTCGAGCAGTACGTGACAAACGTACGCAACGCCTCGGCTTTCGCGGGATCGCTGTATTTCGTGTAGCAGAGCAGCCACGTATAGGTCACGATCGAGTACGAATCGTCCCCTTCCGGATCCGGCAGCCAGACGCGCAAATCCTCGGGCATCTCTTTCACATTCGCCAGCGCGGCCACGCCGCTCTGAAGCGTGGGCTTGATGTATTTGCCGGCTTTGTTCTCCAGCGACGCCATCGGCAACCCTGTCTGCGAAGCAAAGCCGTACTCGATGTAACCAATCGCCCCTTCGATCTTGTGAAGTTGCTCGGTCACGCCGGCGTTCTTCGGCGCCTTGACAACCTTCTCGGGGACCCAGTTAATCGTCTTGCCCGTTCCGCATTTCGCCTCCCAGTCCTTGTTGACCGCACTCAGGTGCTGCGAGAACACGAACGTCGTACCACTGCTGTCGGCCCGCACCACCGGCGTGACGTCGATGGCGGGCATAGCGGCCCCGCCGTTGCAGGCGACGATGATGGGGTCGTTCCATTTCTTGATCTCACCCAGGAAGATCTTGACGTACGCTTCGCGGGACAATTTCAGTTCCGCGGGACCACCGGGCAGGTTGTAAGCCAGGACGACTTTACCGGCGGTCACCGGCAGCATGACCACACCGGCCTCGACCTTGGCAATTTCCTCGTCAGACATGGCCGCGTCGCTGCCGGCGAAATCGACCAGTTTCTGAGTCAGATCGTTGATCCCCGCACCACTGCCCGTCGCGGTGTATTCCACGCGAATGTTCGGATTCGCGCCGTTAAACGCCTTGATCCAGCGCTGGTACAGCGGGTCGGGGAAACTCGCGCCGGATCCTTGCAGCTTGACGGACGTTTTCGTGGCGACAGAGCCGCCTGGGGCGCCGGTCCCCGGGCCGCTGGATGTGGAACTCGAACACGCGCCAAGGACCACGGACAAGAGGGCAAAACGGGCGGTCACAAACGGAGACTTCAATTGCACGACATCGGTCCTGTCAGTGGAGAACAAACGGCGAAGGGAATCCCTTTGCCGTCGCCAAAGTGCCCTTCACGCCCCCAAGGCGGCGAGCAGAGATGGGTTAGATGGAGACAGGATTATCACGCCGGATGTGATGTGGCAATGAGCCAGCCAGGCCAAATCGGGGTACTTAAACAACTCTTAACCTTGTCTTCATACTCGCGTCCACCTGCGCGCTGCGCAGGACGTCTCGACAAGCACGAAACGGTGCCACCGCCCTCTTCATCGCGGCTTTACTGCGGGTGGTTTAGTCCCCGAGTTGCCCAAACGTGAGCAACGAGGGGGGCTTTGTCTCGATGGCCGTTCGTGGAATTGGCGTGGGCGTGGGGAGCAGACCGCATACCAAGTTGGGCTTCTGCAATTCTTTGCCATGTATCAGGACCAGCGGCATGTCCAGATACGTGTCCTCCAGTGCCTGCAGTGCCTGCAACAGGTGACGTGCCGTGTAGTAGACCTGTTCTTCCTCCATGCCCACCTCCTGATCGTCCTGATCGAATCGTCGTCAAAGCTCGAACACAGCCCGGCCGCAAGCCCTGGCGTGGGTCTCCCGCCCGCACGGAGCACGTAAAGTAGCAAGTTGCCCGGCCGCAAACCAGCTGGGCATAACTCGGACTCCTTTTCCGGTGCGACGACCTCACCGATCAGCCGGCCCAGCACGTTCTGCAGATTTTGCCGTGGGATCTCGCGAAGCCCTACTCCTCTGCCGTCCGTAGGTCTTGCTTCAGCATCTGCCCGATGGCTGACAGCAGGGCGCGGATATCGGCCTCGAACAGCCGGCCGATCGTGCCGATGCGGAAGGTGGCGTGGTGCAGCACTTTGCCCCCGTAGATCACGAAGCCTCGTTCCTCCAAACCGTCATAGAATCGCCGGAAGTCGAAACCCGGGAAATCCGGGTTCCGAAACGTAGTAATGATGGGACTCTGTAGGGCGTCGGGGACGAACGTCGCGAAGCCCAAGGCCCGCATGCCGTCGACCAGCACCCGCTGGTTGCGGGCGTAGCGCGCGGCCCGTGCCGGCACGCCTCCCTCGAGCTCTAACTCCGCCAGGGCTTGGCGGAAAGCCAGCAACGCGTGGGTCGGCGGCGTGTACAGAAACTGGCCGTCCGCCTCGAAGCCGCGCAGTTGGGCCAGCAAATCCAGACTCAGACTCCGAGCCCAGCCGGCGCTCTGTTCCAACGCCTCGCGGCGACAGAGGACGAAGGAGAATCCCGGCACGCCTTCCATGCACTTGTTGGCCGACGAAACGAGATAGTCGATGCCGCACTCGCGGAAGTCGAACTCGACGCCGCCGAAGGCGCTCATCGAATCCACGAAAAACCGGCGGCGACGGCGGCGCACCACCTCGCCCAGGGCCGTAATCGGATTGAGAATGCCCGTCGTCGTCTCGCAATGCACGACGACGACCATCGCGATGTCCGGGTCCGCCTCCAGTCGCCGCTCGACGTCTTGCGGATCGAAGGTTTCGTCTTCCGGCAAGCGGTAGGCAAGCGGTTCGACCCCGGACAGCAACTGGGCCATCCGGAAGATCCGCTCGCCGTAGGCCCCGTTGATCAGCACCAGCAGCTTGGCCTTCGGCGGCAGGGCGGAAGCCAGGACGGCTTCCAGGCCAATGGTGCCGCAGCCCTGTATGGGGATGGCTTCGTAGCCCTCCGCCCGGGACACGCCGGCCACTTCCAGGAGCCCCTCGCGCACCTCGGCAATGATCCGCCGGAACTCGTGGTCGCGCGGTCCCAGATCGCGCAGCATCGCCTGCTTGACCGTCATGCTGGTCGTCAGCGGTCCCGGCGTAAACAGTAGCTTGTCCTGCGGGGAACGAGGTAGTTGCTCGAAGGTGGTCATGGTTTTTCGCCCTGGCTCAGTCTCCGCTCCACGTCGGCGATGCATGCCGGCAGTTCCGCGATGCTGTCCAGCACATAGTGTGCTCCCGCTTTCGCCAATCGTGCCGCGGCATGGTCCAGTTTGAGCTGCAAGTCGTCCGCGTCCAAGGCGGCGATCTCGTCCGGGGACAGTCCCAATTCGTTTCCCGTCCGGACAACGGCCACGGTCCAGGTGCCCGCGTTCAAACCGGCTTCGATCCCCACCGGCGTATCGTCGACCACCACCACCCCGTCCATCGGGTACACGGACAGCCGCCGCGCATTCTCGAAGCACATCCACGGCGCAGGCCTGCCGGCTGGGACATCGGACATGGTCACGATCGCGTCCGGGCTGTATCCGCGATCGCGGGCCGCGGCCACGAGTGGTTCCATCATCGCGGCGGTATAGCCGGTGCTGGAACCGATCCGGATGCCACGGCTACGGAGCAGTTCCACGGTCTCCCGCGTGCCGGGGATCAAGTCGGCGTATTGCGTCACACAGGCGATTTGCAGCGGTTCGAACTGGGCGTACAGCCGTTCGACGTCGCTTTCCTCCGGCATGCGGCTGTGAACCGCCTGCCAGCGGGCTGCCACCGCCGGCATCTGCAGCAGCGCTCGGATGTGGTCCTTCTTGTACGTTCCCATCGGGCCGCGGGCTTCGGCGACCGTGACTTCCACGCCGGTTTGAGCGAATACGCGGCGGAAGACCTCGGTCGGCGCCCGGCAACCGTAGTCCACGGTGGTACCCGCCCAATCGAACAGCACGGCCTGCACGGGCCCGCAGTAGCTGCGGCGAAAACGATACGGGATGTTCATGGCTTCACTTTCATTTCAGGGACGCACTCCAATCCTCAGCACCGTCGGATCCTGAGCCCGCTCGAACGCCTGGGATGCCTCGGACAGCGGCAGCCAGCCGGCCACCAAGGATTTCCAAGGATATTCGCTACGCTCCAGAAAAGTGACGGCCGTGACCAAGTGCTCCGGGAGGTAGTTGTGAATGCCGCACAGGTGAAGGTTCTTGCGCACCACGCGCTCGACGTGCAACTCGACCGCCCGCGCCGGGAAAACAGCGCCCACCAAGACGAACGTCCCGCCCGGGCGGAGCAGCGGGAGCGCCAACTCAAACGCCTCCGGAGTCCCGGCCGAGTCGATCGCGATGTCGGCACCGTAACCCTGCGTCGCCCGGGCGACGGCGGCGGCCAATTCACCGGGGGCCGCCCGCCGCGTGGCGCCGAAGGCTTCGCCCCGCAACAGTCGATGCGTTTGAGGATCGCACAGGATCACGTCGGCCGCGCCTCGGCTGCGAGCGAGGGCACAAGCGGTCACACCGAGTAGACCCGCTCCCAGCACCACGGCGCACCGGCCGCGCAGGTCTCCCGCCGCCTCGATTGCGGCCGCCATCGTCGCAGTGCCGCAGTTGGCGGGACACGCCGCCTCGTCGCTCAACGCCTCGTCCAGTCGGACCACGGTCGTTCCGGGCGCGAGCAGGCAATAATCCGTCAGCCCGCCGCGGAGCCGGTTGTCCGCCCGCAGCAGCTCGTGTCCGTACTTGACCGCGTTCAGGCACTTCTGCGGCAGGCCGCGCCCGCAATAGAAGCAGCCCCCACAACTCGCCACCAGCGACCAAGTGACCCGGTCGCCGGCACGCAACGGCCGTTCGCGCGCGTCCCGTCGCACTGCCGTCGGTCCGAGCGCCTCGATGCGGCCGAGCACCTCGTGGCCGAGAATCGTCGGCAGCGGAGTCGAGCGCCGCCCCGTGTACGTGTGCAAATCGCTCCCGCAGAGGGTGCAGCCCAGCACCCGCACCAGGATTTCGTCTTGATCCGGATCCGCCACGGGGATGGACCGAAACGCCAAGGGCTGCCCGGCGGCTGTGAATACGGCCGCACGCGCCGTCCTCTCGGCGGCCGGCGGTGTTACCGATAAGAAACTCGTCTCTGGGTGTTCCACGCTCCGTCCTCCGCCTACCGCCCTTCATGGCCAGCGTTCGCACGCGACGGCCGGCAACCGACCGTCCGCCGCCGGACAACGGACCGAAAAATACCACCACGCGCCCAGCAAAAGCAATGCGGCGAATCCCGAAATGAACCCACAGGTCGCCGTGAAAAAGGCCAAGAACTCCCCCTTGTACGCGAACGCGCTCTTGCTGAACATCACGGCTACGTAACCCAAGTACCCAAAGGCGTCCGCCAGATACATCAAGTAGCCGATGTTGGCCCGGTCGCGGGTCATCGCGATCAGCCTTTCGAAAATGGTCGTGTGTACGGCCACGTACGGCAAGTACAGCCCCAACCCGCTGAGCACCATGAAGGCGAAACCGCCCAGCGAACCGCTCGCTTGCCCCACCAAGGCGACGGCCAGCAGCAAAATCCCCGCCCCACAGGTGCCCAAGGCGGCGAAAAATGCCCGCCGGTTATCGAGGATCAACACACTCATGCCATTGACCAAGATGACGCCCAGAGCCACCAGCATTTCGGAGCTTGTGAACACGCTCGGCTGCTGCGTCGTGCCCAAGCCGCGCCAAATCTCCGGGGCGAAATCGGCGCGGATGCTGCGCAGCACCGTGATCAGCAGATAGAGCAAGACCAACAGCGACAGGCCGCCTGCGTAGTGAGCGAAGAAGCGCGAACGATCGGCTCCATTCATCGGAACCCTTACGCTTCGGAGCGCAATATCCGCGGCGTCGGGTGGCGGAATCCTTGCCAGCATCCAAACGCCCAGCCCCAAGGGCGGCACGAACAAGAGCCCTGCCAAGCACGGCATCCAGAATTGGCTGATCCCCCAGGCCAGCAGACAGACGCCCACGGACTTGGTTACGCCGTCCGCCAAAATGAAGCTGGCGCACAGCCCGGCATTCAACGCCTCGGTCACCCGGCGGCCTTCCAGAAAGCACAACACAAATCCAAACACCATCCCCAGCGGCAGGCCGTTGAGGAACAGGCACACAAAGTTGTACGGCGCCGGGACGACTGCGAACAGGAACAACGCGGCTTCGGCGACCCCGATCAACGCGAGGATCGTGACCGCGCGCCGGTTGGGGGCCATCTCAGCGATGACCTTGATCCCTAGGAACTTGGAGAGGGTATAGCCCAGGACCTGAGTGGCCACCAGAATCGTCTTTAGCTCCCAACCCCACAAACTGTAACCGGCGTACTCGGCGGCCGTGAACGGCTTACGGAAGGCGTACATGCAAAAATACGTGCCGAACGCCGCCGCCAAGCACCACGCAGATACTCCCAGCCGGCCATCGCCGCGGGGCAACGTGACTGGCGAATTGTTTTCGACGTGTACAGGCATGGAAAGCCGCCGAATAAGAGAACACCCGGGACGGACATTTACGCACGGGCTGCCAAACGGGCAACGAGATTGGCGAGCGGATGACTCACTCCCGAAGCGTGTGGCGGAAACTAGCGGCGGCAAGTTAAGACGCGATGAACGCTCCGTGAATTTTCTGTGTAGAGCCGCGGCAGGCGGAAGAATTGCCCCCGGCCGTGCAACCAGAGCGGAAGCCGTGCTTTGCCCCACGTCCCGGGTTCTCGCGGGTTTGCACCCTACGGCGTCGCGCTACGCCACGTCACGCAGCAGGCGTTTGACCCGGCGGACACGTCAAGGCGTGGGTTCAGTCGTCGCTACGCGACTTGTTCCGATTCTTCCGATCGCCTTCCGTGGGTTGAAACCCACGGCTACGATCAGTAGCCGCTACGCGGCAAAGACGAAGAAGTCGGGAAGTTATTTCGGTCCACGGTGCTACTCTTCCTGACGCTCGAACCAGCCCGTCAGTTCGCCGCTCAACGCCTCGTCCGCCACCGCCTGTTCCAGATGTGCTTGATACGCGTGCTGCAGAATCATGTACGGATTGTCGCAGCGGACCCGGGCCTCGGCACGAAGGACAGGGCCACCATGTCGCCGTGACGGACGACGAATTCCAGGTCTCGGAGGTCCTTTTCCGTCAGTGCCGGGAGCTTCAGATCGGTGTCGGGCAGGTTGATCCCTTTCTCACTCCGCAGCTTGGCCGTGCCACCGGCGGCCGAGACGATCTCGACCAGCAGGTTGCCCGGCTGGACCTGGCGGACCACGCCCCCGGTCTTGCCGTCATCGAAGAAGATGCGTTCGCCCGGCCGAACGTCGCGGAAGACTTCCGGCAACGTGCAGCCGACCACGGCCGGCTCGACGACACGGTCTTCGTCGTCCAGGACCGGCTGTTGTCCGATGATGTCACCCTGGACGACCTTCAGGAAATCGTCGGCGGAGAGCAGGATGGCTTGCGGTCGGGGCGGAAGCGGCCACCCATAACTCGTGCGATTCGGCCGATTCTAACAAAGAACTGCAAGCGGAGGCCGACAAGAGAATTCTGCAATTGCCCCGTCAAGAACAGAAATGATTCTATTCTTGGGGTGTTACCTTGGAATCTCTCTAGACACAAAACTGTTCGGCGAGAAGGATACGATACTCAATGATCGGGCAACGACGAAGGATGTTGTCTTTGATTCCCGCAACCATCCTGCTGGGAACGATGGCCGTATCGTTGATGAGTGCCGGGACGGCCGCATCGCCGCCGCAGGTCGCAAT
>CAZXYZ010000157.1:0-24530 GCA_964645045.1 uncultured Pirellulaceae bacterium | reverse complement strand
GCCCGCCGCTGGCGCCGCCGGCATGCCCGCTGCGGGAGCCACGCCGCCCGCTGCGGCGGGCGCAGCGGGGCCGGCGGCAGCCGGATTCCCCGCGTCGGCAGCGCCGGCAGGAGCGGTTGCCGGGACGCCGGCCGCGCCAGTCCCCGGCACAGCGGCCGGGAGCGGGGTCCCCTGCAATCGCGCTAACTCTTCCAGGTACTTCCGCTTGATCGGCTCCGTGAACCAACTCTTCAAGTCGGGCAAATACTGGGACTCGATGTACTCGATATGGATGTCTTTGCGCTGCGAAATGGGAATCGCTTTGGGATCGGGAACTTGATCGCCGGCCGCTTCGTCTTTTGGCAATGCTTCGTTGATCGTCTTGAGCAACTCCATCCACAGCACGCGGCGATCCGAGTTGCCGGACAGTTCCTTGCCCAGCGCGACCAGTTCGTCCAAGCGTTTGACCCGCGTCGAGTCCTGCTGCTCGTTCGAGGTGAACTGGGTCGAGACGCTGTCCACTTCCTTCATCGCCGCTTCCCACGTCACGCCGTCCTGGACGCGTTGCGGATGGACCTTGTACCAAGCGTTGTACTCGAAGAAAAAGTTGACGGCAAAGGCCAGCATCAAGCCGGCGGCCGTCGCCAGCGCCCACGGCTTTTTGGCGCGGATGATGCGTTCGGTCAGCATCTCCTTGGGCAGCAGATTCGTGTCGAACTTGGCCTGGCCCAGCCCCTGCAAGCACAACCCGTAGCAGACGGCAAAGGCGTGCATGTTATCCTTGAACTGCGGCGAGGACAGCACCGATTGCCCCGCCAGCCGGGCGGACCAGCGCTCGTGGTCCACATTGACCAGTTCGTAGCCGAGGTTCTTGGCCAGGTACTGCTGCAAGCCGGGAAGTTTGACGGCATTGCCCAGCATGATCAAACCGCCGATCTGGGCCTTGCGCTCGATGTTCTGGAAGAACCCGACCGAACGCTGCACCTCGGTCAACAGGTCGTTGAACACGGGCCGCATCGCCTGGATCACCGATTTGGCATCCTCGGCCTCGCGGACGTTCCGTTTCAGGTGCTCGGCCTTGGCAAACGTCAGCTTCAACTCCTTGGTCAGCTGTTTGGTAAAGTGGTTGCCGCCGATGGGCATGTTGCGCTGCCAGATCCGGAAGCCGTTGGTGACGACCAGATCCGTCGTATCGGTCCCCATACTGATGATGACGAAGGATTCCGGCGGATTGTCGGCGTCATAGATATCGGCCGCCAGCGCATCCGTCATCAAGCTGTGAGCCACAAAGTTGTACGTGCAGATGGGACCCAACTGAACAATGTTGATCTCCAGATCGGCTTCGCGGTACGGTTCGAGTGCCTCGTACACCTGATCGCGCTTCATCGCCACCAAGCCGACTTCGGCCTCCATCAGAAAGCCGTCGACCTCGTTGGCGCCACCCATCAACTGATAGTCCCAGATCACTTCTTCGAGCGGGAAGGGAATCGCCTGCCGCGCCTCGAAGCGGACGATGTCGGCCAACTTCTTCAAGTCCACCGGCGGCGGTTCAAAAAACCGCACCAAACCGCTCTGTCCGGGCACCGAGATGACAATGCGGTCGCCTCGGACTTTGTTCCGCTGCAGGAACTGGCTGATCGCCTCCTGAACCAACTCTTTGGGATTCGCATCAGGCTGGCTGAGGATCTTGGGGTGCTCGATGTAGTCGAAGGCCGTCGCAACCAAGACCTGGTTCGCGTCGTCGTACTCGCAACGCAACGCTTTGAGCGCGCAGTGCCCGATGTCGAGACCCCACACGCCGTTTGTGGCCGCCATAAACAATTCCTAAAGCAAGAGACAGGATTTGCGTGAGCGGGAACCCCGCCAAGCCTGGCGATCAGGGGGCCAATCCCATCGGCCGGAACGGCCTCAAGGGTGTTTCGCTCGAAAGAGCCTCGCTGCCTGACCGCCCATCCGCACTCAATCCTCTGTATTCAGTTTAATGACGCCGGTGAAAGAGTGTCAATCATTCCTTGGACATCTTCGCGGCACCCTCGCCGTAGCCCGCAGGGCTCAAGCGCCGCAGCCCGCAGGGCCCGAGTCCACCGCGGGCCGGGACATTTGCACCCTCGACCACCTGCCCCGCACAAGCTATCGTGTTGTAGACGGCATCGCGCGGAACCCTACCAACTGTATGCTACGAAACCATGAATTACCAGCAACTTATCGTTCTGTTGCCCTGCCACAGCCTCGAGGACTTCCCCACGCACCACGAGGGTGATGATGCGGCGGGACTCCTGGCGGCTTGGACGGCCCTCTGGCACCCTGCGCTGATCGCCAGCACCGGGAAGATGCCCAGTTGGCACCGGGCGGATTCTCCACCGGACGACGTGACGAATAAGTTGATTGTAGTGCCTGGGGTGAGCCAGTCGCAACTACCCACGGGATTCCTGCAGCGGGCCCAGTCGGAAGCCGCCTGCCTGATTTCCAGCCAATTGGATCGATCCCAAATCATCGAGGCAGCCGTGGGACCGCTGGAAACGGCGGTTTCACCTGCCGCCGACCATCTGGTCGCCGACTTTCTGGCGTTGGGCTATTGCTTCCTGCAAATCCAACTCCTGACGCGAAAACTGCGATATTCCAGCAATCTGGACGAAATTCACTTCCAGAACCAGGTTGTCGCGGCGGCTACGGCGGCGATGGAGGGTAACGCGGACGAAGCGAGATCGCGTCTGGCCGCCTCGTTCGACATCCTGGCGGCCGAACGCGACCATTATTACCCGGGGGAAGCTTACCTGCTGGACGTGACCATGCTAGCTGCCACGACGCTGGGAGAATCGTTACGCAGCCAGTTGAGCAAGTCGAGCACGTGCAATCTGTTGTTGTCGGGCGAGCTGCTGGCGGAAATGGCGAATAACCAGCCGGCGACGCTGGAATTGCTGCAAGCCGCGCTGCAGGCAGAACGGGTGGGATTGATCGGAGGCGAGTATAACGAGCGGCGCACTTCTTTATTGTCGTGCGAGACGCTGTTGACTCAATTGCAGCAGGGACTTGCCACCCATCAACAAACCCTCGGCCGGCGTCCCAAGGTCTATGGCCGCCGCCGGTTTGGTTTGACGCCCTGCCTGCCCCAGATCCTGACCAAGCTGGGATTCGACGCCGCCCTGCACGCCTCGTTCGAGGCGGGAGTGACTCCGGAAGGCTCCCAAGTCAAGGTGCGTTGGGAAGGCTGCGACGGGACTCCCATCACCGCGATTGCCCGAGTGCCTCTGCACGCGACCAAAGCCCAAACGTTCTTGAATCTGGGCATCAAGCTGGGCGAATCGATGGATATGGATCACATCGCCACGGTCTGCCTGGCTCATTGGCCCGGCACGCCCAGCCCCTGGTACGAGGATTTGCGGCGGATCGCCGGTTATTGCTCGGCGCTCGGCAAATTCATCACCCTGGAGGAGTATTTCCGCACGACGGACTATCCGGTGCACCAAGATCGTTTCAGTTACGACCAATACCGGACGCCGTATTTGAAACAGGCCGTGACCGAAAACCGGCTGGACCCAATTTCCACCGTGGTCCGTTACTGGCGTCGCCGGGCGGCTGCCGAAGCGGCTCAATCGTTGGTCACCTTGGCGGAGCTGGCCGCGGGCAAGGAGGTCAGCGGCGTGGCCAAGGAAGCGGATCCCGCCGCCCGTACCCCGCAGGAATTGCTGACGGAGATTGACCTGGGCGATGAACTTGTCGAAGCGGCGGAGCTGGACGCCGCCGTCGGGCCCGCGTTGCAGCAGTCCATGCAGCGTTTCGCCACGGCTTTGCCGCGCAGCGATGCTGCCGCCGAGTGCGGTTACCTGATTGCCAATCCCCATTCGTTTGTGCGGCGCGTCGGCATCGAAATCGACCGCTTCGACGGTCTGCCCGTGGTAGCCCGGCCCGTCTACTCGGCATCCGCGGCCGGCGAAGGCGCACAGGTTGTGGTCGATGTGCCGCCGATGGGGTTCGCCTGGATCGCGCCAAGCCCGGCGGCGGGCAAGCCCAAGAAGGGGACGGCAACGCTGGCGGACGAATGCGTGCTGCGGAACGAGATTTTTGAAGCCCACATCGATCCGGTGACGGGCGGATTGCGGGCGCTCCACGAATACGACGCGAGGCGCAATCGGCTGTCGCAACAACTGGCCTTTGGCTTCGGCGAAACACGCGGTCCGCAGCGTGGCGAAGCTGACGCCGGCGCCGAAGCGGTTCCGGCTGCTTCCAGCATGGCCGCCGACTCCATCGAGACGACCGTCGCGACCGAGACACTGGGCGAGATCGTGGCCCGGGGACGGCTCATGGACCGACAGGGCCGCCAGCTGGCCGAATTCCGGCAAACTTATCGGCTGTGGCGCGGCAGCCGGGTGCTGCTGTTGGACATCGAGGTCCAGCCGCACCGCGAGTGTGCTGCGGATCCGTGGGATTCGTACTATGCAGCCCGCTTTGCGTGGGCCAATGAAGCCGCCGACTTGTACCGGAGTGTGAATCTGACGCGGCAACCCGCCAAAGGCAAACGGTTTGAAGCGCCGATGTACGTCGACGTCGACAATGCCGGCATCCGCACCACTATCCTGACCGGCGGTCTGCCGTTTCATCGGCGTTATGGCCTGCGGATGCTGGACACGCTGCTGATCGTCTCCGGCGAACGCTGCCGCCGATTTCAACTGGGGATCGGCGTGGACTTGAAGAATCCGCTGCACGAAGCGCTGCAACTGCTCACACCGCCGCCGGCACTGGCGCAAACGGCCGCGCCGCCCAAGCCGGCCAGTTCCAGCTGGTTGTTCCACGTCGACGCGAAGAACGTGACCGCCACGCACTGGAACGTCGTGTCTGAGGCGGCACGGCTTGTGGGGTTCCGCGTCCGGCTGCTGGAGACGCAGGGCCGCCCGGCCAAGGTCGGCCTGCAGTCCTTCCGTACGGTCACATCGGCCCGGAAGCTGAATTTTCATGGAGACACACTCTCCGAGTGCCCGCTCGACAGCGGAGCGATCCAGCTCCAGCTGTCCGCGCACGAATGGGTCGAAGTCGAAGCCCGCTGGTGACAGGGAGGGATTCCGGTGCAACTGGACGATGAGATTTGCCTCTGTTTTCACGTCACGCAGCGCAAGCTGTTGAGCTTTCTCCGCGTCCAGCAACCGCGGCGGGCCAGCCAGTTGAGCGAGTGTTTCGGCGCCGGCACCGGTTGCGGTTGGTGCCGTCCCTACCTCCGGCAGATGTTCGCGGACACGGTTGGCGCATGTCCGTCAGCAGCGCCCCTGCCGGCACGTGACGAGTACGCCCAGCAGCGGGCGGAATATATTCGGGACGGCAAGGGAACGCCGCCCCCGGAGAGCGAGCATGGCACCTGATCCGCTGCGTTGGCTCGACGACGAACTGGCGGCACTCGAGGCGGCGGGCCTGCGCCGGCGGCGGATGGTGCGCGAGGGTCCGCAAGGCATCCGCTCGATCCGCTGGGGCGGGCGCGAACTGGTCAACTTCGGCTCCAACGACTACTTGGGCCTGGCCGCCGACTGCGCGCGCCACGCGGTCTTGCCGACAATCGGGCAGGCGGGATGGGGCAGCGGAGCCAGCCCGCTGGTCACGGGGCGCGGCGCCGTCCACGAGGCGTTGGAGCAAGCGCTGGCCCGGTTCGAGTGTACCGAGGCGGCCCTGCTGTTCTCGTCCGGTTACGCCGCCAACCTGGGGACCATCGCGGCGCTGGTTGGCAAAGGTGACGCCGTCTACCTGGATGCCAAGAACCACGCTAGCATCATCGACGGTTGCCGCCTTTCCGGCGCGCGTCTGGAGGTCTACCCGCACGGCGACATCGACTTCTTGCGGCGGCGTCTGGCGCGGCGCGACGACTTCCGCCGCCGTCTGATCGTGACGGACACTTTGTTCAGCATGGACGGCGATTTCGCGCCGCTGGCCGACTTGGCGGCGTTGGCCGAGCAATACGAGGCGATGCTGATGGTCGACGAGGCGCACGCCACCGGTGTTTTTGGCGCGTCGGGCCGCGGCGTCTGCGAGGAATTGGGCGTCGAGAGTGGAGTGCATGTCCGGGTGGGGACCTTGAGCAAGGCCCTGGGTTCGATGGGCGGTTTTGTCGCCGGGTCGGCGCCGCTGATCGATTGGCTGGTCAATCGGGCGCGGTCGTACATCTTCTCGACGGCTCCGCCGGAAGCGTTGGCCGCTACGGCGCTGGAGGCTCTCGAGATCGTGATCCGCGAACCTGCCCGCCGCACCATCCTGCGGCAGCGCGCCGCCACGCTGCGAGCCGGATTGGAAAGCCAGGGCTGGAACATTGGCCAGTCCGGCAGCCAGATTGTGCCGGTGATCCTTGGTGATCCAGCGCGGACCATGAATCTGGCCCGGGCCCTGCAGGACCGTGGATTCTTTGTGCCAGGCATCCGTCCCCCGGCGGTTCCCCAAGGCGAATGCCTGCTGCGGATCAGCCTGAGCTATCTGCACGGGGACGGGGACCTGCAGCGGTTGCTGGACGCCTTGGCCGAGGCGGCCGCCGAGTTGGGAATCCGTGGCAAGCGGTCGCCTTGATCGTCCGCATACAAAATGCTAGCGAGTTTGAAATTGCGCTGTTTGATAGTCGCGAAGCGACGGTAGCACATAGCCTTGGGCGTCAGCCCAAGGATAGCAAGATAGGGGAACCGTTAGCCGCGAAGCGGCGACAGCCATCGTTGCCGTATCGACCTGCTGGCGCCGCTTCGCGGCTATGGCATTTGTTCCTTCGAGTCCCTTGGGCTTACGCCCAAGGCTACATGCTGTCACCACTACGAGGTTGTAAAGGCGCAACTTCAAAGAGCGTAAGCGAGGGCGGCCAAACAAGTCGCCCTCGCTTACGCTTCGGGTTACCCTGGCACGCGCTGTCGCGAAATCCCCGGCTCAGAGTCCAACGGCCCCCATCCTGGTTCTCTTCGTGCTATCGCCGTTTCCTTTTGCCAAGCTTCGCTGGTTTTTCCGGCACAACCGCCACGCTCAGCAAAATCGAAAAAAACCTGCTATTCGGCACGACACGCAACCGACAAGTAATATCGGAGACAACGAAATCTTCCGGTTCGACAGTGTTGGAATTGGCTTTCTCGGGGCGACACCGCACCGCCGCAAGGCTGGGGCCGTGTTCCAGAGGCCGCCGGAAGCATGGATTTCGTTGGGAGGACTACCGCCGAGGATCTGAACCCAGGCGACCGGATTCCCTGTCATTACGTGGTCCGGGCTATTCCGCGACGATTCCAGACCAGGAGGGACGAGCGGAGGCGGACAACGGGGGGGGCAACGGGCAAGTAGCATGACACAGGTTTATTCAGGGAGGGCACTCATGCGACGTCTAGTGGTGGGATTGGCATTTCTCGCTTTGGCTGCGTCCACGTTCTCGTGGGCGTTGGCCGACGATCAGGAGATCGCCAGGAGAGTGGCAGAACGACTGAAACAAGAACAGAAGGAAGGCAAGTTGCGAGGCTTTGATATCAACCTCAAAGTTGCCGAAGGCACGGTGACGCTCAAGGGAAGTGTCGCTTCTGCCGAGCAAAAGGAGTTGGCCGTCGGCTTGGTGCGCCAAGTGGACGGCGTCAAGGACATCGAGGACGGACTGCTGGTCAAGGCAGCGGCGGCCGAAGCGGGCCTCTCCAGTTCGAGAGACGCGACTTCCGCCAGGCCGACATCGGCTCGAAAGACGCTGTTGAGCAGCTTGTTCCCCAGCCCTGCAACCGGGGAATCGCCCGCTGCCTGTGACGCGCAGAAGCAGAGCAGCAAGCCCAACGAGGCAGCGAAACCCGCGGCTTCCGCGGCTTCCGCGCCGGCGTCCGCTCCGGAAGCTGCGCCGTCCGCCTCGGCCGCTAGCACGCTCGACCGTGTACCCGCGGCCAAGAAGCTGGACGAAACGCAGATCGCCGCCGATCGCCGGATTGGTGAAGAAGTCACCCGTCAGCTTCAAAACGCCAAAGGGAACGGACAGCTCAAAGGTTTCGGAATGTCCGTCCACGTAGAGAACGGCAATGTCTGGCTAAAGGGCCGCGTGGGCTCGGCGGCCCAACAGCAGATGGTCTTGGATCTGGCCCGGCGGACAGAAGGCGTGCGTCAGGTAATTAATGAACTGACCGTCGGCGAATCCGCCGCCAATATCGCGCAGAACCTGCAGCAGGTTTTGCAGACGGCGGAGAGCGAAGGAGCGTTTCGCGGCGCGAATCTGAACGCCAGGGTCGATGGCCCCGACGTCTGGTTGACCGGCACAATCAGCAAGCCGGAGCAGGAACAGCTGGCCGTCGATTTGGCCCGCAAGGTTCCCGGCGTCCGTCGCGTCATCAGCGGACTCGAACTTAACCAGGTGAGCCGAGCCAGCTTGGCGGCACCAACTCCCGTGGCGTCGCTGCTGCCACCGCGAGCCATCGCAACCCGTCCGTCGGATACGGCTCAGAGCGGCCCTGCCACCCCGGCATCCCCGCCTCAGATGGCGATGGTCACCCCGCCGGAAGTGAAAGGCCCGGACGCGGCGGAAGCCAACGCCGGCACGCCGCCGATGCCCGCCGTGCGTTTTACCAAGCAAGCGGTGGCTCCCACGGAGGCTACAATTCAGGCCGAGCCGGCTCCAGTTTCCACGCCGAGCGTGGCTGCGGCGCCGGTTGCGGCGCCGTCCGCGCCCATGAGCAGCGTTGCCCCCGAGGCGGTGGCGCCGGCCCCCGTGGCGGTGGCGCCGGCCCCCGTGGCGGTGGCGCCGGCCCCCGTGGCCATGCAGCCGGCCCCGGTCGCCCTGCAGCCGGCCCCCGCGGCTCCGAATCCGCAGCCGGCCGTGGGCGGATACGTGTACTACAACCAATACCCGGTCACCCAGGCTCCCATGCCGATGGTGGCCATGGATCAAACGCCGCGTCCGCTGGGGTTGCCCCAGATGGCCAGCTATGCTGGCGCGATGGCCGTTGCTCCGGTAGTGGCCATCAGCCAGGCGACCGGGATGATGCCGGCACAGCTGCCAGGTCCGGGGTACGGGGCCGTGCCCGCCAGGTACGATCAGCCCAGCCTGCCCGGGTACGCCTGGCCGACCTATGCGGCCCATCCGAACTACGCGGCGGTGACGTATCCCAAGCAGTACTCGCCGTCCGCTTGGCCCTACATCGGCCCGTTCTACCCCTATCCGCAAGTCCCCTTGGGATGGCGGAAAGTGACACTGAAATGGGATGACGGCTGGTGGAATTTGGACTTCAAAGCGAAGTAAGTTTGCCCGCGCGATGTTCGCCCAGTGCCTACCTCCGCCGGAGTCTTTCCGGCGGAGGTTCTTTCCTTTCTTGGGGGCTCCGGTTATTTGCTCGCTTTCTCGGAATTATCCGAAAAACCCGCAAGTTTCCCCCAGATTGACACGATATCTAGGGTTAGACAGGATCGTGAAAACCGAGGGACAAGTCCATGTCGCACAGATTCTACCTTCTCACGCTCTCGTTGACGCTGGCTTGCCTTTCGCTGAGCAACACCGGGTGTGTCCACCTGACGCAGGGCAACTCGTTGGGTCTGCTGGCGATACCCATTCCGGTCAGCCCCTATTTCCAGAAGGCCAAAGAGGACGAATTCTGGAATGCGGAGCGGTACGATTCCGCGCCGATTCTGGGTCCGATCACGGCGGGAGGCCCCACGTCCGCGTTGGACGAGCCGAGCGACGACGAGGTGATGCGGGCGTTCGAACGGGCGCATCCGACCGAAGGCGGTCTGCCGTTCCTGCACGAGAAGCAAATCAACGACGTGCGGATCGTGAAGGAAAAGATCGCCGACTATATCGATCCGCCACGCGTGATTCCGCTGATCGGCCCGGCCCAGCTGCACCACGCGCACTACAAGTGTACGATCTACTACACCCAGGCGGTACGAGTGGGCTGGCCGGTCCCGCATACGCTCCGCGATGAAGAGGCGGTCGAAGTCATCTACGTCGATCACAACCATTTCCACATGGTGGGCAACGTCGATACCGGCACCGCGCCGAATTACTAAAGGACCAGCGGCCACAACGGCTGACCTTGTTGACGGGAGACCTCGCGGCCGCTGCGGCGGACGCGAGGTCTGTTTTTTTCAACGACCCGATAAAATGCTAAAACGAAGAAAAATGCACGAGCTGGTTATAAATGGGTGGGTTATAAATGGGGGGAGCTGGTTATAAATTGATCTGTCTTCGTCTTCGTTTCTCCCATTTATAACCCCCCATTTATAACCAGCCTCTTCTGCATTTCCTCGTTTTTGTCATCCGGTCTTGTCTAGCCATTTGGCGGGGCGTTGTTTTTTTCATGCTCGGCCAAATATTAGTGTCAGATGACAAGTGAGCGGCAAGGCGCTAGCCGCCGGTATTGCCGCCAATCAGACCGATCAGGAACCGGCGGCTAGCGCCTTGCCGCTCCCCGGATTGTATGTCACAACAGCAACGCGGAACGCCTCCGCCGAAGTCTGGCCAGACGCTGCGTTTCCCAGCCACCCTGCCGGCCTGCGTTGCCGCCGCGGGCTGGCTTTGGGGCCTGGCGCTGCTGGCCGCGCGCGAGCATCAGATCCTGGACTACTACGTTATCGCCTCCGCGCCGCCGGTGACCGGCTTTCTGGCACTGCCCGCTTGGAAGCTGCTGTCGATCCTGTTGATCAGCGTCGCCCTCGCCGCCGCCTGTATCCGGTTTGAACCACGCGCGGCGAATCGGTTCAGCAAACCCGTCCGCTGGCTGCTGCCGGCCTACATCATTCCACTGTTGGACGTGTTCCGCGCCGCGGGGCTTCCCATCCCGGTTACGTTCTTCGAACCGTTGCTGTTGACGTGGACTACCGGGGCCGCCGTCGCGGCTCTCGCGTCGCAGTGGCAGGATCTGCCCAATTGGACCTCGCGTCTGCCCGCGCAGGTGCCGCAAGCCGTCACGTGGCTGCTGACCGTTGCCGCCGGCAGCTGGTGGTATCTGCAGGGTTGCGCGGCCCTGGACGGATACCTGCTCGGCTATCACGACTTCGGCCATTTCGCCTTTCGCGTCGCCAGCACCTGGGAAGGCCGCGGTTTCCTGCTGGAAACGCCCAGCTTGCCCGCGTTCTGGGACCATTTCAATCCAGGCTTGGCCTTGCTGGCCCCGCTGTGGGGACTGTGGCCGGACGCCAAGTTGTTCATCCTGCTCCAGGCCATCTGCCTGGCGTCGCCGGCGCCCTTGGTGTTCCGGATCGCTCGCTTGTGGGGCATGAGCAAGTCCAGCGCGGCCGTCTGGGCCGCCGCCTACTTGGCGTTCCCCGCGGTGGGTCAGCTGAATCTGAACTATTCGTACGGCTGGCATCCCATCAGTCTGGCGTTGCCGTGGATGTTCGCGGCGCTGGCCGCCGTGCTGGCGCGCCGGTTCTGGTGGGCTGGCGGGTTCGCCCTGTTGGCTTGCAGCTTCGAGGAAGCGGTGATCGTCGCCCTGGCCTGCCTGGCCGGGGCGCTGGCACTGCAAGCGTGGTGGGTTGCCCGCCGTCGTCCCGCGGCCGACGGCCCGTCCGACGGAGATGCAGCGCTGGCCCAGCGTCTGCCGGTCGCCGGCTGGCTGGCGACGTGGGCCCTTCTGACCGTGACCTTCGTCCTGATCGCCCGCTATGCCGCGTTCACACGCTACCAGACCGGGCGTTTCGAGAATCTGGGCGAATCCGGCATTGCCATTGCCTTGTCTCCGCTGTTGCGGCCGGCGGCATTCTGGGGCGAGGCATCGCGGAGCAGTTCTTGGTTGTTTCTGCTCACACTCCTGCTGCCATGGACTCCGCCGGCGCTGATCAAGGGACGCCTGCTGCTGCTCGCGGCCGTTTTCCCCTTGGGCCTGCTGATGGGCTGGAGTCACCCGCCGGCCAAGTCGATCGCCTTCCAGTATGTGACGACGCTGTTGCCGATCCTGCTGCTGGCCGCGCTGGCCGGCGCCCGGCGCATCACGGTCGCGCAATCAGCGGGGGTCGCAGAGCGGCCCGCCGTACCCGGCGACTGGTCTTTGGGCCTGGCGGCGCTGGCTTCCGGCTTGGTGGCTTCCACGTTGTTGGGGGCGCTGCCGTGGAGCAGTCCGACCTTGACCATCCTGGTGGCTAAGAGCTATCAAATCGGCAACGAGCCGACGGAACAGAACCCGCGGGCCCCCGGGACGGCCAGTCATCGAGCGCTCAACGAGATCGTGGCCCAGGTCAATTCGAGACAGTATAGTGTCTTGGCCAGCGGCCGGGTTGCCGCCCATCTGCTGAACGTGCGGCGCCTGGAATCCGTCGAACAGGCCCTGTTCCGCTGGGAGGCACTGTGTGCCGAAGCCGGCGCCGGGCGGACCGGCTCGGAGGTCTTCGACTGGATCGTGCTGGACACCTGCGAAAGTTTTCAGCAGTCGCTGGACAAGATGGAAACCATCCTGGCGGACGCGCGTCGAGCCGGCTATCGGGAAACCTGGTTCGGGGAGGGCATCGTCGTCCTCGCCCGGCCGCCATCCGGACGCCCCTCTGCAGGACCTACGGAGACGGATCGATGACAGGAACGATGACAGGAAAATGGTGGCTCGCGATCGGAGCCTTTTTCGGTTTTGCCAGCGTTGCCCTCGGCGCGTTCGGCGCCCATGGCCTGAAGCAATCGCTTCGCGATCGGGACCTGGCGCCGCAGGAACAAGAGCAGCGGCTGGACAATTGGGAGGTGGCGGCGCGATACCAGATGTACCACGGCTTGGCCCTGGTTGCCGTCGGACTCATGGCGAACTGCCGGCCGCGGCGGCTGTTGCACGGTTCCGCAGCGGCCTTCAGCGCCGGCGTCCTGATCTTCTCCGGCTGCCTATACGCCTACGTGCTCACAGGCGCAAAACCCTGGGCCATGATCGTGCCGGTCGGCGGGGTGTTCCTCCTGCTGGGCTGGCTGGGCATCTTGCTGGCCGTGCTGTTGCCGCCCGCGGCGCCAAACGTGGGATAGGCTTCCAGCCTGTCAGGATTGCCGAGTTGCAGGTGACTGTTCTGCGCTGTTTTCCCATTCGACAGGCTGGAAGCCTATCCCACGATTAGATCAACAGCCCGCCGGCGGGAGAGGGCAGGGTGAGGGGCGAGCCAATTTGGTAAGTTATTTCTGACAACGCCTTACTGCGAACCCAGTCTCGGGACCACCGCCTCCTGCCAGTAGCTCGTCCGTCCGATTCTCGCTCGGTCTATGTCAGCCAGCGCCGTCCACGCCCGCGACCTGGCTTTGCTTTCCTCGACGTCGAATCCGTCGTAGTCGTCCGCCACGAACAGCCATTTGTGATGGTAGATGAACGGGTCATTCGGCGCCGCCATCCGCCGGCAGGAGCCGTCGGTCTTGACGGCAATCACCGCGCCGATGGTCGGCTCCGGGGCGGTGTCGAAGTCTGCGACCTCCACAAACGAAAACGACTTGTTCGCGACGTTCAGCTTGACGACCGTGTAGGAAAAATCCGGCGGCAAGTGCCGCCGTGCTGCTTCGACCGCGGACCCGAACACATGCTCGTACCTGCGGTGAACGTAGACCGCACTACCGATCTCCTTCCCCACGCCGAAGCTCTTGGAACGTTTGGGGAGTGGCAGCTGCCGTGGAGAATCGGCCGTTGCTGAGCTGTCGAACCGTGCCACGTTCGGACTCCTTGCGATTCGCGTCACCCCGGGAAGCCACTGCCAACCGTCGCTCTATCGACAGCCGGGCTTGATCCCCATGAACGCAGCCACAATACTGAAGGCCACCGGAGCAGAACGGCTGGCCAGCGCACGCGTTACGACGGTTAAGTCCGCCCGCTGAAGCCGCGTCCCCTTTGTGGCAGATCCTACCATGAACGCCAACCAGACGGAAATCGCCCGGCACAAGACGGCGATTCGGCGACCGGGTTTTTCGCTGCCGATCAAGTGCCTGTTGCGCGACGGATTGGTTCATACTGAAACGACCGTGTTCGACTACGGGTGCGGGCATGGTCAAGACATCGAACTGCTACGCGGCGCCGGCATCCCGTGCGATGGCTGGGACCCGGCGTTTCGGGCCGACGGACAAAAGAAGCCGGCGGACGTTGTGAACATCGGCTATGTCATCAACGTCATCGAGGACGCTCAGGAGCGCGCCAACGCGGTGCGATCCGCATGGGAGCTGACCACACGGCTGCTGGTCGTCGCCGCGCAAATTGAGTTGGCGGCGCCCGACAGGGATCATCCACGCTTCGCCGATGGCGTCATCACGTCGCGGGGCACTTTTCAAAAATACTACACCCAGCACGAATTGCGCGAGTACCTGGAAAGCGAGTTGGCGACCGACGCGATCCCGGCCGCCCCGGGCGTTTTCTACCTGTTCAAAGACGAAGCGGCGAAGCAGCAGTTCCTGGCGACGCGTTTTCATCGCCGGATCGCGGTTCCCCGGAAACGCATCTCCGAACTGCGGTTCGAGCAGAACCTGGATGTGCTCGAACCGCTGATGGCGGCGCTGACGCAACTCGGACGACTACCCGGTCCCGAGGAATTTCCGCAGTCGGCGGACGTGATCGAGCGTTTCGGATCTCTGAACAAGGCATTCACCCTGATTCGCCGAGTCACCGAGGAGCAGCCCTGGGAAGACATCGCCCAACGGCGCACCGAGGATCTGCTCGTCTACCTGGCCCTGTCCCGCTTTCCACGCCGTCCCAAGATCTCGCAGTTGCCCGCCGGCATCCAGCGGGACGTCAAAGCCTTCCTGGGCAACTACAGCCAAGCCTGTACGCGCGCGGACACCTTGTTGTTTCGGGCCGGCGATCCGGCCGCGATCGACGCTGCGTGCCAGAAAGCGGGGGTGGGCAAACTGGTGGACAACGCCCTGATCGTGCATCGGACTGCGCTGGATTATCTTCCGCCCCTTCTGCGGATCTACGAAGGCTGTGCCCGAGCCCTGGTGGGCGACATCGACGAGGCCAACCTGATCAAGCTCCATCGATTCTCCGGCAAAGTGAGCTACATCGCTTACCCGGAATTCGACGAAAAGCCCCATCCGCCCCTGCGGCTCCGCGTCAAGGTGACGCTGCCGACGCTGGGGATCGACTTCTTCGACTACTCGAACTGGCAAGACCCGCCGCTGCTGTTTCGCAAGGAGCAGTTCCTCCCCGCCGATCATCCGCTGTACGAGAAATTCTCCCGGCTGACCCGCCAAGAGGAAAAACGCGGCCTGCTCGATCAGATCGACGACTCGGCCCCGGCCAGCCGCTGGCAGATGCGGCTGACGGAATCAGGCTGCGCTGTCCGGGGCCATCAAGTGGTTCGCACCGCGAAAACGTGAGAGACTGCGTCCACTTCCCGCAGGCACCGTTGCGCGTAACGTCAGGGTCAGCCCCCGGATCTCGGATCGGCGAAACGCGAAGTGTTCGCTCCACAGGTCCGTTCGTGGACCAGCACCTTGCGAGCCTTGGCTTTCAGTATCCCGACAAGATCCCATCCAGCATCGATTCCGCAGCTCGGACACACCTGTCCACATCCGTGCAGCTGTTGCCGGAGTCCGCGCGATTCGAGGTGCAGAGCGTGACATCCTCGACCTCCGGCCAGTCGCCCGCGCGCCTTTGGCTGCGGAATCCGGACACGCCGGAAGGCTACGCCCTCTTCCGTGCGCAGGTCGAGGGCCTGCTGACGGCCTATCCGCAGATCACGACGCCGGTCGTCTGGTTCCGCTGCAACGGCACGCCGTGGATGAATCTGCAGGCGGCGGATTTCCCAGCCGCGTGGCAGCAGGAATTCGCGGCCGAAATCGCCTGGACGCCGGAGGCGGGCCAAGCCTGGCGCGCGCCCGGGCTGTTCGCCGTCGGCAAGATCCTTCGAGCCTTTGCCGGCCGAGTGCAAAGTCAGCGAGCAAGCCGAAACGCTGCTGCGGGTGGCCGAGCGTGTCATTCTGGCCAACGGCGGCGAACGCATCACCGTCGAGACAACGCCCGGTTACCGCATTCAACTCCAGAGCCCATTAGTCCGCATAAGAGATTAGGATCCAATTGGGGGTGGTTTCGTGGCAAGGAAGGGAGAGCAGATATGGTGTCAGCCGAAACAAGGTCGGTTATTGAGCGAGCCAAGCAGATTTACGCCAATCAACTACGGACGGCTCTGGAGTCCCAGCACGTGGATCGATTCGTTGCGATCGAACCTGAATCCGGCGAGTACTTCTTAGGCGATACGTTCGACGGGGCGGTGAAGTCCGCCAGGACGAAGTATCCGTCCCGTCTGTCTCACACCATCAGAATCGGGCATCGTGCGGCGTTCCATATCGGAGGCATGCAACGGTGAATGGTTTCGTCGATGACAAGTTGCGAGCCTTGCTTCGCGTTCCGGTGTCCGCGTCACGCGATGGCAATCGCATGGACATCGTCGCGTGGATCGACACGGCGTTCAACGGGGGCTTGGTCATACCGCGAAAACTGATCGCCGAGTCTGTCGCCCGCTATTGGCTGGCGGCGAGCCTGCTTGACCTGAAACGGCCCGACGAGTTGCAGTGGCTGCTGGAACCCCCGGGGCATCATGGCAGTCCCATCCCGCCATCCACGTACACGTTTTGACCGGTCACGTAGCGGCCGGCTTCGGAGCAGAGCAGCACGGCCATGCCGGCACAGTCTTGCGGTTCTCCGACGAAACCCGCGGGGATTTTGGACAGCACCCGCGCCCGATATGTTTCGTCGGCCAGGACTTCCTCGTTCCGGCCGGTGGCGATGGCCCCGGGCGCGAGGTTGTTGATGGTGACGCCGTCGTGCGCGAATTGCGGGGCCAGGCTGCGGACGAGATTCTCCAGGGCCGATTTCGTGGCCGAGTAGACCAGCATGTCCGGATGCGGCCGCACTTGCTGCACGCTGCCGATCGTCAGGATTCGGCCCCAGCGGTTGCGCTGCATGGCGGGGGCGAGCTTTTGAATCAACCACAGGCTGCCACCAAAGTTCACGTCGATTTGCCGGCGATATTCGTCCAGGGTGAATTCCTGCCAGGGTTTGCGGATCTGCACGGATGCATTCAGCACCAGGATGTCCACCGGCCCCAGGGCGGCCTCCGTCTCGGCGTAGATCTGGTCGGCGGCTGCCGGGTCCGCCAAGTCGGCGATGGTGATTCCGCTACGGACCCCGTGACGCTCGATTTCTTCGCGCGCCGCCCGGGCCTTGGCGAGATCCCGCGCGCAATGCACCATCACGTCGGCTCCAAATTCAGCCAGGGCGGCCGCAATCGCGCGGCCAATCCCCTGGCTCGATCCGGTGACCAAGGCCCGCTTGCCAGACAGGTTGAAGAGGTCTTTCATCGTTTGCTCGATATTTTGGAGTGCGGTGCCTTGTCACCGCTTTGGATGTTGCATCCTTCTGCATGCTGCCCAAGGTTGACGCTGGCTCGACACATGCATCCTGTGGTGCTGCAAACCCGAAAAGCGGCGACAAGGCGCCGCACTCCAGAATCTTACAGCTTCACGCGGTGCAAACGCGCGGCCCGCATGTGGTTGATTTCCCACTCCCTTGTCGTGCCGCCGCTGGCCGCCTTCACCTGGTACTTGCCAAAGAAGCCGCGGAAACTGGCCTGGCCGTTCGCGTCGGTTTGGACAGACGCTTGCGTTTTCCATTCCTGGTTGACCAGTTGGTCCAACGCGCGATAGGCGGCCTTGGGCTTCAGTTCGTTGTCCAGCAGTCCGCCCTGGGCCTCGTTCTCACCCTTGACAGCCGTGCCGTCGCCCAGGTTCCACCAGGTGATGCCCGCCATGCTCGGCGCGCTAAACCACAGTCGATAGTGGTCGCGCACGACTTCGGCTTGAAGCTCCTCGCCATCGGGGCCCGCAGACGGAATGGTGATCTCCGTGATGTACAGCGGCAAGCCGATCTTGCTGAACGTCTCGTAGAGATCCAGCAGCTTGCCGGGATCGCAGTTGTCACTGGCCAGATAGCCGTCGAGGGCCGCGCGCCGGAAATAGTGGAATTGCAGGCCGATGCCTCTGATTTGCGCGCCCTGCTCCAACAGCGTCTTGACCTGAGCCAGGTATGGATTGGCCTCGGCCGGTTTGAAGTTGTAGCTTGTTACCTCGTTGATCATCAACGTGGTGCTGTCGGGAAACAGCGGGGACGCTTCCTTGAACGCCCAAGCAACGTAGGCCCGGTCGTCGCTGTACAGGGGATAAGTCTTGCTGCACACCAACGATTCGTTGACCACGTCAAAAATGGGAATCTTGTCGCCGTACCGCCCGGCGATTTCCCGGAATCGTTTGCGGTACAGCTCGCGCAACTGGTCCGCGTCCTTGGGCAGCCACGCCGGATTGTAGGCGTGCCACAGCAGCGGGTGGCCCTTGAGCGTGATGCCGTGCTGGGCCGCCCACGGCGGGTAGCGGTTGGCCGGCGGCCGGCGCCACATATCGCGGCTGCCTTCTTCGTAACGCAACTCGCCTTGCGCCGGCTCGGTGCCTTCCCAGTACAACGGCACCGTGGCAAAGTTGCACAGCCGGACGAATGCCTCCTCGTAACGCCGGTTCTCCTCGGCGGTCGGCAGCTGTCCGAGCACGAACGCGTTGCAGCCGAACAGGAATTCGTGGCCGGTTTGCTGCACTTCGACGCGGACACCGGATACCGGCTTGCCGGCGGCGTCGACCACCTCCACCACGGCGTCGCCCTTGCGGTACTGCTCGATGTTGCGATCGATGCGTTGGTTCACCGCCTCGGCACGCCATTTCTGCAAGTACGCTTCCGGCGGGCCGGCGATCGCCGCCCGCCCCAACGCCGCGACGACGAGGGCCAAGAGGAGACGGCCAAGGGCGAACGGCCCAGGGCGGACGCCCGGCGCACTGACGAAACGACTCCACTTTGCGAACCGTCTTCCACTAGGCACGGTGTACTTTGCATCTGTCACGTTACACTCCTCCATTTCTCGTAGGACGGATTGGCAATCCGTCCCACCTTGTGAAATTGCACACGTTATTTCTGCGCGGACGCTCAGGTCCCGCCCACCGTTGGAAACCAATCCGGCCGATAGGGATCCTGGTGAAAGCGGGCGTAATAGTCCCCTTTTTCTTCATAGTAGCGTTCGTACTTTTTCATTTTCTCTTCGTCCAGCGCCACGCCCAAGCCGGGCCCCGTGGGCACTCGAATGCAGCCGTCTTCGTACTTCATCAAGCCGCCTTGGATGATGTCGTCGGTCAGGAAGTGATAGTGAGCGTCGCCGGCAAACGTCATCGTGGGGATGGTCGCGGCGGTGTGCAGCATGGCGGCCAGTTCGATGCCGAATTCCGCGCCGCTGTGCATGGCCACGCCCAGATTGAACGTGCGGCAGACCGCTTCGAGGTCTTTGACCCCGCGCGGCCCCTCCCAGTAGTGCAGATCGGTCAGGATGATGTCCACTGCGCCCATGCGGATCGCCGGTCCAAGGTCATCGAACCGGTTGGGATACATATTGGTGGCGATCGGGATGCGAATCTTCTGACGCACGGCCGCGTTGCCCTCCAGCCCCCAGGCCGGGTCTTCGAAGTATTCGATATTCAACGGCTCCAGCCGCTGGCCGACGCGGACCGCAGTGGCCACCGACCACAGGCCGTTGGGGTCGATCCGCAAGCCGAAGCCGTCCCCCAGTCTGTCGCGGCACAACTCCAGCACGCGGGCCTCTTCCATCGGTTCCATGACGCCGGCCTTGAGCTTCATCGCCTTGACACCCAACTCTTCGTGCAGTTGGACGCAAAGGTCCGCCAGGTCCTCGGCCCGTTCATCGTGCCCCCCGCCGGGGCGGTCGTAACGCCAAAACAGGTAGGCGATGAACGGTATCCGGTCGCGGACCACCCCGCCCAGCAGATCGGACACCGGCCGGCCCAGGGCCTTGCCTTGGATGTCCAGGCAGGCCATTTCCAAGGCCGCATACAGGCGCGCGTTGGACAAGTAGTAGATGCTCCGCAGCACCTTCTGTTTGATCACGCCCAGGTGAAACGGGTCCAATCCCAGGATCCGCGGCTTGAGCTTCTGCAGGGCTCCGCGCTGGTCGCCGCCGCCCACTTCGCCCAGTCCGACCAGCCCTTCGTCGGTAATCAGCTCGAGCACCGTGCGTAAGAAGTAGCCTGGATGCACGCCCGTGTTGTGACGGAGTTGGGCGTTCAAAGGTATCGCCACGGTGCGGGTTTTCAAATCGATAATCTTCACGGTGTTGGTCCTGAATCTACCGGCGCCACGTAATCGCGGCGCAAAAAGAACTTCATCGCAACGAAAATGCAGACCGCGCCAAACAAATAACACCAGGCCAGTGACGACAGACCGGTCGCCAAGCCAACACGGGGCTTCATCCAGCCTAAGATGGTCGGTGCGGAAGATCCCACAACAAACGCAAAGGCCAGCATCAGGCCGGTCGCCGAGGCCCGCAGGCGCGGTTCCACGACATCGAACAGCGAGGCGAACAAATTGGAATCATAGATCCCGCGGAACAAGCCGAACAGCGCCAGAGCCACGTAGCTGCTGGCCGCGGTCGACGATTGCCCCAGCCAGTAGATGAACGGCGCGCCCAGCAGCAGACCGACGAAATTCGCCTCCATCCGGATCGACGGACGTTTCCGGGCCCAATGGTCGGAAAGCCGGCCTCCGGCCAGCACGCCGACGAAGGCGCACAGGTGATGGAATACCATCGAGTAGAATCCGGCCTGAGCCAGCGACAGCGAATACCGCTCGTGAAGATAGGCCGGCGTCCAGGTCAGGTAGCCGACATTGACGTAGACCATCGCGCCAAACGCGAGGCTCAGCAACCACACCGACGGCCGGCGCACGATGTACTTCAGCACTTCCCACAGCGGAATGCGTTCCGCCGATATCGCTCCCGAAGCGGACGCGGGCGGTGTGTTCTGCAGACGCCACGTCACGACGACCGCCCACAGAATGCCGGCTCCGCCAAACGTCAGAAACGCAGTGCGCCAGCCGTAACGCTCGCCAAGGTACCCCGCGATCAGTCCGCTGACGGTAATACCGACATACAGTGCGGTTTGCAGAATCCCCAGCGCCATGGCCCGGGTCCGCTCGTGGAACTGGGCCAACAGGGATGTCGCGGACGGATAGAAAAACGCTTCGCCGCCGCCGGTGGTAATACTGCGAAAGAGGATCAACATGACCAGGCCGGAACTCAAGCCCGACAGCAACGTCCCCACGCTGAACACCAGCAAGCTGAACACGACAATCCACTTGCGAGGCAACAGGTCGCCGGCAAAACCCGCCAACGGGACCATCAGTCCGTACACCAGCGTAAAGATGGAACTTACCAAGCCCAATTGGACGTCGTTCAACTGCAGGCTGGTCTTAATCAGGGGGATGACGGAATTGTAGATTTGCCGATCGCCCTGGTGCAGAAAAAAGGCGATCCATAGCAGGATCAGCAGTTCCCACTTGTAGAAGCCGGAACTTCGCCGTGCGGATGTTTCCGAGACCGAGCTGTTGGCAGATGATTGTTCCATCGTTCGCCCAGCAGGTGCAGCAGTTCCAGCGTCTTGCAGACGCCCGGGGTCGTACGCCCGCCACAGGTAATGCGGCGCGGATTGGTGGCTCGAATTGTAGGATTCGTCACCCGCCGGTCAATCTAGCTGTGAATTATTTTCGTTCAGATATGAACGCCTCCGCCGGATAGCGGTCCGCCAATTCGGCTGTCCCGTAGATTGACACGTCGCAGGCTCCCAACAGATGGTTGAAAGTCCGGACGCGCGTTTGGGCATTGGCCGGCGACTCGGAAAGGACCACATCCAGGTTGAACAGCGCCAGATCCGCCAGCAACGAATTCAACTTCCGTTCGTGGCAGACCAACTCGATCGGTTCGTCCAGCCGGCACGCGGGCTCCAACAGCCGGTACACGACCAGCTTGGGAAGCACGTCCGCCACACCGACGGAAAACCGCAACGGGCGGCCGGTCGCCCGGCCCTTCATCGCCTCGACCATCTCGCGGCCGATCGTGAAAATGTCCCAAAGGCAATCAAACGTTGGTCATGTCGGAACGGAGACTGATGCAAGGAACTTGGCCATTCCGCATCACTCGATTCGATTTCCGCGACGGCCCGGTCCAGGCCGTCCCGCCCGAACCCTGTTGTGAGCCTGCAATCGGCTGCGGTTAAGCCCTTGGCGTAACCGACAGTCGAGCAATCAAGGGGCTGTGGCCAGGAATCCTGGCGATGTGTGCGTTTCCGCATTCGCCAGGATGCGGGGCCTTGCCCTGTGCCCGCATTCTGGCGGATGCTGCTACACGCCAGAAACCGCGGTCAGACACGGTCAAGGCTATCAGGCGACGGGGCGGCCTGCCTATAATGCGTCTCACCGCATCGCCTAGTTCGTTGGGGGGGATCAGTTCGTTCTTGATGGAGGCAGGATGATGCATCGACGCAGGTTCACGCGGGGGCGAATTTGGCTTGGCATGTAGACCTGGGCCCCGGCTACGCGGGACCGATGGTGGCGGCCGGTCGTGTTTTCGTGGCCGAAATCAAGGATCAGAAGTTCGAGATCGTCAGGGCGCTGGATCTCATGAGGGGCGGCGTCCTGGCGACATCGGTGCGTTGTTTCGGATTCCTAGCGGGAAGGTGGTTATCGTGAATTGCCCCGACTCGGCTGCCCCTGACATCGAAGTCTTCTTCGACGGCGCCTGCCCCCTGTGCCGGCGCGAAATCCATTGGCTGCGACGTTGGGACCGGCGGGGAAAGATCCGCTTCACCGACATCAGTTCGCCCGAATTCGAGGCCGCCTCGGTCGGCAAGACGGATCATGCTCTGATGGCTCAGATCCACGGACGCCTGCCTGATGGAACGTGGTTGCTAGGGGTCGAGGTCTTTCGCCGGCTGTACGCGGCAATCGGGTTCGGTCCGCTGGTTTTCCTGAGTCGCCTGCCGCTGATCTCGCAGTTGTTGAATTGGAGCTACGCCGTATTTGCCCGCAATCGCCTCCGTCTCACGGGCCGCTGCACGGAGAAAACCTGCGCGGCCAAGCCCGATTCGGCGCCCTTGCGTTCTCCAGGAAAGGAGTCCGCCTGATCCGCCATGCGTGCCGCGCTTATTTACCCGCACCAGTTGTTCACGGATCATCCCGCGTTGCGCGGGGCTGAAGTTTGTCTGCTGGTCGAGGAACCGCTGCTGCTGACGCAATATCGGTTCCATCGCCAGAAGCTGATCCTGCATCGAGCGTCGATGCAGCACTATGCCGATCGGCTGCGGCGGCAGAAGCGGCCGGTGCGCTACGTCGAATGCCGCGAACTCGACTCGACCGGCGATCTTGCCGGCGTGCTGACGCAACTCGGCGTGACGCACGTTCAGTTTGTGGATCCGTGCGACGATTGGCTCCAGCAGCGGCTGACGGCGGCGTTGGCGGCGGCACACATCGAGTTCTCGGTGCTGGACGATCCGCACTTCCTCACGCCGTGGCCGATCTTCGAGGGGTTCGCAGCCGGCCGCAAACGGCTGTTCTTTACCGATTTCTACGTGCGGCAGCGGAAGCGGCTGGGCCTGCTGCTCGACGATCGCGGGCAACCGCTCGGCGGGAAATGGAGCTACGACCCGGAGAACCGCAAGAAGCTGCCGCGCGACGTAGCGATTCCGCCCGTCGCGTGGCCCAAGTCCAACGCCGGCGTGCGCCAGGCTCGGGACTACGTCCGCACGCAGTTTCCTCAAGCCATCGGAGTTGGCGACACGTTCCGCTACCCGGTCACCGCGGAGCAGGCCCGCGCGGTGCTCGACGACTTTCTGGATCATCGCTTCGCCCAGTTTGGCGAGTACGAAGATGCGATCCATGCCGACGAGACATTCCTGTTTCATTCGGTGCTCACGCCGGCCTTGAACGTCGGATTGATCTCCCCGCAGCAGGCCCTCGACGCCGCGCTGGAGCGAGCCGACCGCGTGCCGCTCAATTCGCTGGAAGGCTTCGTGCGGCAGATTATCGGCTGGCGCGAGTACATGCGGGGCGTGTATCGGCTGTATGGCCGCCGGCAGCGGACCTGCAACTTCTGGAACCACCGTCGCCCGATGCCGGCGGCCTTCTACGACGGAACCACGGGAATCGAACCGGTCGACACGGTCGTTCGCCGCGTCCTGGGCGAGGCCTACTGCCACCACATTGAACGGCTGATGATCCTGGGCAACTTCATGCTGCTGTGTGAAATCGATCCCGCGGCGATCTACCAGTGGTTCATGGAGTTGTTCATCGACGCCTACGATTGGGTCATGGTTCCCAACGTGTTCGGCATGAGCCAGCACGCCGATGGCGGCCTGATCACCACCAAGCCGTACCTGAGCGGATCGAGTTACGTCCTCAAGATGAGCAACTTCCGCAAGGGGCCGTGGTGCGCAATCTGGGACGCCCTGTACTGGCGTTTCATCAACCGGCACCGCGACTTCTTTGCGGGCAATCCGCGGATGTCGGTCATGGTGGCCCAGTGCGAGCGAATGGGCAGCCGCCTGGACGAGCACCGGCGAACCGCGGAGCAGTTCCTGACGCGATTGCATGGAGGCTCGTGATGAAACAGTCATTCCTCCGGATTGGCCGCGCGGCGGCCGTCGCAGCTGTCGCAGGCTTTCGCTTCTTCGGACGTTCCAAATTAACGTGTTCTTTTCCTGACCCGGCGCACGCACCTTGGCTAGCCTGGATTCCCACGGTCCGGAGTCCGCCTAAGTGTTTTGCTTCGGAAAA
>CAZXYZ010000156.1:0-24554 GCA_964645045.1 uncultured Pirellulaceae bacterium | reverse complement strand
CCGAGGGTCACGCCCGTTCCGAAACTGCGGGCGATTCCCGTGCCGGCCCCAATCTGCGCCGCTTTCCTTCCATCCCGCGCGCCACGAAACAATTCGAGCGGGCCGACAAAGCTATGCAACCTTTGGGTAAATCCCGGCGGCAGACAAGCGCCGAACTCCGCATTCTACGCCAGGCCGCCCTACGGCACGGCGTAGCGTTCCGGAGGCTGTAGCGTGACCCGCACGCGGACCGGCATTGTCCAGGGGGCGCCGGCGCTGAATCGCACGGTGTGCTGGCCGGCTGGTAGGGTAAACGTTTCGGCCGACGTGGCTGACGATTCCGGTTCGGTCAGCGGCGGGCCGTAGCGGCGGATCGGCTCGCCGGGCCACAGGGTCAGGTATTGGCCCTCGCGGAGCGTACCGGGCCAGGTGAAACGATGTTCGCCCACCTCGACGACCGGGTCCACGACTTGCCGCTCGTCCAGCGATCGCAAGGCTTTGATATCGTCCAGGCCGCAGGCGACCGTCTTGCGGCCGGGCAGGCCGTTGTAGTAGATCGTCAGCGAGTGGACTTGGGCGTAGTCGATCGGGTCCTGGGCCGGACGGCTCAATTGCTGATACCGCCAGCCGGTGAAGTTGTTCGTGACGTAATAGTCCATCGCGCCCTTGGTGTCGCGCAACTGCAGCTTGAACGCGCCGCCTTGCCCGTCGCCGCGCAGCCAGAAACCGAGGCCCTTGTGCCACGACAAATCCAGCGGCGGACTGAATTGACGACCGATCGCCGACCAGCCGTTTTCGCCGGCTAACGTGCTGGCGGCGGTGTACACGGCATAAGACGCGCCCTCGCGAGCCTCGTCACGTCGGAGTTCCAGCCGCTGGGTCACGCCTGGAAACGTCGAGCCGCCTTGGTCCGTCTCGATCAACTGGACGTTGGTGCGAGCGGCTGGCTGACGCGCGTACGGCGCGAGGTCGTCGAAGGATTCCAGCACGACGGCGTCGCTGGCGTGATAGGCGGGCCCCGGATTCAGCCACGGGCCCGGGAGGGCGTGGACTTGAACGCCGACTCGTGCGGGACCGGCCCCAACCGTGATCGGCCAACCGGCCTGGGCTTCTTCGGTGGTCGTGATTTCTCGCCACGGCGAGTAGACGACGCGCTGAAACACCTCCTTGCCTTCCTCGCCCAGCAGGCGATAATCGCGGCGCAAGTCCAGCAGCTTTTCGCGTTCCTCCGGCGTTTTCTCGCCGCCCAGCCGCGGGTCGATCCGCAGCCGTTCTTTCATCGCGGAATCCACGCGGCCGGATAGCCGCAGTTGTTCGTAGCGGCGGATCATGTCCAGGATGTCGCCCGTGAAGGGATGCTTCTGGGCAGCCGCCACCGAGACTTGAAAGGACATCGAGGCGTCGTAGCCCACGGTCGCGCCCAGGACGTACTCGAACATGTCCGCCGTCGCGTTGGGGTCGTAGCCGTAGTACCAGCCGATGTCCAGCGGCATGCCGGACCGGCCGAACGAGACGAACCAGGGCGACCGCTCGTCCAAGTAGCCTTTCAGGTCGCCGTGGCCGTCGGCCGAAGCGGTGCGGGCCAGCAGGTGCCACGAGTAATGACTAAAGCTGCTGGCCTGCAACAGCACATCCTTGTTCTTCAGCTTGTCGTAGTACGCTTTGTGCAGCCGAGCGTTGTAGTACCAATGATCGCCCTGCAGCCGCTCGGAGCCGTCGAAGTACAGCATGTCGATCTCGCAGGCGTTGGCGACGCGGGCAAAGTTCGTGGCGACTTCGTCCAGCAGCGTGGTGTCCATGTCGAACATGTGGTAGCCGTACGCGCGGACCAGGTGGGCAACGGAGTCCCCGCTGCGATGCGCCGCCGCGCGCGTGCCCAGATGGCCTCGGCGGCAGCCCTTGAAGCCGAACGGGGCCTGCAGGGACCGCTCGGCGTACTGGATCAACTCGTCCCCGATCTGCAGCACCGTGCCGTCGCCCGTGTAGCCGCCGTCCTCGGCGGGGAAAGCGTCGGGGGCCGCGACGGTCGGGATGAAGTCCGCCTGGGGATCGACGTCCGCGGCCAGCTTGGCGGTCGCCCCCTTGACCAACCGCGGGTCCGGGACGGGTGTCAGATACGCGTCGGGTGGATAGATCGAAGCGGCCAGGAAATGAAAGCCGACGCGGAAGCCGGCTTCCTTGAAGCGGCGAACGGTCCGCACTAATCCCTCCAGGCCGTCGGGGAAGTTGGTTTGGTTGACTTCAAAATGCCCCGTGCTTCGGCACCACGAGCCTTGATCGATCAGGATCGTGTGGAAGCCGCCGCGTTTGGCGATCGCCAGCGCCTGGTCGAATTGCGACTCGTGAAACTGCGTGAGGAAAAAGTACGAGCGGTGAATCCAGGGCGAAGTCTTATTCCACTGGCCGCCCGGAGCGGGGCTGGGCAAACCGGCCGCCACCTCGAATTGCCGCACCGTCTCCAGCAATTCCGCGCGCCGGCAGACGAGCACTCCAAACCGCGCCGGCTCGATCCCGTGCCGGGCGTGCGTGCGGAGGTTTAGCGTCGTTTGCGGCGAACCCCACAGCAGAGAAACGGGCGATTCAAAATCCTCCAGCAACACGACGCGTTCCGCGCCGTCCCGATCCAGGATCGCCTCGACCTGATCGACGTAGCAGGTCACCGTCTTGCCGGGCGGCAGGCTGTTGTAATAGAAATGCACGCTGTCGGTGTGCTCGTAGCGCAACGAGTTGATTGGCGGGTCCGTCAGCGTGACTTGACGCCAGCCCTGGAAGTCGATGGTCAGGTAGTTGTCGCGGTAGCCGCCGCGGCCGTCTTGCAGCTGAATCTTGAGCGATTGCCCGTTGCCGTCGCCGTGTACCCACGCCCGGATGGCTTTGCAGCCGCTCAGATCCAGCGGTGCGGGAAACCGCTTGCCGCGCACGCTCCAGCCGCCGGGCTTGGCGTCGCTGGTGGCCGTGAAGCGGGCCGCATGGCTGCCGGCCTTGACCTGGTCCGCCGCTTGTACGAACTCGTGCGAACAGCCGGCCCGATCGGCACGCGAACCGCCGGAACTCTCCAGGCCGGCGTCTACGTTGGGTTCCGCTCCCATCACGGCCACCGACCAGTCGGGCGTCGAGCAGGCGTTCAACGTCCCCGCCACGTCGGCACGCGGCGGAACCGCCAGGTGAAACAGCCGCAACATGGTCGGCGGTTCGTCCGACTGCAGCCGCCGGAGTTCAAAGATGGCCATGCCGCCCTCCGGTGTGGCCGCCGACGGCCCGGCGGCAGTCGGAGTCGTCTTCACGGCAAACTCCGCGACCGCCCCACCCTGGAAGCTCACTTTCAACAGATCGCCAGTCAGTTCCACTGCCTCCGGAACGCGGATCCCTTGGTCCGACTCGAGCGAGAACACCGGCCGGTCATCGACGGGCCATGAGCTGCCATCGGCCAGCGTCAGGGCCGTCACGCGGCCGCGCTGGTCGAGCGTCAACCGGGCGGGGCCGAGATCAAGTCGAACGTCGGCGGAAATGGCCGAGACCGGCAGAAGCAGCACGACGCAGGTCAGGAAGAAGGAGAATCGCATCGAGGGGTTCCTTCGCGAACAAGGGCGGGATTCGAGGCAATTGTCCTCACCTCAAGATCAGCGCGTCGGCGACGTCCAGGGCAAAGGTCAACACGGTCTGGCCCTCCACCTGGGAGATTTTCAATGGCCCACCGCCGGCCAGCGTGATCTTGCCGGCGGGCGTCTTGATTCGCAGGGTTACCTGCAAATCGGGAACGGGTTTGCCGCTCCAGTTCACCAGCGGAATCACCATACCTTGCTTGGCTTCGATGATCGTCGTTTCGACCAACGGCTGGCTGCATTCCACGGGTCGCGGCAGGTCTTGGCCAGGGAGGCCGATCAGCCTAGCGGCTCCGGCATCGAACTCGGTCGGCAGGAAGTGGCACATGGCGTCGTCCGTCGAGCCGCGGTCGACCGGACGTTGAGGGATGGCAGGTTTGTAATACGTCAGCCCCGGCAGGAAGCCGCAATAGATCGTCCGGCCGCTGCCGACCGCGTGAGTGGCAATGGCGGGCGAAGCATCGCGGAACGTGGCCTCTGCCACGGCGCCCTGCAGAGTCACTCGGCTGCGGACGCCGACGACCGGCATCGTGAAGTTGTGCTCGGCCGGTTTCCAGGTCACCGTGTCGATCGGAGTGACGAAGGGCAAGTCCTGTTTTTCGTACAGGAGTTGCGGGCCGGACGCATCGAGCGCAACCGGCGCGACCCCCAGAAGTTCGCGCAGTACTCCGTTGGGCCGATTCAACTCGTCGTACATCCCGGCGCCCGCAGTGGCGAACAGCGTGCCGCCGCGGCGGACCCAAGCGGCGATCTTCTGTGCCGCCGCGGAACTCACATGCTGGTCGGTCAGATACAACACCTTGTACCCGGACAACGTGCCGTCCAACGCATCCTGTTCGACCACGATATCTAACGGAACCTGCTGATGCCGGATGGCGGCATACAGAGCGCGCTTGCCGGCGGCGAACGAGCCTTGGGTATCGTTCCAGATGTCGCCGGTTTCGCTGAACCACAGCGCCGCCTGGCCCGTTCGAACTTGACCGTCCTGCACGATGTCCTCGAAGACTCCCAGTTCCCGGAAGCTGCGGAGGACCATCGCGTACATCTCGTTGTTGGTGACGTGGTTCTCGGTATACGCCGCCTGCACCGGACGGAACTCGAACAGATTGACGATCTTCATACCGTGCCCCACCGCGCCGTAGAACAACCGTCGCCACGTGTTCGGTGTGTTGCCCGGCCAGTGCGGCATGACGTAGTACAGGATCTTCCGATCCGGCTTGCCGCGCAGCGCGGCGCGGAACAGGTCCAAGTTGATGTTGTTGATCTGCGGCGACGCCACGGGCACTTGGAAGATGTAATCTTCGCTCCACGGCAGCGTCATGCCGTCCTGCCGGAAACAGGTGACCCACTTGTAGGTTTCGCCCAGGAACGAGTGCTCGACGGGATAATGGGGCGAGAAATTCGCGCCGATCCGGGCGTTGGGCAGGTGGCGACGGAGGATGTCCGTGCGCTGCTTGATGGCCTGGATGCCGTAGTGATACAGGTAGCGTTTGGACCAGTAGTAGACTCCCGGCTTGGACTCTCTCAGCTTCGGGTCGGGATCGTAGTTGATCTTACTCCAGTCGCCACCGGCCGCGGGATCGACCGCTGCCGGTGCGACGCCTTGGCTGCGGAGCCAGTTGCGAAAACCTTCGGCGGCGTTGTCGCCTTGGGGTTGGGGCAAGCTGATCTCGTCCCCCAGGCTGACGACGGCGATCTGCCGCGCGCGGTCGCCCAGTTTGCGGCAATGGTCTTCGAGTTGTTCGGTGGCGACGCCGCGGACGTCGATGTAACCGCGGAGAGGACCGCTGGCGCCGGCTGTTTCGCTGGTGTCGTTCAACGCAAACATTGCTTTGAATTCCTGCACCGCCGCGTCGTACTTGGGACTCAAACCCGAGTCAAACGTATAGCCGTAGATCAGCGTTTGCGCCGGCGTTTTGCCTTGCATCGGCTGTCGTTTGAGGTAATCGAGCAGGTCGTACAGGACTTGTTCGCGATGCCGCAACAGCCGCGAGTACCGCGTATCGGCGTGAAAGGCCAGGGGCAGGTCGCCCGCCGGGCCGCTGAACTGGTTGATCTCTTCGATCCGCCCGTTGGCTGCTTTGACGCCGAAGCGGATCTTCACGTTGGCCGCCGGGCTGACGTTCAGGCCCCACTGGCCGTCGTTCAGCGTGTCGAGCAGGCCGCCGACGTCGATCCAATCGGTGCTCTTGCCGGGCTCCAGTTCGACGGGCTCCAGCGGCTTCCAGTTGCGCAGGTGAACCCAGTACGGCGAGTGCTGCTGGCACGTGCCTGCGGGGAACGAATGGCCAACGACTTTGATTTTTCCGCCCGAGGCGTTGGTAACCTGCAGGAATACGTCGCCCGCCTGGGTGAGCATGCCATCCAGCGGCAGGTAGCTCTCCTTGTCGATCCGCATCCGCACCTGTTCTACGTCCGTCGTGAGCATCACCAGATCGACGTTGCGTTTGGCGGCCGGTTCCGGCTGCTTGTCGGCCACCAGCGTGATGCTCGCAGCGCCGGGCTGCAGGTCAACGAACGCCTCGTGGCCTTCCCAGACGACGTTTTCCGAGGCGCCCCAATCCCAAGCGACTTCCGTTTTCAGTTTCTGCGAAAACGGCCAGATCTTGAGATTGCTGCGGGCGCCGTACAGGCGATCGAGCACCTGGCGGCCGTTCTGTTCGATCACGACGCGGAATTGAGTTTCAAAGCGATAGGCGGCTTCGTATCGCACCAGGGCCAGGTAGCGGCCGGCGGCTGGAACCGTGACGCGGATCACCGCTTCGCTGCGTTCGCCTTGGGCCGGCGCGCCAAGGAACGCTTTGCGGCTCAGGAACGTATTGGCGAACGTCGCGGCGTAATAGTTTTCGCCCCAGCGTTTGGCTTGCCAGCCGGGTGAGCGGACCTGGAACTCTTCCGCTTCGCAGATCACCAGGCCGTCCGGTTGAGCGGTGACGGCCGCCCGCGTTCTTCCGTAGGTTTGCGCCGCCGCGGCGGTATCGACGTCGGCTCGGGCGGCCGCCGTGAGGAAAACCGTGAGCGAAGAAAGGATCAGGCATGTCAGGTGGGAATGGGCGTTCATGAACAACTTCCAGTCTGCTACGGACTGAACCCTAAACGACGCTCGTAAACTGCTCACCGACTCGCCCCAGCAAGTCGGCTACGGGCAGGTGCTGTGGGCAGCGCTCCTCGCAGGTCCCGCACTGTTCGCAAGCGGCAGCCCGTTCCGATTCGGGCAGGCTCAGGTACAGGTTGCGGCACAACAAGCTGCTGCTGCCCTCGTACACCGTGGCTTGATTATACAGTTCAAAGTTCAACGGGATATTCACGCCGCTGGGACAAGGCAGGCAATAGCCGCATTTGGTACACGCGATCGGTGACCGCCGCTGGTATTCGTCCCGGACCCGCGCCAGCAGATCCAGTTCGGCCGGCGTCAGCGTACCCACGCCCGCCCGGCCGGCGCTGGCGATGTTCTGGCGGACCTGATCGAGCGTACTCATGCCGCTCAGGGCCAGCGCAACCTCCGGCTGGTTCCAAACCCAGCGGAGCGCCAAGTCGACAGGATTGACTGGCGTCCCGGCGGCGTCCCAGATTTTTCGGACCGGCGGCGGAGGATTGGCCAGCGTGCCGCCGAACAGCGGTTCCATCACGATCACCCCCAGACCTTTCGCCGCGGCGTACCGCAGACCCTTGGTCCCGGCCTGGACTTCTTCGTTGACAAAGTTGTATTGGATCTGGCAGAACGACCAATCGTAGGCATCTACGATCTCGACCAGCGCCTCGTAGCTGTCGTGGAACGAGAACCCGAAATGCCGGATGCGGCCCGCCGCCTGTTGCCGCTCGGCCCAGTCCAGGACGCCCAGATCGCGCATCGCAGGCCAGGATGTCTTCTGCAGGCAATGCAGCAAATAGAAATCGATGTGATCGGTCTGCAGGCGGGCCAGTTGCTCGGTGAAAATCCGCTCGCAGTCTTTTCGTTCTTTGACGTTCCAAATCGGCAGCTTGGTCGCCAAATAGACTCGCTCGCGATAACCGCCGGACAATGCCCGGCCCACGACCCCTTCGCCATTGCCGCCGTGGTAGACGTACGCCGTGTCGACATAATTCACGCCCTGGTCGATGGCCCAGCGAATCATTTCGACGGCCGCCCCTTCCTCGACGTCCGAATCCTTGCCCAGGTGCGGCAGCCGCATGGCGCCGAACCCCAACACCGAGACGCGAGCCTGAGTCCTTCCCAACGTGCGGTATTGCATCGGCAAGTCCCTGTGTCGATTGATTTCAGCGGTTGCTGCGTCAATTGAACACCGAGTTGCGTTCGCTGTCCAGATGCGAATCGGCACGAGGCAGTGCGAAAGGGCGTGGAAGAACCGTTGGGTGCCAGGGCTCAATCGTTGGGAGCTTGGCTCCACGCGGGACTGGGGCACATGAGGCCGAGCCGCTTCATTTTCTTATAGAGAGTCGTCCGATTGATCCCGAGTTGCTCGGCCGTGGCGTTCCGATTCCAGCTCAGCTGCTGGAGCGTCTCCAGGATGATCTGCCGCTCGGGAAGTTCGAGGGCTTCTTTCAGCGTGCGCCCGCCGCTGCGTTTGGGGGACGCGGGGGCGGCAAGGGCCAATTCGCGAGGCAGGTCAGCGGGCGTGATCGTCGGACTCTTGCCCAACAAGACCGCCCGCTCGACGACATTTTGCAGTTCGCGGACATTGCCCGGCCACGAATGCATCTGTAAAGCCGTCATCGCTTCATCCGAAAATCCTTCGACTTTCTTGCCGGTCTCTTCGCGGACTCGCGTCAGAAAATGGTTGGCCAGCAAGGGGATGTCCGTCAACCGCGACCGCAGCGGTGGAAGTTCGACGTTGATCACGTTGATGCGGTAGTACAGATCCTGGCGGAATCGCCCGGCAGCTACGGCGCGAGCCAGGTCTTCGTTCGTCGCCAGGATGACGCGGGTATCGACGCGAATCGTCTTGTTTCCGCCAACAGGTTCAAATTCGAGTTCCTGGAGTACACGCAATAGCTTGACCTGCATGCTGGGCGAAGCCGTGCTGATCTCGTCCAGAAAGATCGTCCCGCCGTCGGACTGTTTGAATTTGCCCGTCTTGTCGCCCATTGCGCCGGTGAAAGAACCGGCAACGTGCCCGAAAAGCTCGCTTTCCAACAGCGTTTCCGGCAGCGCGCCGCATGCCACTTCGACAAACGGCTTGTCGCGGCGGCCGCTACGGCGGTGGATCGCCCGGGCGATCAGCGATTTTCCGGTTCCGCTTTCGCCCGTGATCAAGACCGTGGCCCGCGTGTCGGCGACGCTGTCGATCATGTCAAACATCTTCAGCATGCGATGGTCGTGTCCGACGACGTTCTCCATGCCGAAGCGCAAGTCCAGTTGGGCTTTGAGCTTGGCATTTTCTTCGATCACGCGGCGGTGGGACAGCGCGCGGCCAATGGCCAATTCGAGTTCGTCGTCGATCAGCGGCTTGGTGAGCAAATCGAATGCGCCGGCGCGGATGGCTTCGATGCCGGTCTCGGCCGTGGCGTAACCTGTGACCAGGATCACGGGTGCCTCCGGCAGACGACTGCGGCAGTGGGTGAGGACTTCGAACCCGTCGCCGTCCTGCAGCCGGATGTCCGTCAGCACCAAGTCGAAGGTCGTCGTATCGATCATCGAACGGGCCTCCCGGCAGCTGCCAGCCTCGGCCACGTCGAAACCTTTTCCGCGGAGCCAATCGGCCATTCCGTCCAATACCAGGCGATCGTCGTCCACCAGCAACAGGGAGCCTTGTTTCATATTCGCCTCGACGGGTGCAAAGGAGTTCGCCGCTTGTCATCGACCGCAGTCACCATGTCACCGGGGGGCTTACGCCCGCCCGTTCGCCTGTCATACAGATCGAAGGCACAAGTACTTAAGTCACGATGTCACCGGGGGGCTTACGCCCGCCCGTTCGCCTGTCGCACATCGATCGATGACACAGGTATTTAGGTCACAGGTGGCACGTCGTCAACATGTTGCGTTTGCGGAACTTGAGTCAATTCCTTTGGATGCTATTTCGTTCATCCGGTGGGGTCTCAGGTCCGGAATTGGCCTTACAATCTGACCTGCGCCGCAGATGCAAATCCCCATTCGGTATGGAGTTAGAGGCGAAAAAAACTTTGAGATCCTGTATCATCGGCGCTGGAAACGGCTATGATAGCAGCCTGTATTCTCCCGGTGAGAAAGTCCATTTCCATTCCCGAAGGAGGTAATCGTGAGCATCAAGGTTCTGATCGCGGACGATCACGAAGTGGTCCGCAAAGGTCTTGGCAGTCTATTTTCAAGTACCGAAATCGAGGTTATCGCTGAGGCGAAAACCGGCGACGAGGCGGTATCAAAGACCCTGAAGCACAAGCCGACCGTGTTATTGATGGACGTCATGATGCCCGAGACCGACGGGTTGGACGCGTTGGAGCGGCTGCGGATGAAGCTGCCGTACCTCCACGTCGTGATGATGTCGGCGCACGACAATCCGACGTATGTGGCCCGATCGGCTGCGCTGGGTGCGGACGGGTTTGTGATGAAGGACGCCCCGGGCCAGGAGATCGTCGCCGCCGTCAAGCGAGCCGCGCGTGGGGAGGTATCCCCGGTGGATACCCGGCTGTTCGAAATTAAGCAGCGACTGACGACCCGCCTGGACCCGAGCGAAGACGAGGTTCCGCTGACCAAGCGCGAATATCAGGTTCTCCGGCACTTGGCCTACGGCTTGAGCAATCGCGAGATCGGCCGGTCACTGAGCATCAGTATCGAGACAGTCAAGGAACACGTGCAGAACATCCTGCGCAAGCTGGATGCGGCGGATCGGACCGAGGTTGCGGTCTGGGCGGTGAAACGCGGCTTGGTTTGACAGCGTTTTCCGAGCCCGGTTTTCCAGGCCCGGGGATCACTTGGCCCGGGGATGCGCTTTTTCGTACGCCTCGCGCAAGCTGGCCGTGCTGACATGCGTGTAGATCTGCGTGGTCACCAAGCTCTTGTGGCCGAGCAGTTCCTGGACGCTGCGGATATCGGCCCCGCGGTCCAACAGGTGCGTGGCAAAGCTGTGCCGCAGGGTGTGGGGCGTGGTGCGCTGGTCCAAGCCGGCGATTTTCAGGTATTTTTCGAGCATCCGCCCGACGCTTCGGGTCGTTAGCCTGCGACCCAAACGGCTGACGAATACCGGAGCCTCCGGTCCCTGCCGCTCGCGCGGGGACAACTGCCGCACCCGCAGCCAACGCTGCAAGGCTTGCAGGGCGAACGATCCCAGTGGCGCCAACCGCTCGCGGCGTCCTTTGCCGCGGATCCGCACCAGTTCGCCCGCCAGATCCAAGTCGCCGTCGTTGATGCCCACCAGTTCGCTGACACGCAAGCCTGCCGAGTAGGTGGTTTCCAAGATGGCGCGGTCGCGCAGTCCCGCCGGCTGGTCAGCAGGCGGGGTTTCCAGCAGCCGCCCGATATCTTCGGTCGACAGGAAATGCGGCAGTTTCCGGTCCGGCCGCGGGTTGCGCAGCGGTTTGGCGGGATTGGCTGCGGCATTGCCCTCGCGTTGTGCGAAGCGATAGAAACTGCGCAGCGAAGCCAAACGGCGCGCGACCGATGTCTTGGCGTAGCCGGCTTCGTGCAGGGCTGCCACATAGCCGCGCAGGTCCAGCGACGTGATTTCCGCGGGCTCCGGCGGCCGCCCGTAACTTTCCGTCAGGTAGTCGTTCAAGGCCGTCAAGTCTTCGCGATACGACTTGATCGTCAGCGCCGAAGCGTTGCGTTCGACCAAGAGATAGCGAAGAAAGCGGGAGATGGATGACTGCATGCGGCCACTCGCAGCGGTTTACGCCGCGGCCTCGCCTTCGAGCCCGTCCAGCAGGACATCGTCCGTAACGGGCAGGCTGAACCGCGACGATAAATCGAAACGCCGCCGGGGCGGTTCCGCGTGTTCCATTTGAGCCGTCTGGCGGACCTTCTGGCTCATCACCGCCGCGTCGTACCACGTGAAGCTCAGATCGGGATTCGCCGCAAAGCGGCCGAACTGACGCAGCATTTCCACGCGATTGTCGTCGTCAAACAGAAAGACGTAACGCTCGTTGCCTTTCACCAATGCCAGCACGTTGATTTCCGTGGTCACGTCCGAGACCCTCCGTCAAGCCCTCCTGGCTCTCAGACTCACCGCGGGCCGTCAGCAAAGGGAGTCCGAGTATCCGAACCGCTAACGAAGTTATCGGCAACCTTGATACAACCGCGTTACTTGCGTTTCGGGAACAGGATTGTGACGACATCGCCGCTTGCACGTGGTGGGTAAAACGACCTGTTGCGGTAAACTTTCGCAGGAAAACGGATTAGTTCTGCCGCCCAGCGGATCGCCCGCGCCGGAAAGCGTGCGGTGATAGCTGCCACCGCATTGCCAGCACGCGTACACGCGGTGGGACGAGAATCCGTGTGCCTCGATCCGGGGGCTTCCCTCCATTCGCCTCACCCCACGGACGCAGCCCCCGGATGCGTTTCACGACCGCCGAGCAACGAGTTCACTATCCGCCAGAGAATCATCCCCACCTCATTCTACTGAGGCTTCCTGGCGGCCCGGAAGAGAACCAAATTGCATGAATGGCGGCGGGCGTACGAGAGACCCGGGGGAGGGGAGGATTCGGGTCACGACCACACCGCCACCTGTCGGCTTGGCTGGGCACCGGCGGAGTGCTGCATTATCCCGACGGCCTGCGGTTCCAACTGCTCGACGACGCGACGGGCCAGAGCGTGTTTGCCGGACCGGTCCAACGGCTCGTGGCTGCCGAGGCCCGGGAGTCCTTCAAAGCTGGCCGGAACTACAGGCGACCCGGCCGAAAACTACGACTTCGACGGCTGGGCCCACACCTGGTTCCTGCAGAAGATGGTCCCCCCGTCCCGCACCTGGCCAACGCACGAGAGCTATTGGGACATCTATTAGCGTTGATTAGCGGTTTCCCGTCTCTGCGACAAGAACAATTCGACCACCGAGGAACGCCTGCGGCCGTTCGTCGACGTCTGCCGCGCCGTGCAGCACGCGCATCAGAAGGGCGTCATCCATCGCGAATCGGATGCCACGGGCTTGCCCCGTGGAGGCTCACGCTTCCAGCTACATGAGGCGGCCCCACGCGCCCTTCCTCCCCCGCTTCGCCGCCGCGGGCGAAGCGCGGAGGAGGCGGGAGTAGGCCCCGCGTGTGTAGCGAGAAACGTAAGGATCCCCCGGGCAAGCCGGGGGCATTCACCCGTTGCGGCCCGTAGGCACGACGCTCCGAACAAACAGGGAAATTAGTTCGTGAGCGTTCCTACTGGTTGCCGGCGTGAGGGCACTCCGCGACGTCAACCAGCGGCGCCAGTCGTTGTGCGACGACATCGCGGCTGCGATTGCTGAAATCGACGCGGGCCAAGGCGAGCCCCGGGAGGTTGACGGCATCAAAGCGGAACTGCTCGCTCAACTGGACGCCGACAAGGCCGGAGCCTGATGCCGCGCATCACACGAACCCTGCAGGCCAAGGCCGACGTCCTGTCAATCGGCGGAAACATCGACGAGCAAAGTCGAAACAGGGCAGTAGCCCTCGGATTCCTCGACAAGATCGACGCGAAGCTGAAGTTTCTTGCGAAGCATCCGTTGGCCGGCGAGCGACCGTTTGTCCGGCCATGGCCACGCACGTAGCCGCCCGAGGCATTGGACATCCCGAGGCATTGGGCATCTTCCCTTCACGTTTCCTCAGTGTTAAACTGGGCCGCTATGAACCTACGATCCAGCAGACTGTTGAAGAAGTTCCGTGCGGGCCAGTCGGCCACGTGTTTGAAGATGAACCTGGGCGATCCGCGCGTGGTGGAACTTGCCGGCCTGTCCGGCGCCGACGCGGTGTGGCTGTGCAACGAACACGTGCCCAACGATTGGCTCAACCTGGAGAACCAGATCCGTGCCGCCAAGCTGTACGACGTGGACACGATCGTGCGCGTGGCCAAAGGCAGTTACAGCGACTACGTCAAACCGCTGGAAGCCGATGCCACCGGCTTGATGGTGCCGCACGTGACGACCGCCGACGAGGCGCGGCACATCGTGCAGATGACCCGCTTTCATCCGCTCGGCCGCCGTGCCTGGGATGGCGGAAACATGGACGGCAAGTTCTGCCTGGTGCCGGTCGCCGACTATCTGCAGCACAGCAACACCGAGCGGGTGCTGATCTTTCAGATCGAATCGCCCGAGGCGTTGGCGAACGTCGAGCAAATCGCGGCCGTGCCGGGATTCGACGGTTTGCTGTTCGGCCCCGGGGATTTCAGTCATCTGATCGGCCGCGCGGGTCAGATCCGCGATCCGGACGTGGTGGCCGCGCGGCGACGCGTCGCTGCCGCGGCGCGGGCCAACGGCAAGTTCGCGATGTCGGCCGGCATGTTCGAGCCACGCAGCGTGCTGGAAGCCGAAGGCTACAGCGTCTTCAATGTCGGCGCCGACGTTCTGGGCGTGGGAGATTACTTTCGGGCCAAGGTCGCCGAATTTGGACCGGCATGACGATTCTCGATCAATTCAGCCTGAACGGGAAAGTGGTCCTGTTGACCGGCGCTGCCGGCTTGTACGGCCGCGGTCTGGCGGCGACGCTGGCCGAGGCGGGGGCTCAACTGGTGATCGCTTCGCGGAATCTCGGGCAACTGCAGACGGTGGCCGAGGAGCAGACGGCGCGCGGGCTGGCGGTGGTCGCCGAACCATTGGATCAAGGCGACGAGGCCTCGGTGCTGGCGCTGCGCGAACGCGTTCTGGATCGGTTTGGACGAGTTGACGGCTTGGTGAACAACTCCGTGCTGCGTCCCATGCGGACGCCCGATGATCCGGTCGCGGCCTGGGAAGAATCGATGCGGGTGAACTGCACCGGCGTGTTTCTCATGACGCGGGCATTCGGCGGAGCAATGTGCGGGCAGCAGTCCGGCAGCATCGTGAACATCAGTTCGATCCAGGGCCTGGTCGGGCCCAGCTTGGAGCTGTACGCCGGCACCGACATGGGCATGCCGCCGCCGGACTATTTCTTCCACAAGGGCGGTATGCTGAACCTGACTCGCTATTACGCCGGTCTGTTCGGCCCCCGCGGGGTCCGCGTCAATGCCGTCTCGCCCGGCGGTTTCTTCAACCATCAGCCCGAGCCGTTTCTCACACGGTATTGCGAACACACCATGCTGGGCCGCATGGCGGACAGCACCGACTTGGGCGGCGCGGTCGTGTTCCTACTCAGCGACGCCGCGCGTTACATCACGGCGGCCAACCTGACCGTGGACGGCGGCTATACGGCCAAGTGACAGGCGGCCCCGCACGGGAAAGACGGACCTGGCAGGAAATCCGGCGATGAAGTTCACCCGCGAGATGTACCTCGACTTGATGACCTTCGGCCACGCGCCGCGGCCGATGTTCAGCGAGCTGTTTGGCCCGCTGGTCGGCTTGGACCGCGAGTGGCAGCAACAGGGAGCCACGCGCGACGAGCTCGAGATGGCCGGCTTCGACTGGGACTACGTGCCGTACATGGACTGCGGCGGCCTGTGCGGCGCGTTCGGCACGCCTGCGCCGCAGATCCTGGAGGAGACGGCCGAACACTGCATCCTGCGCGATTATCTGGGCCGGCGATCGATGCTGATCAAGGCGACCGCTACCTTGCCGTTGCCGTTGGAATTCCCCGTCCGGACGATGGACGACTGGTTGCCGCTGAAACCGTACTTCCAGTTCTCGGAGGCGCGCATCGACGCAGATGCCGTCGAACGGGCACGCCGGGCACAGGCCGCAGGCGTCCTCGTGCGTGCGGAGATCCCCGGCGGCTGGGACATGGCACGCGAGTTGATGGGCGAGGAACTGGCCTGCCTGGCCTATTACGAACAACCCGAGTTGATGCAGGACATTCTGGATACGCTGCGCGAAACCTCGGTCCGCGTGTTGGAACGAGTCACCCAGCGGCTGGTCATCGACCAATTGTTTGTCCACGAGGACATGGCTGGCAAGAGCGGTCCGCTGATCGGTCCCGGTCAGGTCCGGCAGTTTCTGGGACCTTACTATCGGGCTTGCTGGGAGGTCGCCTCCAGCCACGGCACGCGGCTGTTCAACCAGGACAGCGACGGCAACATGAACCCGGTGATCGACGCCTTTCTGGAATGTGGCGTCAACGTGATGCATCCCTTCGAACCCGCCGCCGGAATGGACCTGGTGGCCACGCGGCAGAAATATGGCCGGCGGTTGGCCATCCTAGGCGGCATCGACAAGCACGTGCTGCGCCGCAGCCGGGACGAAATCCGTCAGGAGTTGGAGTACAAGATGCAGCCCCTGATGCGTCAGGGTGGGACGGTGTTCGGCCTCGATCACCGCATTCCCAACAGCACGCCGCTGGAGAACTACCGCTATTACGTGACGCTGGGACGCGAAATCCTGGGCCTCCCGCCGCCGGACGGCCGCCGTCGGGGCTGGGGACGGATGGCGTTTTGAGTCTCCGCCGAGAATGCGGGGCCTGCTCAGCGGCCGTCCTTCGCCGGCCGCGTCAGACGCACCTGGATCGCGCCGTGATTGTCGTGCAATTCGTTCCACGCATCTCGGCAACGAATGTACAGCCTGCCGTCGCTCGACGCCACGAACGTCCCTTGGTTGCCGAGTTCAAATGGTTCGCTCAGACGATAGTCGTCCAGCACCACGGCCACCATCCGGCCCGTTCCGAGCGCATCCCCGTCGGCATTGGTGGGCAGTCCCTTTGCCGAGGTGCCCCACGAACCGACCGTCGCATAATCATAGCTCTGGCCGCCTACGACCGTCAGTCCCGAAGCCTGGTAGCCTCGCGCCGCCTCGATGCGGACACTCGCAGTCCCGCGCGCGTCCAAGGTGCGGAATCGCTTCTGCCAATCCCAGCGGCACAGGTCGACCCGGTAGCCGACGGCCATGTGTTTGAGGAAGAACGCGTACTCGAACGCCATCTCCTTGGCCACGGGGGCAAAAGCCGCGTCGAACGAATCGCGGCCCTGGGTCACGTAGCTGTCGCCCAGCGTGCGGAACCGGGTCGCATAATTCGGATTGCAGAGCAGCATGTGACACAGCGCCCAACTGCGCACATAATGCTGCTCGGCCGCTTGGACAAGTCCGGCGTCAAGCGCCGTCCAGTCGCTCAACGGCACGTGCTGCTGCCGGTCGTTTCGATTGGCTAACATGGCACCGAACGAGTCGTGCAATTGAACCGTGAACCGCCCCGCCTGAATCACTTCTTGCACCGTGGCGGACGTGCCTTTTTCCAAGACGCTGACAAGTCCCGCATGACAGCCGGCTGCGCCTCCCGCTTCGCCGCCGTGGGACACCAACTGGGCCATGCCCTCCTTGTACCAATCCGGCCCCGCTTCGCCGAACGTCTGATAGCAGTAAGCGTGGATCACTTCGTGTTCCACGACGCCTGGCCGCGGGATTGCGTAGACCGTCGCGCGGACGCGCTTGTCCCGACCGGCACCGGTGAACTCGCTGATCGTGGCGCCCCCAACCCCTCCCACCCAAACGCGGGCCAAAGGATGCGGCAAGGCCGAATCGGGCCAATTCTCCAAGTCGGCGACCACGTAGCAGGCGATCTGGCCGCGCAGTTCGTGTTTCCAGTACTTCGCGGCGCACTTCAACGCCGCCTCCATGCGCGCCAGCGTTTGTTCGGCGTCCGGACGCGACAGGTCCGTGTGCAAGACGAAATGCGCGGAGCGCAAGACGATCCGCGGTCCCTTTCCGGCGGATGCCGACGGAGCCGCCGGTTCTCCCGCCTGGACCAAAATGGCGTACCCTGCCACGACGAGGCACGCCAGCAGCGCGACGATGCGCAGTACAACACGCGCCGCGGATGACGCTTCCTGAATCCGCAGGTGAAGGCAGTGCCTGGGGGTCTTATTCATCCGCCACCTTCACCGTGAGTTGATCGATCGAAAGTTCACCGACGGCGCCAAACATGCCTACGGCCAAAACGGCCAGCCGGCAACGCGCGGGGACCCGGATCCGAGTCTGTTTTGTCGTCCAGGCCATCGTGCCGGTCCAAGGACCGAGGTTCTGCGTACCGAGCGGAGCCCGCTGTTCGTCAAAGAAGCTCAATCCTAAACGCGGCACCTCTTGCGCCGATTGGCCGGGCCGCACGCCGCGCGTTTGCACGCGCAGGGAAACATCCAACTGCTGGACCCGGCGGCCGTCGATCCCCAGGGCCTGCAGGGCCTGGGCACCTCGGCCCGCCGTTTCGTTCCGGAAACGAAGAAAGCTCTCTCCGGCGGCGGCCTCGGGGCCCGTGACAATCTCGGCCTGCCGGACGTAGTACCAGCCCTGCGGCTGGTTCGCGCTGTCGATGGCTTCAAAGCCGCCGTTGACCAGGTTCGGCAGCCCCGACTCTTCGCGGCGCTGGCGGCGTTCTTCGGCCGTCCCCGTCATGGGGACAAAGAACGTCGGCTCCAGGGATTCGGATTCCAGCTTGCCCGCCACTTTCCGGAGCCGGTACAGCGATTGTTGATATCGCTCGCCCAACGGAACCACGATCGTGCCGCCTTCGCGGAGTTGTTCGACCAGGGGCGTGGGAACCTGTTCCGGCGAACACGTCACGATGATCTTGTCAAACGGAGCGTGCTCGGGCCAGCCTTGAAACCCGTCTCCAATGCGGGTGGACACGTTGGTGTACTTCAATCGCCGCAACGTCTGTTCGGCCGTGCGGCCCAGCGACTCGACGATCTCGATCGAATAGACCTCGGCCACCAGGTGGCTGAGGACCGCAGCCTGATATCCACTGCCCGTGCCAATCTCCAGGACCTTGTCTGCCGGCTGCGGATTCAGCGCCTGAGTCATGCTGGCGACGACAAACGGCGGCGAGATCGTTTGACCGCCACCGATCGGCAGTGCCATGTCGAAATAGGCGAAGCGCTGTTGGGCTGCCGGAACAAACAAATGGCGAGGCGTCTCGCGCATCGCGGCCAGTACACGCTCGTCCGTGACCCCCGCATCGGCGACTTCCTCGCGGACCATCCGCTGCCGGGCATCCACCCAGCGACGCTCCTCCTGGCCTGCCATTTCCGCCGCGAGCAACGTCCAACCCGATAGCCATGCTAAACAACATCCCGCCAAGGCGGGTGGGGTGCAGGACATGATAAATGCGCCCCCTTGGGTAGCGGTTTGCGAGAAGAGATAGGAATAGACTGTAAGACAGCCTACGCCAATCCCCGCGTTTGTGCAACTGGCCCGCGATGCTGGCCCGACCTGCTGCACGCGGCTGAGCACGCGTGTAAACCGACGCGTAAGCGAGGATAACTCGTTGACCTACAATCACTTACGCTTCGGGTTGCGATCGGGCCAGGAGCCATGCGGTCTGATGCCAAACGGCGTGGATTCATCCTGCCTCGCCATTTTGGCGATTCGATGGTAACTCGGGCACCCCGGCTACAGGTTCAGTTCTTTCAGCGAACGCAGACGCGGACACTGAAGAATCGCCTGCTCTAACCGGTCCAGGCTGAGCGTCTCGTTGATCCGCTGCCGGAGATCGTCCGTCAAAGGCCCAAATTGGGTTTCCAGGAGGCGGCCGAGCAAGCGGCGGGAAGCCTCAAGCTGGCCGCGTTCGATACCGCGTTCGATACCGCGTTCGATACCGCGTTCGATACCGCGTTCGATACCGCGCTGTTCCGCCCACTCCTCCAAAGTCTGTCCCAACGTCGTGCTCATGTTCTGTACCTCCTCCTGACTGGTCCGGTCAGGTTGAAATTTCAAGGCCACCTCGACTAAACTCGGCCGCTCCTGACGCGGCCGGCGCCGGAGGGCCCACGAGATCAGCGTCCACATCAAGTCGCGCCAACGCATCCGCTCACGCGGCACCAAGCCCGCGAGACGCTCCACGGCCACCGCAAAGACTCGGCGAAAACTCGCCGCCTCGTCGTTCGTCGCGCGCACCACCGCCAAGGCATTCAGCCACGGACTGGATGCGGCCAACAAGGCCTCGGCGGTGTGCTCCGCCAAATCCCAGAACCGAATCGGCCACTGCGGTGCCATTTGCCGCAATTCCTCCGGTCCCCGAACGAGTTCCGCCATTGTCCGATTACTGATCCAACGCGTCAGTCCCGTGTGAAATACCACCGGGACGATGGGCGTCAATGCCAACGGGCCGGGCTTGGGTTGGCTCGCTTCCCAAGCCTTCCACTCGCTTTCCCAAAACATGCTTCCGTTCACCAGCATCCGCAGCGGCATCAAGCGATCCGCTTGGCTCTGATGCTCCAACAGCAAACACAGCAACAGGCGCCGGTCGGGTTCGCTGCGATACGGAACCAGAAACGGCAAGTCCCGCTCGAAATGCCGCCAATCCTCGAAGATGTGCTCCCGTTTCCACAGCTGGACCCGGTCGAAATCCAGCCGCGCCGCCAATTCGCCGTCGAGGTCTTCGATCAGTTCTCGCAGATTCGCTGGAACCTGCAACTCGCGACGGAACAGGCGATCGGGAAACTGGTGCAGTTCCTCGGGATCGAAATTAAACGTCATGGTGCGAACCTCAACGCGGTATGCGGCGTGCCGTCCCTACGGTCTGCGAGCCAATTCGGCTCCCTCGCCATCGAGCCGCCTTCGTCCTTTCCTATCCTACCCAAAACTGCCGGGGCAGGCAAATGAGCATCCCCGGTCAAGCGGCGCGCACCGCAACCTGCGTTACCATAGCAAGTGACGTAACGAACCACCGGGTAAGCCAATGGCATTTCGGGTAATCGGGCGATTTATCTAGCAGCCAGCCCGTCCATCGCGGGACCGTGCTGGTTGCGTCGTCCCCGATGTAAGCGTACAACCTACAAGTCCCGCGCGGTTCACGGTGAAACTGGAACACGTCGGACCGCCGGATCCCGGGTTGGCTCATCCCCACGTGACTGCGGAGGGCGGCCCATCGCTGACGATCGGCTGAGGCGTGTGACGTCACTAACCCCCACCTTGCATCAAGGAGTGCCGACATCAAGGAGTACCGTTCCTTGGTTCCGGACAAGCCGACTCTCCTCGAAATTTATATGTGGGATTTCGGCGGCAGAAAGGAATTGAGCAAGGACTTCATGGTCAAACAGCTTGATTACGCCTACCTGCTGTACAAGGAGGGACAAATCGAAGGTTTAATCTTCCACTGTACGCCGCTCTGCAACAAGGGCCTCGTGGCCGTCGACTATGCCCTGGAGTGGATTGCCAAGTATGGCAAGGAGGGCCGCTGAATGGATGGGGAATGACTCGGTTCCCGGCGGTTCAGGGATGGGTTCTGGCGGAGTTAGGGATGAGTTGCGACGCGGTCATTCCCCACCGAGTGCGGTATCACGGTTGTCATCGTGTCACTTGACCAGCCGCAGGGTCCACGGGGCCATCTGCAGCGACTGTGTCTCCTGACGCCACTGGAACCGCACGTTCTGCTCGGCGTCCGTCGCGTTGGCGATGACCGCAGCCTCGGAGCCATCGGGCGCGCTAAACGCGTTGAGCAAAATCGGGGCGAACCGGGGCCATGGCTCCGTCGGCGGAGCCGGGGCGATCAATTTCGGCGGATGAATCATCTTGCCAAGCATCAGGTAGGGCCGCCCCTGGCCGTGGAACAACTCGGCCCACTGCTTGACGAACTCGTGCTCCGGCGGCAGCCCCGGCTGCAGGAGCGGTTGCCATTGGCCGCCGATCCGCTCCTCGAGCGCCATGTCGTCGATCCAAAGCCGGCAGGGACCGGCCACGTGCAGCATGATCCGCAAGAAGGTGGCTTCCGGCGGCATCGTGAACTCGACACTGCCTTCGGCCCAGTCCCCAGGCGCGGGCAGCGGGATGCGCCACGAGCCTTTCGAACCGAGCTGCGGCGTCAAAGCGGCCAGGTTGATTGCGTTCGGCCTGGCGAGCTGTTCGACCTTGGCACAGGCGCGCAGGCGATAGGTGTGGCCGACCTGCAGGTGTCCTGAACCGACCGAAACATTTTGCGAGACCTGGACGATCTCCGATTCGAGACGGTTCTCGAGCCGCATGCCCGCGGCGCCCTGGGCCTTGACCGTCTCGTCGCGAAACGAGCGGCCGGCGTAATCGGTCCCCTGCCAGCCTTTGACACGCTCCCACCCGGCCGGCACGTCTTCGGCCCAATCCTCGAAGCCGCCGTTGACGAGTGTGGGCGAGGGAGTCACGGGCCAGTGCGCAACCCAATGGGGAATCTGGCCAGTGACGGCACAGTAGGCCAGGCCGCGGAGGTCGCCGCGTTGGGGGTTGCTCTGGAATACCGGCAGGAACTCGTGGTACAGGTATCCAAAGATCGAGGCGTGCGTCTGCCCCGGCAGCTGCGGCCAGCGACTGGACTGCGCGTCGCGATAGTCCTGGACCCCGATCAGGTGATTGAACAGTTCCTGCGGTTCCTCGATGGCAAGCACGGCTCCGGGCTGTACCCGCCGACACTCTGTGGCCAGCGACTGCAACTGGGTCGCAAACGCCTCTGCGTCCCAGACGCCCGGCCCCTGAGGGTGGACGTGTTCCGTGCTGAAACACTCGCCGTTCCCCGGAGCCTGACCGCCGACCACCTGGTCGACCTGAACCATGTCGCAACCGAGTTCCATCAGCGTGACCGCCGTCCGATTGAACCACTGCCGCGTCCAAGCGTCGCCGCGGCAGAGGACCGCGTTGCGGCCGCCGTTCAGCCAGGGCAGCTTTCGCACCAGCGGCGTGCCGTCGCGTTGCCGTAACGCGTGCGCCAGTCCGGTGGCGTTGAAATCGTCCCAATCCTGCCACGCGAAGGTCCCGTCCGCGTTTTCCTGGTACTCGACGTTCCAGTAGTAGCCCGAGGGCCAGGGGAAAGCGTGGCCGCCGACGGCTTGAGCTGCGGCCACGGTGCGCGCGAAGCCCGCTTCCGACGGGTACGGGGGGAAGTACTTGGGCGAGACCCAACTGCCGACCCGTTCCCAGCCCCAGAGCGCGACGATCAGGGGAACGTCCGGGAAGTGCTTCTGCCAGTAGTCGTTGAGCCAGCCTTCGACGCGTTCCGGATTACCCAGCCAGTCGCGGTGGAACCGGATCATGCTCGGCCCCGCCTTCATCCAGTCCGGGACATCGGTACGTTGGGCGTAAGGCACCGCACACCACGGTTGCTCCAGCGCCCACCGTTTATAGATGTCCGCCGCGTCGCGCCAGTCGGCGGGCTCGCCCGGCGTTTGGGCCGTACACGTGGTCGTGCTGACCTCGTAGCCCAGCTCGAACGATTTATCCATCGCATGGTAGCAGCGGCGGCGCCAAGTCCACTTCAGCCCGTCCTTCGTGCGCAGGCACTCCAGGACCTTGGGAAAGCCGCGGGCATCACAGGTGTGCGAGAGCAGACCTGCGCGCGGTGAGTAGTAGCAGCCGAACTGCGCGGCCAAAGGTCCGGGCTGGGACACCGACAAGCCGCGTCCCTGCTCCCATTTCGCCGGCTCATGGAAGACACCGCCTTTGGTGAGTCCCGCCACGATGGCGTCCGAACGGCCGTCATCCAGCAGCGGCGCACGCAGATCGAAAATGGGAAAACTGATCTCTTCGAGGACGATGGGCGCCGCACCGGTCGCACGCAGTTGCCACCGAACGTCGTCCCGGCCGGCGGCGGCCGATGCCGTACATGTCACGGTCAAGTCCTGGCCGCCGAGCCGTTTGAAGACGGCGGTCAGACTGCGATCGCTCACCGCCCACTCGACCTGCTCCGCATCGCGGCCGGCTAACCGCTCGAGCTTGCCGGATTTATCGCCGGGCCGGGTCCAGGCGATCGCAAACAGATCCTGTGCCACATTTCCGTTGACAAACTCCGTGCCTGTGGCGTTGTCGACCAGCGAGACAACGGCACCTTTGCGCGCCCGGTCGAAGACCACGGTCGAGCGGTCTGTCTTCAGCGCGACGCGGTCATCCTCGGCGCCAAAGGCGCCCGTCGCGCACACGCACAGCAACAAAGCCAGTGCCATCTTCTGCATAAAGACTTTCATCAAGGCTGGTCCAATCTGGTAGGCCCTTTACATCTCGCCGAGCCGGTGTTCGATAAAGGCGATAACGTGCGGCCAGCAGGCCGCGCCGCATTGGCCGTGATCGGCGCCTTCGATCACGATGTGCTTGACCGCCTTGTGGCCGACCAGCTTCAGCATGGAGACAAAGTACAGATTCTCTTCCGCACGCATCAGCATGTCGGCCTCCCAACCCCCCGTGACGCACAGGATGGGCGGCGCGTCTTGGCGAACGTGATACAGCGGCGCGTACTTGTCGATCGTGGGCCGGAACTTGCTCGGTTCCACGCCCTGCTCCTTGCGGACGGTCTGATGCGTGATCATTTGGCCGGTCACCGGGATCAGGCCAGCGATCCGATTGGCGTCCAGGCCGTGCTTGGCCAAGTAGTCCTTATCCAACCCGACCATGGCGGTCAGATATCCACCCGCGGAGATGCCGGTGACGAAGATCTTGTTCGGGTCGCCGCCGTAGGATGCAATGTTCTTGAACGTCCACGCCAAGGCGGCTGCGGCATCCTCGATGTAGGCCGGATGACGGACCTGGGGGTGGAGCCGATAGTCGACGCCGACGACCGCCCATCCGCGGTTGGTCAATTCCGCGGGGACGGCTCGCTTGCCCTCCGTCAAGCCACCTCCGTGATAGAACACAATCGTTGGAAATCCTTTGATCCCTTCGGGACGATAGAGATCAAGGCGGCACATTTCGTCGGCGTAATCATCCGCCGGGCGACTATCCTGTGGAAGGTAAGGGATTCCCTTGTCGACGACGTACTTCGTTTCGGCCGGTCCAGGCTCGGCAGCATTGCCCGGGACAGCCACCAAGTACCCCGGCAACGCGATGCCGAGCAAGACCGACATTCGGAAGAGAAACGCCCCGGCGTTCGAAGGACGCATCAACGGGCTCTTCATAAGTGCTCCTTTCAGAAACGGTCATTTTACGCGGTTGTACACGGAGGGCAATGACGCTCCGGCCTCCGCGCTGGCTCGGCGCAGTGGGCCGTGGGCTAGCCTGGATTCCCACGGGCCGGAGTGGACCTAAGATGTGCCACCCTTGT
>CAZXYZ010000155.1:0-25590 GCA_964645045.1 uncultured Pirellulaceae bacterium | reverse complement strand
GGGCTCGACACTGACCTGGGTTTCTTGAGGTGCCACTTGAATCCGCAGCGAGTGCAAGCGGCGGAACGACTCGAATCGGGCGGCAATCGTGTTTCGGGACGATTCGGGGGGCGCCGTCCGCTGAACGTTCGGTCCCGGCTTCCACGTCACGGACAGGTCGCCGTCGATGACCATGTCCAGGACGGAAGTCTGCCGGATCGCGTCCTCGACCTCGACGCCGCCAGCCTCAAACTCCGGTGCTTTGCCGTTGCCGGTGGGGGTGATCTCCGTCAGCAGTTGAACCTCGACGGGCTCGGCCTTGGGCCGATCCAGCTTCACCTGGACCAACGTCCCCTGCGACTCCTCGGTCCCGGCGATTTCTGTCAGCCGGTACCCCGTTTGGGCCGGCTGCGTCGGGAACATTTGCGTGCCCGGAGGCAGGCGGACATTGAAGGATTCGATTTCGCCGCGCAAACTGCTGACCGTCAACCGCACGTCGCCATTGACCTCCCGCACTCCGTCGACTCGGATGGTCGACTTCAAATCCGCACGGAGCACGGGACGCGTCTCCACGGGCGGCGCTGTGCCTTTGGTCCAAGCCAATTGAAAATCGCCGGCGACGCCCGTGACCAGGAACTGAGTTTCACGGTCGGCTTTCTTGATCTCCAACAGTCCGCTGTTGGCGGTGGCCACCGCGTCGGGTATCGGCACCCGCAGATCCAAGGCAGACGAAGTTGCCCGCGGCGGCTGCAGGGTCAGCCGGAGTTCATTACCGACCTCGCGCACCGCCACGACCAGCTGCAACGAGATCTGATGGGACTTGTCTTGCGGACCACGGATCCAGCACACATAGCCGCCGGTATCATGATCGCAAGTGACGAACAATTCGCCGCCCCCCTGGTAGCTCGGCGGCTGGCGAAGAATCGCCTCGGTCAGCCGCAGCGGAACGCGCACCCAACCGGCTTGCAGCAACCGCAACGTGACCGTCGCGGTCAGCTCGGCCCGGGTCGCCGTCGCGGTTCCCGCAATCGTCAACTCCTGCAAGGCGTAGGACGGCAACTCGACGCCGCCTGGACTCGGTTCCACATCCAGTTGCAGCAGACGCTGGAACTCCTCATACGGGAAGTTCGGTACCGGCACCAGACGCCCGTCCTGATCCCGAAGATAATAGGTCTCCGGTTTGACTTCCTGAACCAGCGGCGGACTTGCCGGAGCAGGGGCCTCGGTGGCGGCTGCGGATGGCGGCGCAGCCGTTGGTTCCTTGACCTGCGCAAGGCTCCGCGAGTCTGGCAACAACCAGATGCCCACCGCCAACAACAAGAACCAACGCATGGTCGCCGGCACAGTAATGTTTGCCCCCACGCCGCAAGAACTCAAAACGAACGTTCATGGACCCATCCGATACGGCCCAACAAATGAGAATAGCCCCTGGTTTTATCCAGCTTATCTATCTTGACGAGTTTATCCCATCGATAGAGATCAGATTCGCGCTGTCATAAGCATTCTACGCAATCGAGTTCGATTATTCCGCCCGTGACAGGGCCTGTATCAATTCCGCATGCAGGTCGGCAGTCGCCGACACAGCCAACTCTGGTCGCCGCAAGTCGAATTCCCGTCCGGTGATAGAGGTGACAACCGAACCTGCTTCGCGGGCGATGAGGACCCCCGCGGCGACATCCCACGATTGAATGGACGAGGCGAAATAGGCGTCCAGCCGACCCGCTCCAACATAGCATAAGTTTAACGCTGCGGAACCCGTGCGTCGTACCGATTGAGCTGTGTGTACCGCCTCGACGAATCGGCTGACTTCGATCGATCCGCGGGGTACGTTGGCCGAGAAACTGACGGCCACCATCGCGTCCCGCAGCGATCTGCAGCGAGTGGCATGGATTGGCTTGTCATTGAGAAATGTCCCGCGTCCCGGTGCGGCTTTGAAGCACTCGTCCAACATTGGATCAAACACGACACCCGCCAACAGTTCGCCCGCCCGCTCTAATGCGACGGAAACGGAGTAGGACGGCATCCCCCGAATGTAATTCAATGTGCCATCCAGTGGGTCGACAATCCAACGAAATGCTGGGTCGGTCGAGTCGTCGACTGCACGATCGTCTTGGGAATCGTGTTCCTCGCCCAGGAACTGGTGATCGGGAAACGCCGACAGCACGATTTGGCGAATTGCGTGCTGCGACGCAAAATCCGCTTCCGTAACAAGGTCTTTTGGACCTTTTTCGCGGATGGTAATGCGATCTACCCAGTCCTGTAATATGAGGCCGCCAGCACGGGCGGCTTGTTCGCAGACGGTCAAGAAATCATGCATGGGCGGCTCTTTTCTTCAGAACTTGCGAGGACGAAAGACATCAAGATTTTTGTGAATGATATATGGACAGCGCCGCATGTCCTGCTATCATAGGGACAGTTGCCTCTTCTCTGTTCCGGCCCCGCCGACTCGCAACCCATGCGTGCGGCGGGGTTTTTTTGTTGCCCTGAACGCATCTTTCGAGGTTTGTCGGACGGTTGGGCTATGTGGCGCATCGATCAAACTCAGGCTAGTTTAAGCGCTTCGGGACTCTCGGCAAGGGTCAATCTGCAACAGCCGGACCTCGGCCTCGCTGACATTGTCTGGCAGGGAATTCCCATTCCCAGTGCTCGGCTCCTTCAGGTGCGGCGACCGCGAACCGACGTCGGCCAGCAGTTGGTCGACGCCTACGTCCGGGGTACGGATTTGATCGCCGTGTACGAAGCGCGTTTGAACAAAGCCGTGGCGACACAGCTGTACTGGCGTTGCGTCGAACACGCCGATCTGCGCATCGTGGGCGTTGAGCTGATCGTTTCCGTGCAGACGGAACTGCTGGACGACGACCCGGGATTGGCTTTGATCAGCGAACTGCCTTGCGTCAAGTTGTTCCAGGCAGCCGATCGAAACGTAACGGACGTGACTCGCGTTTGCTTGACGGGGGCGGACGAACCGGGCCGCCGCGCAGGCGTGGGGCTCTTTCTTTACAGCCTTGGCGTGGGACGTGGAGGCTATCTTGAAATGGTGCATCCTGCGGATTTCGATACCGTGGAAATCGAGCCGGGAGCGCATCCCGGAATCCTGCGATCCCGGTTCGGGCTGTTCGAGGAACGGCTGGAGAAAGGCGTGATCCGCCGCGCCCGCGCCTGCGGCCTGCTGGGCCTGGACGCGTGCGACAGCGAAGCGGTTGCTGGGGAGTGTTATCGCCGCTGGTTGGCCTCGGAATCGCCCTTGAGCGTCTGATCCGTCCCAATTCCGCGACTCAGAGCAGGCTCTCCAGCAGCAGCCGCATCTTGCGCAATTCGGCGAAATGATCGACGTCGGGCATTTCCGCAATGTGGACGCTGAGCGCTCGATCGTAGCCTACTTTGCCCAGCACGGTCACCAGCCGGCCGTATTCGATCTCACCTTGCCCGATGCGGACCTGCAGCTTGGTCTTCGTCGAGTCGCGCAGATGTACGTGGTAGGTGTACTTCAGCAACCGGTCATAATTCTTGGGGCCATTGGGATGGCACAGATAGTGGCTGGGATCGAGGGTCACGCCTAACCCCTTCACGTTGTCGCAAAGTACGACCACCGTATCCGGATCCTCGGACAAGCGTCCGATCTGGCTCTTGATCGCGACCCTCATGCCCTCGACTTCGGCCAAATTGACCAATCGCTGGAGATGCTCGACCTCCTGATTAAAGGGCGTACCCAATTCGGCGGACGGTACGGTCAAGGTGACGATCTTGGTGGCCTTGGCAAGGCGGCAACAAGCGGCAAACTGGCGGTAATGCTCTTCGCCTTCGGCCTGGATTTGCAGGCTGTAAGAGACGACGCTAGCACGGTGCGTATTTCGGCAGGCCGTAATCGCACTATCCAGGTTGGCCGCGACGCTTGACGGCCGAAGGTGGTTGCCGTCTTCATGGATGTCGATTTCAAGGTTGGTGTATTCCAAATCGACTAAGGTATCGATGGCTTGACTTAGAGACAGGTTGGGAAAACACTCCGTCGAGGCAACCACTAACACGGCGCAGTTCCTTTCGCACGCAAATGATCCGATACAAGTAAGCGGTTCCGCGGACGTAGCTTAACCCAAACACCGTCGGTTCGGCAACACCCACACCAACCCGAGCAAGAATTTGAGCCCATGAAAACACCTCGACAAGCGGCGAAAGGGCGTGAAATTTCGCATCGCGATAAACAACGCCGGCTCAGCCAAGTCCCCGGTGTGTGGCCAGGAATCCTGGCAACCTCTGCGTAGCCGCATTCGCCAGAATGCGGGCTGTCCCTGCGTTCCTCTACGTAGCCGCATTCGCCAGAATGCGGGCTGTCCCTGCGTTCCTCTACGTAGCCGCATTCGCCAGAATGCGGGCTTTCCGGGCGTTCCCGCATTCTGGCGAATGCGGCTACCTGCCGGAAACCACGGCCACACACAGTCCCGGCAGGGGCTGTCTCTTGTCGGCCAAGCCAAGTAGGATGGTACGATCTTTGATCAAGGGAGTACAGCGATGAAGCACGTTTTTGGCGGATGGATGATGATTCTACTATGGGGCGCGCAAACGCTTGCCGCCGAGCCAGACATCCTGGTGGCCGATTTTGAGGGCGAGACGTACGGAGACTGGAAAGCCGAAGGCCAGGCGTTCGGCTCCGGCCCGGCGCGCGGGACGCTGCCGCATCAGATGGAGGTGAGCGGGTTCGAAGGACGCGGCTTGGTGAACAGTTTTTTTGACGGCGACGGGACCACCGGCACGCTCACGTCACCGCCGGTGACCATCCAGCGCCATTATCTCAATTTCCTGGTGGGTGGCGGCGCACATGCTGAAAAAACGTGCGTCAACTTGCTGGTCGACGGCCGCGTCGTGCGGACCGCCACCGGCCCCAACACCCAGCCCGGCGGCAGCGAGGCGTTGGATTGGCACTCGTGGGACGTCGCGGAATTCCAAGGCCGCCACGCGGTCGTTCAAATCGTCGACCAAGCGACGGGCGGGTGGGGCCACATCAATGTGGACCAGATCCTTCAGTCCGACCGCAAGACGGCCAGCGTTACGCTCGGGCGGGAACTGCGGATCGACAAGCCTTTCTTGCACCTGCCCGTCAAGACCGGGGCTCCCAAGCGGCTGATGCGATTGGTCGTGGACGGCCAGTTGATGCGGCAGTTCGATATTGAATTGGCCGACGGAGAACCGGATTTCCTGATGTACACCGGCGTCTCGGATTGGCAAGGCCGCACGTTGCGGATCGAAGTCGATCGGATGCGTGCCGAGTCATCGGCCTTGGCCGGAATTGTCCTGGCCGATTCCCCGCCGGATGCCGAGGGGCTGTACCGCGAACCGCTGCGGCCCCAATTCCATTTCTCGCCGGACCGTGGCTGGACCAATGATCCCAACGGCCTGGTGTACTACGACGGCGAGTACCATCTGTTTTTCCAGCACAACCCGTACGGCGTCAATTGGGGCAACATGACCTGGGGTCACGCGGTCAGCACGGACTTGTTCCACTGGCAGCAGTTGCCGGACGCGATCCACTTGGACGCGCTGGGCACCATCTTTTCGGGCTCGGCCGTCGTCGATCAAAACAACTCGGCCGGTTGGCAAACGGGTCCGCACAAGCCGCTGGTCTGCATCTACACGGCCGCTGGCGGGACCAGTGCCGAATCCCAAGGCCAACCGTTCACGCAGGCCCTTGCGTACTCCAACGATCGCGGGCGGACCTGGACCAAGTACGCGGACAATCCGGTCCTGGGACACATCGCCGCCAGCAACCGCGATCCGAAGGTGCTGTGGCACGAGCCGTCCAAGCAATGGATCATGGCCCTGTTCCTGGATGGCGAGCAGTTCGCGCTGTTCGGTTCGGCGAATTTGAAAGACTGGACGCGGCTGAGCGACATTCCGCCACTGGGCTGCGGGGAATGCCCCGATTTCTTCGAGCTGCCCGTCGATGGCGACCGTAACAACACCCGCTGGGTCTTCTGGGGCGGCAGCGGCAACTACCTGGTCGGCCGCTTCGACGGCAAAACGTTTACCAGGGAAAGCGGCCCGTTCCCGTCCCGGTTCGGAGCCCACGACTACGCCGCCCAATCCTACAGCGATATTCCGGCCGCCGACGGCCGGCGGATTCAGATCTCGTGGATGGCCGGCGGCCGGTATCCCGGCATGCCCTTCAACCAGCAGATGACGGTGCCGCGCGTCCTGACGTTGCGGACCACCGCCGAAGGAATCCGCCTGTTTATCGAGCCGGTCAAGGAGGTCGAGTCGCTTCGCGTCAAGGAGCACACGTGGCAGAACGTCGCGTTGAGCGAGACGCCCCTGAGCTTGGAGCCGGCCGCAGGCGATTTGTTCGACATCGAGGCCGTGCTCGAACCGGGCAGCGCAGTGACAGTCGGCGTAGACGTGCGCGGTCACAAGATCGAGTACGCAGTCCGGGATGGCCAGTTAACGGCGCTGGGAAAGAGCGCGGCGCTGACGCCCGAGAACGGCGTGATTCGCCTGCGGATTCTGGTCGATCGCACCTCGCTGGAAGTTTTTGCCAACGGCGGACGCGTACAGATGGCCAGTTGCTGCCTGCCAGCGGCGGACAACACGGCGTTGGCCGTCTACGCCGTCGGCGGCAGCGCCCGGGCGACGACGCTCCAAGTCTGGGAGCTGAAATCCGTTTGGACCAACGGCCGGAAAAACAAGTCACCTCGCGGGTAAACGGTTCGCCATGTCGGCAAAATCGGAAGCGTTCGCAGCGCAAGCCAAGTCCGGATACTGGCACGAATCGGCGCGGCCTCTGGCCAGTTTGGCGTTTGTGTCGCCGCTGCTGCTGGCTTACGAGACCGGTGTGCTCTGGTTGGGGCCGGACGCCGTCCGCAACGCGGCGGATGTGTGGCTGCGCCGGCTGCTGGACCTGCTCGGCTTTACGCAGTACTTCCTGCTGCCCATCGTTGCCTGCGGGCTACTGTTGGCGTGGCATCATGTTGCACGGCAACCGTGGCGATTGAATTGGAGCGTGCTGTACGGCATGTTGTTCGAGTCGCTGGTCTTCGGTTTTATCCTCGTGATCGTGGCGGGGTGGCAGAGCCGTCTATTCACGAGCGTCGCTCCGGCGTGTGCCGCTGACGGACTGGAAGGCGGCTCGTCCTTGGCCGCCCTCGTGATCGCGTACCTGGGCGCCGGAATTTACGAGGAAGTCTTGTTCCGCTTGCTGCTGCTGTCGGTGGCGGGGGCCGCTTGCCGCTGGGCCGGAATGTCATGGCGTGCCAGTTGGCTGACGGCAGCTGTCGCGACCAGCTTGTTGTTTGCCGTGGCGCACTATCACCTGGATTTCACGCTCTTGGGCCGGCATTTCACGACCGCGCACGGCGAGGTATTTGCATGGTCGAGTTTTTCGTTTCGTCTCCTGGCGGGGCTGACGTTCTCCGCCTTGTTCTTGCTGCGCGGCTTTGGCGTGACGGTCGGCACGCATGCCGCGTACGACCTGTTCACGCTGCTGGTTTGACCCGCATCCCCGGGCGCGGACGAAGCACGAAACGCCCTCTTGCTGGCGCTGCAGGCGTCCCCTTGACGTTCCATTTCTCCGAGCCGTTAACGTCTCACGCGCGTTTGTCAAGGCGTCCCCCCGGGAGAAAAAAATTCATTTCGAAAGTGGCTTTGTCGCGCCGTTGCCAAGGCTTTATAATGCGTCCGTCATTGGATCCGGCGTCGTTCGTTTTTATTTCGATCATCCATCGACGAGTGACAAGGAATCGTGTCCGTGCTGACCATAACCAGACCGAAAGTCGCGGAGCTGACGTTTCAACTTTACGGCCGTCCCCTGCACCCGGAATTATTTCAGATCTACCAGTCGCGCCACGTGGACCGCGGCACCTACCAAGCGAAAATCGACATCACCGGCGCGGGCCACGTGATCACCTGGCGGTGTGGCAATGTAACGCTGACCGAAGTCGCCGCCGCGGCCGGGAACCCCTTGCCCAAAGCCCGGCGCCTGCTGTGCCATCGCCTGCGGGGCGAACACCAAGACCTGCACCGCTGCCGCCACGGGGTGTACCAGATGAATTTTCAGTTGGAAATGGCCGAACCGGATATCTTCTGGGCGATCCAGCAAGATCTGCTGCGGGATGCGCAGCGGTCCAGCCTGGTGTACTCGTTCGATGGCGGCGGCCGTTTGGCGCTGGGGGCCTTCAGTTGCATCAACGTCGAAACCACCAACCGCAGTCTGCGGATCGAGGCTTTTCACACCTTTCCCGAGGACTTGGCCATCGTCAAAACCCAGTCGCTGTTCGAACTGGCCGACGTGGCCCGCGACGCCTGAGGCTGCCCGCGGGAAACCGCCGGTCGAGACGACGGGCTTTCCTAGGACGGATTGGCAATCCGGCCGGATCGCCAATCTGTCCTGCATTTCGAAATGGCACGGGTTTTTCGGCGCGGACGCTAAGCCGGACCATCCGCGGGCTCGACTGCCGCGACCCGGCTAACGGCTTGTCCGCGGCCGAAACGCGACAAGAGCGTATCGCCCACGGCCAGCGCGGAGGCATCCGTGACGACCCGGCCGGTCGCCCCGTCCTGGGTCAGGCTATAACCGCGGGCTAGGACGCCCAGCGGGCTGAGCGATTCCAGCCGGGCGGCCAGCGAGGCCAAGCGATCCCGGTGCCGCGTCAAGCGGTTGGCAAAGGCCCGCTTGGCCCGCAGTTCCAGGTCGTCCAACTGCCTGGCCAGATCGTGGATGCGGTCGAACGGACGTCGAAAAACGCGATGTTGCGCCAAGGCGTCCAGTCGCGAGCGGGCGTCCGCGGCACGGCTCCGCAGAGCCGCGGCCAGCCGTGCCCGCATGCCGTCCAAACCGGCGCGGACTTCTTCCGCGGCCGGCACGACCAGCGACGCCGCTTCGCTGGGCGTCAACGCCCGCACATCGGCCACCAGGTCGGACAGCGTAACGTCGATCTCATGCCCGACGGCCGAGACCACGGGGATCCGCGAAGCATGGATCGCCCGGACCACCGGCTCTTCGTTGAAACACCACAGGTCTTCCAAGCTGCCGCCGCCGCGGCCTACGACCAGGACGTCCGGCGGCTCGGCCAGAGAATTCGCCAGGCGGATCCCCCGCACCAAATCCTGCGCCGCGCCCTCGCCCTGGACTTTGGCGGGAATGATCAACACCTGGACGCCGCGCCAGCGGCGGCGCAGCACTTCCAGAAAATCGCGGACGGCCGCCCCGGTGGGACTGGTCACAAATGCGATCCGGCGGGGGAACCGCGGCAACTGCCGCTTGCGGCCGGGATCGAACAAGCCCTCGGCTGCCAGCCGCTGGTGCAGTTTGCGGAGCGCCAACTGCAGGGCCCCGATACCCAACGGTTCGACTTGGCGGATGATCAGTTGGTATACGCCGCGGGGTGGGTAGACGTCGATGTCCCCGCGGCAAACCACCTGCTGGCCGTCCTGCAGATCGAAGCCCAGCCGAGACGCGACGCTCCGCCAGATCACACCGCGTATCTGCGCACCTTCGTCCTTGAGCGTCAGGTAGATATGCCCCGACTGCGGACGCGAAACATCCGACAGCTCGCCGCTGACCCAGACCGAAGTGAATTCGGCCTCCAGCGACTGCTTGATCAGCAACGTCAGCTGCGAAACGCTTAGCGGCTGGGCGGATTCGGCGAGTTCGTCCAACTCACAGTTCTTTCATCGCAGTGACGATATCCAGTACCGCTTTCTGCCCGTCGGCGAAATACATCAGCGTATTCGGGGCTCCGAACAGCGGATTGGGAATCCCGGCAAAGCCCGGGCTCAAGCTGCGTTTGATCACCACCACCGTGCGGGCCTTGTCGACGTCGATGATCGGCATTCCGGCGATCGGGCTGTTCGGGTCGGTCTTGGCCAGCGGATTGACCACGTCGTTGGCCCCGATCACGATCGCCACGTCGACCGTCTCCATGGTCGGATTGATCTGGTCCATCTCTTTCAGCTTTTCGTAGTCGACGTCCGCCTCGGCCAACAGCACGTTCATGTGCCCCGGCATGCGGCCTGCCACCGGGTGAATCGCGTACTCGACGGTCCCGCCGCGCTGCTCGATCAAGTTCCCCAAATCGCGGACGGCGTGCTGCGCCTGGGCGACCGCCATCCCGTATCCGGGCACGAAGACGACGCGTTGGGCGCCGTCCAGCAGGATGGCGATATCGTCGGCCGTCGTGCTGCGGACCGTGGCATAGAACTCGTCGGCGCTGCCAGCGAGCGCCCCCCCTTCCATGACGCCGAACAAGACATTGCCCAGCGACCGGTTCATGGCCTTGCACATAATGTTGCTGAGAATAATGCCGGAAGCCCCGACCAGCGAACCGGCGATGATCAGCACGCTGTTGTTAATCACGAATCCCGTCGCACACGCGGCCAGCCCGGAATAGGAATTCAGCAGGGCGATGACCACCGGCATATCGGCGCCCCCAATGGGATTGACCAGGAACACGCCCAGCACCGAAGTGACGACGACGATCGCCACGTAAATCCAGGGTGCCAGTCCCGGATCGGCGACGACCAGCCAAGCCGACAAGGCCAACGAGACCAAAAGCAATAGCGCATTGATGGTTTGCTGGCCGGGCAGGCTGATGGGCTTCTTGAACGCTTTCAGTTCTTGCAGCTTGCCGAAGGCCACCAGGCTGCCCCAGAACGTCACCGCGCCGATGATGCCGGACGCGGCGGTGGCAAGCAGCATGACCGTCTGATTCGCGCCGGCTGATCCGCCCCGCAACAGCAGTTCGGCGCCGGCCACCAGGACGGATGCGCCGCCGCCAAAGCCGTTCAACAGGCCGACCATTTGGGGCATGGCGGTCATCGGCACTTTGAGCGCCATCCAGGCCCCGACCACCGAGCCGATCAAGATCCCGACCAGGATGTACTCGAACCGGACGACGCCGATCAAGGTCGCCACGATTGCGATCAACATTCCCAGGGAGCCGAGCAGATTCCCGCGGACCGCCGTCCGCGGGTGCGACATCCTCTTCAGGCCGAAAATGAACAGCACCGAAGCCAGAATGTAAGACAGTTGGACCAGGACATTCAGAGTGGTATTCACGTTCGAGCTTCCGTCACTTTTTCTTGAACATCTTGAGCATGCGATGCGTCACCAGGAACCCGCCCACCACGTTGATCATGGCAAAGGCAACGGCGACGGCGCCCAGGAAGGTCGCCAGACCCACGTGTTGTTCACCGGCGGCCACGAGGGAACCGACGACGGTAATCCCGCTGATGGCATTCGAGCCGGACATCAGGGGTGTGTGCAGCGTGGGGGGAACTTTGGTGATTACGTCACAGCCTTCGAACATGGCAAGCACGAAAATCGTCAAGCTGGCGATCAGGGCGCTCGTCGAGAGGCCCGCTCCCGCTGGCCCGGATGCGGCGTCCCCGTGGACGGGAGCCTGCGCGGCAGCGGAATCGGGGAACAGGGGTTCGCCGGCCCAGACCGCCGCATGGGTGACGGCAATGGCCAGGCAAACGCCCAGGACCAGCAAACAAAGCGTACGAACAATGCGATCGGGAGTCATGGCTTCCTCAATCTGCTCCTAGGCCGATGGTGGTGTTCCGGGGACGCCGCCGCCTGGCGTTTCGGCGGCCAGTGCGCTCATGCCGAGCAACTCGCGGATCCGTGGATGGTACACGTCGCCGCTGCGGGCGGTTAGCGTTTCGCGGATGATTTCGTCCTGCAGGTTCAAGTTGACTTGGCCGCCCTTGATCAGGTTCTGCAGGAACTTGGTCACATTGTTGGACAACATCAAACTGGCCGGGTGCGGAATCTCGGAGGGCAGGTTGGTCGGGCCCAAGACGGTCACGCCATGCTGCTCGACGCGCTGGTCCGGCAGGCTCAATTCGCAATTCCCGCCGCGTTCCGCCGCCAGGTCGACGATCACGCTTCCCGGCCGCATGCCGGCAACGGCTTCCTTGGTGATCAGCACGGGCGATTTCTTGCCCGGAATCGCCGCGGTGGTGACGACGATATCGCTGTCCGCTACCACGCGGGACATCAACTCGCGCTGCTTGCGGTAGAACTCTTCCCCCATTGCTTTGGCATAGCCGCCCTTGTCTTCCGCCTGCCCAGCTTCCAACTCCAATTCGACAAACTTGCCGCCCAGGCTGTTGACTTGTTCGCGGCACGCCGGACGCACGTCATAGGCCAGGACGATGGCCCCCAAACGTTTGGCGGTCGCGATCGCTTGCAGACCGGCGACGCCGGCTCCAATCACAAACGCCCGGGCAGCCGTCAACGTGCCGGCGGCCGTCATCATCAGGGGAAACATCTTGGGCAATTCGACCGCCGCCAGCAATACCGCGCGGTAACCGGCGATGGTCGCCATACTGGACAAGACGTCCATGCTCTGCGCCCGCGTGATCCGCGGAATCAACTCCAGGGCGAACAGCGTGGCGCCCGTCTGCGCGATCTCGCGGACCGCTTCCGGAGCCCCCAGAGGGTCGCACATCCCGATGACGGTCTGGCCGGCGTTGAAGTGCGGTAAATCGCCTCGCCCCGCCTGCGGATTGGCTCCCAGGCAGCGGACCTGCAACAGGACGTCGGCGGCACAGGCGGCTTCCCGGCCGGCAACCACCTGAGCCCCTTTTTCCGCGTACTCCGCGTCCTTGAATCCGGCGGCGGAACCGGCCCCCGATTCCACCAAGATTTCGGCACCGGCTTTGGCCAACGCGGCGATATTCGCGGGCACGAGGGCCACACGCCGTTCGCCGGGAAAGGTCTCTTTGAGAACAGCAACTTTCATAAAACACCGCTGCGGGCTGAATAGACAGACTTCGTGAGGTCAACATTCTAATCGGCGGCGGAAACCAATGTAAGGGCCGGACGGGCGGTTTGAAGGACGAAGTTGTCGCCGGGCTGCAGGCTCTGGCATTGCCTCTCTTTGGGGGCCTTGGCATCCGGGCGGTGCTTGTGCGGCGTCGGTTGTTCGCGGATACTAATCGTCGAGGCTGGGGATGATCCCGGGAAGCCTCGATTCAAGCTGGAACCTGGTGCGGCGGGATGGGTGGCCTGATGGCGGATGCTGTGTGGTATTTTGCGGACGGGGACGTGCAACGCGGCCCGATTACCGAAGTCCAACTGCGGGCCTTGATTGGCACGGGCAATTTGACGCCCGAGGACCAGGTTTGGAAGGAGGGCATGGACGATTGGACGCCGGCGGGCGAAGTTGCCGGACTGTTCAATCCAGCCACTTCGGCGACGCCGCCCGCGACACCCGGGACACTGGCTGCGGCCGATGCCAAGACCAAAATGACCAAGTCGGCTAAACCGGCGGCGCCCCCCGCCACTCCTGTCGCGGACGCGAAACCTCGCCTGGCCGGGCCCCGGTTCAATGTGCAACGGCCCGTGGAGATCTTCCGGTTCGCCGCGTTTTTGGGCCAGCCACTCTTGCTGATGTCGCTGCTGCTTATTCTCCTATCCCGCGGTTGCGATCGTTTGGGCGAACGGCACGTGGCGCGGGCAGCGGCCCAGGCGAAACTTGCCGAAAGCGATTTTCAAGACGAATGGGATCGGCAGAAGCTGTCCATCGAACTGGAGCTGACGGATCTCCAAGCGAAAGCCGAGCCGACCGCGGAAGAACGTGGCCGGCGGGACTTGCTGACCGAGCAGTTGCGCGCGCTGAACGAACGGAAGCAGGCCGAGCTGGGGCAGTTGCGAGCGGGAAAGCTGCGAGAATTGAACACGGCTGCACGTGACGCCGAAGCCTCGCAAGCCTTGGGCAGCTTTTGGCGAGAAGGCATTTTCTGGCTGGGCGCCAGCCTGTTCTCCCTGGCACTGCTGATCGTCGGTTTCTCCGGAACCGGGCCGGAACGCTGGATGGCGCTCGTGATGCTCGCCATCATCGTGTTCAGCTTGTTCGCCCGGCCAGTTCCATGACCGGGTTTCGGCCACATGCACCGCGTGCGGGCCGTATGGTCGGGCTGGGGGGCGCGATCCGCGGGCCAGACAGGCTGAAGCCTGGACTCCAACGTTACGGCGGCTTTGGCAGCCATTTGCCGACGGTGGTCAGTTTTTCCTCTTTCGAGGCAGTGGCCAATTTCGTGCCGTCCGCTTCGCCCAGCAGCTTCTGGCACGTGGCCAAATAGTGGCTGTCCTGGAGCAGCCCGCGCGTCTGATACATGCGGGCTTCCGCGAGGACGGGCAACGGGTTCTCGTGCGATTCGGCGAGCAGGATCCGCAAGCGATTCAGGACGTGCTCGGCTTGCAAGCCGGCGGGCAGCGGCCCCAGATGCCAGTTGGCGTCCACGACTTTGAACAGGGATTCCAATTCCTTGTCCACCGGGTCCTGATCGGTTTTCGGATCCGCGCGCTCGAGCTGGATTTGGATGTTATTCAACGTCTTCGATTCGTACAACTCCTTCGCCTGCGTCAAGTCATGCAGGTGAATCGTGGTTTCGTTTTTGATCAGCTGCGCGCGGGGGTTGACGGTGACGACCACATCGAAGACGCACACCGCGTCGACGCCGGCTTTCTGGCCCTTTTCGCGGAGGTCCTTGGCACTGACGACGCCCAGCATCACGATCCCCGGCGCGAGGGGAACGGCCGCAGTCGGCCGGACACCTTGCGGCTGGCCCGATGCGCCAAACCCGCCGGCACCCGGATCGGGAGCCATTCCGCCGCCGCTCATCTCACTGCCGCCTCCTGCAGGCATGTAGCCCGACATGCCTTCGCCGGCGCCCGCTGCGGCCGGCTTGCCCTGCGACGCCATCACCTGCCCAAAGTCGCCGCGTCCCATTCGCTCCTGGAGTTGCGCGACAACCTTCTGTCCCAGTTCGCCGGTCAACTGCTGGAGCTGGGGATTGGCTTGGCCGGCACCCATGCCCCCTTGGCCCATGCCCCCTTGGCCCATGCCCCCTTGGCCCATGCCACTGTCGCCCATTCCGCCCGGCGGCTGACCGCCACCAGCTTGACCGCCGGCTGCGCCCTTGACAGGGACGTTTTGTGTAGTGCCGATCGGAAAGATGTTGCCGTTGTAGTTCCGCGGCGCGACGTATTCCACGGCAATTCCCCACCGGACGGCCAGCGCGGGACGCTTCAACGGAGCGATCCAACCCATCTTGTCCAGAACCTCTTTCGCCGCCTCGGTGTCGGAAATCAGGGCGTGAACGTACAGGCAGTTCATGGCATCCTGGTCGCGGCCATATCGGAATGAGAGGTCCGCAGTGTCCAAAAGGGTCACCGGTTTGGCGGCCTGTTGCCCCGGTACGTTGCCGGCGCCAGGATAACTGGGATTGCTCGGGTCGCTGCCCGGCTGACTCTCCATCCCGTCAGGCGTGGCCGCAGGCGATTCCGTCGATGCTCCCGGTGGACGGTACCCGGCAGGCGGTGTTCCACTGGGATCATTGGCTGGCACCGTCGAGGAACCACCAGGAGGAGAACCTTCCGGATGGTAACCAGGAGGCGTGTAAGAAGGCCCGGGATTCGTACCGCTGGGAGCGGAGCCAGGCATCGCCGCAGACGAATTGCTGCCGTAGGGCGAACTGCCCGGCGGCTGATTGCCCTGAGCGGGGTCCGACATCTGCGGCTGATCGGCGGCGGGGGCCACCGCGGGCCCCGAAGTGCTGCTGCCCGGCGGCATGACTCCGGGAGCCGTGTTGCCCGACCCCTGTGGCCCGGGGCTTGTGCCGGGGGAACTGGGGCCCGCCGTCGTCGTTCCTCCTGACCCCTGCATCCCGGGCTCGGTGCTGCCGGAACCCGCCGGCGCACCAGCCGGTGCCGGTGCTGGGGCAGGAGTACTAGCAGGTGCCGGCGGCGTATTGGTGGCGACAGCCGGATCCGAAGAAGAATCGCCGCCACCGCATCCGGACAGCGTGGCAAGCCAGAAACCGACACCCGCGAGGAAGTAGACGTGTCGCATCGCAGTCACCCATTGGAAATGACGCTGTCGAAAGAGCGGACGCGCCGCGCAGCCGACTGGGAGTGCGGTTCTCAGGCAGCCGACGCAAGTCGCCGCTTCCAGCTCTCACAACAGCAACAGCTGGAGGATGGTTTGTATTCGTCAGGACATGGAACGGCTCACATCCTGACCATTATGGCCGTATTGGCGGCGGATGTCGAGTCGGCTTACTCGACCATTTGCATCGCCTGGGGGGGACGGCTCCAATGCAGTTCCATTTCTTTTTCCATGTCGCGATACCACTGGCTGAGGAAAGTTTGCAACTCGACTCGCGCCAGGAAGCTAATCTCACTCGTCAAACCGCCCTCGATGAATTGTTTGCGGCGAACCTCCTCGTCGGGCGATTCGGCGGCAAGCCGGACGACGTAGACCACCGTCTGCGGAGAGTTGCCGGCGGTGCCGACTTCGCCCGGTTTGAGCGTGAACACCGCCCGCATGAACTCGTGACCGGGAAACTCGACGCGTTCGACGGAATTCAACATGGGAGCACCCGAACCCATCGGCAGCGATCCCCGGGTCAGCCAAGTGAACTCGGGCGGTTCGAGGACCCGCTCGGCCTGCGCCTTGGGCAGAGATTCCTTCAAAGGCTTGTCGCCTGGCAATTCCTTGGCCATTTTTTCGGCCTCGGCCTTTGCCATCCGGTACGCCTCGCCGTGCTTCCAAGCTGTGGCGACTTCCTCGCGGATGTCCTCCAGTTTCGGGACGGACGGTTCTTCTTCTTTGACCTTCCAGTACAGAAATTCGACGTCGACTTCGAACGAGCGGATTTGGTCGGCCTTGTACAAAGGCTGCCGGTCGGTGTAGGCGATTTCGGCGAATGACTGGCGGCGGAATTGGTTGCCCGCGAAACTGAAATTGAACGCTTTGCCCAATTCGTAATCGCCGATTTGCAGTTCATCGGCCAGCGGAATCTCGCCGTCGACCAATCCGTTCGCCGCCGCCAATTCCTTCAGCGACGGCGGAGTGGGTTCTGGGACGTCGATCTTGGCCTTCGTGTTAGCCTGCCAAGAAGCATAAGCCCGGAAATGTTTATCGAGTACCGTTCGCGCGGCCTTCAACGCCGCGGTCACCTTGTCCTGAGCCGGCGCACGGGCCAAATTGCGGCGAATTTCCTGTTCAACCTCGGACAGAGGCTTGTACTTTACCGGCGGCTCGCCGCTCGCCGCCGGGGCATCCTTCGCGGCTTCCTTGGATTCCGCCTTGGCGGGTTCCTTGGGAGTCTCTTTAGCGGTTTCCTCTGGCGGTGCTTGCTGCGGAGGCTGTTTGGCGGCCGCTTCCGGCGCAGCCTCGGGCTTGGCAGCGGGCTCCTGCACGGATTCGGCTTTCGCCGCCGGAGCGGGTTCCTTTGCCGCCGCGGGAGCGTCGCCCGCAGGTTGAGCCGCTGCGGATTCCTCGGCGTTGTAGCTGACGAACTTCAAGGGAATGTCGCGCGGCTGGAGGCGAGATTGCTTGGATTCACCTTTCGGCATCGCCGGCTTGTTGGTCGCGGGGGCGTCCAGATCGAGTTCCACTTCCTTCGCGGCCGGTTGGTCCGCAGGCGGCTGCTTCGCGGCTGGTGCGGAATCGGGCTTCTTGGCCTCCTCCGGCGCAGGCTGCGGCTGCGAATCCGCTGGTTTGGCCTCGCCCGTGTCGGCTGGCGGGGCTTCGGTAACCTTGAAATCGTTCTTGTTCTGTTCGTAGTACTCGGCGACTTGCTCTTTGGTGATGACCGCCATTTGTTCCTGGAGGAACTTTTCGAAGTCGGCTTTCAAGTACTGAAAGGCGATTTTGCGGCGGCGCTTGAAACCGGCCTCCGGACTGTCCGGAGACGCGTAGCGATCCTTGCCTTCTTCATACAAAGCGTCCATTTGCGCTTCTGTAGGTTGGGCGGTGACCTGGCCTACGAAGTCTGCGACCGGCAACGGCAGCAGTTCCGCCTTCACGCGCCGGCTCATCCGGTTGAATCCATCCCAAGCGAGGCTGGGGGACATCGCGAACACGCCGCTGCCGGCCATCATCCGCATGTGCTGGGCGGACAGTTCAATGCGCAGTTGCTCGAACAGTTGCGACCGGTCAAACCGGCCTTGCGTGGCCTCTTTCAGCAACTCGCCGAATTGGCTGCGTGGAACCACTTCGTCGGTCAGCGTGTTCAGGAACTCGTCGAGCGCCGAATCGCTGATCCGCACGCCCAGGTCCTGCGCCTTGCGGGCCAGGAGGACGGTCTGGACCAGATCCTCTTCCGCGTAGGACCGGGGGATTCCGGGATCGAACACCCGGCCGTTCATGATGTTGACACCCAAACCCTTGGGTTGCCCCCGGGCCTCGATGGTCTTTTGCACCAGCAGATCCAGGAAACGAACGGTCAGGTTATGGGCGTCTCGGATGGCCCACAATTCGCGTTCGTCGATTTTGCCGTGCTTCCACGTGACGACCGTCTGGTCCGCCACGGCTCCGGCGGTACTCCCCTGGTATCGCGAGATATAATCGCCCACCACGAACGTGAGCATGATCAACACGCCGAAAACGGCCAACATGACTTTCTGATTGCGGCGGAAAAACGATAGAGGACTGGACATGCGTGAACTTCCTCAAGGGCCTAACTCGGCGTCAACATCCCTTGACAGTGCAACCTGTCTAATGTTAAGGGGATGCCTTGTTCGCGGGACGTATCCCGTCCAACAAAGCCGCAGATTGTAGCGCCATTTGACGTAAATACAATCCCAAAAAGCCTTGTCGGCTTCGTTCGGCATTGGATCGGTGACCCTAACCAGGGCCCCACGAAGTGGAAGTCGGCGACTGGCTAAACTGGAAAACTTCTGTTGCTTAGGTTAAATCCGGTCAAATATTTATGGCAAAAAAAGCGGCTGCTCACGGCGAAAAATCTCTGGTCATTGTCGAGTCGCCTGCCAAAGCACGTACGATTGGCAAGTTTCTCGGCGACGGATACACGGTCGAAGCCAGTATTGGACACATCCGCGACCTTCCCCAGGGCGCCAAAGAGGTGCCGGAGGAGTTCAAAAACGAAGAATGGGCCTACCTGGGCGTGAATGTCGATCAGGACTTCACGCCGATCTATGTGATTCCCTCGGACAAGAAAAAACAGGTCACCAAGCTTCGAGCGGCCCTGAAAGAGGCCAAGGACGTGTACCTGGCGACGGACGAAGACCGCGAAGGCGAGGCGATCAGCTGGCACCTGTGCGAAGTCCTGCGGCCCAAAGTTCCGGTTCATCGCCTGGTATTTCACGAAATCACCGAAGAGGCGATTCGCGAAGCGCTGCAACACCCGCGGGAAATCGACCAGGGCCTGGTCAAAGCCCAGGAGGCACGCCGCATTCTGGATCGGCTGTACGGGTATGAGGTGTCGCCCCTGCTGTGGCGCAAAATCGGTCCCCGGCTGTCCGCGGGGCGAGTCCAGAGCGTGGCGGTGCGGCTGATTGTCCAGCGCGAGCGGGAACGTCAGGCGTTCGTTTCCGCCAGCTATTGGGACTTGGTAGCCGAATTCGTCACCCCGGAAGGGCAGGAATTCGAAGCCACGCTGATTTCGGTCGGCGGCCGGCGCATTCCGGCCGGCAAGGATTTCGATCCCAAGACGGGCCGGATCAAGGACCCCAACCTGCTGGTGCTCAGCCAGCAGGAGGCGGCCCAACTGGCGGCCCGCCTGCAGTCGGCATCGTTCCGCGTCAGCTCGCTCGAAGACCGGCCCTACACGTCCCGCCCCTCGCCGCCGTTTACGACCAGCACCATGCAACAGGAGGCCAACCGTAAACTGGGCTTCACGGCCCGCAAGGCGATGAGCTTGGCCCAGAATCTGTACGAGAACGGTTACATCACGTACATGCGTACCGATTCCACCACCCTGGCCCAGGTGGCTGTCGAGGCGGCTCGCGAACTGGTCCGTTCCGAGTACGGCCCGGAGTTTCTGCCCGACGCGCCGCGAAGTTACGCCGCAAAAGTCAAGAACGCCCAAGAGGCTCACGAGGCCATCCGGCCCGCCGGCCACCCGTTCCGCTTGCCGGAATCGGTGCGCAACGAGTTGGACAACGACCAGTTCCGTCTGTTCGAGATGATCTGGAAGCGGACGATTGCCAGCCAGATGTCGGATGCCCGCGGCCGGCGGATTACGATCGCCGTCGAAGGCGGCGAGGCCGTGTTCCAGGTCAGCGGCAAGACGATCGATTTTCCCGGCTTTCTCCGCGCCTACGTCGAAGGCTCGGACGATCCCCAAGCGGAACTGGCGGACAAGGAAATCCTGCTGCCCCAGGTGGAACGCGGCCAGAGCGTCGGCTGCAGCGGCTTGGATGGCAAAAGCCACGCCACCCAACCGCCGCCACGTTACAGCGAAGCGGCCCTGACGCAAGCGTTGGAAGAAATGGGAATCGGCCGCCCCAGCACCTACGCTTCGATCATCGATACGATCCAGGCCCGCGAATACGTCTTCAAGAAGGGCAACGCGCTCGTCCCTTCGTGGACGGCGTTCTCCGTGGTGCGGCTGCTGGAACAGCACCTCGGCAGCCTCGTGGACTATGAATTCACGGCGCAGATGGAGGACTTTCTGGACGCCATCAGCCGGCACGAAGTCCAGCACCAGGACTACTTGCGGGAGTTTTTCCACGGCAAAGACCGGCCGGGGCTGAAGCAATTGGTGCAGGACAAGATCAAAGAAGTCGACGCCCGGGAAACGAGCCGGTTTTTGCTGGGCCGGCCGGCGTCGGGCGAGCATACCGACGAGGTTTTCGTCCGCGTCGGCAAATTCGGCCCGTTCCTGGAGCAGGGCGACCGCCGCGCCAGCATTCCGGAAAACACGCCGCCCGACGAACTGACGCTGGCGCGGGCACTGGAAATGCTCAATCAAGGCCAGCGCGAAGACCAGCCTTTGGGGCTTTGCCCGGAAACCGGCAAACCCGTGTACCTGAAGACGGGACGCTTCGGGCCCTATGTCCAGTTGGGCGCTGCCGACGACAAAGAAAAGAAGAACGCCTCGCTGCCCAAAGGCATGGCGGTAGAAGAGGTCGACGTCGAGACGGCGCTAAAACTGCTCTCCCTGCCGCGGACGTTGGGGCCGCATCCGGACAGCGGCCTGCCCGTGGTGGCGCACAGCGGCCGCTACGGACCGTTTGTCAAGTGCGGCGAGGAAACTCGTTCGTTGCCCGACGACGTGACGCCGCTGGATGTGAGCCTGGAGCAAGCCGTGCTGCTGTTGGCTCAGCCCAAGACCGGCCGTGGCCGCCGCGCCAGCGCCCCCAAAGAACCGCTCAAGACGTTCGAGGTTTCGCCCGTCACCGGGCAAAACGTCAAACTGCTCGACGGCCGCTACGGCCCCTACGTCACCGACGGGCAAACCAACGCCTCGCTGCCCAAGGGCCTGCCGGCCGAAGGCCTGACGCTGGACGCGGCCCTCCAACTGCTCGCCGAACGGGCCGCCAAAGGCCCCGCGCCCAAACGCGGCCGCCGAAAATAGATCTGCCCCCACGTAGCCGAGTCTCTCCGAGACTCGTTCCCCGTTTCCGACGCGGATCAACCCCGTCGTTGCACCCCGCATGGCGAGCGGCCGGCGTAAGCCCGCCGGTTCTTGCTACACTCCGGACGGCGAGCGGCAAGGCACTCGCCGCCGCCGGGTTCCGAGCGAAGTGAGCGGCAAGGCGCTAGTGCGTTGTCCAGGCTTAGTTTTCAGGTAGCCGCACTCGCCAGAGTGCGGGATTCCCGCGGTCTGGCGACCGCGGCTACCCCAAGATTTAGACTGGACAACGCGCTAGCCCAATGCCACTTACTCTGGGACCAGAGGGGCGTTTTTGTCAGCGGAGCGGCGCAAGCCGCCCGGTTTTCTGAGTGGAATACCGGACGGCTCGCGCCGTGCCGCCAACATCCTCAGAGCGAAAGCACGAACTCGGCCAAGTCATCGATCTCTTGCGGGCTGAGCCCTTCCAGCCGGCCGCCCAAGCCGTGCTTGCCCTCGACTAACAGTTCCTTGACCGTCGGGTACTGCCCGCCGTGCAAGTACGGCGCCGTGCGCCAGATTTCGACCAGCGTCGGCGTGTCGAACCGGTCGGCCCAGCCGTATTTGTCCCGCGAACCGACATCATGCATCTTCAAGTCCGTGTACAGCGGCGCCGGATGGCAGCGGCTGCAGCCAGTCCGCTCGCTGGCGAAGAGCGCCCTGCCCCGTTCGGCCGCGGCACTCAACTGACCGTCCACCAGGTAGGGACTGGGAACCGGTTCCAGCGACTGGATGTAAGCATCGAGCGCGGCGCACTCCGCTTCCGGCCGATCGGCAAACAGGATGTTGTTCAGCCCGGCGCGGACGGACTCGGCGGCCGTCTTTCGGACTCCTTCGGCCATCGACGGCGGCGTCTTGAAGGCGAGCAAAAGGCTCTTCGTGTTCTTGGTGTTGCCCACGCCGTCGTTCATCAGGTCCCAGTTCAGCACATCGGTGCGGCCGTCCGGATGGCAACTGGCGCAGCTCTGCCATTGCTGGCGGCAAATGGTCGCATCATTGAACAGCAGCTCGCCCCAGCGTTGGTCCGTCAGTTGGGGCCGGGCACCCAGAGCGATCTGTTCGGCGCCGTCCACCGGCGGCGCCTGCAGGTCGACGACGGCCACCGTATCGCTAAAGTATTCGGCCGCGTACAACTTGGAGCCGGCCGCCGCCACGGCGCGGGGCCCTTTGCCCGGCAACGCGATCCGTCGCCGCTGGCTGGTCGGCTGCCCTGAATCGTCGGGCAGCACGCCGACCACTCCCGACATGAACATCTGCACCAAACGTCCCGTCGTGGCCGACGCATCTACGACGCTCACCTCGTGCGTGCCAGCGTGCGTCACGCAAACCGATTTGCCGTCCGCCGTACAGGTCACGCCCCACGGGTTGCCAGCCGCGGTATACGACTCGTCCAGGCCAAGGGTGTTGGCCAACTTCCTCTGCTGGACGTCCAACACGCTGATCACGTTCATGTTCATCCAGCCGAATTCCACGTGGGTGGGGACGAGTTCAAAGTTGGACACCAGGTGCGTCGTGTAGGCGTGTTTGCCGTCGGGCGAAACGCAGATCCCCCGCAGGCTGTGCGAACCGTGGGGCAGCCGAATCGCCGTCGTCTGGAGGCTCTGGGTATCGATCACCGTCACCAGGGCGCTGACCGGATAGGAATCGAGCCGGTCGTTGGGCATGTGGTTGGCGACGAATACCGTGCTGCCGTCGGGGGTGACGGCAGCCGCCACAGGCTCCCGAATCGCCTTGACGCGAGCCACCTCCGCGCCAGCCGCCAAGTCGATCACCGAGACGTCATTGTTGAATCGGTTGCACACATACAGCCGCTTGCCGTCCGGCGAGACCGCCGGCCCCATCGCGGTATGCCCGGCGGCGATCGATGCCAGTGTCTGGCCCGTCGCGGCATCGAGCACCAGCACCGTGCTGCGGGGCGCAGCACAAGTGACGATCAGCCGCGTTCCGTCCGGACTGATCACCAATCCGCTGGGCTCACCGGTCACGTCTATCCGCCGGGTCACCGGGCCGGCCGGCAGTTCGATCCAGGCAACCTGCCGCGCGTCGGCATTGGCGACGTACGCCGTCTTGCCGTCCTGCGAAACAGCGATGGCACAGGGACCTAAATAGCTTTCGTGGACGTCGCCTCGAGCGATGTTCCGCGGCGGCAAAACGCCGCAGCACATCGACACGGCAAGGAACCAGCAGGCGAGTCCCGGGAATCGACGGCGATTCATGGGCTTGCCTAAGACCGTCACACACAGAAACCATCGATTCGACATCAACCGCACATCCCTAACCCGAAAAGGCAGATCCCAGTTCCTATTCCGCAACTAAATCCTTCGTCGTCATCGGGCACTGCGTGTAGCCCATCGCCTGGAGGCACACGTCTAGCCGGTAGATGGGGTCCTGCATCAGGCACACGCGGCGATCTTGGGCCGGGATCGTTGTGGAGTAGAGGCGAAGCTCGCCGGCTTTGGACACAATCAACTCCTCGCGCCAATCGCCAACGACATCGGCGAAGCCAACCACCGAGCCCTCCAAGGTCTCGATGTCTTGGTCGCTTTTATATTTGAAGATCCGCCTGCCTTGGACCAGTTCCCGCTGGAGATCCGCATCCCACCAAATGGTCCGCAGGCCAAAACCCCAGTCGAGATCCTCGCGCAGAATGTTGCCGCGGCAGTCGAACAACCAGCGGACGTTGGACTTCTTCTCGGCGTCGGTATCGGACGAGTAGCTCTCGATGCCCGGCGCGGTGCCGTCGATGTCGGCACACATCCCCGTGGAATGCACGTGGCGGGTCGGCCGGTCCAGACCCCAGAGGACTTTTCCCGTGCGGGCCTCGACCAGACAGCAACCGTTCTTCTCCCGGCGCGACTCGATGCCGTAGTACACCTCCAGTCCGGGGCGGTTCGGATCGATGTCGCCAACGTAGTGGTGATCGGGATGTCCCAGGCCGGTGGACCAGAGTCCGACCCCGTTGTCGTCCAGGACCGCCGAGCCCAGGAAGATCTCGTCCCGGCCGTCGTCGTCCACGTCGGCGGCGTGCATGCTGTGTGCGCCTTGACCGCGATAGGAACCGCCCTCTTCGTCATCGCTCCAACGCCACAGTTCGCCCAGCTCGCCGGCGCGGTACTGGTAGGCCCGCACCTGGATGACGTTGTACGTCCCGCGCACGACGATCAAACAAGGGGTCTTCCCATCCAGGAAAGCCACGGCAAGCTGGTTCCGCGAGGCGTAGTTGTAGCTGGGAAACGCCTCGCGTTGGGGCCAATCGACGCGGGCCTTTTCCCGGCCGGTCATACCGTCGAGCACCAGGAGGTACTCCGGTCCGGATTGCACCCGTCCGTCGCTGTCGCGCGGGTCGCCCTCGCCGGCCTTCAAGCAGACTTCCGCCCGGCCGTCGCCATCCAAGTCGTACACGACCACGGGCGAATACCAAATCCCCCGCTCAATCGCCCAGCCCATGTCGTAACGCCACAAGAACGTGCCATCGCCCAGATACGCCTCGATTTTGTAGGTCTCGGGACTGGGCTGCCAGTACTTTTCGTAGGGATCGATATTGGGGCTGGGCTGTTTGAGCACGTAGTCGTAAACGCCGTCACCGTTGAGATCCGCGACGCCGCATTTCTGAAAAGTGTGGTCGCCGTTCAGTTTGATGCTCAGGTAGTTCTGCCCTCGCTCGGACGGCACCGCTCCGGCAACCACGGACGCCTTTGTCGCGTCTGCGCCCGCGGTCGGTACCACGACATATTCGTTTCTGGCGTTGGCTACGGGACAATCGTCGACAAAATCGGCAGTTTGGCTCAACGGTGCCTGATTGAGCTTCTGGGAGGCGGCCCCTCCCGTGCGCCGGTACACATCGAAAGCGATGTTTGCGGGATCATCCTTCAGAAGCCGCCACCCGACGTAAATGCGGCCGCCGTCCAGCGGCATCGCGACGAGGCCCCGGCCGAGCGGTTCCACGACGCGCGTCTCCGCAAAGCCCTGTACCTTGGGCTTGCGGTTCGGGTCGGGCAGCGGAGTGAACTCGAGGTAATCGTAGTAGGCGGAACCTGGATTAACGCCGGACGCAAACCGGTCGTCGATCCACAGTTGAAAGCCTTCCGGGCCAATTTCCAGAAGCCCCAGGTTGCGGCCGGCCCCCTCGATCTTCTTCCATGTCTGTCCGTCCAGCGAAATCGCCAGCGGCCGCGCAACGCCGCCGATCTCGACGTAGTACTTGCCGGGCGGGAGCTTTTCGCCCACGATCTGCGTGTGCAGCGGCGGGGC
>CAZXYZ010000154.1:0-25918 GCA_964645045.1 uncultured Pirellulaceae bacterium | reverse complement strand
TCCGAGTGTTGGCCGCCAAGGCACTGACCACCCGTTCGTCGCATTCGCACATCGTGCATGCGGGCCACGAGACGGTCGAGTTGGGCACGGTGCCGATCGCGCCCGACGGCTCGTTCTATGTCGAAGTCCCCGCCGACACGCCGCTGGCGCTGCAAGCCGTGGACGCGGAGGGGCGGTCGGAATTGAACGAGATGTCGTGGATTTACGTCCGGCCGGGCGAACGGCGCTCGTGCGTCGGCTGCCACGCGGGCCGCACGGCGACGCCGCCTTTGGATATCCGCTTGTCGCAGGCGATGCAAGCCCGGCCGTTGAAACTGCTGGGCCAAGGCGAGACGCATCGTTTCCGCGGCAACAATTCGGGCGTGACGGGCATGATGGACCTGCAGTTCGAGCGGTTCCGCGAGACGGCGTCGCTCAATCTGCACTCGGTCAGCGGCGATCCGCAGGCCACCGGCCGCCAACAGCTCGCGGCGCTGGTCGAGCAGTTGAGTGGAAAAGAAGATGATCTTCAATTGGGCGAAACGCCCTCGGGGCCGATCCGGCCGACGGCGGCCTTGACTGTTTCGCCGGACACGGCCGAAGCGAGAAAGATCTCGGCGGCTCAGCGGTTGAGCCTGTTCCGCGACCGCTCCGCAGCCCCGGCGCTGGCCGCACGATTGAAGGATGACAGCCGCGAGGTCCGCGCCGCCGCCGCGCTGGCCTTGGCGGCATGTGGCACGCGGGACAGTGTACCGCCGCTGTTGGATGCGTTGACCGACCGGGATGCCGTGGTAGCTCAGGCCGCGGCTGTCGCGCTGGAGAACTTGACCGGACACGCCGAACCGTTCCAACCCTTCGTCGCGGTGGCCGAGCGCCAAACGCAGGCGGAAGCTTGGCAAGCGTGGTTCCAAGCCCACGCCTGGGAGGCAATCGAAGCCGCGCTGATCCAGCAAATGGCCGCCGAAGACCGCGCCCTGTCCCGCCGCGCGATCGTTGCCTTGGGGCATGTGGGCGGCGACGCCAGCCGAGCGGCCCTCCGCGAATACGTCGCGCGCGAGCAGGGCCGTAATCCCTATCCGCCCTTCGAGAACAGCAACCGCACCGATAGTTTCACCTATCCGGCCGATTCGCCGCTGAATCCGCGGACGCTGCAAGAGGCCGCACGGGCGCTGGGCCATCTGGGCGACACCGCCGCGGTGCCGCTGTTGGCCGGCATTCTGGCCAGTCATACCGACCCGAAGACCGGCAACCTGTACTTGGCCGAGGCGGCGATCGAAGCCTTGGGTCGGATCGGGACGCCCGATGCGGAAACGGTGCTGCTCGAGACGTTCGGCAAGCTCCGGGAGTACTGGGATTACGTCGGCTGGTACAGCGACCATCCGGCGCTGTACGCCTGTCACGCGTCCCCGCTGCATGCCCGGATCCTGGCGGCGCTCGACCGTGTGGGTTCGACGCGCACGGCGGCCATCGTGCCGCACCTGGTTCGCAGCGTGCCGACCGACCCCGACCGTGCGCTGTTCCCGGCCAACGACGATTACGAGACGCTGACCGGCCGGGTGATCGGCCGTAGCGGCCGGGGCGACGAACTGATCGAGACCTGCCTGGCCTTGTTGGGCGATCCGCAGGCCAAGACGGCGGACGACCTGAAGCAGGCCGTCAACACCACCTTTGCCGCTTGGGCTGGCACGCCGGCCCCGGACAACCGAGCCGCGCAAATCCTGTCCCTGCTGTGCCGCAACGCGACTTACGAGCCGCGGGTCCGCGCGGCGTACGAGCGTTACCGGGCCATGCCCGAGGACCTGATCAACCGTCCTTTGGGCAATCCCACTTGGATCCCACAGCGGCATTGGGTGCTGTTCTACCTGGGCCGCGCGCTGGGCAACTTGCATGATCCGCATTCCGTGGACACGCTGCTGGCCTCGCTGGCCCCCGAATTGCACGAAGCCCGCCACGGCCGTCCCGATCCGGCGGAGCCGAACATTCACTTCCTGCAATTGGAGTACACGCCGTGCTGGCGCGCCACCGCCGCCTGGGCGCTGGGCCGCATCGGCGATCGCCGCGCGGCGGATCGTTTGTTGGAGGTCGTCCGCGACCTGAACAACGCCACCGACGTGCGTCATGCCGCCGCCGAAGCGCTGGGCGAGTTGGCCGATCCGGCCCTTCGGGAGACGCTGTTGAACATTGCCCGGGACTATCCCGAGTTCTCCACCCGTCGGGCCCTGCTGCGGGCCTGCGGCCCGCTGGACGCTCCCGCGCTAACGGCGCTGCGCGAGTGATACGTGCCGATTCTGACGGCCGTGACGGCGTGACCACGAGCCGCCGTCAGGCGCCGGGGGCAGATGAATGCCGGCCAGCTAACCTGTGCGATTTCGGAATGTGGAATGGATTGGCAATCCCTCCTACGGTAGCCGTTGTCGGCATGGATTGACTCTCCTCGCCGCGTGCTTTGCCGCGATGCGCCAGAGATCCGGGACCTAAACCGCCCATCCAGCACCAACCGGCGCTTCACGGCATGCTATGCTTCGGTGAGGCACATCTTAAGGGAGGATGCGCCCCTGGTGGGGGTATTGCATTCGGCCGCCCGGAGGTGATCGAGGTGTCCATCCCCCGCACACAGCCGGCTGTTGATTTACGGGAGCAAACATACGTGGGATAGGCTTCCAGCCTGTCAGGACTGCCGGTTACACGTGACTATTCTGCGCCGTTTTCCGATTCGACGGGCTGGAAGCCTATCCCACGATTAAATCAACAGCACGCCAGGGCGGCGCGGGTGAGTCATCTGATTTTGGCTACGAAAGGTCCTGCAAATGGTCTTCGCGAGAAAAATGTTGAACATCGTGCTCAAGCCCAGATATGGCGTGTATCACCTTGCACTGTGCGTCGCAATTCTCGGTGCATTCATGCTTTACACCGTGCTGCAGACGAAAGCGGCCGTCTTTCAGAGCCCCTTGCCGGAGATTCGAGTCGCTTCGGAAGCCCCCGTTCCGGACTCCACCGCCTACCAACGCGAATACGAGTTCACGACCAACTGGTTTTCGCACAATATACCCGTGTGGCAAAAAGTGCTTGCGCCATTCAAGGGGAAGCCTGATCTCCAATACCTGGAGATCGGCGTCTACGAAGGCCGGTCTGCCATTTGGATGCTGGAAAACGTCCTGACGCATCCGACGGCACGACTTACCGGCATCGACATCTTCGAGGGGCCCTACAAGGATCGATATCTCGCCAATCTTGAACGTTCGGGATCCTCGGACAAAGCGACAACCGTCACGGGCTATTCCCAGCTGGCCCTGCGGGAACTCCCTTTCAATTCGTTTGACATCATTTACATCGATGGCTCGCACGCCAAGGACGATGTGTTGGAAGATGCGGTACTCTGTTGGAGGCTTTTGAAGGACGGTGGAGTGCTGATCTTCGATGACTACCGTTGGTGTGGCATTTTCATCCTTGGCACTTCGGACTCCTTCGGCGACTCGTGCAAGCCGGCGATCGAGCCGTTTGTCCAGTGTTTCGATCGGCATTTTGAGGTCATTCATAATTCCTACCAGCTGATCGTGAGGAAGAAGCAGCACGACGCAGCGTAAGCAGGACGGGGCATAAACAGGCCGAAGCCGGTGAACTCGCTGCCGTCCGCCGCCTTGAAGGTCAGGCCCTGCTTCTTCGACGGCCACTCGCAAAACGTCACGGCCTGCGTCCAAGAGATGCCATTCACCGCCTTCTCTTCTCGACGAGATCGATCGCCGGCAGCGGGAATTCGCAATTGTTCCCAACGGGCCGGAGCCTAAGTGACTCGAAGCACCAGCGAGAGGGATGGCGCGCCCACTCGCTCGCGCTTCGGGCTACCGTCAACCGCGGGCGGCTACATGCCTTGCTCGTCCGCCGAAGGCCCGTACAACGCGGGCACCGGGACGTCGTTCAGCCGCAGGTAGACGCACAGGTGGCCGCGGTGATGGATCATGTGATTGAGCACAAAACTGCGGAGCACTGCCACGCGAGGCATCGTAAAGATGACTTCGCCTGTCATCAACAGCGACCACGGTTTCATGAATTGATCGTCGGACGCGGCCGCGATCGCCGCGCGCGCGGTGGCGAGATGCTTGTCGAACTGATCGAGGATCTCTTGCCGCGAATTCGGGACGGGCGTCCGATACGGCTCGGCGCCGGCCGGAGCAATATCCAGGGAATCGCGGTTCAAAGTGAGATCCACCCATCCCAGGATACCGGCCATGTGCATGCCGACCCAGCCGATGGTGTTTGATTTCTCGTGGACCTTCCAGTTCAGTTTGTCCTCGGGAATTCGTTCCAACACCTTGCGAGTATTGGCCATTTCATGATCGAATTCGGGCAATAGCGATTGGCTCAGGCTCATGGGTTTCTCCCTTGCTTGCGAGGAACAAGACTCCTCCGGGTGACGAGGCGGATCGCAGCATGGCGGTCTGCAGCAAGATGCAACTCGAATCTGGTCTCAGTCTGGCGTCTCCGGCGATTCTGGTCAAGGTGACGAAATATGACTTCCTCATCCCCCACACGCGTCCGGTATCTCGTCGTGGCCGTCACGGCCCTGATGGCCGTGCTGCTGTACCTGGACCGGTTTTGCATTTCGTTTGCGGAAGTGTTTATCAAGGAAGATCTGGGACTGACCGACACGCAAGTCGGTTGGATGCTGAGCGCCTTCTTTTGGACCTATGCGTTGAGCCAGGTGCCTTCGGGTTGGCTGACCGACCGCTTCGGACCGCGGGTGACGCTGACCGGCTACGTCCTGGGCTGGTCGTTGCTGACCGGTTTGACCGGGCTGGCGGCGAGTTTTTGGATCCTGATCGTCCTGCGGCTTGGATTCGGGATGGCCCAGGCGGGCGCGTATCCGACAGGAGCGAGCATCATCGGCAGGTGGATGCCGGTTTCGGCGCGGGCCACCGCCAGCAGCGTCGTGTCGGTCGGCGGGCGTATGGGAGGCTGGCTGGCCCTGTTTGCCAGCGGCCCACTGATTGTGTGGCTGACGCCGGCGTCGACCTCCGCGACGCTTCAACCAGCGGATCTTCTCGATGTGCCGCGATTTTGCCACGCGCTGTCGGCGGTGGGCGACGCCAACGCCGCAACCGCCGTCAACGCCAAAATCGTGAACGCCTTGTCCGCAGACATGCGGTCCCAAGTTGCTGACTGTGCGTCCGCATACCGGGTGGAATTGGATGCCGAACTGCAGCGCCGGCAAGCGGCAGGGCAGGGGAGGGCAGGGGGGTCTGCTGCAGTTCGTCTCGCCGCGCCACCGGGCTTCGACACCGCACGGTTCGTAGCGGAACTGAACGTCATCCTCTCGCGTCGTGGTTCCTTCACCCGCGACGACGTGTCTTCCTTGTCGCTGGAGCGAGAGGCCAAGCGGTTGCTGGCCCGACCGGCGGACGAGTTGGACACGCGGCAGGTGACGCGACTGAACCGTTTGATTCTCGAAGCCGCTCATCGCGACACCGTGCGAAAGCTGTACGGCGCCGGCTGGCGTCCCATGATGTTCGTCTACGGCAGTCTGGGTCTGTTGGTTGGCGTGTTGATCTGGTGGCTGTGCCGCAACCAGCCGGCGGACCATCCCGGCGTGAACGATGCGGAGCTGAATCTGATCGAAGGGCAGCCCGCGGCAGGTCCCGGCCACAGCGCTCGGCGCGGGTCTCCGACTCCGCCGAAACGACCGACCGCAGGTCTCCCTTCCGGCGTTGAAGAAATCCCACACACCGCCAGTCTCGCCGCGCCATCGCAACCCGCAGCCAATCCTGCGTCAACGCCTCCGCCGTCAGGGCAGGGCAGGGGGGACCTCGGCGCCGCGGCCGTTCTCGGCCGATTGGCCACCAACCGCAGCCTGGGATTGCTGTCCGCCTCGCAGTTTTTCACCAACGTCGGCTGGGTGTTCATCATGACTTGGGCGCCGCGGTATTTTCAGAGCGTCCATCAATTGCCCGTCGAGGAGCGGGCGCTGCTGGTTTCAATCCCGCCGCTGGTCGGCTGGTTCGGCACCATGCTGGGCGGTATGTGGACCGATTACCTGCTGCGGACGGTGGGCGTGCGCTGGAGTCGAGCACTGCCCGTCGGCCTGTCGCGGCTGCTGGCCGTCTTTGCCTATCTGGCTTTCCTGTTCGAGCCGTCGCCCTGGGGCGCCGTGGTCCTGTTCTCGCTGGTCGCGTTCCTGACCGATTGGAGCCAGGGGACGGTGTGGGCCTTTTGCCAAGACATCGGCGGCCGGCACGTGGCGTCGGTTCTCGGCTGGTCCAACATGTGGGGCAACTTCGGCGCCGCGATCACGCCGCCGTTGCTGATCTGGATCGTCGGCCCCAGCCAGAATTGGGCCGCCGCTTTCCTGGCCTGCGCCGCCGCGTTTCTCCTGGCCGGCCTGACGGGACTGGGCATCGATGCGACCAAGCCGATTGCCGCCGCGGAAGGGCAGGGCAGGGGAGAAGGACAAAACGCACCTCCCCGCGTATAATGATCGGCGATTGGCCAGTGTTGGCGATCGCAACGAATTCTTGGTAGGAGAAGAGCCCCATGATCCGCTATTCCGTCCTCCCCGTCGTGATCGCGTGTGGCCTCGTTTGCGCGATGCCTTTCGAGCTCTGGGCGCAAATGCAGCCGGTTGACCAAGCGGTCCAGCTGTCGCAAGCCACCGGCCGGCCGATTTTTGCCCTGGCCGGGAGCAAGACGTGACCGCCTTGCCTGGCGTTGCTGAATCGACTGCAAACCGACCAGTCGCTGGGCGCGCTACGCGGGATGGTTCATCCCGCTGAAGATCGAGATCAACGGCGAGGAATGGGGCAAGTGGGCCTCGCGGTATCGACACGAGGGCGATTCGATCCCAATCGTTTTCGTGATCCGGGCTGACGGACAACAACTGTACGCCAGGAGCGGTAGTCTGCCGGGGCCGGAACTGCTGCTGATGATCGAGCAGGTACGAGGTCAGGCGGGAACTGTCTACAGCGACCAGCAGTTGCAGACTCTCAAGAGTTCGCTGGACAAGTCCCAGGAACTGCTTGCCGCGGACGATACGGCGGGGGCGGTTCGCGAGTTCAGCAAGCTCAGCAAGATTGGCACGCTGGGCCAGTTGGGCAGCTATGCCCAGGCCGCCGTGCAAGCCGACAGCTTTGCCCAGAAGCTGGTCGAGCAAGGCCGCACCGCGTTGAAGGGGGCCAACGACAAGCTTGGGCAGGAAGCGACTCGATTGGAGGGCGCGCTGGCCCTGGCCGAGGCCAAGCGGATCTACAGTGCCCTGCCGCCGCTCAAAAGCAATCTGGCCGCAGCCACCAACGCCGCTCGGACGAACCCCGAGTTGCGCGGCACGCTGAAACTGGCCGAGCAATTGGACGAGGCGCGCGACCTGCTGCAGAAGCCGACCGGCCAGCGCCGCGCCTTGACGGCACTGAACCGCATCATCGCCGAGAATCCCGGAACGCCTGCGGCCACGATGGCGGGCGATTGGCTGCAGGAACAGAATCTCGCTGTCCCCCCGCACGCCGCCGACCCTCCGCCCGCCGCTACCAAGTCGTTCCGCTCGTGGACCAGCGACCGCGGGACCACGATCGACCCCGCCTTGGTGAACTTCGGCTACGGCGACCCGGCCGCCAAGAAAGACCCTTACGTCGTTCTGGAAAAACGCGACGGCCAACAAATCACCGTACCCTTCGCTCGCCTGTCCCCGGAGTCGCAGCAACTGGCGACCGAGGACGTCAAGAAGATTCGCCAAGCGAAGGAATGAGGCTTGAACCCACGCGTTGCAGATGTTTTCCTGTAGGACGGATTGCCAATCCGTCCTGACGGCCAGGAACCTCAGTCACCGCCGCGGCTGGTCCATTACGGTTGGCTTCCCCGAGGCAGAAACGCCCATTCACGTGCGGGCATCCCCGGCTGCGCTAACCTCGGCGGCGCAGTTCTTCACGCAGGCGAGCCACTTCCGCTTCGGCCGCCTGGCGTGCCTGTTCGGCTGCTTGCCGTGCCTCGTCGGCCGTCAGCAACCGTTCGCCCGTATCCAATCGGTACATCATCAACTGACCTCGTTCCGCCTGGAATCGCAGCCCAAGTTCTCGGCTTACCAGCCCTCCCTGGTCGTCCGCGTTGATCTGCACATAGCGGGCGCCGACGAGGCGGTAGCCTTGCAGGGGCGGATGCAGATAGTCCTCCGTCGGATCGAACATGAAATACTCGCGGACGCGCAGTTGACGGTACAACGCCGGCTTGGCAACCTGATCCTTCTTCTTTGTCTTGCGCGACGTGACCTCAATGACGGCGTCAGGCGTTTTCCGCTCAATCCACAACTTGTAGGTCCGGCGCTTCTTGGGGTCCGCGTCTTTGACGACAAACACATCCGGGACGACGCACTTCTTGGGATCGCCCTGCACGTAGTAAAATAGCAGGTTCCCCGATACATACACCTGTTGGCCGTCGAAGTACCGCCGCAGCAACTCGATCTCGCGGACCATTTCGTCCCGGTGTTCGTCTGTCTCACCCATAGGCTTTCCGTCCGATTCCGGATAGTTGACCGTCTTCACCTCGATGACTGATGACATGCCTGCCACCTCCTTCTCGCTCTTGGGGGCCATCTTGAATTGTACCAAGCCGAGCGTCGAAGCGTCGAGTGGGAAGCCTTGCGGGCCAGCGTTGCTCAGCAGCTGGTCGAGCAAGGGCGGAGTTGGAGTTCACGCTTTAGCGTGTTGTTATCGGCGGGCTCCGCCCGCACGCACGCTAAAGCGTGGACTCCAACGGCGCACACGCCTGCAGATCTTCGAGGGAACCGGACCTGTACAGGGGCGGCTTTTGGCCGCCGCCAAGGGAATCGGCTGCTCGTCGCGTCCAGACACGCAGCCAAATCGTCCTGGTGTGTGCTTGATTTTCAGAATCGGCGTCCCCAAAATGACACCATCGGGCGAGGCTCGATAGCATGGTTCGAGCGTCCGGCCGGTGGAGCCTTCTTCGTGGTAAGATCGAATTCAGGAGGAATTTTTTTGATGAACGAAGAACGGGATCAAACGCTGGAGGATCTGCAGAATTTTTGGACTGACCCGCAGGCCCAGGAGCGTTTGACTGCTCGGGTGCTGGATGCTCGGGCACTTCCCCAGATCAGGGAGATCTCGCATGGATTGCTTCGGGGTGTACTTCGAGGTGTAGGACCAGGACGTGTAGACCTGGAGACAACCGGCGTGATGCTCAGCGTTTTCGGAAGATTATTGTTGTCCGGCTCACCGACGCCGTTCAAGAATCAAACGCACTTCATACGTGTCTTTGCGCGCATCGCTCGAAACGTGCTGGTCGATCACATTCGCAAACGCGACGCGCAGCAACGCGGGGGCGGGTGGCAACGAAAACCGTTGGAAGGCCTCGAGGCGAAAGCGAACTCGCATAGCGACGAGGTTCTGCAGGTCCACGAATACCTGGAAGATGTCTTTCGCCACAATCCGTTTCGCGGCAAGGTCCTTGAAGTCCACTATTTTGGGGAGGGGTTTTCGCCCGCCGAAATCGCCCTAATCTTGTCCAATGAAGCCGTCGCGGACAAGAACGGCGGCGATCCCACGCCAATCACGACCGAACGCGTCGAGAAGGAATTGCGACTGGCCCGCGCGGAACTGTACTCCAGAATGCGAATACGACGGTGGCGCAGGATACGTCGACGCGAGGCGGAGACGCCGTCATGAGCCAGGACCAGTGGACGCTGTCGGAACAGATCTTCTGCGACGCATTGGATCTGCCTCCGGAGGCGAGGGAAGCGTACGTGCAACAGCGGTGTTTGGGTGACGCGGCACTGCTCGAACAAGTCCTGGCCCTCCTCCGAGCGGACGCGGAGGCGGAGCAAAACGGGGCGTTCAAGCCGCCCCCCATCGCGGAGATTCTGAAGGCGTTCGACGAGGACGTTGACCCTTGGGGCAATCCCCTCCCAAGCCAAGTGCTCGACTACGTCCTGGAATCCAAGCTCGGCGAGGGGGGCATGGGCGTCGTCTATCAGGCGATCGACAACAAGCTGAACTGCAAAGTCGCGATCAAGTTCATCTCCAACAAGAAAAGGGCTCACCCCGACTCGTTGACCCGCTTTCAGCGTGAACAGGCCGCCTTAGGCGCACTCGACCACGCCAATGTCGTCCGAGCGCGAGTGGTGCGTGAATGGCAGGGCTTCGAGCTGTTGGTGATGGATTTTGTCGAAGGACGGACGCTCGCGGCACTGGTCAAAGAGGTGGGGCGCCTCGATCCCGAACGGGCTTGCACGTTGGCCAAGCAGATTGCGGAAGGGCTCGGACATGCCCACCAGCACCACGTGATCCACCGGGATTTGAAGCCGCTGAACCTGATCGTCACTCCCGAAGGAGTCGTGAAAATACTGGACTTCGGTGTCGCACGCCTTGGAAACGGCGATGGCGAACCGGCGCCCCTGACAGAATCCGGAGTCGCTGTGGGGACGGTCGGCTACATGGCCCCAGAGGTCGCGGACGGGGGAGAGGCCACAATTCAGTCGGATCTGTACAGCCTCGGATGTGTACTGAGTTTCATGCTGACCGGCAAGACGCCTTCCCACTCCAGAACGACCAAACGTGACCCACTTGTGCTGCCCACGCAACTGAATTCGCTCTTGAACCGCCTGCTTGCCGAGGACCCCAACGAGCGTTTTGGCACGGCAGGCGAGGCGAGCGACGCATTGGAAGCCGTGTTGCAGGATCTGAAGGAGCCCAAGACGGAGCAGCCCGGGCGAACCGCGTTGTTCTATTCGCTCCTCACCGTGGCGATCGGCGTTTGGCTGGCACCCTGGCTCGATCTGGGCGACTATCTGCCATTCTCGCCCAACGCCTGTGCCAGCCTGATCTGTTTCGTGGTCGGCGGCTTGGCGCTGCTCGGCAGACTGGGCCGGCGACAAGTGGGCCTCGCGTTCGCCTGCGGACTGCTGGCCGCGATTCCTTTTGCACCGGAACATCCGCGCCCGATCTCGTTTCCGGAATTCGTCGAATCGATGCACGCTGCGCTGAAAGGCCTTGATGACCACGAATGTCAACGTCGGCGTTTCCTGGACCTAACCTGCCTTCATCAACGGGCCGCGAACGATCCAACAGCCAGGGACGCCCTCGCGGCGGCCCACAGGATCATGAAGCGGATGCGCGGCACGCTTCGACATTGCGATTTCTCGATACGCCGAGGCCATCCGGCTGCGGCCCGACTATGCGGAAGCATACTACCAGCGGGCGATTTGCCACAAGATGCAGGACCAGTGGCATAGGTGCATCTCGGATTGCGACGAAAGTATTCGCCTGAATCCCCACTTTGGCGATGCCTACGTGCTACGCGCCGCCGCTCACGTTCAGTTGCAAGACATTTCTCGCGCAGGAATGGATTTCGATGCCGCCGTGCGGATCGCTCCAAGTAATTCCGATTACGTGTGCCGCCGCATGAACTTTCTCTCCAAAATAGGACGATTCAAGGACGCCCTTGCCGCCTGCACCAAGCTGCTTGAAATGGAGCCGGCGTTTGCACCGGTGTGGCGCGCCCAGCGAGGCTGCTTCCACGTCGCAAGCGGCGGTGCGCGCGAGGAGGCGCTCGACGACTTCCGCGCTTCTCTCCAGTCCCGACTTCCAGAATCAGCGCGTGCAGGACTGGTCAGTCTGTTGATGACCGACGCACTAGAATGGACCACAACCGCAAATAGGCTCACGGGTGGATCGCGAGATCAGGTGGTGGCGGCCGTCGAGCAGGCGTTTCCGCTCTGGCTGGCCGCCCATGCGGCTGGAAAACACTCGCTGGACCATGCGCGATTGGCTTATGGGGTTGGGCAAAAACGATATGACAGCGTCGCTCCGACCATGCTGCAGTTAATTCAGCTCTTTGGAAGAGGCGGCATTATTCTCGGACAAGCATCCGGTGCGTGCCCCGGTGTCGTGTTTCGGTTCGAGTACTCCCGCAACAAGTTGGCGGATCTTACTTTGGACTTGGCATTCGCGGGAAATAGTGGAGCGACCCGAGATGACCTCCTGGGGCTGGCAAAGTGCCTGGACGTGGTGGCCAATTCGGATCCGGACCCGGAGATCCGGAGGGATCTGGCGAGATGCGTTGCCGCGTTCCGGAACTCGGCTGCCAGCGTCCTAATGTCCGACAAGGTACAGACGAACGAAAGACTATATCTTGTTCAAAGTTTGATGCTGCGGGCCGGGCAGGCACAGGCGTCCGTTGACGCGACGATTTCTTCTTGGGGCCGTCCGCCGTACGCTACAACACCCGAGCAGGTTCGGGACCATTTGGAAATGCGTTTGAATGAGTATGACCAGCTGCTTCGAGACGAGGAGACGGCCCTCGTGCTTTCGTCTAGGGCTCGGGATTTAGGACTGCTGCTGCTCGGCGTTCGACTGGACGCAGCAAAGAAGTAAGAAAACAACATTGGGAGGGGAAAATGACTGGAAAGGACCTCGTCGTTGTTCTAGACGCCTTCGTGGCGACAGCAGTTCTGTTGGCCGGCATTACTGCGACGGGCGCTGAGGCATCTGGCGATTCCGAAGAGCGGCGTCCTCAGGTGGCGACGTTTCATGAACAGATCAGATTGTCTGAGTTGCGGGGCAACTTCGAGGAAGCCATTGCAGCTTGCACGAAGCTTTTAGAGTTGGAACATAGTAATCCACTCGCGTGCGCACTTCGTGGATCTCTCGCGGCTGGTTTGCAGCCCGTCAAGGATGGCTCGCAAGATCTCCAAGCCGTCTTGGACATGAAGATCGACCGTGCCGAACGGAGAAAGCTCGTTGACGAGCTGTTAAGCCACTCGCTTGCCCTGGCAAAGAAGGGCAATGAGGAGACGGACAGTTCCGGAAGGACTGCCTATGAAATCTATCGCGCCTCGCATGCGATAGCCAAATATGCCATGGAGCATTCCATTCTCGCGTATGGAACCGGCATCGAACGGCATGATGCAGTAGCGGCGAGAATGACCGAGTTAATTTGCCTACTTCGACGTGACACGTGGCGTAGGGCTGAAGAGATTGCGGTTCGTTGGGATACCCCGGCCTTTCTATCCTTGGATCTTGCCTTTGCTGCAAACTGCGGGAACACCGTCGAGGACACGGGCGGGTTAGTGCGCGCCATCAGGAGCTGGCTGAAAGGACACCCTCAATATGGTGTCGGCCTTGGAAGTTCATTTACAAGTATCCGTCGCGAACCAGTGAGCCTCCCGGCCGTCGACCAGCCCATGACGCCCAAGGTCCGCACGGACTACCGGCGCGGGGTGGCTACCGTATCCAGGTGTGGATGCGAGTTCACTTTCTGGCGGTTCTGGCTCCACGGGCGTTGGCTCTAATGAGCCTGAGCCGGTGCGCCCATGACCCATGCCGGCTTGTTGCCGAGCGGTGGATCGCACTGCTACAATGATCGTGGAATTGAATTCTGCGCCGGGCAGGGAGATCGCGTTGGAAGAAACGTCGAGGAGGTGAAATCGATGACGTTTCCCATTCTGGTCGAACCGTATCACGGTCAATTCGCTGCGCGGCTCGTGGGCGAGGAAGCCAATCGTGGCGCGCGCCGTCGGCGTCCTGCCGATGATCTCGAAAGGCACCGCTCGGGACCACTCAAAGTGATCTTGCCAGCGATCTCGTCGAGGTTGAAACAAGGATACCGTCTGATTGGTGGCCGGATCCTGGGCCTCGACATGAGCCCACTTTCGGTCATTGCAGTGGGGGCAGGCATAGGCCAGGTTGTCTAAGGTTGTCAGACCACCGCGCGCGGCAGGCAGGATGTGGTCCAACTCAAAACCGCCGGCCTGCAATCGATCGGGCAGGCGACAATATTCGCACCTTCGTCCGGCCCGCGCGGCAACCGCCTCTCGGATTTCGCGAGAGATGGTTGTCATGATTCCTCGAACGCCTCAGGCCCGCTGCCGATGAGTTCGGGGGCGATCTCCCGAAGACGCCTGAGCACGTTGGCCGCGCGGACCTTGCGGAGCGTCTGTCGGCGCCAGAAGTCCGCCAGTTGCCGGTGTTCTTCGCGATCCGCGGGGGAACACGCCTCTCGGTTCTCCCCCAGGGCGCGCATCCGCTGCTGCAGTTCATCCTCCAACTCGTACTCGGCGACGCTGCGCAGCACGTCCACGGCTTCACCCAACGCGGACACAAGACCGGGATCTAGTGTGGCAACCGAAGTCACGATTTCCCTTTCCGCAGGCTCGACAAAAAAACGAGATTTGCACTTCGTACTGTAAACAGTCAAAATGCGCTCGTCGGGCGCGCATTTCGTTTAACGGCAAGCCGCAGGCGTCGGCGCCGCGAGAAAACGCAGTCGCCTGCGGCTTGCCGTTAAACGACTTTGGTTGCGGCCCCAGGCCGCGCCAAGATTATACGCAGTGCCGATGCCTGAAACAAATCCCCGCCAATTGCATTTCACGGAGTCCCGGCGCGTAAGCGTGGCAAAGCGTGGCGTCCTCGCTTACGCGTCGGGTCGCGATCGATCTCGACCGCCGGCGGTAAAGCTCCTTCAGGGCTGCTGGATGCACGGGTCAGGGATCGGCGCGTCCGCCCCTTGCTGCCACTGGAAACACGCGTCTGATCGGCTACAATGCCCCACACGTCGATTTGTTGGCACGTTCGGTCAGGACTCTTACCTCCAATCCAGGCACCGATGAGCGAAATCGTAGCAAGAACGCCGTTGTACGACTGGCACGTTGCGCAGGGGGCGCGGATGGTGGACTTTGCGGGTTGGTCCATGCCCGTCCAGTACACGTCGATCGTCGAGGAGCACCACGCGGTGCGGCGGGACGCCGGGGTGTTCGACGTCTCGCACATGGGACGCCTGCGATTCGACGGGCCGGACGCCGGCCGTTTTCTGGACCGCGTGCTGACCCGCCGCGTGGCCGATCTGCCGCCCGGCAAGATCCGCTATTCGCTGGTCGCGAACGAACAGGGCGGAGTCCTGGACGATATCCTGGTGTCCCAGCTGGAAACGCCCAGCGAACGGCGTTACTACCTGCTGGTTGTCAACGCCAGCAATCGGGAGAAGATCGTGGCCTGGTTCCGCTCGCTGCTGACCCCGGCAGACGGCGATGTCGCAATGGCCGATCGGACCGCCGAGACGGCCATGATCGCCCTCCAGGGCCCGCAATCGCTCCCGATCCTCAGCCGTCTGGTGAAGATCGATTTGGAGCGGATGGGTTACTACACGGGCGTGGTCACCCAGTACTTTGATCGCCCATGTACGGTCACGCGCACGGGCTATACCGGCGAAGACGGTTTCGAGTTGATCGTGCGGGCGGAAGACGCCGTCGAACTGTGTACCAACCTGTTTCGCGCTGGCCGGGAAATCGGCTTGAAGGCGGCTGGTTTGGGGGCTCGGGACACGCTACGCTTGGAAGCCGGCATGCCGTTGTACGGCCACGAACTTTCGGAGACGATTAACCCGTACCAGGCGGGCTTGGGTTTTGCCGTCAATCTGCAGGGCCGATCCTTCGTCGGGGCGGACGCGTTGCGGCGTCTGAAGGACGATCCCCATCCGTTGAAACGAATCGGGCTGGAGTTGGCCGGACGGCGGGTCCCGCGCGAGAATTATCCCGTGGCGGCGGGCGGACAGTCCGTCGGCGTCGTGTCCAGCGGGACGTTCTCGCCGACATTGGACAAACCGATCGCCATGGCATACGTACGTCCGGAAGCAGCAGCGGGGGCCGAGGAGCTGGCCGTAGATATCCGCGGGCGTATGGAACCTGCGCGAGTCGTCGAGTTGCCGTTCTATCGTCGAAGTCAGCCGAAATAGGAAGCGCAAGAATAAGGAATGCAATCGTGAAGCCAGAAGAGTTGCTGTTCAGCGAGACCCACGAGTGGGTCCGGGTCGTGGACGAGGGAGGCGTCAAGGTCGCCACCGTCGGCATCTCGGCGTTCGCCGTGGAACAGCTGACGGACCTGGTGTTCATGGAATTGCCGCCCGTCGGCAAGCACGTCGCGTCGGGCGAGGAGTTCGGCGAGGTGGAATCGGTCAAGGCCGTCAGTCCGATGTACAGTCCCGTGGACGGCGAGATCATCGAGGTGAACCGAGACCTGCCGGACCGGCTGGAGACCCTCAACCAGGATCCGTACAGTTCCGGTTGGATCATCAAAGTGCGGCTGACGGACGAAGCGGCGTTGTCCAAGCTGATGAATTTCGGTACGTACCAGAAGCAGTGTGCGGAGGCGGGGCATTAGGGCAGGGCAGGGGGGGCGTGCTCGGCGCAGGTCTCCTGACCTCGCCGAAACCGCCGACCGCAGGTCTCCGGGATTTTGGAGACCTGTCGGTCGCGTCAAGTGCGGGGTCAGGAGACCCTCGCACAACATGTTGGAGTCCACGCTTTAGCGTGTATGTGCGGCGTGCTTTGCCCGCCCTGGCAGCCTAAAGGCTGTACTCCAACTGAATCGTCCGTCAGATTCTCACGACAAATCTGACATTTGCAGGGCAGGGGACCGCAGCATGGCATATTTGTTTAACACCACGGAAGATCGGCAGGCAATGCTGCAGGCGATCGGGGCGGCGTCGATCGAACAGTTGTTTGCGTCGATTCCGCCGGAGTTCCGCTTGTCGCGTCCGCTGCAGTTGCCGCCCGCGATGACGGAAATCGAGTTGACGCGGCATATCGCAGCGCTGTCCGGACGGAACAGTCATGCGGGCCAGAAGATTTGTTTTCTGGGCGGCGGCAGTTACGACCACTTTGTGCCGGCCGTAGTGGATGCGATTGCCTCGCGGGGCGAGTTCTTCACTTCATACACGCCGTACCAGCCGGAGGTCAGCCAAGGCAATCTGCAGGCGATGTTCGAGTACCAGACGCTAGTTTGCCAGTTGACAGGCATGGACGTGTCCAACGCCAGCCTGTACGACGGCGGCACAGCCGCGGTCGAAGCCGTGTTGATGGCGATGAGCGTCACGCGGCGCGAAGGCAAAGTCGTGGTGTCCGCCAGCGTACATCCGGAATACCGCCAGATTCTGGAGACGTATCTGGCCAGCCTGAACACCCCGTGCGTGACGATCGGCGCCGGCGACGGGACGATGGACCTGGAAGCGCTGGCGGCAGCGGTGGACGGCCAGACCGCGAGCGTCCTGATCCAGCATCCCAATTTTTTCGGCTGCCTGGAGGATGTGGCCGCGGCGGCGAAAATCGCGCACGATGCAGGTGCCTTGCTCGTCCAGGCGTTCGATCCCATCAGTTTGGGATTACTCAAACGGCCAGCCGAGCTGGGGGCCGACATCGCGGTGGCCGAGGGTCAATCGCTGGGCACGCCGATGCTGTTCGGCGGTCCGTACCTGGGGATCATGGCGTGCCGCGAACAGTTCGTCCGCCGCTTGCCGGGCCGCATCGCCGGCCAGACGACGGATCGCCGCGGACAGCGCTGCTGGGTGCTCACGCTGCAGACTCGCGAACAGCATATCCGCCGGGACAAGGCGACGAGTAACATCTGCACGAATCAGGGCCTGATCGCGCTTCGAGCGGCCATTTATCTGTCGGCCTTGGGGCCGCAAGGACTGCGGGAAACCGCCGAGTTGTGTCTGCAGAAGGCCGACTATGCGGCACAGCAGATCGCCGCCAGCGGCCGGTTCTCCCGTGCCTTTGCCAAACCAGCGTTCAAAGAATTTGTCGTGCGCGATTTGGCCAGCGACGTGAGCGAAGTGATCGCCGCGGCCAGCGCGGCCGGGTATCTGGCAGGAGTGCCGCTGGCTCGCTGGTATCCGGAACTGAAGGACTGCTTCCTGGTCGCGGTGACGGAAAACCGCACCCGGCAGGAGATTGACGGGCTGGCCAAGTTTTTGGACAAAGTCGTGACCTTCTGATTGGCTTCGCCATCGGGCTCGACCCGGTGAGAAACGGCTTCTGCACCACGGCGGCTTACGGAATTGAAGCGTGAACGAGGGACCAAGCGTGCGCAACACCCAATCGACCGATCTGTTGTTCGAGTTGTCCAAGCCGGGACGCCGCGCGGTGCGGCTGCCGGCCTGCGACGTGCCGCCGCGGCCTTGCCGAGAACTGGTTCCCGCCCAGCTACTGGCGGATGCTCCGCCGCCCTTGCCCGAGTTGGCCGAGCCGGACCTCGTGCGGCACTTTTCCAACTTGTCGACGCGGAACATGTCGGTCGATACCCACTTCTACCCCCTGGGATCCTGTACGATGAAGTACAACCCCAAGCGGAACGAGCGGCTGGCATCGCTGCCCGGATTGGCCGACCTGCATCCCTATCAGCCGGAAGACACGCTGCAGGGCTTGCTGCAGTTGCTGTTCGAACTGCAGCAGATGTTGGGCGAGATTTCGGGCTTGCCGGCCGTGTCGCTCCAACCGGCGGCCGGAGCCCACGGTGAATTGGCGGCGCTGATGGTGGCGGCCGCGCATTTTCGCGACCTCGGCCAGCGGCGGACCAAGGTCTTGGCTCCCGACACGGCGCACGGGACCAACCCGGCCAGCGCGCGGATGGCTGGCTTTGAAACCGTCTCCGTCAAGAGCACGGACGGCGGCATGGTCGATCTGGAGGACTTGCGCGCGAAACTGGATGACCGCGTCGCGGTGCTGATGATCACCAATCCGAACACGCTCGGTTTGTTCGACGGTCAAATCGGCCAGATCGCCGATTGGGTTCACGGCTGCGGCGGTTTGATCTATTTGGACGGCGCCAACATGAACGCCGTGCTGGGCATCACGCGTCCCGGCGATTTCGGCGCCGACATGATGCACTTCAATCCGCACAAGACGTTCTCCGGTCCGCACGGCGGCGGCGGACCCGGCGCGGGCCCGATCTGTGTCACCGATCAGCTGGGCGTTTACCTGCCGGCGCCGGTGGTCGCGTTCGACGGCCAACGCTACCGCTTGGACACCCAACGCCCGAAATCGATCGGCCGCGTCCGCAGCTTCTTCGGCAACGTCGGCGTCCTGATCCGCGCCTACTGCTACATCCGCACCTACGGCCCCGACGGGCTGAAAGCCGTTTCAGAAAACGCGGTGCTGAACGCCAACTATTTGCTCAGCCGCGTCAAGCACTTCCTGCCCGTGCCGCAAGGCGACCGCTGCATGCACGAGTTCGTGGCCTCGGCATCCCAGCTCAAGAGGGAGAAAGGCATCTCGGCGATGGACCTCGCCAAGTGCCTGCTGGACGAAGGCTTTCACGCGCCGACAGTGTATTTCCCCTTGACCGTTCCAGAAGCGATTATGATCGAGCCGACGGAAACCGAGAGCAAGGAGACCCTGGATGCGTTCGCCGAAACGCTGCTCCGCTTGACCGAGCAGCCGCCGGACGCCATGCACGATGCTCCCCACACGACTCCGGTCAGTCGTCCCGATGAAGTCCAGGCGGCGCGCAAGCCCGTACTCCGATGGAATGCCGGTTGATTTTCGACGCGCCCGCCGACGGTGCGTGGAACATGGCGCTGGACGAAGCGCTGCTGGAATCGGCCGGCGGGGCAGGGCAGGGGGGCTGCCTGCGCTTCTACGCTTGGGAAGTCCCGACCGTTTCGCTGGGCTACTTCCAACACTCCGCGGATCGCTGGACGCACGAGCCCAGTCGTTCCTGCCCCCTGGTTCGCCGGGCGACGGGCGGCGGCGCGATTGTTCACGACCGGGAATTGACTTACAGCTATACTACCGCTGTCGGGACGCATGTCGGTTCCGAACTGTCGGCCTTGTACGAAGCGTTTCACACGACGTTGGTCGATGAATTGGCACACCGCGGAGTCGCTGCCAGTCTCTGCCGGACACCGCCCAAGCGGCCTCGGGAGCAGGAGCCGTTCTTGTGTTTTCAGCGGCGAGCCGAGCGGGACGTGCTGGTGGGGGACGCGAAAATTGCCGGCAGCGCTCAGCGGCGGCACCGCGGCACGTTGCTGCAGCATGGCAGCGTGCTACTGCGCCGGTCGTCAGCAGCCCCCGAACTGGAGGGAATTGCGGAACTCACGTCCGTGGAGATCGATTCAATGGAACTGGCCGCGTGCTGGGCCGCACGGGTGGCGTCGAGTTTAGGCTTGACGCTGCGCCCCGCCGCCGCGTCCGCCGACGAATTGGAGGCAGCGGGGCGGGTTCGACTGGCCCAATTTGCGAATTCCAGTTGGATAAATCGCAGATAACCCAGATTGCGAGGCCAAGCCATTTTGACGGCAGGAAGTTGATTTGGTATGCTTCTGGGAGTTTGAAGGTTTGGCAAATCCGTTTTCGAGTCGATCTCCGATGTGGACAATCGGCTCTTATCCGGGTATGAATAGGGCCGCGTAGGTCGCGGAGTCGGCTGTGCGGAGGAAGGTCGAGGTATGAAGGTCAAGCTGAAGCTGATCAAGGGTCCGGATGCGGGCAAGGAACTCAAGATTCCGGTCCCCAAATGCATCATCGGCCGTGGCGAGGACTGCCACCTGCGTCCCAAGAGCGATGCGATCAGTCGGCAGCATTGCGTCATCTACGTGAAAGCCGGCGAACTGGTGGTCCGCGATCTGAAGAGCAAGAACGGGACCCTCGTCAATGGCGAGCGGATCACCGAAGACTGCGTCCTCAAAGCCGGCGACACCATCCAATTCGGGCCGCTCGCCTTTGAAATCGTCATCGACCACACTCTGGGTGGTGAGAAGAAGCCGAAGGTGACGAGTGTCAAAGAGGCGGCGGCGCGGACCACGGCGGGCGGCAAAGAGACGGTGATGCTGGCCGATGGCGATATCAGCGATTGGCTCGAGGAAGCGGATCAGCAGGAGCGGATTCAACGCCGGATCGATCCGGAGACGCGTCAATTGAAGCTGGACGAAACCGACCAGGTCTCGATGCAAAAGAAGCTCGAGGCGCAGTCGGAGGCCGTCGCGGCCGAAAAGGAGGCGCCCGCTGCATCGGACTCGAAGGAAATGCCCGCAGCCGGCAAGCCCAAAGGCAAGAAAGGGTTCGGCAAGCTTCCTCAGAAGGCGGAACTGGAAACCAAGAACTCCCGTGAAGCGGCCACTGAAATGTTGAAAAAGTTCTTCAACAAACGGTGAGCATCGTTCGGGAAGCAACTGTCCGATTTATGTGGGATAGGCTTCCAGCCTGTCGTTCAATTGACCTGCCAGGCTGGAAGCCTATCCCACAGACCGCAACAAAAGGAACCGGCAGCACGTGTCCAGCAGCCCTCGCGAACTCGTTCCGCGTTGCCTGACCGGTGACGAATCCGCGATGGTGGACTTGGTCGATCTGTATCGCGACCGGGTCTTCCGTTTCTGCTACCGCATGTTGGGGCAACGCCAGGATGCAGAGGATGCCGCTCAGGAGACGTTCGTCCGCGTGCTCCGCAGCCTGCCGGCCTGGGACCGCAGCCGTGAATTCGAACCCTGGCTGTTGGCCATCGCCGGAAACCGCTGCCGGACCATGCTGGCAGCCCGCAAGCGGATCCCGACCACCGGTTTGGTCGGGGAGGACCAACTGATCGACCGGACGGCGGACGGGAGTTCCTTGCGGTCGTTGCGGGAAGAGGTCCAGTTGGCCCTGTTGCGGCTGCGGCCCGAGTACCGTGAGGCGTTCATCCTGTTCCACGAGAACGAGTTGAGTTACGATCAAATCGCAGAAGCGGTCCGGCGGCCGTTGGGAACGGTCAAGACGTGGATTCACAAAGCTCGCCAGCAGTTGATGGCCCAATTGCGGCAGCGCGAGGTCGTGGGAGGACGCGGGCATGCGCTGCGTGGATTTTGAAAAACGTCTGCATCGGTTGCTGGACCGACGGGAATCGCCGAGCGAAGATTCCCGCCTGAATCGCCACGCCGCCCGTTGTCCGGAGTGCCGCGAGACCCTCGCCGCCTGCGGTCGCATGATCGACGGCCTGAACTTGCTGGAACTGCCCGTGCCCGGCGACGATTTTCCGCTACGCGTCGTTCGCCGAACCCAAGTTCGCAGACGATCGCTCGCAGCCAGCCGGCGTTTCAACGCCGCGTGGGCGGCGATCGCCGTCACGTTGGCGCTGGCGTTGCTGGTCCCGTTGGCGTGGCGCGCGATCCGCACGGACTCGGCTGCCGCCCCCGGCCCGACGCTGGCGAGGATGACGCAGCCCTCGACGTCGCGCACGGTCGAGGCTGGCACCGATCACATCAACCCAGAACGCCAGCCAGAAACTGCCCCGCCATCCTCGCTCGACCTCGATCGGCAACAGCCGCTCGTCCTGTTGCGCAGCTGGACGGCGTCCTGGTCCGGCCGCTGGAACCCCGTAGACGGCTTGTCGGAAGGCCTGACCCCCATCATGACGCCGTTAAGCGTTGCCGTCGAAGAGATCCGCCGGACGATCCCGCTCGGGCAGACCGACGGTCCCACCGCGCCGTCGGCCGATTCGGTTCGGAACCGCGCGAACCGAGACGAGCCGCCCGTCGCGTGAAGCGATCCGAAAAGTCGCCCCGCTGCCGAAGGCCCTCGTTCCGCTTCTTTTTGTGCGAATCCCACGGATGGCAAAGCGGACCCACGGATGCTCGCTTGCCGTTCTTCATCCGTGGCTCCGCTCTGCCATCCGTGGGTCAAACAGAATCGTAATCTCCGCGTGGTGACCCCCGACTGGAACCGGGCAAGGATTCCTTTATTCTTCTCCGCCGATCCGGCATCGTGCCCGGCCTTGTGACGGCTCGCCTTTCAACCGTCGCGGCGAGTTCGCACCCGGCGGATTTTCTTGCCGGCCCCTGCTTGCATTAGTTTTGAATATCCGTACACTACAGTACACGTGTATTGTAGTTCCTCTTTCCCTTGTTTGGAGGTTGCTATGATCGCCACCCCTTCTCCCGCGGTTTCGCCGTCTCCCGCAGGCCCGCCTAAACTGCTGGACCAGGTCCGCGCCGCCGCCCGTTCGCGCCGCTACGGCGCCCCCACGGAGGACATCTTCATCGGCTGGGTTCGCCGCTTCATTCTGTTTCACGACAAGCGGCATCCCAGGCAAATGGCGGAAGCCGAGGTCGCCCGCTTCCTGTCGCACTTGGCCGCCGAGGAGCGGGCGTCGCCTTCGGCGCAGGCCCAAGCCCGTGCGGCCCTCGTGTTTCTGTACCGGTATGTGCTCCAGCGGCCTCTCGGGCCGCTGGACGGCGTTGTGCGTGCGCAACGCCCCGTCAGGCGAGCGGTGCGGCGTGAGCCCACCGGTCTTCCGCCAACGTGACGACGAGCGGTGCGGCGTGAGCCCACCGGTCTTCCGCCAACGTGTCGGCGAACGGTGCGGCGTGAGCCCACCGGTCTTCCGCGTGCCCGCACATTTGCGTGAGGGATTTCTGCGCAGTTTGTTTCCACTTGGGACCGATTTTCCCAGGAGGCCCTGTCATGAACGCTCCCCACACCGGTCCCGCCGAGAGCAAGCCCAAGCCTCGGCTCCTCGACCAAGTCCGCGAAACCATTCGCGTCAAACACTACAGCCCTCGGACCGAAGACGCTTACATCGGCTGGATCAAACGGTTCATCTACTACCACGGCACGCGACATCCGGCAGAACTGGGTGCCGAAGAAGTACGGCAATTCGTCAGCCACTTGGCGCTGGATCGGCATGTCGCGGCGTCCACTCAGAATCAAGCCTTCAATGCCTTGATCTTCCTCTACCACGAAGTGCTGCAAATCCAGTTGGGCGAGATCGTGGGGGCGGTGCGGGCCAAGAAGCCCAAGCGGCTGCCCGTGGTGCTTACCCCGGAGGAGGTCCAGGCGGTTCTGGCCCTGCTGGCCGGCGAAATCTGGCTGGTCTGCTCGCTGTTGTACGGCGCGGGCCTGCGTCTGTTCGAGGGCCTGGAGTTGCGCGTGAAAGACATCGACTTCACGCGCAGTGAACTGCTGTTGCGGGACGGGAAGGGTCAGAAGGATCGCGTCACGATGTTGCCGGTCAAAGTGCAATCGGCCCTTCGCGAGCACCTCGACATCGTGCGCCGCCAACACGACTGGGACTTGTCCCAGGGATTGGGACGCGTGCCGCTGCCGGCCGCGCTGGCCCGCAAGTACCCCAACGCCGACCGCGAATGGGGCTGGCAGCGGGTGTTCCCCGCTCCCACGCATTACTTCGACCGCCAGGCGAACACTCGCTTCCGATTCCACTTGAACGAAAGGACGATCCAAAAGGCAGTCCGCGAGGCGGCCATCAAAGCAGATATCCGAAAACACGTCACACCGCATGTTTTCAGGCACAGTTTTGCGACGCATGTTTTGCAGGCTGGCTACGACATCCGCACCGTTCAGGAACTGCTCGGTCACCAGGATGTGGAGACGACCATGATTTACACGCACGTGTTGAATCGAGGCGGTCGAGGCGTGCGCAGCCCCTTGGATGGCCCATGATCCGCACAGTCGGCGTCTCCGAGCCACGATATACGTCCTGCGGTGGCCTCCTATCGCATCTCGAGCTGGGGTCCAGGCGTTTGTCCCAACTCGCAATGGCGACGTTTGTTACACGCAGGAGCCTGGACGATCGGCACCGCGATAGGCGCCGTTTCCATACGCATATCGCCGGGAAAAGCTGCGGTCTACCTCCGGGAATACCCGCCTGCGGATTCGCCTATCGTCGCCACGATATCCGACCACGTTCGGGACCCTATCGCGGAACCAAGTAAGGCCCGGCTTTCGCTCCGGCCTATTGACAATTAAGGGTTTACGTCGTCGAATAAATCATCCGGCTAGCCGCGATAGGGCGCCATTGTGGTCGGTTATCGCGGACACGATGTCGGGTGATTACCGGTTTCGGTCAATCAATGGCCCGGACGAATGGAGGAATGCAATAGTGCCCTAACTCTCGCGGTTTCTCGGAATCGTCGTTTACATGCTGTACGACGATCATCGCCCACTACACTTCCACGCGGAGTACGGCGAGTACAAGGTTACCGTCGAGATCAACACGGGGGTCGTTCAGGGACGATTTCCCCGTCGTGCCTTGAAGTCATTGCTGGAATGGTACGAATTGTACCGCGAGCAACTCTTAGACGACTGGCAACTCGCGGAGCAGCACCGACCTTTGGTTCGGATACCTCCCCTGGAGTGATTCGCGATGCTCGAAATCATCTCAGCAGAATACGCGGGCGGATGCCGCCTTTGGGTTTGTTTCAACAACGGCGACGAGGGAACGGTCGATCTGACTGAGTCGCTCTGGGGACCGGTGTTCGAGCCGCTTCGGGATCCTGCGGCCTTCGAGCGGTTCGAGGTGTCACCGGTGCTGCACACGGTCCGATGGGAGAACGACGCGGATCTGGCGCCCGAGTTCCTCTACGGAAAAATGGTCGAACAAAGCGGTGAACGGGAGCCGCCGATGACGCGGGTTTTGAAATCATAGGTTTTCGGCGGCGGCCCCGTTACCGTTGTCGTTCGATTCGTTTCTGGCCGATCAACTTAGACGATTGACAAGAGGAGAAACTCATGTCCCTTGAACTACCGCTCGATACCCTGTCGGTTTCCGAAAAAGTCCGCTTGCTGGAAAGCGTGTGGGACAGTCTTTGCAGTCAATCAGGCGATGTGCGGTCGCCGGAGTGGCATCGTGAGGTGCTTGAGAGCCGAAAGCGACGCCTCGAAGATGGCCGGGCGACTGTGTCTCCGTGGAGCGAAGCAAAGGCACGGCTGTTGGAAGTGGGACGATGACCGTCGATATTTCATCAGATGCCGAGGAAGACCTCATCGAGGGCTATTGGTTCTATGAACGGCAATCACCCGGTCTTGGCGACTACTTCCGAAGTTGCCTGATTGCCGACATCGACTCACTGGCCTACTACGGTGGGATTCATGCAATCGAATACGGCCACCACCGGGCGCTGTCAAAACGGTTTCCGTTTTGCATCTACTACCGCGTCGATGAAAGCCTCGTCACCGTCGTGGCTGTTCTAGATGCCAGGCGCGATCCACTGTGGACAAGGCAGCGATTTGAACAGGGCAGAAGCCAGAACTAAGGCATGCACGGGAGTACGCGATTGGGCCGGAAACAAGTGGTGGCGTCATCGGCGCGTGCCCCGTGATTCCGGTCGTTCGTGCCCTCGGGTGCGCGGGTTTGGGGTGGCGACGTGAATTGGCTCGTGGGCTCGGGCGGTGGTACTTCGGCGTCCG
>CAZXYZ010000153.1:2175-26348 GCA_964645045.1 uncultured Pirellulaceae bacterium | reverse complement strand
CCTTGCGGCGGCCGGGCTGATTGTGGCCCGCAGTCGCGAGCGGTCGACCGGGGTGTGGCTGCTGGAGGTGCCGGACCCGGCCGAGTTGGAAATCGGACGTGTGCTGAAGTCGGACGGTCAGCGCACGCTGTTTGAAAAGGATGATCGAGGCGATCTGGACGGCGAGACACTTTCGGAGGCTGGGGTTGATCTCCCGGCCGGCGTACTTCGCTTGCCTTCCCAGGTCGGTTTTGCAATGGATTGCCCGGAGGTTCCTCGGGACCGAAACGAGGAACCTCCGGAGCTTCCTCGGTGCCGAAACGAGGAACCTCCGGAGGAACCTCCGGAGGAACCTCCGGAGGTTCCTCGTTTCGCAGACCTTCGAACACCTTCTATTGCGCGCGCGCGCTCGGGACTTTCTACCTTCGAAGACCTTCGGTCTTCGGAAGAAGGTTTCTACTCAGAGGAAGGTGCCTCGCACCGAGGAAGCTCCGGAGGTTCCTCGGCGGGCTACCGAGGAAGCTCGGTTGATCGGGCCGCGGATCCGGACGCGGCCGAAGTGGCGGCGTTGGCCACGCTGATCGATCGACGGCGGACGGAACTGGGGGCGGACCTGGGCCGTCGTCCGGCGGCCGAGCCGCGGCGGGTCACCGGCGGGTTGCGGGACGTGCTGTCGCGGCTCGATTCGGCGCCCGCGGACTTTGACGTTCAGCAGTCGATGCGCGTCGACACGCTGACACGCGAGATCCTGCGTCGGGTCGCGGATCCGGCTTTGAGAGACAGTCCGGCCCGGAAACTGGCGGCGGCCGTGGTAGCCGGCCAGATTCCGGACGCGCAGCTGTGGCAGCTGCTGGCCAACGTGGACAAGAACCGGGCTGGCGAGGGTTCGACGCGCACGGCGCGGGGCGTGCCCTGCAGTGCGTACTTTGTGACCGGGGCGCAGACGTTGTGCGCCCGGTGTGGCGTGACTTGGTCGCACGGGAGCAAACCGCGATGACAGGGCAATTGTACGTGTTGTACCGGCCGAAATCGGGTCTGCAGCAGTGGCTGCGGACCGAGGCCGTGGGGGCGGTGTCCGCGTTGGGGCTGTCCAGCCGGCTACGGCAGGACGGGTTTGTGTCGGCCGTCGTGGCGGCGGTGCGGTCGGTAGACGCGTCGGCAAATCTGGATGAGGACTGGCAGTCGTTGGCGATGCGGGTGGAATCGCTTCCTCCGCAACGCTGCGATTTGGTACGGGGCATGTGCCTGAGCTGACTCGGGCACGTCAACGACGGTGGCCGCCGGCGGAGCTGGCGGGAACGGCATGGGCCGGTTCGGCGAATGGAGACGCCGGGCCGGCCGTGGAGGTGGGCAGAACGATGAGCATTACGGCGGTAGCGGAAAGCGTGAAACGACGGGGCAAGGCTAAGACAGCGGTGGGCAAGATCGCCCAGGAACCCGAGGATCGTGTGGCCTTTCTCGGGAGAGCAACCAAGGCGGAGCATTGGCACGTCTACGCCGTGCCGGTGGACGCGGACGTGGAGGTGAAGCTCTACGCAGCCCAAGACAGCGACGGCCGCTGGTACGCTTCAGAGTGCGTGCGGTTTGGCAAGACGCTGAATCAGGATTTGCCGGATCGCGATGCGGTGCTGGTGCCGGCGACCGCGGTGAAGTCGGACACGGAAGCGGCGGCGCTGGCCAAGCGGTGCGCGGTGATCCTGGGCTGGATTCCGGAGCTGCAGCGGCAATGGGACGACGCCGAAGGGGCTGCACTCGAGTCGGTTGCGGACGCGGTGTCGGATTTTCAGTGGGACGTCGACAAGCACGTGGCGGCCAAGGCAGCGGAAGAAAGCAAAAAGCCTGTTGGCGCCGTAGAAGCCAAGGCTGGCGACACGGGCGAGCCTGGCCCACGGCGCAAGACCACCGGCGGGCTGACGCCGGCCGCTCGCCAGCGGGAGATCGTTCAAGTGCCTATGGAGAAGATCCACGGGCATCCACACAACCGGAGGATTGAGCCGGCGAGCTGCGAGGGCCTGGCGGACTCGTTGCGGCGGCGCGGGCTGTTGGCGCCGCTGCGCGTGCGGACCGTGGGCGAGCACTGGGGCTTGCCGGAGGGGCACCTGCAGCTGATCGACGGCGAACGGCGGTACGTGGCCGCCCAGCTGGCCGGCTGGGACGCGATCGACGCGGTGATCGTGGACATCAGCGACGCGGAGGCCGAGGCGGAGATTGCGGCGGCCAACGGGCAGCGGCAGGACCTGAACGACATTGAGCGGGCCGACCGGCTGGCCTGGCTGCAGCGTCCGCTGGCCGAGGGCGGCGGGGGCCTGACGCAAACCCAGGCGGCCGCGGAGATGGGCATCAGCCAGCCCACGGCGTCGCTGCTGCAGAGCGTGGGCCGGCTGCCGGACCCGTGGCGGGCGGCGATTATTGCCGGGGAAATACCGGGCTCGCACCTGCGGCCCGTGGCCAAGTACGCGGACTGCCCGGCGGTGCTGGACGTGCTGTGGAACGATTACAGCGCCGCCATGTCGGGCGACATCTGGCGGCGCGAGGAATGGGAGTCTCGGACGCAGATCGAGGAGACGGTCGAATCGATCGTGCAGGACGGCACGCGAGCGCTGACGCGACAGGATGCATTCGGCAAGCACGATTACGGCCTGCCGGCTTTCGACGCCGCGGCGTTGGACGATGCGACGCGGCAGAAGCTGCAGATTGTCGAGGTTGCCAACGAAGCGGGCGACACCGTGCAGCGGTGTTTGAATACGAAGCTGTGGAGCGAACTGAACCAAAAGTTCCAGAAGACGCACGGCACGGGCGGCAATGGCAAGGCCGGCAAAAGTCAGCCGGTTAAGGCCGTCAAGCCGAAGAAGACGCCGGCCGAACAGCGAAAGGCCGACGCCAAGGCCGATCAGGAGTTGCGGGAGCGGATCCAGCAGCGGGGTGGCTTGGCGGAGATTGCCCTGCGCATCGATTTGGCGGGCGAACTGACAGCCGGCGATTACGTCACGGAAAACCTGCACGATGACCTGGTCGCGACGACGCGAAACGCGGAGTACAACTCGTCGCTCAACTACGACGAGTGGAAGTGCATGGCCGAACAGCTGCTGATCGCAGAACGAAAAAAAGGATCGTCGCCGCCCAGCCTCCGCGGGTACAAGACGGCTGAGGCATACCAGCGATTCGCGGCCGAGGCTATCGATTGGGACAACGATCCGCTCAGCGACGCCCAGCGGCGGCGGTACCACGTGTGCCAACTGCTGCTGTGGCCGTACTCGAACGTGATCGAGCACGTAACCCTCGGCAAGGGCAACGAGTGGCCGGCACGCTTTCCGTGGATTGAGACCACGCTGCTGAGTCAGTACGCGGCGAGGGTGGGCTCATCGGTTCGCCGGACTTGGGAAGCGTCTCACGACAAGAACTTGCCGGATCATTTGTGGTTGCTGCAGTTTATTCGGACGCACAACACGCTGCGCCAGCGTCGCCAGTTGTGCGACGAGTTGGGAGTGAAGTTCGCCGACAAAGACAAGCTGGCCGACTTGGAAGAAGCGATTCTTGCGGCTCACCAGGTTCGGCGGCTGAAACTGCCGGCCGTGCTAGAACAGCCGAAAGCCAAGACCAAGAAAGGCGGTGGCAAGTGATCCTAAAGCACCTGCTTCGCCCAAGAGCAAAGGCCGTGCAGGCGTGCCGGCAGTGCGGTTGCACGGAAGTCACTGCGTGCCGGGTGAACGAGGTACCGTGTTGCTGGGTCGAACCGGATTTGTGTTCGGCCTGTGCCATCGAGCCCTTCATTGCGTCGGCCGGGGCCCTGTACTGGCTGCAGGTCGTGACTGTGCGGATCGCCGATGACTTGGACCGCGGCAAGCCGCCGCGCGTCGAGCGCACGTGTAAGAAAGGCGGTGGGCGATGATGCAGAAAACGCAACGCGTCAAACTGAAATTTGATGGGGCAAATTGAAATGAAAATGGCCAAGGCTGATAAGGAAGACATCGACCGTGTGACGGCGTTTTTCCTGATGCTTGAAGAGGCAATCGAGTACGGGACGGTCACGCGGCCGAATCCCGACGAGGAAGAGGTTAGCGAGGACGTGGACGCCGAGCGAATCGTGGAACTGATTCGTGGGGCGTGGGGCGAGCGAGGCCCCGGAGTTGGGCCATCGTGGCGGCGTGTCGTGATGGGTTGCGCCGTGCTGATCGATAATTGTTGCGACCCCGACGCGGACACGTTGGAGTGGCGGCCGGACATCGCCGTGTTCTTGGAGAGCCAAGAGGCAGAATCCGTGGATTCCGTTCCGTGTCCGGCATAACTATCGATTCACCGGACGGGCGTCAGCCGCGAGCTCACGGCGATGCCTCTGGCGTGCGACCCGTGCCGATTTGGGGCGCCCGTCCGGATAACGTCTGGATCAATCGGCGGCGGCCGAGCGGCCCGCCATGCCGATCGACCTAACCCGCCGCTCGATTGCATCATGGAGTTATCCGATGTGCATCATGCAGCTGGACGAGTTGCGCACGATCAATGAAGCGAGGATGTATCCAGGAAAAACGGAGCGTCAGATTCGCCAGGCGAAGGCGATCGTTGAAAAGGCAAAACGTACTGGCAAGCTGGAAGCGTGTGTCGGAGGTGCCGACCGTCTCGTGAGATTGACCGAGGCGTTGTGGGATTATTTCCGTGACCGGGAATCGATCGGATAACGGACAAGGATCAATCGGACGCGACGAAAGGACCAACCATGTGCAAAGACGCTAACCGCGGCTCGATTGCATCCGGAGTTATCCGGCCCGTGCTGCAGTGTGTGTGTGGCAATAGTAACGACAACGTCCGGATGGTGCGTCTCCGAGTCGCCGGCAAGGCGACACTGTATGAGTCGCAGACAACGCCGCTTTGCACCACGTGCCGAAAGCGAAAGCTCGGTTCGTGGATGTGGCCGTTCCGTGGCCGTGTTCGTGCCGGATAACGCCCGAGGATCAGCCGGCGTACTCGCTCGGCTGCATCCGTTGTTATGCCGTTTTTGGAGGTGGAAAATGCCAGCAGTTGCGAAGAGGCGAAAGCAGCGATTGACACCCGAACAGCAGGCCGAACACGACCAGCGGATTACCGACGATTTCAACCGTGCGCATCCAGTCGGCTCCGCGTGCTGGTACTGGTCGAGTCTGCCGTCTGGACCTGTTCTGCAAACGTGCATTCGCGGCCCAGCTTTCGTGAGCGACGCCGGGGAGCATGTTTGCTGGGTCTACGGCGTGAGCGGCTACGTGTCCATCTGGCACGTGACCGAGCCGAAAGAGGCCCAGCGTGAGCACGTGAGTTTCGTGTCGGCATAACGTCCAAGGTTCAGCCGGGCGTACTCGCCTCGGCTGCAACCGTAGTTATGCCGGGTTTTTTCCGTGGAGGTTGAAGTTGTGAAAACGATGGAGCAAGCGTGCAAAGCGGCGCTGGAGGCAGTGCGTCGCGAACTGGCCGATGCAGACGGCGACGAGGCGGACGTGTACCGCTATTTCGTGGATCATTTCGGAGGTGAGATTGCAGGCTGGGAAATGCGGTTGCAGGAACTGTCGCTCGACGAGTGACCGTGCTCCGTGTTCCGTGCATTGACCGGATAACTATCGATTCACCGGACGGGCGTCAGTCGCGAGCTCACGGCGATGCCTTTGGCGTGCGACCCGTGCCGAGTTGGGGCGCCCGTCCGGATAACAACAAAGGTAACGCGGCGGTAACGGTGCGACATGCGAGTTGAGCGTTCCGTGTTATTCGGCTGGACGTGGTTTGGGATTGGTATGGTTCGTTTTCATGTTACGGATTCAAGCTGGTACACAATGTGGATGCTATTCTTGACCACCAAGTTTGCTGTCGGTTTTCATGTTGGTGGCGTGAGCAGGTCTGAAAGTGTACCGCTAGACGATGCTGATGAGTGGAGAAACGAGGCAGTCTACGCGACGCGAGACTAAGCCGCATAACGCCCCCAGGGTTCACCCGGGCGTACTCGCCTCGGGTGCAACCCCATTGTTATGCCGTTTTTTGCGAGAGGAGTTGAAGCGTGACCAAGCAAGTTGTCAAAGGATTCGCAGTGCAGTTCCCGGAAGGGCGACTGGCGATCGAGTCAGGATCAAATCCCGTGCCGTGGATTCGAAAGACGAAAGCCGAGGCCGTGCGGTTTGCTTGCGATTTGGCGGCGCACGGCGTGGAAAAAGGGAAGCCAGTCCGTGTTGTCGTGTCCGTGTCCGTGTTGGATTCACCGGCATAACGCTTCGGTTCACCCGGGCGTACTCGCCTCGGGTGCAACCGATTGGTTATGCCGTTTTTGGAGTGCAGTATGAGTTTGGAAATCGTGGCAATGCTGAAATGCGACGGCTGCGGAGCCGTCATGGCCTCAGAGGTCGAGAATCGATCGACGCACGTGGCAATGGTCGTGCCGACACTGAGACGCGCCGCCGTGGCGGCCGGGTGGATCGTCGTTAACCGTGGGCGATACCACGTGCCTACGCACTATTGCCGTGGTTGCGCGGACAAGCCGATGCGTCCCGTGCCGCGCCGTTCCGTGTCCGTGGATTCACCGGCATAACGAAGAATTAACCCGACAGCAGTGGTGATAATCCCGTGGAAACCAGACTGATGGATAGTGGCGATCTGAAGTGCGTGGTTTACGACTGCCTCGATCACCCGAACGGCAAGTACCGCAGTGTGACGCTGCGGATCTATCAATCCACCACGGACGTCCTCGTGCTGCAGGGCGTCGTGCTGTCCGCGAACTGGCAGGACCTGGTACGGCGCATCGCTGACGGCCTTGAAGCCGAGTTGCGTGTGGTGGGTCCACCTGCAGAAAGATCTTCCGCCGCAGTGCCAGCGACGTTGGACATGCCGACGGAATACAGCGTCCGAAAAAGTCCGGCCGCGGTGGTCCCCAGTCAATTGGCGTTGTTTTGAGGTGCAAGCATGATCTGGTTAGGTGTCGACGGAACAAATCTGATTCACGCGCTGTGGCACGCGATGGGATCGCACCGCACGGTGGACGGGATCCTGAAAGCGTTCGCGAATCGCATCGCGGCGCTGGCGGATCCAGACAACGAAATCCAGCCATCGGTTGTGCTGGTGTGTTTTGATCGTCGATCGTTTCGGCACGACGTGCTGGCGGGCTACAAGGGCAATCGGCCTGACAAGGATGAGGAGCTGCTGCGGGCCCTGGAGCTGGCTCCCGCGGCGATCGCCGATCGCTGGCAGCCCGTGTACCAGGACGGGTACGAGGCCGATGATTTGCTGGCCACGCTGGCGGCGGCGGCCGTGGCCAGCGGTCACAAGTGCGTGATCTGCTCGCCGGACAAGGACCTGTGGCAGTGTCTGGTACCGGGGCGAATATCGATCCTGCGGCGGTTTGAAACGTCCCAGGGTGAAATCGTCGGGCAGGAATGGTTCACCCATGCGAATCTGGAAGCGTGGCCGAAGAATACGCCCTACGGGCTGAAGGCTTGGCAGTGGGCGGAGTTTCAGGCGCTGGTTGGAGAGTCGGGAGACAACGTGCCCGGGTGTCCTGGCTGGGGAGAAAAGACGTCCGGCCGGGCGTTGGCAAACGCTGGCAATCTGGCCGCGATGCTGAAAGACCCCTGGGCGATCAAATGCACCAGCAAGCAGTTGTGCCAACTGCAGAACTGGGCCAAGGCTCCTACGGGGATGCGCGTCGTCCTGGACTGCGTGCGACTCCGGACGGACGTGCCTGCGGTGAAGGACGCGCTCGCATGACCCGCCGGCAGCTGCTGATCAATTGCCGGGGCAATGGGAATCTAGCCAGAATGTTGTTGCGAAGTTGGGGACAAATAGGTAAGATTTTCGCGGGCTGGCGGGATCTCAGTTGCGCCGTCAGCCCACCTGCGATGCCTCTGGGACCCGTCGCCCGCCCTGCGGGACGGCATGGACGCCTTCCCCTTTTTGGCGCCACTTCTACGGTCCCCTCAATTCCACCGGAGGCTCGGATGCCCACACGCGCGAAATCGGCGGCGAAGAAACGCTCTTCCGAAAAAGAGACCGTCATCGACCTGGTGAAACGCTATCGCCAGAAGGCGGCGATCGGCGCCAAGTTCTACGCGCAGGCCGATGAGCTGCTGCAAGCGATCACGCGACGGCTGAAGGTCAATCGGCGGCTGCGCGTCGGCGACGGTCTGTATGCGGTGCTGGTCGACCGGTTCGGAGAAGAAGACAAGATCTGGCAGCCCGTGGCCATGAAGCGGTTCGAACTGCAGATCCAGGACCGGGCCGGAAAACTGGTACGGATGCGCGACCGCAAGAAGAAGACGTAGGCGAGCCCCGCGGCGTTAGCCCGGGGGTGATGTACTGGGGCAGAATGTACCGGGGCGCTGACGCGACCCCGCTCGCCGAACTGAATCTGTAAACGTTCTGCTGTGGGCTGGGCGAGGCACCGGTATGGTGTGGGTGAGTTCGCTTCCGGCGAGGCAGCAGGGAGGCTGGCTTGACGCACGTCACAGGGGACACGCAAGGCCGCGTGCTGTACGTGCGACGCCGGAAGCGGAATGCACCGCGCTGCCCGCGGTGCGGGCGCCGGCTGCTGGCCGGATCCACACGCGGTGCGGTGGTCTACTACTATCCCGCCTGCCGCTGCGTGATCCCCAACCGCAAGATGTACCGGGAGAAAGTGATGCTTGGCAGACGCTTGCTGGCCGGCTGTGTGCTGTGGTGTGCCGCCGTCGCCTCCGCTGTGGGACAGATGCCTCGCGCCGTGGTCACTGGGCCTAAGGAATCCGCGACGGGCGACATGATCGTCCTGGACGCGAGCGCGTCCGAGGGACTTAGCCGGGCATTTTGCTGGACGCCGGCGCGGCGATGAATGACGACCAGTGGGCGGCGTTGGCGAACTGACGCGACGCGGTGGTTGAGCGAGAAGGTACACGTTACACGTTTTTCAGGGAGTCGATCGATGCGAGGTTTTTTGATTCTGTGCGCCATGTGCGCTGTGGTTTTCCTGGGTTTGGTAGGGTTCGCGTGTGCGGCCGAGGTGCCGGTGGCACCGCCCGCGTCCACGTGGACGTTGGACATGCCCGTCGAGCTGACGGCGGGTCCGGTGTGTGTGTCGCCGGCGGCGTGTGCTGCGTGCCCGGGACGAAACACCGGGGCGCTGACGCGACCCCGCTCGCCAAGACTTCAGAGCGGTCAACCGGTGCGCAACGTGGGCCGCGTGGCTCTGGTACCAGCGCGGGCTGTCCGGGCGGCGATCGCGGCCCGGCCCCTGCGACGCGTTGGCAGGGCGGTCCTGGACGCGGCACCGGGGCGACGCCTGGCTCGCGCGGCATTCGCGCCGGTGCGGTGGCTGTTGCGATGATTTTACCGACGCAAGCGCCGCCGGTTGACCGGCGGCGATCGTTGCCGGCGGCCGTTCGGCCGCGGGGGTTCGCCCGCGGGCGATCGCTGGGCCGCTGCGAGCGGTCGGAATGGACGCCCGCCGCGGGGCTGCGGTGTACCGCAGGGCGGACGGTGATGGGGACGGTGTACGAAGTTGTGAGCGAATGGCAAGGGAGTGGCAGTCATGGAACGAGGCACGGGACCTGATGCCGGCCGAGTCAGTCTCAACGCGCGGTTTGATTTGGCGTACATCGACGACATGGCCGACAAGCTGATGCGGCAGGCCAGGGAACTGGGCGTCGCCAAACTGATCGTGATGGCGGCGGAAAAGACCGACAGCGGAGAATCGAGGCTGTCGATTGAAATCAAACTGAAACCGTAGTGAACCCCCGGGCTGACGCCGCAGGGCTCGCCAGAGTTGGCGATCGAGAGGTGCAACATGGATCCGCAAACGCAAGCGCTGGTGGAAGTACTCGAGCAGAGTGTCCGCGTGGTCGAGCAGGCGCGGACGGAACAGGGTTGGACGGCGGGGGCCGTGGCGCTGATCCTGCTGATTGCGATCCTGGGCTTGGCCTGGATGGTCCGCCGGCTGTACTTTGCGGTCGACGAGCTGTCGAAGTGGCGGGCCAACATTCTGCAGGGCCAACTCGAGAGCACGACGCGGGCCCTGTCGGCCAACTCGTTGGGGCTGGATCAATTCGGCCGCCAGCTGGAAACCAACACGGGCGCCCTGCGGGAGAACACGGGGGCCGTCCATTCGCTGCGCGAGGTGATTGCGGCGGCGCCGTGCGGGCGGCAGGTGCTGGCGTAGCGGGAAGGAGCGAGCCCATGCAACGGCCGCCTCGGGCGGATCCGCCGGCGGCAGGGACGCAGCGGCCGACGCGGGCCTCCGCGGCGGCCCGCGGGTACGACCGCGACTGGGCGGCGACGGCCGACCGGGAGATCGCGGCGGAACCGTTTTGTGCGCAATGCGGCAAGACGTACCCGCGGCGGGACATGGTGCGTGATCATATTGTTCCCCACCGCGGGAACGAGCGGTTGTTTCGCGATCCGGCCAACCGGCAGACGCTGTGCCGCTGGTGTCACGCGGTGAAATCAGCCACGGAAGGCGGCGGACATGACAGGTAACGCGAGGTCGGGACGCAGGCCCCCAGCCCCGGCGGCGATTCGGGCGGGCAAACCGGCCAAGCCCAAGAAGCTGACGCCGGACGAATCGTATTTCTGGGAGAGCGTGATCGGCCGGGCCAGCCACCTGGAGGCGATCGATAGCGTGTTGTGCGAGGCGGCGACGCGGGCCTGGGGGCTGTACCAGGACTGCTGCCGCGAGGCCAAGAGCCAGCCCACGGACAAGGACATCAAGTCGGCGGTGTCGACCTACGGCACGCTGTTGGACAAGTTGTGCGCCCGGCTGGGCGTGGATCCGCTGGGTCGGGCTCGGCATCGGGCCAAGGCGGAAGTCGCGGGGGATGATCCGTTGCGGGAGTTTGATTTGAGGTAACGTAGCAGGCACACTCCGTGTGCCGTTCGCAGGTTACGGCACACGGAGTGTGCCTACTACTATGGCCAAACGTCACGCCAAATCCCTGGCTCAGCTGAAAATCGACGCCAAGCGGTCGCACAAGTGGCCGTGGCCGATCGAGCACCCGAACGATGAGCGGGCGCTGGTCGAAGGCTGCTGGCCGGACTTCGCGGCGGCGGAACGGGTGCGCAGGTTCTTTGCCAGGACGCTCATCGTGCCCAAGGAGACGGGGGGCACGGAACCGTTTCGGCTGTTGGACTGGTGGTATCGCGACGTGCTGGCCCCCGTGTTTGGCTGGAAGCGGCCGGACGGCCGCCGGCGATTCGACAAGGCGTTCATCACCACGGCGAAGAAAAGCGGCAAGACGACGACGCTGGCCGGCGTGGTGGCGTATATGCTGTGCGCCGACGGCGAGGAAGAGGCCGAGGTCTACTCGGCGGCCACGGATCGCGACCAGGCGGCGCTGATCTACCAGAAGACGGCCCGCAGCGTGAAGACGTCGCCGTCGCTGAAACGGGTCCTGCGGTGTGTCGATAGCCGCAAGCAGATCCTGCACGATACCACGGGCAGCCATTACGAGGCGATCAGTTCCGACGCGGACTCGGCCGAGGGCAAGAACCCGCATTGCCTGATTGTCGACGAGCTGCACGTGTGGAAGGACCGCCAGTTTTTCAACGCGCTGATGTACGGCGACATCGTGCGGACGCAGCCCCTGTTCCTGATGATCACCACGGCCGGCGACGATCCGGACTGCATCGGGTTCGAGGAGTACGAGTTCGCCAAGCAGTTGCTGGACCCGGACGATCCTCTGTATTCCCAGTCGCACTTTGCGTACATCGCCGAGGCCGGCGAGGATCGGGATTGGGACGATCCGAAAGGTTGGCTGGAGGCGCAGCCCAGTTTGCGCGGCGAGGTCGATCGAGTCCGGCCGCGGGACGATTGCGACGGGCCGGCTAAGCCGCGAGTGCTGGGGTCAATCGACAAGCTGCAGGCCAAGTGCGAAGAGGCCCAACAGTCGCCGCGGAAGAAGCGGGAGTTTCAGCGGTACATCTGCAACCGCTGGCTGACGGGCGGGTCCGAAGGCTGGATCGATCCGGACGCCTGGTCTGCGTGCCCGGCCGAGCCGGCGGAGCACGACGGGCAGAACGCCTGGGGCGGCTTGGATCTCAGCAGCACGCGGGACATCACGTCGCTGTGCCTCGCCTTCTGGATGCCGGGCGGCGTGTTGGATTTGGAATGGCGGTGCTGGTTGCCCGAGGAGGCTCTGCTGGATCGCGAGCGTCAGAAGCGGGTGCCGCTGCGGGACTGGGTGGACGCGGGCTGGATCGAGTTGTGCCCGGGTCCGATCGTCGATTACGCGCAGATCCGGACGGCGATCAGCGGGGCGCTCTTCGGCGCGGACGGCAGCCGCCTGCAGGACAAGGAGCCGACGGCGGTCGACGTGCGGTACAAGCTCCAGAAGTTGGGCTACGATCCGTGGAACGCTCGGGAGCTTTGCGAGCGGCAACTGTTCAACGAAGACAAGCTACCGCTGGCCGAGTTCCGCCAGGGGTACGCGTCGATGAACGAGCCGTGCAAGAAGTTTGAACGGCTGGTATTGGAGGGAAAGGTCAACCACGGGGGCAACCCCGTGGCGGCGTGGGCGCTGCGCAACGTCGTCGCGGTGAATGATGACGCCGACAACGTGAAGCTCAGCAAGAAGCGGTCGCGGTCGAACATCGACCCGATCGTGGCGGCGGTCATGGCCGTGGGGCTGGCGTCGCTGGACAAACCGAAACAGAACTCGTATCGGCGGCGGGGGGTGCTGACGGGGTGAAGTCGTTTAACCGCGACCCAACGGGGAGCGCGCCTCACCTGACGCGCTCCCCGTTGGGTCGCGGTTAAACGACTCGTCGCACGCCGCCTCGGCAACGGGTGGCGTTAGCGGACGCCAGCGGTCGACGGCGTCGCGGAGGGCGAGTAGGGCGAACTGCTGGAGATTGGTGCGGGCCGCATGGGCGGCGTCGACTCGGATGTAAATTACGCGGGCCATAGCAACAAGATACCGGATCACGAGCGAGCAAAGGAAGCTCAACATGGGCATCAGGTCGAAAATGGCGGGGTTGTTCCGTTGGGCGGCGACGTCGATCGATCCGGTTCACCCGCGCGACCCGGCGCTGTCCAAGATGTTTGGGATGGGCTCCGGAACGTCGGCCGGCGTCCAGGTCGACGAACGCAAGGTGTTGGGGTATCCGGCCGTGATGCGGGGTATCAGCATCATTGCCAACGCGATCGCCAAGGTCCGGCCGCGGATCTACGAGCGGACCGGGGCCGGCGAATCGGACAAGCAGCGGGCGGTCAAGCATCCGCATTACCGCTACGTCCACGGCCGGCCGTGTCCGGAGATCTCCGGCTTTCACTTCCGCCAGACGCTGCAGCATTATGCCATGCTGTGGGGCAACGGCTGCGCGTATGTGTACCGCGACGGAGCCGGGCGAATCGTCCCCGAGCTGGGCATGGTGCCCCTGTCCCCGGACTCCACCCGTCTGGTGCGGATCCGCGGCGGGGAAATCTCGCGGGACGTCGACGAGGCGTCCGCCGGCGAGCTGCGCTACGTAACTCGAGTTGGCGGCGAAATGCGGCAACTGCTGCCGGAGAACGTGTTTCACGTGCATGGGCTGGGCTACAGCGGCCAATGGGGCTACAGCGTGGTGGACGTGTTGCGGGAGACGTTCGGGCTGGGCCTGGCGGCGCGGGAGTTCGGAGCCCGGTTCTTCGGCCAGGGCACCGTGGCTAGCGGTTACGTGACGTATCCGGAGGGGCTGGACGAAGAAGCGGAAGAACGCTGGAGAACGGAGATCAAAGCGGCTTCGCAAGGACTGGGCCGCTCCCATCGGCTGATTCTGCTGGAACACGGCAGCACGTTCACACCGGCGACGGTGCCGCCAAACAACGCGCAGTTCCTGGAGACGCGGCAATTTGAGATCCGCGAGGTGGCCAACGCCATCGGGATCCAGTCCCACAAGCTGGGCGACCCGTCGCGGAAGTCGTACGCGTCGCTGGAACAAAGCAACCAGGAGCACATGGACGATGACCTCGATCCGTGGCTGGTGTGCTGGGAGGAAGAATACGCGGACATTTGCCTGACGGAACAGGAAAAGGAAACCGATAGCCATTTTGTCGAGTTCAACCGCAAGGAGTTTCTGCGGACCAACCTGGCAGCCCGGACGGCTCATTACGTCAGCGGCATGAACTGGGGTTGGTACTCGCCCAATGACGTGTTGCGGAAAGAGAACGAGCCGACGCTGGGCCCGGCCGGGGACATCCGGTTTTGCCCGGCGAACATGGTGCCGTTGGATCAGGCGCGAAACCGGTTGGCGGCGGCGGGCGGCGGCGGGGATGATCCGACCGATGACGGCGTTGGCGAGCGGGCGGGCGTCAGCCCCCCGGTGTCTTCCACGCCCAGCACGGTCCGTCTGAGCTGGGCAACCCTGTGCGAATCAATCTTGGCCCGCCAGGCCAAGCGGATCGTCAAGCAGGCCGAGGCCAAGGCTGCGTCGCCAGCGGAGTTCGGCCGCTGGGTCGAGGATCTGGTACCCGACGGCGACACGCCGGCGGACTGCCTGCAGGCGGCCCAAGCGATGGTGGCCCAGATTCGCCTGAAATTGAACATCGTCGCCGGTCGGTCGGCGACGGCCGCGGAGCTGCAGGCCGGCGTCGCGGCGATCGCCGGCGAGCTGCTGCAGCTGACGGGAACGATCGCCACGGCCGCGGCGGAGAGTGTGATTGAGTAGTCGGCAGTCTTAGTGATCTCATTAGTCCCATCAGTCCCATCAGTCCCATCATTCACATGGGAATCATGGGAGGCATGAGACTTATGCAAAGGAGCCAACATGTCAGCGTTACTTTCCCAAGCGTTCGGTCGCCCCGTCGCCATCCTGCCTAGCAAGCTGGACGCGATCACCGGGCTGTTGCATCGTCATCACCACGGCCAGCGGTTGGACCAGCTGTCGGTAGCCGTGGCCGTCGAAAAGGAGGATCCGCCGGCATACTGGCTGCTGGACACGCACAGCGGCGAGAAATTGGCAGTGGACGCGCCTCGTGATCCCAAGACGGCCGCCCGCTATGTGGCCATCCAGCCGCTCTATGGCGTGCTGACGCAGCACGCGGGGCTGATGACCGAATACAGCGGCGGCACGTCGCTGCAGACCTGGTCGGAAGAATTCCGGCGGCTGGACGCGGATCCGTCCATCGGCTGGATCGTGATCGATACGCACAGTCCGGGCGGGTCGATCTATTTCGTCGAGGAGACCTCGGACCTGATCTACGCCGCGCGGCAGCGGGGGCAAACCAAGATCATCCAGGTGGCCAACAGCATGGCCGCCAGTGCGGCCGTCTGGGTCGGGTCGGCCGCCGGCGAAGTCGTCGTGACGCCCGGCGGCGAATACGGCTCGATCGGCGTGATCAGCCAATACGTCGACATGTCGGCCTGGAACGAGAAGCAGGGCGTCAAGCCGACGTACGTCCGGACGCCGGCGAACAAGGCCCGGTTCACGGGCGACGAACCGTTGACCGAGGAAATGCTCGCGACGCTGACCAGCCGCAACGAGGCGGCTTACGAACGGTTTGTGAAGGCCATGGCCCGCAACCGGGGCGTGACGGCCGCTACGGTCAAGGCGGACTTTGGCCAGGGCGAAATGCTGGACCCGGCCGCAGCCAAGAAGGCGGGGCTGATCGATCGGATTGCCACCCTGCAGGACGTGATCGACGGACTGGTGACCGCCAAGCGCAAGGCGGCTGCCGGCGTGCGGTGGACGCTGGCTGCCAACCGGCTGAAGTTGGCCCAAGCGTAGGAGCTGCGAGCACCGGGCATTGCCCGGGCAATAAAGGCGAACCCGGTGGCGTCAGCCCCGGGGTGTGCTGCACCGGACGGGCTGACGCCCGCCGTTCGCCAAATCTGTAAATCTGTGCTGCGCCATTCGGCGGCCGCGGGGTACACTCCCGCCTGAACTGAGTTGGACAGCAGTCCGGCGGCCAAACCGAGTTGCGGCAGCCGGCCTGGCCCCAAGGCTGCCAAACCGAGTTGCGGCGGCGCTTCGCGGGACAACGCACTGATACTGCGATGCCGGCGTGCGCCGCCCTCTTTAGCTCGGCGCTCCGGACCCACAAATCACGGAGGAGTCTTACAGATGGCGGTCAAAGTCCAAGGCAAAAACACCAAGGCGCTGTGCGAAGAGCGTGCCACCCTGCTGACCAACGCCCGCAAGTACCTCGAAGAGAACGAGGACACTTGGACGGACGACAAGCAGAAAGCGTACGACGAGATGATCGGCGACGCGTCCACGTACAAGGCGGCCATCGACCGCCGGCAAGCGCTGACGGCTATCCAGGAAGACACGGATCGGCGGCTGGACGCCAGCAAGCTGCCCGAGGATCCCCCGATGAGCCAAGGCGGACGGGACGCTGGCGGACCGGGGCAGACGATCCAGGTCCGCAACCTGACGCGCGGCGCCGACGGCCGCTACGGCTACACGCGGGCCGCGATCGGCAAGCGTGGCGAAAACGACTATCGGGCGGCGTTCGCGAAGTACCTCAAGGAAGGTGCCCGCGGTTTGACCCCCGAACAGCACGCCGCCCTTCGCAGTGACGACGCCGACCAGGCAGGCTACCTCGTCGCGAGCGAGCAGTTCGCCACCGAGCTGCTCAAGGACGTCGACGACCTGTTGTTCGTCCGGCGTTACGCTCGCATCATCCCCGTCCGCGAGGCCGATAGCCTGGGCATTCGCAAGCGCAGCGCGAAGATGAACACGTTCGCCTGGTCTTCGGAGCTGGCCGTCAGCACCGAAGACAGCACGCTGGCCTTCGGTAAGAAGGTCCTGACTCCGCATCCGGCCACGGGGCTGATCAAGGTTAGCCGCGATTTGCTGCGGCGGGCCGTCATGCCGGCCGATCAGATCGTCCGCGAGGAAATGGCGATCGACGGCGCCGAGCTGCTCGAAGATGGGTACCTGACCGGTTCCGGCGCGCAGCAACCGCTGGGCGTGTTCACGGCCAGTGCCGACGGCATCAGCACCGCTCGCGACGTGAGCACCGGCAACACGGCCACGGAAATCCGTGCGGACGGGCTGATCAACTGCAAGTACTCGCTCAAGGCCCAGTACCGGCAGCAGACGCCGCGCTGGTTGTTTCACCGCGACGCGGTCAAGCAGATCAGCAAGCTGAAGGACGGCGAAGGCCGGTACCTGTGGCTCCCCGGCCTGCGCGAAGGCGAGCCCGACATGCTGCTGGGCCTGCCGATCGACGAATCCGAGCGGGCGCCAAACACGTTCACCACGGGGCTGTATGTCGGCCTGCTCGCCTGCTGGCCGTACTACTACATCGCCGATGCGTTGGACCTGGAGATCCAGGTGCTGATCGAGCTGTACGCGGCCACCAACCAGGTCGGCTACATCGGCCGGCTGAAAACGGACGGCATGCCGGTTGTCGAAGAGGCATTCGCCCGCGTGAAACTGGGGTAATTGTCTGTAGTAGGCACACTCCGTGTGCCGTAACCTGCGGACGGCACACGGAGTGTGCCTGCTATACTGACCACTGACAAGGAACCAAACGATGCGTGGGGACGATCTTCAAATTCGCAAGGCCCTGGCCTACGCCAGTGGCACGGCAGACCGAACGGGCGAAATCATCGACATGGCCGGATTCGACTGGATCCTGGCCGTGGTCAGCGTGGCGGCCGTGGCCGCCGGCGGCGCCAACTCGATCAAATGGCAGCAGGGCGCGGCCCCCGCGATGGGCGACGCGGCCGACCTGGCCGGTACCAAGATCGACATTGCCGACGATGACGACAACCAGGTCTTTGCCAGCCTGCTGATCAAGCCGCGGGAACGCTACGTCCGGCTGTACGTCGACAAGGATACGAGCAACGCGTGTGCCGAGTCGGCGATCTACATCCTGGGCGGCGCCCGCAGCCTGCCAGCGTTGGCCAACATCACTGACGAGCTGACCGTCGAGCGGCACGAATCGCCGGCCGAAGGCACGGCGTAGTAAACAGACACCGGTGGGCTAACGCCCCACCGTTCGCCGAGCGGTGACGCGCCGGGGTGCATTACTTCCCTGCGTCCCATTGGTCCCATATCCAGTCAGGAGAGTTCTCCCATGAGCCAAGAAGCCGGGCATCATGTCAGCCGGTTTTTCGTCGATCAGGATGGCAATGCCAACCTGAACGGCGCAAAGCTGCTGGGCAACGGCAACGAGACTGCGATCATTGTCGGCATCGGCAGTTCGGCCGCGCCGATTGAATCCGCAGCGGCCGATCAGAAGCACATCGAGATCCGGGCCAAGAGCCTGGCTGCCAGCGGTGACAACCGGCTGGCGTATTTCCGCTTTGAGATCGGCGCGGCTGGCGGCGGGGAGTGCCTGCGGGCCTTCACCGCACTGACGGCCGCGGCGGGGACCGTGCGCGGGGCGCATGTCAGCCTAGTGCCGAGTGGCGACGGGGCAGTTAGCGGTCTGGGGACCGCACTGTCCGCGACGCTGCATTTCGGCACCGCGGCGTTTGTCACGGGCAACGCGGCCTGCCTCGAGGCCAATCCCTACGCGGATGACACCGGGGCGCCGCCCACGGAACACGGAGCGATCCGGGTCGCCACGGGCGGTGATGCCACGGGGGCGGCGAAGTTTAAGAACGTGCTGCACGTCGCACCGCTGGCTGGCCAAGTCGGCAACAAAGCGGCAGCGCTGATGGTGGCCAACGCAGACGTGACGGGCGGCGGCGGGGCGGCCGCCGGCGGGTTGCAGGTGCGGATCAACGGCACGCAGTACTGGATCCCCTTGTATTCGATCTAACACACCGGGGCGCTAACGCGACCCCGTTCGCCGGAGTCATCATGCGAGCAGTCACCGAAACGATCGCGATCCTGACGGCGGCCGATGGGTCGTTTACCGGCTACACCAACGTGGTCAATGGCCGCGTGCTGGAGGTTCGCCTGGTTGTCCCCGGCAGCGGCGGACTCGAAGCCACGCTGGACGTGACCATTACCAACGAGGTGACCGGGGCCCAGATCCTGGCCTTGACTGACCACAACGGCTCGGGCACGTGGGCGCCTCGTCAAGCGACGCACAGCACGGCCGGGGCGGCCGCGTTGTACGCCGCCGGCGGCGCGGCAGTACTGGACAAGATCACCGTGGCCGAAAGCCGGATCAAAGTCGTTGTCGCCCAGGGCGGCAACGCCAAAGCGGGCACGTTGTACATCACGGTGGGGTAAGACGTTAAACGTCTGTTTGCCCACCACGGGAGGAACCGATGCTGATTCGCGCGTTGACACGGGCTTGCGGCCGACTGACCTGGCGTCCGGGCGACGTCTTGGATTTGCCGGACGGGGAAGCTCGCGAGCTGATCCAGACGGGGCAGGTCGAGGCGGTACCGGTGCCCGTCGCGGACTCGGGGCCTGATGTCCTGCCGTTCGTAGCACCAACGCCCGCTGCAGCGGCACCGAAGAAACGGAAATCCAAGTAACATGGGCCTGTCGATCGTCACGCATCCGGCCTTGGAACCGGTGACGTTGTCCGAGCTGAAAAAGCAGGTGGAAATCGCGGCCGCGGATACGGCGCACGATACCCACCTGGCTCGGTTGATCACTCGGGCCCGGCGGATGGTTGAACGAGAAACGCGGCGCGCCCTGATCACGCAGACCTGGTTGATGACGGGGCCCGGCTTTCCGGCCGGCAAACGCAACGTGTGGCTGCCACGCCCGCCGCTGCAAACAGTCAGCTGGGTGAAATACTACGACACGGCCGGCGTTCAGCAAACCTGGACCTCGGCCGAGTACTTGACGATCACGACCAGCACGCCCGGGCGCGTGGACCTGCACCCGGATTACAGCTGGCCAACCGTTCAAGCCAGCCGCGACAACGCGGTGCAGATCCAGTTTGTATGCGGGTATGGAGCCGCGGCGGCCGCCGTGCCTCCGGAGTTGTGCCAGGCGATCGAAGCCCTGGCGGCGTTTTGGTTCGAGGTCCGGACGACGGCCGAGGTCCCCGATTCGCTGTTGCGATTCCTCCGGGCCCAGCGGAGCGGAGCCGGGCCGGAGCATTTTGATCTGGTGAAGTAGTATTCGTTTAACCGCGACCCAACGGGGAGCGCGACAGCATGGACCCCGGCACGATCGACCGCAAACCTTGGGACAAGATCGCGGGCCGCAAGCGGCACCGGATTACGATCCAGCAGGCGACAACCGCGCCGGACGCGGCGGGGCAGCCAATCCCGACGTGGACGACGTATTTGGCCGATTACCCGGTCGCGATCGACCAGGTGACCGGCGGAGAAACCTTGCGTGGCCGACAAGTATCGGCACAGGCGATGTTGGTGTTTTCCGGCCGCTGGTACCCAGGAGTAACGACGCAGATGCGCGTGGTGTACGACAGCCGGACGCTGGGCATTGTGCGGGCGAGCGATCCGTACGGCGATCGCCGCGAGCTGCGGATCGAGTGCAAAGAGGCGGGATAGTTTCATGTCAGCAGCAGCGGATTTACGGACGTACCTGTTGGCCAACGCCGGCGTGGCGGCCTTGATCGGGCCGCGCTGCTATCCGGGGTCGGTCAAGCAGAGTGCGACGTTGCCGGCGGTGGCGTACTGGGTAATCAGCCGGACGCACGTGCAGCATTTGAAGGGGATTACGGACGCCGGGACGATCCGGATCCAGCTGGACGCGCAGGCGGCCACGCGGCTGGCGGCGGACGCCGTGGCCGAGGCGATCGTAGCGGCCCTGAAACTGCTGGCGGCGACGCCGGCGACGATGGGGGCCGGGACGCCGGTGTGCGATGTGGAGATCCAGGGGCCGCGGCACGGCCAAGAGCCGCCTGCGGACGGGTCCGACGAGTGGACGTACGTCAGTAGTGTGGATGCAATTTTGAATTTGGGGTAGGCGAACGGCTGGCGTCAGCCCGCCGGTGAATGCACCGGGGTGCTAACGCGACCCCGTTCGCCAAGAAGGGGACCGACAATGGCAGTGTTACCGAAAACGGGCAACGGCGGGACGATCGCGTTAGGCACCAGCGCGCTGGCGTTTGGGTTTACCAAGATCGGCGAATGGCAGACCACGCGCGGGAAGCTGGAGTCCAGCGTGCTGGCCACCACGGGCTTCAAGGAATACGAGCCGGACGATTTGGCCGAACCCGGTGAAGTCGAGGTCGAGGGCTTGTTCGAAGGCAAGGACGAAATCGACAGCATCAACGAAGTGGCCGAGACGATCACGATCACGTACCCCAAGACCGACAGTACCAGCGCCGCCGGCGGCAGCCTCGCGGGCACGGGGTTCCTGATCCAGCAGGGCACGCCGGAGATGGTGAACGGGTCGCTGATGAAGGCCAAGTTCAAGATCGCGTTCGACGGAAAAACCGGCCCGGCGTACACGAAGGAAGCGTAGTTTTTCCAAGGCAAAAACCGCCATTTTTCCAATGAAATTGACGGTTTTCGCGATTTGAAATTGACGGTTTTCGCGATTTTTTCCAAGGCATTTTTTCCAAGGCAATCCAAATGCAAATCGAACTCCGCCCGCATGTGGGCAAGAACGTGGCGACCGGGCTGCCGGTCGATTTGGGACAGGATCGGATTTTTGTGGACGGTCAGCACGTCGGCTATGTCGGGCGCAAGCCGGACGCGCCGATCAATCTGATCTTTCCGCAACTGCCGGAGGACTTGAAAACCGCTGTGCAAAAAGCCGTGACCGCCAAGTTCGGCGGCCAGGCGGCCCGGATGGCAGAGCCGGTACAGATTCCGGAAGAGCTGCAGGACAGCAGCGACGAGGACCTGGAATAGCTTATTGCCCGGGCAATGGCGAGCGGGGATGCGTCAGCACCCCGGTGCAGAACCGGTGGGCTGACGCCGCACCGCTCGCCGCCGGTGCGGCCGTCACAGGCCAAGCTGTTGCTTGATCAGCGAGGTGAGCACGTCCGAAAAGATTTGGAGGGTGACGCCGCCGGATCGTTCCAGCATGGATTTGGCTTTTTGCCAGCGGGCCAGCGGGCGCGCGGCGTCCAGGAAGTCATGGCCTGCCCAGGTCAACCGCAGCCAACAGAATTCGAGGCCGGTTCCCAACGCTTCGCTGGAGTAGATGTAACCGGCTTCGACCAGCAGGTGCAGGTGATACTCGACCTGTTCCGCACAGTATCCAGGAATCACGGGGGCACCAGGCGACTCGCCTTCGCTGGATTCGAGGGCCAGGAGCAACAGCCGCACTAAGTCCCAGTCGTGTTTCATACGGCGATTGTAACTTCCATCAAAATTTGAGGAAACCATGCTAACTCGTGAACAACTGTTGGGCTCGTTCCAACGCCGGTATCGCAGCGTTGACACGCTGGCCGGCCAGGTGCGGATCCGCAACCTGACCGAAGCCGAGAAGTCGGACTTCGAAGCCGGCAGCCTGAAAGAAGACGGCAAGCTGAACCTGAGCCACGTCCGGGCCCAGCGGCGCAAGCTGGTAGCGGCCGTGCTGGTCGACGACGCCGGCGAGCTGCTGTTGCGGGCTGGCGACGCGGACCGCTTGAAGGACCTGGATGCGGCCGTGACGGCGGCGATCTTCGCCGCGGCCACGGAACACTGCGGCTTCACCGGCGAGGAAGTCGAGGAGCTGCGAAAAAACTTCGACGCAGCCGTCGGCGACGATTCGCCTACGGCTTAGCGTTGCGGTGGGGAATCGTCGACGTCGAGGTCTGGCTGATGTCGATCGACCCGCGGGTGATCGACGCCTGGCTGGCGTATGAAGCGGTGGCTCCCGAGGCGTTTGAGTTGGCGAGCCCCGGGCGTGAGCCCGGGGGTGAATCACCAGGCGGCCGCCTGCTGGACGCGGCCGAAGCGGCCAAGCGGATGGCCAAGCGGCTGGGATGAGCGTTGATCAGTTGGCAAATACCGCCCACAAGATCGCGGCCCAGACGCCGACGATGCACAGGGTACCCAAGGTACATAGGCCAGCCACCCACCAGCAAAACGTATCAAACGGGTGCCGTGGAAGCGGTTCCAAGTCGTGATCAGGAGGTCGTTTGTTCATCGTGGTGTCCCTGGCTTCATTGTACTTCGTTAGATCGTCCGGACAATTGGTGTGCGATGAAGGATTATTCGGCAGAAATCCAGGAACTGGCGTCTGTTGAGGATTACCTGGCCAACATCCTTCCCCACATACGGCGCGGGGCGCTGAAACGCGGCGTAGCGGCCGCCTGCAAGGTCGTCCGAGACGCGGCCAAGGCCCGCTGTCCGGTGTCCAGCGGCACGCTGCGGGACAGCCTGTCCTACGTCGTCCGGGAATATGACGAGTCGATCGTGGGCGTCGTGGGCGTCCGCCGCGGGGCGACGGCCGTCGTTGACGGCAAAACCCGCGATGCGAACCAATACGGCCACCTGGTCGAGTTTGGACACGTGGTCAAGAACTTCAGCGGGGATACGGAGCGGATCGAAGCCAATCCGTTTTTACGCTCAGCAGCCGATGAGACCCAACTTGAGCAAGAGGCTGCCATCCTGGTTTCTTTGAGCCGGGACCTGCGCGAGAGCAAGGAGGCCGATTGGTGGCCACCATTGGCAAGCTGAATTACATCATCTCGGCAAATACGACGCAGTTCGTGCGCGCCATGGTCGCCAGCCGGACGGAAGCCACGTTGCAGCGGAAGATCCTCGAACAAATGCGGTCTCCGTTGGACGACTGGACGGCGGCACAACAGCGGCTGAATGAGATGGTGGCAGCCGGAAAGCTCGAAGAGGAAGCCTACCTCTTTGCAATGAAAAAGCTGTTCGATCAACATCCGGACACGATCGCCGCGGCCAACGCTCAGGCCGAGGCGCAACGGCAGCAGCAAGAAGCTGCCCTCCGGCTGGCTAATTCGGTCAACCAAGTCACGCGGCGCTTGCACGATCAAATCCTGACCTACGGCGAGTCGGCCGACGCTATTGAATTGCACCGGCTGGAAGAACAGGGAGCCTCGTCAGACCAGTTGAAGCAGGTCGCATCCCTGCAGTCCGAAATCGCCGCCTTGCGGCAAAAGACGGCGGCGGAACGCGAGGCGGCGGCGGCCACGGCGGCGGCCACGGCGGCCGCGGAACGGCGACTGGCAGCCGACATGGCGTCGGCCCAAGCCATCATCACGCGGAACATGTCCGCCCAGCAGCAGTACGCGGAACAAGTCAAGGCGTTGGCCGGGCTGAAACAGCAGGGCCACTTCAAGGGCAACGAGGCGGCCTACGCGGCCGAATTGGAGCGGCTGAAGCAACTGCTGCCGGCGATCCAGGCCAAACAGCAGGCGGAGGCGCAAGCGGCGGCTGCGTCCCAAGCGGTGATCACGCGGAACATGTCCGCCCAGCAGCAGTACGCGGAACAAGTCAAGGCGTTGG
>CAZXYZ010000153.1:0-2075 GCA_964645045.1 uncultured Pirellulaceae bacterium | reverse complement strand
ACAGCAGGGCCACTTCAAGGGCAACGAGGCGGCCTACGCGGCCGAATTGGAGCGGATAAAGCAACTGCTGCCGGCGATCCAAAACCGGCAACAAGCCCTGAAAGATGCCGAACAAACGGCCCGCGGAGTGAAGGAACAGTTGGCCGGCGCGACGGGCGTTTACAACCGCAAATTACAGGAAGCCAAGCACGCGTTGGACGCGGGCAAGTTGAGTCTCGCCGAGTACACGAAATACAAGCGCCGACTGTTCGCGGAAACCACAAGCGGCCTTCCCATTATCGGGAAGTTTTTTGATTTCATCTCTAAACATCCGGCCTTGATCGCCGGGTCCGTTGCTGCCGGGGCATTTACTGTAGCGGTACAGGCTACGCGTAGCGCTGTCCAAGCACTGCAAGCTCAGTTGACGGAACTGGACACGATCGCCAAAACCTCTCAGCGGCTAGGCGTCACAGAGGACTCGTTGGTAGGACTGCGATTCGCGGCGTCCCAAACCGGCGTCGAAGCCGCGCAGCTGGACAAGGCCCTGACCAAACTGGCCAGCCGTTCGGTCGAAGCCGCGCAAGGCGGGACGGAAGCGCAACGGGTGTTTCAATCGCTGGGTCTGAACTTTTCCAAACTGGCAAACATGCGGCCCGATGAACAGTTTCGCATGGTGGCCAGCAGCATGGGCCAGATTGCAAATGAGAATGAGCGCGTGCGAATCGCCATGCAACTGTTCGGCGAAGAAGGCGTCGCACTGGTCAACACGCTGGCGTTGGGAGAGCAGGGCCTGGCGGCGATGCAAGAGCGTGCTGATGAGTTGGGGCTGACGTTTTCGCATTTCGACGCGCAAGGAGTCAGGGCCGCCAATCAGGCAATTGCCGAGGCGCAATTGGCGTTAACTGGCCTGACGCGTATCGTGGCAATTCAATTAGCCCCCACGCTCGCCGTGGCGGCCAAGTCACTGACCGCGTTGTTCGGCGATCTGAATGGGGAACTGCGAGCAACCAATTCAGTCGCCTCGGATGTAGCATCCCAAGTTGGCGTGCTGTCGGAGCAACTGGCGCAAGCGTTGGACGTCGTGCAGGACGTCTGGAAAGCGTTCAAGTTGTTGAAGAACGTTTCCGAAATCGCCAATCCTGTGACGCAGATCCAAAACGCGTGGAAAGGGCTGCGTGGCGAAGCAACGCCATTGACGGAAACGATCAAGGAAATCCGGGACGCCTTCGACGGCGATGCGACGTGGGGCGAAAAATACTTGAAAAACGTCCGCGATGTGCGTGTCGCCATGCAAACAGCAGCAGGGACTCCTACAGGTACGCAAGAGGCGGCAGGTCTGGAGTTATTGGCGGCACGACAGCAGGCATTGCGTGACCAAGCCAACCAGACCACCGCCGCGTTTCAGCAACAGCGCACGGCGGTCGACGAATGGTATGACAGCTTGCAGCAGTCGCTAACTGGGATGCTGGCCATGCAGATCCCGGATCCGCTGGCCGGCCTTAGCACCCCGGCAACCGCTGGGATTCTGGACGATTTTGCCGTGTTTCAGGAAAGTCAGAAGCCGCTGCAGGATGCCTTGGCCGAAACTACCAAACGCCTGCAGGACCAAGCCCGGACGGCCGGCATGACGGCAGAGCAGCTGGAGATTGACCGCCTGCAGCAGCTGGGGGCTACGCCGGATCAGTTGGCCGGCGTGGCGGCATTGCAGCAGCGGGCCAAGGCCCTGCGGGATATGACCGCGGAACAACGCGCGGCGAGCGCCTCGGCCAACGGGTTATCGGCCGCGACGCGGGGATCGAGCGAGGCCATGGATCGCGTGGAAGCGTACCGCAAGATGCTGGCCAGCAAACCTCGCATGCCTGCTGCCCAGGTTGCCCCGGCCGTGCCACCGATCGCCGCGGGCATCACGCCCACGTGGACGCCACCGCCGGCTGCACCGGTCATGGCGCCGATCGCCGCGGGCATCACGCCCACCTGGACGCCACCGCCGGCCGCCCCTGTTGTGTCGCCCATTACCGCAGGTATCACGCCGGCGTGGACTCCGCCGCCGGCCGCACCGGTCATGCCACCGATCCCGGCGGCCATCGAGGCCAGCT
>CAZXYZ010000152.1:0-26755 GCA_964645045.1 uncultured Pirellulaceae bacterium | reverse complement strand
GGTCCGGTTGGCGATGTCGGTCCGGTTGGCGACGTGGGCCCGGTTGGCGACGTGAGCCCGGTTGGCGACGTGAGCCCGGTTGGCGACGTGAGCCCGGTTGGCGATGTGGGCCCGGTCGGCGATGTGGGCCCGGTTGGCGATGTCGGTCCGGTTGGCGATGTCGGTCCGGTTGGCGACGTTGGCCCTGTGGGTGAGGTGGGGCCCGTGGGCGATGTCGGCCCGCTCGGCGACGTGGGAGCGGTAGGTGAGGTGGGTGCCGTTGGAGACGCTGGTCCGGTCGGCGACGTTGGACCAGTGGGCGACGTTGGATCCGTGGGAGATGTCGGGCTCAGAGAATTCAAGTATCCGACGACAACATCAAAATCGGCTTCACTCAAGTTGCCGTCGCCGTTGACGTCCAGGTAAACCATCGGTTCGCCCCCCGCGGGCGGTTCGCCCAGCGGCCCCGGTCCCGGCTCGTTCAACGCGTTGGCGATCAAGAGCGAATCCAACGGCGTCACATTCCCGTCGTTGCTCACGTCCAGCGCGTTGTCCGGGTTATGCCAAAGAGCCGTCGAGGACAACACCGCCCGCGGCTCGCAACGTTCCACGACTGGCCGGCGCCGCAAATAGCGGTTGCCAGATCGACGCCCGCGGCGGTGCCTGCGGCTAAACAGCCCCCCCCCATAGACTTTGTTGCCAATGTTCCACCAGACTTCGCAGCCAAGCCAGCAGATCCGTACGCATGCGGGGCTCCTTTGACAGGATCGTGGATCCAACGCCGGACGAAACCAGCCCAGAGAACCAATCCCATTCGTCAGCCAGAAGAGGAAGCAAGCAGCTCGGGGCAACCGACGACTGCCAATCCCCCACTGAGCCAGACGTCACTGGCCCCTATTTGTAACCCTGCTCATGAGAGTGTCAAGCTTCTACCGGGAAAGAAATCCGAAAATCCTTCGGCGAGTGAGGCGGTTCCGCGCATCGCTGTTGCCTTCCGAACGGGAACAACGGAAGGAGCTACGATGGCTTGCGCTAAAACGCTACCCCATGCTTCACGGCGCTGCCGTACGGGGCGACAGGAGTTATTCGCTGGGCTCCTCCTGCCGCCCCCCTGGGACTTGCGGGTCAACGCGGGACGTTGGCGGACAGGTCAGGCGACCAGCATGTGCATCTCGCTGAATTCGCGGCTGTGGGCGTTCACCCCGTCGATGTACTCTTCGAAGATGCGAACGTCAAGTGCTGATGCGGAATCGGCTTCCGGGTGGAACTGGGTCCCAAAAGCGAACCAGTCCGCGGTCTCGCTCTCGATCGCCTCGACCACGCCGTCCGGGCAACGGGCGGTGACGACGAAGCCGGGAGCCACGTCGTCCACGGCCATGTGGTGCATGCTGTTAACGCGGATTTCCCCTTCGCCGTAAACACGTTCCATCAGCGAGCCGGGCACCACGACCAAGCTGTGCCGATGGGCCGGGTCTTGGAGGTCCTTGTGCGGGATCGCGTGGGGTACGTCTTCCGGGACGTGCAGGAACAGGGTGCCGCCCTGCGAGATGTTCAGCAGTTGCATGCCGACGCCGACGCCGAAGAATGGCAACCGCCGTTCGGCGATCAGCCGCATCAGCCGGCGGTCGAACGTTTCACGCCGCTTTTCCATGGAACGAACGGAGGGATGAAGCATGAAACCGTCGCGGCGCGGGTCCAGGTCTTGGCCGCCCACCATCACAAAGCCTTGCAGCGTGTCCAGAACCTGGTTCAGGTCGTCTTCCGACTCCAGCGGAGGCACAATCACGGGAATTCCACCGGCAGCCAAGATCCGATCGTAGTAGCCGGCGGCGAGGAAGGAATAGGCAGGCGAGTCTTTCTTGGCGGAACGGTAGTCAGCGTTTAGGCCGACGAGTGGTTTGCGCAGCATCTGTACTCCCTTCAGATTGAAACACTCAAGCCATCGAAACGGGACCTGAGGTGCGAGGCGTTCTCGAGTTGGGAGTGTGCTGAAGACCAGATCCGTGGCCGTTTGCGTGCCTCGAAGCAGCCGCGTCGTGCGGCCGGCGTGTGGCGGATGACGAACGTTAGTTCACCGGCAGTGTGCAACACCTGCGCGAGTGACGACGGTCATCCTTGCCCCCGTGTGCTGAGGGAGGTCCTGCCCGTGCCCGTGGCGCCAATCCTCGGCGATTCCCTGGAGAACGATGTCCTTATCGGTAACCTCGAACCTCTCCTTATTGACCCTTCGCCTGGTCTTTCTGAAAGGGTTAGCAGCAGCGGGCGGGATTGTACTCGCCGCGGGACGCCCGCCAAGAACCAGCCGCTATTTTGGGCCTGGAATCCCCGCAACCCACTAGATACGGTGATAGCACGCCCCTGCTTGCAATGCTAGCGTGCCGTAACGTAAGATGCCGAGGTCACGCGACTTGCGGCCCAAGGCCGCGTTCGAGTCCTACAGGAGCAACGATCATGGAAAAGTGGCCCATCGGTGTATTTGCGAGTATTGATGCGGGACTGGGTGTCAGGCTCGAAGTCGCCCACGAATTGGGTGTTCCCACGGTTCATTTGCACGCTCCGCACCGCGCAACGCGGACCCCGGGGAACGCGGAGAAATTCATCGCGCGACTGGACCAATTGGGAATCAAGATCAGCGTCGTGTTCGGCGGGTTCGAGGGCGAGAGCTACGCGGACATTCCCACGGTCGTCCGCACGGTGGGGCTGGTGCCGCCGGATACGCGTGCGGCCCGCACCCAAGAGATGAAGGAGATCTCCGATTTTGCCCGGCTGTTGGGCTGCGACGTCGTGGCCCTGCACCTGGGCTTTATCCCGCACGACGCGTCCGATCCCCTGTACCGCGACGTCTTGGCGGTAACGCGGAACGTTTGCGACCATGCCCAAGCCAACGGGCAGAACCTGCACCTGGAAACGGGGCAGGAGACGGCCGACGGCCTGTTGCGTTTTATCGGGGACGTCCAGCGCGACAATCTGTTCGTCAATTTCGATCCTGCCAACATGATTCTGTATGGCACGGGCGAGCCGATTGCGGCGCTGCAACAGATCGGCAGCCGCGTGCGCAGCGTCCACTGCAAAGACGGCAAGTGGGCGGCCCATCCGGGACAGGAGTGGGGCCAGGAAGTGCCGTTGGGCGAAGGCGACGTGGGCATGGAGAACTACCTCCGGACGCTGGACGCCATCGGCTACACCGGTCCGCTGACCATCGAACGGGAGATTCCGCAAGAACCGGAACGTCAGAAGGCGGAAATCGGCCGGGCGATCCGGCTGTTGAACGAACTGAAGGCCAAGATCGGCTGAGGACGGTCATTCGATTCCGAAGTGCTGCAGCCGCCGCAGAAAGCGGGGGCGGGGCAATCCGACCAAGCGGGCGGCTTTCGCTTTGTTGCCCTTGGTCCGGCGCAGCGCCCGCTGGAGCAGTTCTTTTTCGATCTCGGCCAGAAACTCGGGCAGCACGATGGTGTCGTCGGTGCGTTGCGGGTAGGCATCCGCCGCTGCGGTCGCGCGAAGCTTGTCCGGCAGATCGGCGGGCTGGATCAACGGTCCCGCCGCCGTTTCGCAAGCGCGCTGGACCAACTCGGCCAGTTCGTCCACGTTTTCCGGCCAGGAATAGGCCGCCAATTGGTCCAGGGCGTCGGCCGTGAATCCCGACAGCTGTTTTCCGCCGCCGGCGTTGAAACGCTCCAGAAAGAATTGCGCCAGCAGCGGCACATCGGGCAGCCGTTCGCACAGCGGCGGGACGTGGATCGTCAAGGTGCTGAGCGCAAACGCGAGGTCTTTGCGGAATTGGCCCTTGGCGGCCAAATCGACCAAGCTCTGGCGGGCGGTGGCCAAAGTGCGGACATTCAACTCGCCGATGCTCAGGATTCCTGCCAGCGTCTGCTGGGCGTCGGACGGCAATTGGTCGACCTCCAGCAGCAGCAGGGCCGCCGGCCGCTCGATTTGCAGTTCGGCACAGCTGGCCACGAACGACGCGATGGTGGATTCGAGCAACTCGGCGTCCAGCAGATTGCAGGCCAGCGGAGCCAGCGGTGACGACGAGGTTCCGCGGTAATGAATCGCCCGCGCGATGGTTTCCCGGCCGCTGCCCGGCGGGCCGACGACCAGCACGCGAGCGTCTACCGAGCCCGCCAATTGTACTTGTTGACGCACCCTGGCGATGGCCGGCACGGTCCCAGTGATTTGCCCGAGCGCACAACCCTCGAACGACTGGCGCAACACGGACCGCAACCGCTGGTGAAGCTCGTCGGGCGTCGGTTCTGTCCGGTCTGCCGGCGCCGTTGTAGCGGTTGCCGGGGCCCGGACCACCACCAGGACCCCCAGACCGCCCGCCGCTTCGTCGCCCAGCGGCAGGCAGTCGGCCGAGCGGGGTTGCCATGCCCCGGCAGCATCCCGTGCCGCCACGTCGATTGTCGCCCGCCGCCCGAGGAACGCTTCGGGGGGCGGGCACAGGCCATGCACCGGATCGGGACTGCCGTCACTGCGGTAGCCGGATTGATAGTCGCAGCGCCGGCCCAGCAGTGCGTCCGCGGTCAAACCCGTCCAGGCTTCACAGGCCCCATTGGCAAAGACAATCGTCCGATCCGCGTCCAGGGCGTAAACGGGCTGCGGCGCAGACGCCAGCAACCGCGACAGACCGGCGATATGGAAACGTGTGCGGGTCATGAGGGAGATTGTACCGAGTCGGGTGCCGGCAGAAAGACCGTGATGGGCTTTTCTCCCGCCGCCCAGTCCCGTCGGATTCCCGCTGAAAAGCACCACCAGGCGGCATCCGAGGCCGACAGGCACCCGGCGATAGGCTAAGATTGATGACGGTGCGGCAGACCCAGAGCTGCCTTTGCCCGTTTTTTGTGGGGCCGACCTGCGGGAGCTGATTCATGGCGGGTACGATTGAAAAGCTGCAAACGATCAACAGCGTCATCCGGACGCTGCTGGCCTTGACCGTGTTCGGCGGCGTTGGGGCTGCCGGCTGGTACGGTTATACCACTTACAACGCGGCCGAGATGGAGGGCCAGCGCAAGGACGCGGCGTTGCAGGCGAAGGAGCAGGAACTAGCCCAAACCCTGCAGCAAGTGAAGGTGCAGGAGCAGGCGTTGGCAGCCAAAGATGTCGAGTTGGCTGACAAACAAGCGAAAATTGCCGAGCAGAAGACCCAAATTGACACGTTGAATCAGGAAGTCGTACGGCAGAAAGCCGAAATTCAGCGATTGGACACGGCTTTGCGGCTGCACAAGCTGCAACGTCGCTTGGCGCAGATCCGCGTACTGGAGACCGGGACGGACGAAGCCAGCGGGCGCAAGTTCTCCAAGATCGAATTCATGGAGCTGAACGAACAAGGCGATCCGGTTGGCGAGCCGAAACAGTTTTCCCTGCCCGGCGAGATGGTGTACGTCGACTACTGGGTCGTGAAATTCGACGACAAGTACATCGAGCAAGCGGACTTGGAACGTGGCACGTCAATCTGCCTGTTCAATCGCATCTTCGGCGATCTGCAGACACCCAAGGACGGTTATACCCTGGACGAGCCGGGGCAACGGCCCGGGAACTACGCGCGGGGCGGCGTGATGTCCGACTTCGAGAAGAAGATCTGGGACGACTTCTGGACGATCGCCAACGACCCACAGCAGGCCGCCCAGCTGGGCATTCGCGCGGTGCATGGCGACGCGGTGTCGATCAAAGTGGAACAGGGCAAGACGTACCGAATCACCGTGCGTGCCTCGGGGGGGCCGGAAATCCCCGTGGACACAGAGACGCCGGCGAACAAGTCATAGCGACGCGGGCGGAATCAGCCGGCTGAGTTGGCGGCCGGTGACGCTCAGCGGATAATCTTCCAGTGCCCCAATTTTGACCCAACGGACGTCACGGTTTCTGCCCAAACGGCCGCCCGTCCAGTCGGCTTGGTAGCAGTCCAGCGTGATGCGGAACCGCGTCACGCCGTGCTTGATCGTGGCCAGCTTTCGGCCCGCCTCGACCTTCAGCCCCGTCAATTCCTCCAGCGCCCGTTCCAACTGTTGACTCAATGACTCGCCGCGCCGCGCAGTCACCGGAAATCGCGGAAAGTCCCACAGCCCGGCCCAGCGTTCCTCGCGGCCGCAGCGCCGGAGCAACACGCGATCGCCGCGGCGCACAACGACGGCCGCTTCGTGACGGTCCTCGTACTTGGTCTTGCGCTTCGGCAATGGAATCTCGTCCTGGAGCCCCAGCCGAAACGTCGGGCACAGGGCGCAAACCGGGCATTTGGCGCACAGGGGGCCGCGCGGCGTACAGATTTCGCTGCCTAGCTCCATCAGGGCCTGATTGAACAGCCCCGTGTCTCTCTTGGGCAACACACCGGCGGCGAACTCCCACAACGGTTGCTGGCCGGAATTCTTCTGTGGATCGCCGCGAAAGGCCAGCAGGCGACTGAAGACCCGAATCGTATTCGCCTCCAAAATGGGCTCGCGAGCGTCCCAGCCGATCGAAGCAATGGCGCCGGCGGTATAGCGGCCGATGCCCGGCAGTGCGCGAATTTGCTGAACTTCGCGAGGAAAGCAGCCTTGATGCTCCGCGACAATCACCCGGGCGGCCGCGTGCAGTTGCCGAGCCCGCCGATAGTATCCCAAACCTTCCCACAGCCGCAGCACTTCCTGTTCGTCCGCGGCGGCCAGGTCCGCAATCGAGGGGAACGCGGCGAGGAATCGTTCAAAGTAACCGATGACCGTCACGACCTGCGTCTGCTGCAGCATGATCTCGCTGACCCAGATCGCATAAGGATCGCGGGTCCTGCGCCACGGCAGGTCCCGGGCGTTGCGGCGAAACCACGCCAACATGCGGCGGCGGAATTGAGCCCTCCAGGCGGCGTTGGGGAAGTCAACGCTGGTGTGGAAAACGGAGGAGTTATCGTGATTGTGGGGCATGGTCCCTCATGGGGTGAAGTTCCTGGCCCCTGTCATTTTCGCCCGGGAACGGCATCCTTGATCTCAATTTTGGCAAGGGGCCGCTGGCGATCGGCGGCCCAGCGGAACAAGTACTGCGTTACGGCCGGCTGCAACTCGTCGCGGACGTCCTGCCAACGCTGGGTTCCCGGCTTGATCTCCAGGCATTGGATCAAGTGTACGCCGAACGCGGTGATGACACAGGGGCTGATCGCTTCCGGTTCCAAGGCAAAGGCGGCTGCGGAAAAGGATTCCGGCATCGGCTGCCGGCGGCCGATGAATCCAATCCGGCCTCCGTCGGCGGCGGTCGGTGCGGCGGAGTACTGTCGGGCGGCCTGGGCGAATGTCAGTTCGCCGGCCAAAATCCGCTGCCGCAGCTGCTCGGCGGCTGCGACCGCTGTGTCGCGCGACCGCACATCGTCCGGCGATTCGACGCGGAACAGGATGTGCGCAACGGACACTTCGGTTCCGTCAAACTCGCGCCGATGCTGTTGAAAGTAACGCTCCAAGTTTTCGTCCGTCAGGTATTGCTCCAGGAAACGCGGCCAACCGATCTGCCATTCGACATTCCGGCGGAGTTCGTCGCGGGTCAGGCCGGTACGCTGCAGGTACTGGTCCAAGGTCAGGGATTGCTGTTCGAGCCGCGTGCGGATCCGCTGCAGCTGCCGCTCGACCTCCTGCGGGCGGGCGGCCAATCCGTTTTGCTTCATGTAGGCGGCTACCAGGCGGCGGTCGATCAACTGCACCAGCGTCGCGTCGCGGATCGGCTGGATCGCGGCGGGTGCCAACTCGCGGTCCTTTAACACGCGGTCCATTTCACGCTGCAGTTCACCAGCGGTGATGGGGTCACCATCGACCGTGGCCACGGCCGCTGACGGAGGCTCCGGCTCTGCAGCCCATTGGCGAACGGAACAGGCGAGCAGAAGCACGGCGAGAACGGCTGATTGGATTGAAGGATGGTCAGTGGTCATTGGTCAGTTGGCGCTGGGCCATGGAGCGACTTGGGGGCTTTACGGCAGGGGAATGTCCTTCAACTCGAATGCGACGGGCAGTTGGATCAGCAACGCGGGCGTTTTGTAGACGAACTTGCAGCCGGCCAGGCCGCCGTCGCGGTCGCTCATGTAAGCCACGCCGACTTCGTTGTCGGCCTGGCGAAAAGCCTGCAAGCCCGCATGCTCGAACCGCTGGCCATCGGGGGCGACGAAGTAGGCATCGTTGTTGTAGATCCAGTTGCGATGCGACTCCAAGGCGTTGCGCGCCTGGTCGAATCGCACGGTCAGGCGGACTTCATCCACGTCGACATTCTTGCGGACCTGATCCACGATCACGGTCACCCCGGCGCGCGTCTGTTCGACACTCTTGGCGTCCGGCAGATTGGCGAATTCAAACGTTTCGATGCGGCCCGGCAAGAGGGCGGACAGCTGCCCTTGGAGCGTGGCGATCTTGCCGATGCTGCGGTCCGGCAGGACCAGCGGCAGTTGGACTTCCGCGGCGGGCATCGTGTTCTCGACGGGAACTTCCAGATTGGCCCGTTGCGAACCGACCTCGATCCGCCGGCCGGATTCGTCCGTCGCCCGCAACTCGCCCAGCGGGATTTGCAGCAGGATCGGCGACACCCGCGGCTCCCAGGTCAGTTCCAGTGCCAACCGCAACGAATCATTGGCTGGATTGCGCAGTTCGCGAATCGCCTGGACCCGCAACACCTCGAAGCGGAACAGTCCTTGGTACACGGCACTGCCGGCGCGTTTCCGATCGTTCTGGTCCCTCGCCACCAAGGCCAATGCACCGATTTCCCCACTGAAGTTGTAGACGGTTAGCCCGGCTTGATCCAACAGCGAGTCCAACGCCGGCCAAAAAGGCGTTCTTTCAAAGTCCAGCGAGAGCTTGGGGTCGCCCGGCTGCTGGCCGAAACGCTGGCGGAAGTCGACAATGCGGTTGCCCGTTTGCTGTTGCACGTCCGCCAGCGCGGCGGACAGCGTTGATTCGCCTTGGAGCGTCACCCGCGACGGCTGCGCAGCCGCTTCCGCCACCGCCGCCTCCAATGCTTTGCGGACCCGCTCCAGCCGGTCCTTGACCTCGGCCGACGTATCGCGGCTCGGCGCCGGCAGCAAATCCAAGGCCGGTGGTCCGAGTTCGATCAAGCTGCGTTCGGCAGCCTCGCGGGTTGTCCGTTGGGCGTCGTCCAATTGCCGGACCAGACGCCGCACCTGTAGATTTAAGCCGTCGCCCGCATCCGCCGCGGTCTGACCGGGCAGCGTGGCACCGATCAACAAGAGACAAGCCCACATGGGGACCTCCCTTATTCTCACCTGTACGCCGCACTCTTCGATGGTTACAGCCGAAGTCCGTCCCGCTTGGTTTGCGTGAACCTCGCTGCTATCATCATAGGGGGCGCTGGGAGCTTTCTGCAACCTCCCCGGGGGACCAATGCTGGCGACGCGCCAGGCATTTTGTGATAAGATTGCTGGGGGGCAGCCCGACCATTTTGAGTCAAAGTCAGTTCACGAGGGGGAGAGTTTGTGCCCATGCCACAGGTCAGCTATGTGGGTGAAGTCTTGAGCGACGGGCACCTGTCCGTGACGCCGGAGGTGAGGCGGTCGCTACGGCTCCGGCCGGGCGAGCGATTACGCGTGACGCTCGCGCGGGACTTGGTCGGCCCGGATCTGACGCAGGTCGAGTCGCTGAAGGATCTGGACCGAGTGGCCTTGGAACGTATTGCTAAGTTCCGGTTCCCGCAAAGGCTACAGCGTACAATGACGCTGCTGTTACAGAAGAACCAGGAGGGCACCCTGACGCCAGACGAGCGGGCAGAACTGGATCAAATCAACCACGAATCGCTTATCCAACGCGCTCGCAAGGCCCACGCACAGTACCTCTTGTCGCGGCGCGCGAGATGAGGAACGATGGTCGACAGCTACGTTCCCCGCCTACTCCGACGGCAGATTTGGGAGGACGCCCTGGGACGTTGCGGGTATTGCCTGTGCCCACAATCGCTGCTTCCCGAACCGCTTTTTATTGAGCATATCGGCCCGCGAGCCGCGGGCGGGGAAACGGTTCGGGAGAACCTCTGGTTGAGTTGCTGGAACTGCAACACACGAAAGGGCAATCGGATTTAGGCAAGGGATCCAATCACAGGACGCATGATTGCATTGTTCAATCCGCGGACGCAGCCCTGGAGTGCGCACTTCAGATGGGTCCGTGGCGGACTGGAGATTCGGGGCAGGACTCCGGCAGGCCGGGCCACGGTGGTAGCTCTCGATCTGAATAACGAGTTGGTGGTCGCCGTGCGAGCGTTTTGGATCGACACGGGCCTATTTCCACCGACAACATAGTCGCATGAACCTGATCGAACAACGTCAAGCGCCCGTTTTTGCCCCCGGCACGCTGTGGGTACAAGTGGAGAGGGTGTCCCAGTTGGCTTTGGCGAGCGGTGCGTTGCAGCCAATCCCGACGGATTTCGAGCACGTCGAAGACGGCGGCATCCGCTTTCTGATTCGCATCCTTCGGCATCTGGCTCGCAAGCCTCGCACGGAAGCTCCCGACGCATCTCCTACAGCCGCCCGGCCCAACCCGTTTCTGCCGTACGATCCCGCCATGTACGTCGCCGATGCCTCGTCCACGCACGTCTGCCTGCTGAACAAGTTCAACGTGGTCGAGCGGCACTTGCTGATCGTGACTCGAGCCTTCGAGGACCAGGAGACGCCGCTGACGCAACGGGATTTCGAGGCGTTGTGGACCTGTTTAGCGGAAGCGGAGGGACTAGGGTTTTATAACAGCGGCGCGGTAGCCGGGGCCAGCCAGCGGCACAAACACTTGCAGTTGGTGCCTTTCCCGCTGGATCCGTCTGGTGTTTCGTTGCCCATTGACCCGCTGGTCGAGGCCGCGGGAATCGGCGGCGACGTCGCCCATCTCGACACGCTTCCGTTCGCCCATGCCATCGCCGCGTTGGATGTTGGCACCGGGGCAAGTCCCCAAAGGGCGGCCGCCGTGACGCTGGATGTCTATCGCCGACTGCTGGAGTCCATCGGCGTGCCTTGGCCGGACGCAGGCGAACGTTTCTCCAAGCCGTACAACCTGCTGATTACGCGGCGGTGGATGCTGGCCGTGCCGAGAACTCGCGAATGTTTCGAATCCATTTCCTGCAATGCACTGGCATTTGCGGGTGCTTGGCTGGTGCGAGATCGGCAGCAACTGGAGACGTTAAAACGCTTCGGTCCACGGGCGGCGTTGCGGCGCGTGACCGAACCATGAGGCCGTGGGGGGGCTCTTTCGCGTGCGGGTTCTGAAGTTACGCATTTCCCCATGTTTGTACGCCAACGGCGTTGTGTCCCACGGTCCAAGGTTGCGCAGCTACCCTGGGTTCTCGGTCGCTGGAGTTCCCTTATCTACCCCAACGGGGTTGCGTCAGGGGCTGGTGTCCCCCCGCGCAGCAAAAAGCCCCCTGCCGAATCGCTTCCGGATTCTGCAGGGGGCTTCCGTCGTTTTGCCAGTTGGGGACGCGGCTTTCGACCGCGGTCCGTTGACGATTAGCGGTGAAGCGTTTCGCCGTGATGACCGGCCGTCTCGGCCGTCGCCATCTCGGTCAGGTACTGGGACAGGGATTGCAGCGTGCTGCCAACCCGATCCAGCGTGCGGGCCAGAGAAAGAATGACGTTGGCGTCGAACTCAGCCAAGTCCGAGGTGGGGGCCGGGGGCACGACTTCGTCGTCTTCGCCTTCGACCACTTCGACGTCGGCGTCTTCCCACGCCTGGACGGGCTCGCTGTAGCCGGGCTCACTGTACGTGGGCTCGATATAAGCGGGCTCGTAGTTCCCGTAATCGTACGGATAGCCGCCGTACTTGTAGTCGTACTCGCCCGACGGCCACGTTGCCGGCGTTTCCGCGACGGGCGTGGTGGTTTCCATTGCGTCTGCCGTGCTGTCCATAGCTTCCTCGCTGTCCTCCGTGAACTCCGCCTCAGCCTGATTTTCGCCCCAATTGGAAGCGTCCATCTCCTCGGTGCTGTCGGCATACTCCTCGTACTCCGAGTACGAGTCGTCGCTCTCGTCGCCGTCCCAGGCTTCTTCGGTCGCAACATCTTCGGCCGGCACGGTCGCGGGGGCCGAATCGTGGCAGGCCGCCTCTTCCTCGTAGGATTCGTTGGCGTCGGCTTCCGAGTCGCACGGGGAAGCGTCCTCCGTCATCGAGTCCTCGTCCGACGCGACCACGTCGCCGGAGAACTCGTAGTGGTAGTACGCATCGGTCTCGCCGTCGTACCAGCAATCGGGTGCGCCCACGACAGCGCTGGGCATCGGGGATTCCATCGCCGATTCCGCGTCGGACGCGGCGACGTCACTTTCCGTGGCGAGCGTCTGGTCCGCCGTGGGCTCGTCAGGGACAATCTCGCATGCGGTGCCGTGCAGGTACTCCTCGTCGTGATACCAGTGGCACTCGCCATAGGCACGCATTTTCTCCATGTACGGGCAATCGCCGTGCCCGTCGCTGCCCGCATCCACCCCAGGATACGGGGAGTTGTCGTCGCCTCGAGCTGGGTTGCTCGGCCACTGCAGCCCCCCAAGAGAAACGACCAACAGGGAAATACCTAACCAAACTCGCTTCATCGGACATCCTCCTGCGCCAATTTCGTGACAGACATCCACCCTGCCTGACGGGTGTTTGGACGGATAGGGTAAACACTACCAGCGGATCACCATCGTGCTTTTCGTATCGGAGGCTGCCGATTCGTGGCATTAGGCAATTGACGAAGGGCAGGAAAACGAGGAAAACAAGGTGCGGGTTTGGGCATCGAGACGCTTCACGCAAATTATGCCGGCTCAGCTGGATATTCGGTCTTTGACGGGGTTGACACCCGTATTGCATTCACGGGCCGGCGGGTACATGCTTACGGCTGGTGGTAGACCGGTTTTTCGGAAAGGAGACTTTTATGGCGTTATTCGAGGTTGAAACGAACGCACACATCATCATCACTTGGGCGGACTCGGAGCAGGCGGCGACCGAGGTGGTGCGGCAGACGTACCCCAATGACCAAGTGATTCGACTTACAAAGCGGCCGCGAGACACCTGGGTGGTCTCCAAAGGAGCGTTGGGATTGAAGCAAGATCATGAGCTGGATCCCTGCAGCGTGGCTCGCGATTGCTTGGCCAAAGCATCGGGAGACAAGGTCCACGCGATCCGCCTGTACATGCACGAGACGGGGACCGATTTGGAACAGGCTCGCCGGATCATCGAGTCGAACATGGTAATGGGCTGGTAACCGGGGTCTTCGCAGCGGAGCCGCAGCTTGAATCTGGGATCCACTTTTGTCGATGACACGTTCGCCGAAGCGTTCGGCATGAGCTACACGCGTCTGCTGGTGACGGCGCATGACGAGTATTGGCTGGACGCGGCCGCCCGGGAGGTCACGGGATACAGTTCGTCGGTCATTGCGTGCGACGCCGAAGCGGGCGTCGAGCGGCGGCTGTCGCGCGACGAGACTCCCGACGGGCGTCCGGGAGCCGCGATTCTGATTTTCGGCTTTTCGCAGGATGCCCTGGCCAAGGCGGTTCCCAACCGGACGGGCCAGTGCCTGATGACGTGCCCCTCGACGGCGGTCTACGACGGCATGCGGGCAGCCGAAAAACGCATCGCCCTGGGCAAGCACCTGCGGTTCTTTGGTGACGGCTACCAAAAGAGCAAACTGGTCGATGGCAGACGCTACTGGCGCGTCCCGGTCATGGACGGCGAGTTCCTGGTGCAGGAGGACTTGGGTGTTGCCAAGGGCGTTGGCGGCGGGAATGTTATTATCCAGTCCCGGAGCAAGGAAGTTGGTTTAGGGGCCGCCCGGCGCGCGGTCGAGGCGATATCGAGCGTGGAGGGCGTGATCGCGCCTTTTCCCGGCGGCGTGGCGCGAAGCGGCAGCAAAGTAGGCTCGCGTTACAAAGGCTTGCCGGCTTCGACCTCGGATCCCTTCTGCCCCACGTTGCGCGGCCGCGTCGAATCCAAGCTGCACCCGAAAGCGAACTGCGCCTACGAAGTCGTGATCGACGGCGTCAGCGAGCAAGCGGTCGGGGCCGCCATGGCCGCGGCGATGCGCGCCGCTGCCGGCGACGACGTAGTGGCGATCAGCGCGGGCAACTATGGCGGCAAATTGGGGAAATATCACTTTCACCTGCGGAAATTGTTAGGCGAATAGAGTCCGTCTTTCAAGGAGCCAGCATGAACACGACGACGCACGACAGCCCGCCGGAGCGTAACAACGCTCGCGATTCCCATTTCGGCCGCCGCGAATGGTTGGCCTATTCGGCAGCGTTTGGAGCGGCGTTCTTAGGTCGCCAGGGGCTGGCAGGCGAACAAGCCATCGAACCGCAGTTGATCGGCGAGCCCCGTGGCGTTAGCCCGGGGGTGCAAGGACTGGCTGGAGAAGTCGCCGAACCGCAACCGGCGCCGGCGGCCAAGGCCAAACCCGAGCCGCGCCGCTATGACATGAAGAAATCCATCAACCTTTGGGCCTTTCCATATCCGGACCGGATGTCGCTGAAAGAGTGCTTTCAGTTGGCCAAAGATGCCGGATTCGAGGCCGTGGAGATCAATTTCAACCTGGAGGGCGAGTTCTCGGCCGAATCGCCCGCCGACGAGATTCGCGCGATCGGCGAGTTGGCCCGCCAAACCGGCATCGCGATCAGTGGGGTCTGCTCGTTTCTGTTCTGGCCGTACAGCTTGACGCATAACGACCCCGAGCGGCGTCAGAAGGGGCTCGAACTGGCCCGCAAGATGATTCAGGCGGCAAACCTGTTGGGAACCGAGAACCTGCTGGTGGTTCCCGGCGCCGTCTACGTCCCTTGGCTGGAAAATGTCGAACCGGTGCCGAACGACGTCTGCGACCAGCGCGCGAAAGACGCTGTGCGGCAGTTGCTGCCTGAAGCGGAAAAAGCGGGCGTTTACCTGAATATCGAGAACATTTTTGCCAGCGGCTATCTGTTCAGCCCACAAGAGATGGTCGACTTCGTGGACGGCTTCCACAGCCCGCATGTCCAGGTCCACTTTGACACGGGCAACATCATGCAGTACCAGTTCCCCGAGCACTGGATCCCGATCCTGGGCAAGCGAATCAAGAACATCCACTTCAAGGAATACGACAAGCGGACGCACGAGTTCAATCTGTACTCATTCCGCCCGCTGTTGGACGGCACGACCAATTGGCCTGCCGTGATCGAAGCACTCGACCAAGCCGGCTACCGCGGCTACCTCACTTTCGAGTACTTCCATCCCTTCGCCCACTACCCCGAATCGCTGATCTATCAGACTTCGGACGCCTTGGACAGAATGCTGGGCCGGAAGCGGTAGTGCGTCGTCCAAGCTTAATTTTCGGGTAGCCGCACTCGCCAGAGTGCGGGATTCCCGCGGTCTGGCGACCGCGGCTACCCCCAAGATTTCGACCCGACAACGCACTAGCCTGCGGAAATTTTTCCAGCGGCAGAATTTTTTTTGGTTTGCCCAAGTTCCCAAGCGTCCTGCCAATTGCTAACATGGGTGGTAATGTCCGCGGGGGAGTGTGCCCGTCGACTTGGCGGCGCTGGCATGGCGTAATTACCCGATGGCGCAGGTCGAGCCAATAAAGGTGGCATGTCGCGCATCGTTATCGTATGCCAGGCCGTCGTCTGGCCGTTGTGTTTTCCACGTTTCTGTTCAAGGAGTCCCACATGATGAAGCTGCTTTCGATGTTGCTGGTGGCGGTGTTCGCCGTGAGTCTCGCCGGTTCGGCCTGGGCTGCCGAAGGGGCGAAGAAGAAGGAAGGGGGCGAGAAGAAGGGCGAGGCGAAGAAGGTCTCCATGGAAGACCGCTTTGCGAAGATGGATAAGAACGGCGACAAAAAGCTGGACTTCGACGAATTCAAGGGCCGGGCGATCAAGGAAGAATCGATCAAAGAGCGCGAGGCGCAGTTCGCCGAGATGGACAAAGACAAGGACAAGGCGGTGACGCTCGACGAAATGAAGGTGTGGGCGAAGGAAAAGGCCAAGAAGCCGGCCAAGGGTGAAAAGAAGGAAGCGAAGAAAGCGGCAGCGAAAGAGTAGCACGACCAGCCCGTTCTCCAGTCGCCGGCCTTCGAGTGGTCCGCGAACGGGAGGCGGATAGTCGGTATCTCCGAACCCGGTCTCGATTCGAGACCGGGTTTTTTTGCGTCACAGGTTTGCTGTGTGCCCTATTTGCGTTGACGATGGGATTCCCCGCAAACATAATGCCTTGGGGTTTCACGCGGTTGGTCGTCAACGGGGGGGGGAAAAATGTCCAAGACACGTCGCCTTGTTCTTGCGGTTTCGGCCGGCCTTGCCCTGGCCGTGTTGGCAATTCCAGCGACGGCGGAGCCGCGTGATCAACGCCGGGTAGCCGGCTGGGAATCGTTGCCGCCTCCGGTTGGCATGGCTGCCGAACCGTGGCAGATGGGCGAACCAAGCGTTGTGCGGAAAGTGCCCTGGGTGGCGGCTCAGCAACCTCCCCTGGAAATCCTCCCGCCGGTGCCGGATGAAGCGGCCCAGAGCATGTTCATGCCGCCCGTACAAAAAGGGGAACTCCCCTGTGGTCCGGCGTGCGGCTGCCCGCAACAACGGCGGATCGCATATCGGGACCACCGCCGCCCGCCGCGAAAGGGGGATTGTCTGTGTGCGCCCCCGATTCAGACGGTGCTGGCGGTCCCCGACGGGTCGTGTTGCCAGTGTGCGGTTGAGGTTCCCGTCTGCATTCCGGCTTGTTGCGTGGATGCCCCACAAGTGGATATTCGCCGCGGCCTGCTGGGACGCGCTCGCGTGCTGTACCGCTGGTGTTGTGGATTTGAGGTCGAAGTCGTCTTCTGCGGCAACGGCAATTTAATCGTACACTACGACCAGCGGTAAGGATCGACGAGACAATTCCAGGAGCATTCAAAGTGGCGTAAGCTTCCAGCTTGCGAGGTAGTGCGAATCGCAAGCTGGAAGCTTACGCCACTTTTTTTCTGCGCCGGCGTCTTGCGGCGGCTCCCCCTCCCGAAGTTCCCGGGAACCTGTTATTCTAGGGCGGTCGTCGAGGCCACATCCAGGAAACCGCTTGGGAGATCGCCATGAAAAACGTCATTTCGTTCGTGCTCGGTGGTGGTCGGGGGACGCGTCTGTTTCCATTGACCAAGTACCGTGCCAAGCCCGCCGTGCCTCTGGCAGGTAAGTACCGCTTGATCGATATCCCGCTGTCCAATTGCCTAAACAGCGGCGTGAATCGAATCTATGTCTTGACGCAATTCCTGTCCGTCAGCTTGCACCGCCACATCCGCCAGACGTACCGGTTCGACCCCTTCAGCGGCGGTTTCGTGGAATTGCTGGCTGCTCAGCAAACGATGGACGAAGGCACCGACTGGTACCAGGGCACCGCCGACGCCGTGCGCAAAAACGTGCGTTATCTCCAGCAGTTGGGCGTCGACTACGTCTTGATCCTGTCGGGCGACCAACTGTACCGCATGGATTACCGCGAACTGCTCCGGACCCACGAGGAACAAAAGGCCGACGTGACGATCGCCGGACTGCGGGTGTCCAGCAGTGCGGCCAGCGGGCTGGGGATCATGCGTACCGACACGACGGGGCGAGTGACCGGATTCGTCGAGAAACCGAAGACGGAGGAGCAGCTGAAGACGGTTCGCCTGGAACCCGAGTGGATGCAGAAACAGGGCCTCCCGGCTGACGGGCGCGACTGCCTGGCCAACATGGGGATCTACCTGTTCAAACGCGATCTGCTCGTGGATCTGATGAAGAACACGCAGTACCAGGATTTTGGCAAGGAGATCTTTCCCCAGTCCATCGACACCAAGCACGTCCACGTCCACATGTTCGACGATTACTGGGAGGACATTGGGACGATCAAGGCGTTTTATGACGCCAATTTGAGCCTGGTACACGCCGATTCGCCGTATCAACTGAATTGCCCCGAAGCTCCCGTTTATTCGCGGGCCCGCTACCTGCCGCCGTCCCAAATCGAGGGGGCCACGATCCGCTCCAGCTTCATCGCCGATGGTTGCCGGATTGGCGATGGTGCGGTGATCGAGAACAGCATTATTGGCTTACGCAGTATCATCGGTCCCCAGGCGACCATCCGGAACACGATTTTGATGGGCGATGACTTCTACGAGGGTGCGTTCGACTCGGAGCAGAATCGAACGACCGGGCGGCCGCCAATGGGCATCGGGGCCGGTTGCGTGATCGAAGGTGCGATTGTCGACAAGAACTGCCGCATCGGACGCGACGTGCGGATCGTGAACGAACGCCAGGTCGAAAACAGCGACGGCGACAACGATACCTGCATGATCCGCGACGGCATTCCCATCGTGCTCAAAGAGGCGGTGCTCCCCGACGGGTGGACCTTGCGGACATGAGGCGAACGGGGCCGCGTCAGCGCCCCGGTCTGGAACAGCCACGTCTCCGATCACGGCAATAGTTCTCGAACCGCAATCCGTCCGACTTCGCGGCCGTCGAGCACAACGGGGACTTCGTGACCAGCTGAGAAGATCTCGCGTGTCTCGTAATCCGGCCGATCATCCGGGCCGGACGGCCCCGTGAAAACTTCGATTTGTCGGTCGACGAGGTTGACGATCCAGTAAACCGGGATTCCCGCGGTGGCGTAGATCCGTTTCTTCCAACCGCGGTCCCGATTCAGGGACGCGTCGGCAACTTCGACCAGCAGCCCGACTTCCTCCGGACCCGGGTGACGCTCGATGTACGCTTCGCGCAGACCGCGAATCACGGACACGTCCGGTTCCGGCTCGCTGTCCGCTGTCGTCACCGGTTCTTGGGAATCCACCGACCAACCGTCCGGAACGAGCATGCTAAGTTGGCGACGCGTCTTGGACGTTGAAGCGGAGTGGGGAGGGTTCTTGATCATCTTCGTTACCAGCCAGCCTTCGAGCAATTCGATCGGGGCACCGCTTTCCAATGCCCCGGCGCCAATCATGGCGTGAAACTGCGGCACCGTCAGCGGCAGGACTGGTTCGGGAGGCAGGGCAAAACGACAGGCAGCAGGTGGTTGCAGCGTAACCAGACTCATTGGAATGACTCCCTTGGGTGGCAATGCCGCCTTATCCCTTTCGCAGAATCTCGATCACGTCGGTTTCTGGCTTGTCGGCATGATCGAAGGGCAGCGACCGGCCCAGCATCCCCAGAACTTCTTGGAACCCCTCGGCCGCCCCGCAGCACTCGACGCGGCCGCCCTGCGCTTTGACCGCCTTGACCAGCATCAGCAATTTGCCTACGGCCAGCGACGACAACTGCCGCACGCCGCGGAAGCTAACGAGCAACCGGGCCGGCTTGTTCTGTTCGGCAAATTGGAGAAGTTCTCGGCCTTGCTCCGCCACGGCATTCCGGTCCGTCCCCACGTCGGTTAGGTAGATAATCTGCACGCCGTCTCGTTCCTGAGTCTCAAAATAGCGGTAGTCCGTCATCGTCGTTGCTTCCCCTTTGCCTCTAACAGTCTACCGCGTATGCTGTTGCAAGAGAAGCGCGATTCGAGACCCGGGAGTTCGCCATGAAAGACAGGTCTGCTGCCGGCCTTTCAATTTGGTTTGCCGCAACCGTCTTGCTGGGCGCTTTCTTGCTGTTCCAAGTCCAGCCGTTGTTCAGCAAGATGATTCTGCCTTGGTTCGGTGGCAGCCCCGCCGTCTGGACGACGTGCCTGCTGTTCTTTCAGACGGTCCTGCTAGCCGGATACGCCTACGCGCACGGCTTGTCCCGGGTCCAGCCCGTGCCGCGCCAGTTGGTCATCCATCTAACGCTCTCCGCACTGGCTCTCTTGTTGCTGCCCATCACGCCCGGCGCGACTTGGCAGCCCGCCGATGGTACGCACCCGGTAGGGCGGATTCTGCTGTTGCTGACTCGATACGTGGGGTTGCCGTATCTGTTGTTGGCGGCCACGTCGCCCCTGGTGCAGTCTTGGTTCGCGGCGGTGTATGCCGAGCGGTCCCCGTACCGCTTGTACGCCCTATCGAATTTCGGCTCGCTGGCCGGTTTGATCAGTTATCCGTTCGTCGTCGAGCCCTTGCTGACCACCAACCGCCAGGGTGCGATTTGGTCGGCGGCCTTTGGCGGTTACGCGGTGCTGTGCGGCGTGCTCGCTCTACGGTTGAGGGGGATTCCGCTGCCCGGCGCAGCGGATCAACGTGCGTCCCGCGCGGCGGTCCACGGCAAGGATTCGGCGCCCGCCAAGTACCGCTGGGTGTGGTGGATTCTCCTGCCCGCCCTGGGTTCGGTGCTACTGATGTCGATCACCACACACGTGTGCCAGAACGTGGCGGTGGTTCCGCTGTTGTGGATCGTGCCGCTGGCGTTGTACCTGATGACGTTCATCCTGTGCTTCGAGAAGGAACGTTGGTACGTGCGGCGGTGGTTCGCGGCCGCCGCAATGCTGGCGATCCTGGCCGCCAGCTACCTGGTGCTGCTGCGGTACTTGAACGAAGTCTTTCTTTCGTTCGGACTCGATCGGCTATGGCTTGTCCTGACGCAAAATATTGTCGTCGAGGCGACTGTCTATCTCCTGATTTTGTTCTTGTTGTGCATGGTCTGCCATGGCGAACTGGTCCAGCGGAAACCCGCGCCCGAACGGCTGACGTCGTTCTATCTGGCCGTGTCTGCGGGCGGCGCGTTGGGCGGCGTGTTGGTGGCCTTGGTCAGTCCGCTGGTGTTCTCGTCGTACTTGGAGCTGAACCTGAGCCTGGTGATGGGATTCGGCCTGGCGTTGTATGTGTTTGCCGACGAGGCACGCAGGCACTGGTTTCCCAAGATCTCCGCGCTGTTGCGCGGCGTGGCGCTGACGCTAGCCGTGGCCGTGTCCGCCATCCTCGTTTGGGGGCAGTGGGAAGCTTGGGACCGCGAAGGCGGCTTGTTGCGGGTGCGGAATTTCTACGGCGTGATGTCCGTCAAGGAACGCTACCCGGAAAAGCCCGAGTGGCGGGGCTTGGCCTTGTACCACGGACGCACTTTGCACGGCTTCGAACACACGTTGCCGGCGATGCGCGGCCGGCCAACGACGTACTATACGGAAGACAGTGGCGTGGGCCGCGCGTTGACCGCGGTCCGCGGTGCGGCGCCGTTGCGGGTGGGCGTGGTCGGATTGGGCGTCGGCACCTTGGCGGCCTACGGGAGGAAGGGCGACTATTTCCGCTTCTACGAAATCGACGCGGACGTGATCCGGCTGGCGCGGGAATACTTCAGCTTCCTCCCGCAGAGTTTGGCCACCGTCGATATCGTGGCCGGCGACGCCCGCCTGTCGCTGGAAAGAGAACCATCCCAGCAACTGGACGTGCTGGTGTTGGATGCGTTCAGCGGCGATGCGATTCCCGTCCATCTGCTGACGGTCGAGGCGTTTTCCATCTACCTGCGGCACCTGCGTGCCGACGGAGTGATCGCCGTTCACATCAGCAGCCGGTATGTCGATCTTGTTCCCGTGGCGACCGCGATGGCGCAGCACCTCGAATTGGACGAGGTGTTCCTGGCGTGGCCTGAAATCGGTACTGATGTCAAATGGGCGGACGAGATGGGTTTGTCCGTAACGTCTTCGCAGTGGATGCTGCTGACCCGCAACCGTCAGCTCCTGGAGCGGTCGCCGATCCGGGAACTCGCCCGCACCATTTCCGTAGATCGCCCCCTGCCGCCGTGGACGGACCAGTACAACAACCTGTTGCAGGTGCTGCGGTGAGGGCATGACAGACGGTTCATCGCACACGCTGGCCGTTGGCGAATGCCGGCTCGATCCGGGCGAAACCGGCAAGCGCGGCGCGATTTGAACCCAAGCGGAAACACTTACCATTGGCGGAATTCCGTACTACGTTCCGCTTCCAGCCCTTGCCTCTGTAACTTTTAGTGATAAGATTGTGATAAATAGGCCGATAACAGGTTTCGCGTCTGGCACCAACGAAAATGGTGTCAGGATTTGTCATGGCTACAACCTTGATATCCGAATTCTCCGCTCCGCAGGAGCACTTGGACCTGCTGCGTCAATTCTTGCGCGGCACCGCGGAGGAGCAGGAATTCCTGCGTGCGTACTTGGAATGCAGTGACGAGGTCCAGCAGGCCGTTTGCGATATGTTTCGGGTGCTCGAAGAGCCTCTAACGAGCGAAGAACAGCGGCAAATGGCGCTATCGACCATTGCCGATGCCCTGTTTCGCAACCCGCACAAAGGCGAATACGGCATGGACTTGGCGGAATCGGAAGCTGAAGCCGCGGCGGTCGAACCGAGGCTTCAAGGCATCGTCAAGCAGATGGACGAGGAGGAGGCCAGCTTTGCCCAGCGACTGCGAAAGCTGATGGAAGAACGTTGCATTACGCGAGAAGAACTGGCGGAACGAATCGGCGTGGGGCAACCGGCCATCTCAAATATGCTGAACCGGAACTGTCGCCCGCAGAAGAAGACGATCATGAAATTGGCAAGTGCATTGAACGTGTCACCGACGGTCCTGTGGCCGGGTGTCGAGGTCCAGCGGATCCTGGAGGCGATCGATCGTGTCCAGGAAGACCAAGTGATGTCAGCGACTGAGGCGGAAGCATTGCAGGCCGCGTTAAACCGGCCCCCGTCTCGCATCGAGGTGACTCGGCCTCCGGTGAGAAATCGTTGTTGAGTCACTCGACATGCCGCAGCCACTTTATGCCGTTCCGTTCGCCCTGGAAGACCGCGAGCTGTTCGCGGACTTCTTCTGTGGCGATGAACCGTGGTCCCTGGCGGCCGCCGAGTGGATTTGTGGTAGCGGTGTGGAGAAGTCGCTCACTCAACCCGGGAGCCAAGTCTGGCTGTACCGCCGAGAAAGTGACGATCAGCTCGTCGGTTTCGGCTCGCTGGGCAGAACGCGCCGCCGCTGGCCGCCCCCTTCGGGCCAGTATGCCAACCTCCTGATCATCCCGCAGTTGGCCGTAGATGCCAGGTTTCGAGGCCAACCTGCCAATGATCCGCCGCGGTACTCGCACCAGATCCTTGGACACCTGATTGCCGAGGCGCGGGATGTGGCGGTCGATACCGGCTCGCCACTGCTCCTGCTGTACGTGCATGAGCAGAACGGTCGAGCCATGCGATTGTACGAGGAATTCGACTTCGTGGCGGACAAAACTGCGAGGTCCGACAATTTTGTCATGATGACACATCGACTGATCGCCTGACGTTCCGGCCTTCCGAGCCCGATGGGACGCGAAGCAACGTTGGTATCGAGATCATGACATTTTGCCCCACGAAGAGGGTGACGGGCAGCGTGGCACGTTGATCGTGACACGCGATACTCCGCAAGGCCGAATTTCGTCGCAGGAAATTGAGCGAGTGATACGCGAGTCGATCTTGACCTAGCAATGCAGGCACTCACCCACGTAACCCCCACCTTCGCTATGATTCTGGCATGCACCGTTTTGGTCGATGTCAGTTGGCGCCACCGCCCTGGCCGACGCCCAGCACGCTTTCTCGGCAAGCGCTTTCGCCTGCTCGCTTTCGCCTGCTCGCCAGATTGCACATCTTCGTAGCCGTTGGTAGGTTTTATGGATTCCCACCAGTGGTAGGTGGCTGGCATCAGAACCGGAGGTAACCAACGTGTTCAAAAGCCAAGGCTACGTCCGTCCCCGCGCGGCAGCGGCCCTGCTGGCTGTGTCGGCTGGTACAATTTGCAGCTGGGACGCACACGGCGATCCGAACTTTCCACATTCAGCGGACAGCGACGCAGCTGGTGCGGAAGCGCCGACGGCGCTGGGCCTTGCATACACGTGAAGATTGAGAAGGTGATAGCCGATGAGCAACATAGGCTGGAGCGAACGTCTGGCAAAAGTCGTCTCCAAGTTCAACGCCAAGTCAAATGTCGCCCAATTCCGCGAGGATTACAGCAGCGCTGTCCGAACCATACAGGCGGACGCAAAAGATACTCCGATTATTGACGTGCTCGATCTACTGCGCAAGGCAATAGAAAGCTGGGGCACCGCCACGGACAAATGCCCATGCTGTGCCCTCCGCGAATGGTCACAGATCTACGACGGGTTGTCGAAGCTTGCCGATTCCGATCTGTTGCTGGTGATTGCAAAGAAACTACCGGCCATCAAGCCGGGAACGGTTGACTGGCAACCATTCGTCTTTCAGTGCCGGAAGAAGCCGGTCTTGTTTGCTTTGCATGACCGGCGTTTCATCGCAAAAGCCGACCTCCAATCCTGGATAACTAAGCGACTCGACGAGGCGTACAAACTGCCGGTGCTAGATCTCGCCGTCGAAATCGATGCGGTTGCGGATTATCAACAATTGTGGACCGCAATCCTGACGATGGGAGAACGCCCTGTCGGGCTAATCAGTCGGGAGCAGATTCTGTTCCGCTGTTTTTTGCGTGTTCCGTCGGACTGGGGCAACTCGGCAATGCTTGAATACCTGCTGCGGAACAAGGCCGGAAGGAGGGAAATCATCTCGACCGCACTGCATTCACCAGATCAGGCAATCCGGTTAGCGGAATGCTTGGCCCTGTTCTTCGCGGGCAATCGGCCACCTTCCAAGAAGGCCGGTGACGAGGAAGAGAGCTTCAACGAAGTTGTCACTGCGTATGCCGCAATGTGCGAGTCACGTCTTGCCACGGCGAACGAGGACTCATCTGGCGCTGCCGTCGGATTGTCCGCGCTTCGCCTCCACGTCGCCGCCTTCGAGGGACACGGCCAACAGAACAGCAGAGCGTCGGCGGAATTGAAGCGAGCCTCGGTCGAGGTCGCCACGGCAGCGTTGCGCCGGACCGAAGAGGACCCATCGTCTCCGAGCGGAGTGGTCTTTGCGTTGATTCGGGGAGTCGAACTGTACGACATCACGCACAGTTTCTTGCGCTCGCTGCCCACGCGACCTACTGGCGCTGGTGCGACCGCTGGGCGTTCGGCGGATTATGAACGATATTTGGGCAAGAAAGAAGTGATCGAGCGTGTGCTTCACGCTTTGGAGAACGCTGAACGAGGAAAATCGCTCGTGGATTCGCTGGAAGTAGCGATGTTCAACCTCGGTGTCCGGCCGTTGGGGGTTGTGGGTGAAAAAGCGTCGTTCCAATCCCGGATGCATGAGGGCGTAGAGGCCGAATTGCTTCCAGGCGAGGAAGTGGAAATTGTCAAGCCTGGAAGACGCCTCGGTGAGGATAGTGACATGGTGGTGCTGGTAAGGGCGGTCGTTCGTGCGGTTGCAGCCTGAAACACCCGTGGTGAGGGCGATTCCATGGAAAGACTCTTGTGCATCGATTTCGGTAGTTCATACACGAAAGTAGCGGTTCGCGAGGACTGGAACGGCGCGACACGCCTAATCGAAACTGGCCACCCGGAGGAGTCCTACAGTTTCTGCATTCCATCGACTGTCGCGAGGGTAACTCGCCGTGGCAAGGATGCCTGGCTGATCGGGATGGACGCTCTGAGCCAGTCGCCGGGACACAACGTGGCAGTCTACCAGAACTGGAAGAGTGACTTATTCTCGGGCAAAAAAATGGCCTCCGAATATGGGACGGTGGGGGCCAATTTTTTTCGGGAGCTTGTTGCCTACGTTGGGCGAATCGAGCCCCAACTTCAGGGTCTGCCAGTTCGCGTATGTATCCCCAAATTTGGACCCGGCTCTGACTGTCAACTGCGGATACTCAAGATCTTGGGCGACGCCGACATTGCTGCCGCTCCGAACAGATCCTGCATCTTCGAGCCCGAGGCCAATATCTTTGCGGTACTGACTCGCGGCAGGAATGCTGCCTGGCGACGTAGCAAAACGCACGGCTGGGAGCCAAGCTATCAGCTGATGTTTGAGAAAGACCAGGGTGGGCTGTTTGACAAGCTGCGAGCCATCGCCATCGCCAAGAGACCCGGCAACTTGAAATATGCCCTGCTGCTGATAGACATCGGCTCCTTCACGTCAGATTTTGGCTTGGTGCAGTTTGAGGTTGACGCTGGTGATATTGAGGACTTCAACAAGCCCGATGTGATACAGGAATCGAATCGGATAGGAATCCGCGAACTAGATCACGCGGTTCTGAAGGTGTTCTCCAAGGCGGTCAGGGACGTGATTGCGAGCAGTCCGCCCAAGATTTGGGAGGATGCTAAGCGACAGCTCTACAGCGGGACAGAATCGGCCGTGGAGAATCCGGTGGGTGGTATGTTCGTTCTCGGTTCCAAGAAAGAACGGCCGGCCATCGATGAGCAGGTGGATGCGTTCGCGGAACAGGTCGTTGTGGCTTGCCGAGATTTCTGCCGCAAGCATCGAGTCAAGCCGGTGAGAACCGTGATTACAGGTGGTGGAGCGATGATCAGTCGCCTACGGATGCAGATAGTGGCGGGATTGGCGAGAACGATTCCAGCTGAGGTTTATGACTTGATGGATCCCGATGAGCCCCGGAAGAGCCTGCTTCAGAAGAAAACAAAGGAGGGGCCATGGCGACACGACGAGAGGGAGGTTGAGGCAAGACTTCGAGAGAACCGACGCATCGTCCGGGGTGGGTCGTCTATCGGCGGATGCAGCAACTTTGTGGACCTTCCGGTCGGTAGTTGACAGTTGGCGGATCCTGGAGCAGCCTGTGCGGTTCGTAGTTGGGCGTTGACAGATTAGGAATCGTTTCCCTGAACGCATGCCGCTTTTGGATTCGAAGGAGATCTCGACGTGGAGGAGCCCTATTTCAAGAAAGGTGACAGCGTTACTCTCCGTTCGACTCTCGAAATGGGACGCGTCGAATCCGAGCCTAAGTTGGAGGGCGGAGAGTACTGGTATCGCGTTCGTTTCGTGAAACGCGTAAACAACGTGGTCCAGGACGATCTCGACGCGGTTGGTGACCTTGAGGATACGCTGGAGTCGCTCGTCGCTGAGGGAAGATGGGGGCGTTGGGGCCGGCACGGGAATCGCCCGCAGTTTCGGAACGGGCGTGACCCTCGGG
>CAZXYZ010000151.1:0-26810 GCA_964645045.1 uncultured Pirellulaceae bacterium | reverse complement strand
CCTTTTCCGAAGCAAAACACTTAGGCGGACTCCGGGCCGTGGGAATCCAGGCTAGTTTTGAAAATCGACCCTATCCCTGGTCCGTAGGTACCGGCTGAGGCTATGATGATATAGACTGATCCGCCGAGAGTCGGCAGCTTTGTGAATCGCCAGCGATGGCACTAACCTAATTTTTACTGCGAGGTGGTCCGATGATCGAGAAACAATTGTCGATCTTCCTGGAAAACAAGCCCGGCGTGTTGGCCAAAATGTGCAGAACGCTGGCTGACCATGACATCAACATCCGCGGCCTGTCGATCTCGGACACGGTCGATCATGCGGTGGTGCGATTGGTGGTGACGGATGCCCGCAAAGCGATTCACGTGCTGGGCGAGCATGGCATGCTGGTCGTGGAAACGGACGTCTTGGCGCTCGACCTGCCGGACAAACCGGGCAAACTCGCGGAGATCGCCGGCAAGCTGGCCCGCGCCAAGATCAATATCGAATATGCCTACGGCAGTTCCGACCATTCCGAAGGGGTCGTCTTTGTGCGTGTTTCGGACATCAAGAAAGCGGTACAGATCTTGGCGCCCAAGGGCCCAAAGAAGGCTGCCTAGGCGGAAAACCACATGATGGGGAGCACACCGACATGAAGCAGACGACTCGCTCGCGTATCGTCCCGGCGGCACTGCTGGCCGCCGCAGGGCTGGTGTCCTTTGTTAGTTCGAGTTTCCTGCCGGCCGCCGACGAGCCGCAGAATACGGACCTGCCGCGGTTCCTGCCCAACCACGGCAACAGCGTGTACCAAGCCCAGGGACTGCTGCGGCAGTGGCCTGCCAAGGGTCCGCAGGAACTGTGGCGAGTCGAGGTGGGCTTTGGCAAGAGCGCGGTCGTCGAAGCCAACGGACTGGCTTTCACCGCCGCGGAAACGGACGAGCAGCAGTGGGCGGTATGCCTTGACCCGGCCACGGGCACAACGCGTTGGAAACACCTGCTGCTGCCGAAACCCAACCGGCATTTCGAGTGGGGCCCGACCACGTCGCCGGTCGTTGACGGGGACCGCGTCTATTTCATCCCCTACGCCATCGCCCGCGACGTCTGGGACATGCGGTGTCCGATCGTGTGTTTGAAGACGGACGGCACGGAAGTTTGGCGCGCCGACGAGACGTTCTGGGGCACCGAAGGATCAACTCCGCTGGTGGCCGGCGATACGTTGTTCGTGGGCGCGGACAACCCCCAGCGCGTCGTTCTGGTGGCCCTCGACAAGCTGACCGGCGCGCTGCGCTGGGCGACGGTGTGCGAGTCGGAAAAAGAGCGGGAACTTGCCGCGCCGGCTTCCTTGACCTATCAAGTCGTCGCCGGGATCCCGCAGGTGATCGTGGGGACCTACGGGACCCGCGAACTGTTGGGGGTTCATGCCGCCACGGGGGAAATCCTCTGGCGATATCACTATCCGGCCGAGATCAACATCGGCCTGATCAGCACGCCGGTCGCCGTCGGTTCGCGGCTGTTCGTTTGTGGCGGCGAGGGCAAGGACCGCAACTTTTCCGCGTGCCTGCAGATGGAGGTTGCCGACGGCAAGATCGCGTACCGCGAGTTGTATCGCAGCACGGAACTACAGACCAACATGTACAACACGGTCGCCATCCACGACGACGCCGTGTTCGGGTTTGGGGGGAACCAGCGGATCGGCTTTCTGCACTGCACCAATCTTGCGGACGGAAGTCTGCTGTGGAGGCAGGACAGTGAAGATTGGACCAAAGATCAAAACCTCGTGATCGCCGACGGTTTGATCTTTGCGCTGACCAAGCAGGACGAACTCGTGATGGCCGAGGCCAGCCGGGACGGGTACCGGGAACTCGGCCGCGTCGCGTTGGGGATCAAATTGGGCCGGCCGCAACAACCGACGCTCGCCAACGGCCGGTTGTACATTCGGGGCGACACGACGGTGGTGTGTTACCGGGTCGGCCCCTAGCGCCGTTTCGAGGCGATGAATTCCTCATCCGAAGATGGGCAGGAGACCTTCGGTCGGCGGTTTCGGCGGGGTCAGGAGACCCACGCCGAGCGGTGGTGTGTTACCGGGGCGGCCAATAATCAATACGGTTGACCACGCATCACGGGTCCGCTGCTCTGGATGTCGGTGCGCGGCGGCGGAGCGACGTTTCGGGAAGCCTGCAGCATCACCGGCTCGCCGGACCGCGCCGGCTGGGATTCTTGCGTCAAGCGATCCAGCAACGACCGCGAGGGCCGGTCCAAGTAGATCGTTTGAATGCGTCCCTGGGGGTTCTGCTTCGAGCGGACGAGGCAGAGGATCTCCATGTCTTCGTCGATCACCGCGGCCCCGATGGCGGCTTCCGCCGCGGTAGCCACCAATGGCGCAGGATTCGCTTGCAGGCCCGCAGCGGGTCCGAGGTTTCGGCCGTCCATGGGACCGGGCGGCATCTGCGGCGGCATCTGCGGCAGAGCGGGGCCGGCCGCCGCCCCGGCGACGCCGTTCAGCGCCGCGCCGCGCTGATAGATCCGGGACTGGCCGATTTTGTCCAGATTCGCGTGCAGCAGGGGCAAAGCCGCGTAAATGCCTTCGTTATCCTGGGGATCTGCCAGGTTGCAGATGCCGATCAAATATCCTTCGGCCGAAAACAGGCCGCCGCCGCTGCGGCCGATGACGGGCTGGCCCGCCGACTCGATGTTGGGCGGGCCTTTGTACTTGTTCAACGCCGTAACTTGACTCTCGCGCAGACTGGGCGCGGCCCCTTGATCGCAACCAATGCTGAACACCCGATCGCCGGGCCGCGGCTGATAGTTCGCGGGGGCGACGGGAGCGGGCGTCACGGGGCAATTGGGGCGGACGGCCAGTAGCGCCACGTCCTGCTCCAGGTCGTACATCAACAGCGCAAGCACTTGTCCCTGCGCGGGATTCGAGGCTCCCGCTGGAAAAATATCGACCGCCATCGGGCCCCGGCCCTGGGATTCGCGGAACAGATGCCCGCAAGTCATCACCAGCGCCTCGCCTTCGTAGACGTCGATGATCGTGCCCGTGCCAAAGGATCGCCCGCCCGCGTCTTCGATGCACAAACGCACGGTTGCGGCCATGGCACGAGCCCGCGGATCTTCGGCCCCAGCGGCCGGGGACGGCGTTGGCGCCGGCGGTGTTTGGCGGGCGGCGGTGGGTTGGACAGCTGGCGCGGCCGCCACGGCCGGCTTGGCGGCGGCGAACATCCCGGCCAACTGCCCGTACGACGTTGGTCCGAGCGAGCGACCGGCTTCCCGGCCGTCGACGACCAAGACGTAGGTGGGGACGCTGTCGACGCGGAACTGGCGGGCCAACGCGGATTCTTGATCCACGTTCACCATCCGCACGGGATAGCCGTCGGCGGCCAACCGACGGATCGTCGGCTCCATGGATCGGCACGGGCCGCACCAGGGGGCATAAAAGTCCAGCAGAACCGGCTGGCTCGGCGCGGACACGGCAGCTAGCAGGGCAAGGGCGTGCAGGGTGATCATCGGCTCCCTCCTTGGATTCGATGAACGGTGGAACTGGGGTCAAGGGCCGCAACTGTCGCCCGAATTTGAAATTTTTACAAGGCCAAATCCCGGCCTTGTGAAAACTTTGCTCGAAACTCGGGCAGTTTTCCTTCCTTGGACGAAGTGATGCAGGCGCCGTGCCAAACGGTCTCGATTTACTGATTGGCCATCGTGATCCGGTTGGCAGCGTTCAGAATGGCCTTGATCGTGGCCTCGACCGTGTCGGTCGACACCCCACGGCCGCGATACATTGCGCCCTGGTGCTCGACCTCCAGCGTGGCTTCGGCTTGAGCGTCGCGGCCGATCGAAGTGCTGCGGGCCTCGAAGGCGCGGCAGCTGAGCTTGATGCCGGTGATCTTCTCGACCACAAAGAACGCCGCATCGATGGGGCCATCACCGGTGGACAGCTCCTCGGTAAATTCCTGCCCGCCGCGGCCCAACGTCAATTTGGCGCGCGGCGTGCGTCCGGTTCCGCTGGAGGCATCGAACGCCATCAACCGCCACTCGCCGCTTTGCACGCCGAGCAGTTGCTGGTCGATCAACGCCACAATATCGCCGTCGTAGATTTCCTTCTTCTTGTCCGCCAGTTGCTTGAATTCTTCGAACAACGCTTGCAGTTGTTCGCCGGTCAAGTGGAAGCCGAGTGCTTTGACGCGGTCGTTCAGTGCGGCGCGTCCGCTGTGCTTGCCCAACACCAGATCGGTGCGGGAAAAGCCGACGTCCTCGGGACGCATGATTTCGTAGGTCGTGCGTTCTTTGAGCATCCCGTCCTGGTGGATGCCGGCTTCGTGGGCAAACGCGTTGCGGCCGACGATGGCCTTGTTCCGCTGGACCTGGATTCCCGTGATGGACGAGACCAGGCGGCTGGTCGGTACGAGGCGTTGCGTGTTGATCCGGGTGTCGCAGCCGAAGTGATCGTGCCGCGTCTTCATCGCCATCACGATTTCTTCCAGCGAGCAATTGCCGGCCCGTTCGCCGATGCCGTTGATCGTACATTCGATCTGGCCGGCCCCGTGTTCCACGGCCGCCAAGCTGTTGGCGACGGCCAGTCCCAAATCGTTGTGGCAATGGACGCTGATCACCGCCTGGTCGATGTTGGGTACCCGGTTCTTCAGCATGGCGATGCGGGCGCCCATTTCCGCCGGCGTAGCGTAACCCACCGTGTCCGGGATATTCACGGTGGTGGCTCCGGCCGCAATCGCGGCCTCGACAACCTGGCACAGGAAGTCGTGTTCCGTGCGGGCGGCGTCCTCCGGCGAAAACTCGACATCGTCGCAGTACTGGACGGCGCGTTGCACGCCGGCCACGGCCCGCTGGACGATCTCCTCGCGAGTCATCCGCAGCTTGAATTCGCGGTGGATCGCACTGGTCGCCAGGAACACGTGGATGCGCGGCCGGGCGGCATACTTGAGCGCCTCCCAAGCCCGATCGATGTCCGCTTCGTTGCAGCGGGCCAAACCGCACACCGTCGCTCCGCGGACCGTTTTGGCTACCTCGCTGACGGCGGCGAAATCGCCCGGCGACGCGATTGGAAAGCCGGCCTCGATAATGTCCACGCCCAGGTCCACCAAGGCTTGCGCGATCTCGAGCTTCTCCTGCAAGTTCATGCTCGCACCGGGCGATTGCTCGCCGTCACGCAAAGTCGTATCAAAAATCCGAATCGGTCGTACGTCGGTCATAACGATCTCCCCAAAAAACAAAAAAGCCCCGAGTTACCAGCCCTCGGGGCGATAGATCCAACGTTTCGGTACGCGATCTCCCCTACGGGCCATCGTCGGCCAACAGCAGCAGCGAGCGTAGGGACAGGATCGCATTCATGATCGGTGTTCTTCGCAAAAAGAGTTCCGCCTAGCCAACACTTCCACCGCTGCGTATCGGGAACCGCAGCAAAAACATTTAACGATTGTCTCAGATTAACCGAGCCGACGGTTTCCGTCAAGCGCCTGTGCCAAACGGTTTTGCCATCCGGTGTCAATACCGCAGTACTTTGCGTAAGGTCCACAGCCCCACTGCCGCCAGAATGACGTTGCCCAGCCAGACGGAATACGGCGGCAATTCGCCGGCCTTGGCGCGGTCCACGCCCAGGGCTAGCAGCGGGTAGTAGAGGAGCAGGATCGGCAAGAAACAAACGGCGAAACTGGACCAAATATCGGCGTTCCGCATGCGGATCGCCAATGGGGCGCCGATCATGACGAAAAACAGGCAGCTGAAGCCGTTGGCCCATCGCCGCCAGGGTTCCGTCTCCAGCCGGTGGATGCGGATCACGGCATCGTGGACCCGGCTCAGCTTTGCGGCCCACGATTCATGGGTCAAACTCGCGAAATCGCCAGTCAGCAGTTGGCAGGCGGCGTCGGCCGCCAGCTCCTGCCGCAAGCTTTCGATCTGGGCTTCTTGCTGCCGGATCTCGCCGCCGATTCGCCACAGCGGACACTGGGACGGGCTGCCCGACGCGTCGCCCGTCCGGGACGCTTCGCTCAACGGAATCTGCGGTTCAATGGTATCGGGAAAGATCATATTTGCGCGCTCGCCGACGGTCACTCGTCCGTTGGTCAACCGGAGACTTAGCACGTTTTGTTCCGGATCGGACTTCAATTCCGCTTCCTGAGCCGTCAGCACCGTGGGCGGCGAGCCGTCTTTGGATTGAATACAGATCGTCGGCAGGACCAGGATGCGGCCGTCGACCCGCTTGACGTTGATCGAAAACCGGTTGCAGCTGTACGACCGCTGAGTCCGCAACATGCCGTAGGCAATTTGCTCGACCGAGTGCAAGATCACGCGCCGCATCCCTTGCTGGCCCCAGGTCACCGCCAGGTCGTTCATCCAAACGGCCACGAGGCTGATGAAAAAGGCCAGCAGCCAAGCCGGTTTGACGACGACCAGCGGGGAAATCCCCAACGACTTGATGGCCGTGATTTCGTTGGCGGCTGCCATCCGGCCATAGACGCTGCAAGTGGCGAACAGGATCGTTCCCGGCACGGCAAACCGCAATGCATTGGGAATCGCATACGGGATCAGCCGTAAGACGGGCATGGGGCCCAATCCCTGACGAATGGCCTCCTGTGCCAACCCGACGACCAACATCAAGAAGGTCATTCCGGTCAGCGTGACCAGGAAGACCTTCAACAGTTCGCTCACGACGTATCGAGTGAGTTTGCTCATGTTGACCGCAACCTCGCGATCGTAGCCGTCACGTTCCCAGGTTCCCAAGTCCCGGCACGCGAACTTTAGCAGGTTCGTCGAGTTGTGCCAACGACAGTCCACGCTGCTAGCACCAAACCGCTCAGTCGCACGATTCGTCTGTCAGAACCGTATCCTCGTGTTCGTAGGCGGGCGCGCAGCAGCACAAGAATCGCAACGTGCCTTCGCCCGTATTGCGAATCTGATGAGTCGCACCAGGCGGGATGGCGATGGCGTCGCCGGGACCCACGTCGCGGGTCTCGACGCCGATTTGCATGCGTCCTGTGCCCGCCAGGATGTAGTAGATCTCCTCGGTCTTCGGGTGGTAATGCAGGGTGGTGGTGCCGCCGGCCGTCAGGCGCGCTTCGGCCAGACTTTGGTTGCGGATGCACGAGTTGCGGTGGGCCAGCAATTCGCGGATTTCCGAACCGTCCTTGGTGGTAAACGCGGCGACTTGTTCGATGTTTCGTACGTCCATTTTTTCGTTGCCGACGGTCCCGGATCAGTTCCCCACGAATTGCGGCGCCGCCGGCAATTGTACAGAATACGGGCCTTCGTTCCCAGGAGGAGGGCCAGGCGATGAAATCCATGCGGCGGTTCACTGCGAGCCAAGCCTTTTGCCGGCTTGGCGGTGATCCCGGTTTGACGCTCGTTCTGACCGTTATCGTGGCCGCTGCAGCGCCGCAGGCGGGTCGTGGCGGCGAGCAGCCGGATCGCGCGGTTTGGGCCGATGTTGTCCAGCAGGCATTCGTCGAAGTCCACGATGGGTGGAGTTCCGACGAAGTGCTCGTCAGGGACGACCTCAACAAGGCGTTTGTCACACGTTGCCGCAGCCGCTTGCCCGATGCCGGCGAGGCGGAACTCAATTGGATGCTGCTAAATCTGCGCAAAGCGGGTCAACTGGACGCCAAAGTGACCAGGCGGGCGACGATCCGGCACGAAGACGATGCCCATGCCGCCGAGATCGCGGCGCGGCAGATGTATGACCAGCACCAGCTGTCGATCGATCGGGTGCTGTGCGACCCGGACCTGCGGCGCGAATTCGACCGGATCGCTCACAGCGTAACGCCTGACGCGTCGGCGTATGCGTTACGCAAAGCCGCGTTGAGTTTACGGAAAGCCCGCCAGCTGCGTCCCGAACTGGTTGCCCGCGTTGCGGATTGGAGGAAACAAGTCATCACGCTGGCGGCGAAAGACATCGGGAACGACCCAACGCTGGTTCCCGACACGCCCGGCATCTACCTTTTCCGCGACGCCAGCGGCTATCTGTATATCGGGGAATCGGAGAACCTGCGGGCCCGCGTGACGAAGCACCTGGACCACTCCGACCGCAAGTCGCTGGCCCGGTACCTGTGGCAGGCGGGGGCCGATGGCGTCACGGTCGAACTGCACGCATTCGACCCGGATTCCGGCGCCCGCAACAAAGAAATGCGGCGGGCGTATGAGTCCGAACTGATTGCCAGCCGGCGGCCGCGGTTCAATCTTGCGCCGTAAGGTAACCCAAGCCAACGGCATCTGTAGAACACCATCGCCGTCGCCGTTAGCTCCGGGTTAAACGAAAACACGAATCGCGTCTCACGGCCCGACGCGGGTGCGAATGCCGTCGTGCCAGACTCGGGGCTGCGCTGCGGGAGCGCCTTGCGCCTGCTGCCTTGCGGGGATACCGCCGTAGGTATCGGCGTGGCTGAAGCCGGGCGAGCCCTGGGGCCGATTGCTCGATTCGTAACCGGATTGCGGCATCCAGCTTCGCGTCGCCCCGTTGTTCAGGTTGTACGTGTACACGGGGCCCACGCTGGAGTAGTACGGATTGGCATTCACTTGGACGTAGCGTCCGTCGGGCGAGATGTTCGCACCGGCGCCGAACCAGGTGCCTTCGGGCAGCCAAGTCACGACCGGCATGTAACCGACACCGTAGCCGGCATTACGCAGCCACAGTTCATTCTCCAACGTCTGGCGCAAGAACTGAAGTCGGGCCACTTCCTGATTGGCCTGCTGCAGTAATTGCTGTTGCTCCTGATCGAACTGTTGCAGCTGCTGTTGCGCTTGCTGCTGCGGATCGTTCCCTGGCAGCTGCTGAGCCAGGACGGCGTTGGTCAGGACGTCGACCTGCTTGGGCGTCAATTGGTCGACCTTGCCCTGCAATACCAGCAGTTCCCGTTTGTCCTTCACGCCATTGGACAATTGTTCGCGGAGCCAGCGGCGTTTCTCGGCCGTGCTCCGCAACACGGGCTGCTTGGCCTCCGCCTTCTTGTCGCCACTCCCAAGGACCACGCCGCCTCCCAAGATTTGAGTGCCCGCCGCTTTGTCTTGCCCAAGAACGACCGCCGATCCGTCTCCCGCCGGAGCCAGGCCCAGCGCGGCGGCTGCCAACACCGTCATCACGGTCAGTACGGTTCTCATCTCTCTGTCCCCTTTTGAAAATCAGCCCCCATTTGCCTCCGCGCCACCCGGCACTGGACGGCCCTTCCTTGCATCCATCCTTCCAACTGGTCTGCCTGGCCACGCGCTCTGTCGTTGACGACTCGCCGATGATAGCGAAGAATGCAACGACCGTGCCAGCGCACCGTCCCGGCCGCAGATTTCGCACAACCATCAGTATCTTATCGACTTTTGTGCGATTTGGCAAAAGCGAGGCTGAACGATCTGACGAATTTCCGCTGCGCTTTTGATGACGCATGGGCAAATTCGATGACAGCTTGATGACGGCCAAGTTGCCCGCGAGACTCGCCACGGCACCGTCGGCACGATAGAATACAGCGTGTCCTGGTCCAGGCACCTCTGTAAAGGTCGGATTTCTCAAGAAAAGCTAACAGACGATTCAGTTGGAGTACAGCCTTTAGGCTGCCCGGGCGGGCGGAGCCCACCGCCGACACGCCAAAGCGTGGACTCCAAACTATTTGACACCTTTACAGGGGTGCCTGGTCCAGGCTACCGTCGATGGTCGCGAAACCGAAGCCGAACAACCTCAGCGGTTCGCATCGATTGGCCCTGAATTGAGTCGCGGGTGGACAGTTATGCAAGTCAGAACGCTTATTGAACTATTGAGACAGTTTGATCCGGAATCAAACGTTCGTCTTTCGGTCGCGTTGCCCGGGCGAGTGATTGCGACACGCGAAAATGTTTCGGTAGCCGATTACGGCGGCGGGCCTGAGCTGAATGCCGTCTTGGATCCGAGGCAGTTTCATGTGTACGTCGGGTGCGGCATGGGCCAATTATTGAGCGACATGCGGACAGACGCGGTCGGGGCGCCGAACGGCAGCGCGGGTCAAATTCCTGCCGATGTGGATTTGGGCCAATACGAAACGGAGGAACTCGCGGCTAAGGTTCGCGATTTTTTCGATTACCACCGGCGACCAGGCCGACGGCTGAAGTATCCTGAATTTGACTACGCCAACTGGATCGCTCCCCGCACTACCACCGGCGGATACAACGAGCATATTGCGGCGATTCTGAGCGAGAAACTGTTGAAAGACTGAACGCACGCGATTTCCCGTAGCGTGCCTCCCCAGCGCCTTGTCGTGCTGCGAGGTATTCGGTGGCAAGCGGAACTGCACTGGAGAGCCATGTCACCAGGGATCACCCCGCCTCTCGGTTCGTTGAGGCACCGCTGGACGGCGGCTTTTTTCCGGGTTCGTGTGTACAAGAGCGGGTTAAAGGAGTACGATGACGTTCGGTTGGCACGTCGAACGAGTACCCAGCGTCACTCCATCGAGTATCTCTCGGTCGTCTCTTTCGCCTGTCCCGCCAGTGAGGCCAGTTCGAAGGCCGTTTGTTCTCGGACCTGACAACAGGTCATTCTCTTGTCGCAGGAGTTCGACGGTGGGTAAGAAGTTGTACTGTGGGAATTTGGGGTACAATGTCAGCAGTTCCGACTTGGAGCAGTTGTGTGGCCAGTTCGGAAACGTCGTCAGCGCCGAGGTGATCATGGACCGCGACACGGGCCGGAGCAAGGGCTTCGGGTTCGTGGAGATGGGCAGTGACGCGGATGCGGCAGCCGCAATCCAGGGCCTGGATGGCACCGAGCACGACGGGCGGGCAATGAAGGTGAACGAGGCCAAGCCTCGCGAACCGCGCCGAGGATTTGGCGGCGGCGGTGGTGGCGGCGGACACAGAGGCGGCGGACGCTACTAACCGCTCACCGTTATTCGTGCCCTTTCCCGTGATTTTGAAATTCTGCTTTCCGGTGTGACACGGCTGGCACGTCGGTCGTGTTCTTGACACCGGAATCTTTGCCCCCGTCCGTCCTGGACGGCTGGCTAGGTTTTTCTCTCGAACCACGGCGGCATCGGCCCGCAGCGGCGATTCGTGCTCGCGGTTCGCTGTTACCAAAGCGAGTGCGACTGGACGTTATCAGCAGAAAGGGGCAACATGTGGGCAAAGACCAAAACACTTATGCCAAGCGGCAGCGCGAGATGAACAAAAAACGCAAGGCGGAGGACAAACGCGTCCGCCGGCAAAAGAGGAAAGACGAGGGCATTCCTGTCTACACGCCGGAGGCAGACGATTCCCTGTCGTCAAGCGTTGATCCTGTAGGCACAGCGCAGTTGCCATCGCGCCCCGGTGCGACGGTGCGCTGATCTGACGGGAGCCGCGTCTCCGGAGTCTTCACAGGCAGTCGAGTCGGCCACGGGAAGGAACTTGCGAGAATCCGGCGGCGTTGTCAGCCTCAGCACGTCAACGCCGGGTTGGGACGCGTCGAGGCACAGGCATCGCGAAGTGGGGACTGCACCGAGGGCCTGCCGTCCGTCACCGCCAAACGCAGACGCGCTTTGTTAGCCGTGATGCGCGCCAAAGGCGGTTTGCGACGGAGGACAACCGTTGTGTCGCTGGCGGTAATGGCACCTGGCTCGGCGTCGGCAGCGGCCATCTCGGCCTCGTCTCTCGCGATCACCTCGCCACGCACGACGCGCACGTCTCCGGGGGCTTCAATCCCCACCCGCACCGTGTTACCTTGAATCCGCACGACGGTGATCGTGATGTTTTCGCCGATGTGGATTTTCTCTTGCAATTTCCGCGTGAGTACGAGCATGGCACACTCCTTTGTTTCCAGTTGTCTCGGTTGATGAGTTGTGTCTGACGTGTCAAGATCAATGCAGACGATGTGCCAAAACCACAATCACGGCGCGAACTTCGCGATAACTGCCGATTTGCACAAGAGTTCGGTCCATCGGCTAGATTCGGTGCCGAAGCTCTCGCCGCGTCCCGAGTGAAATTTTTTCTGACTCAACTCCAATTCTTTCCAAAAAATGTCCCTTGCCCGTCATTTTCTCGGCTTTACCCAACCTGCCCTAACGTCAGCGGCAGACTACCTGATCCGCCGGTATCAGCGTGGTTCCCAGGCCGATATGAGCAACGCGATTGTCGTCTTGCCAGGGCGGCGGGCGGCGCGGCGACTGCTGGAGATTCTGGTCGAAGGCGCGCAGGATCGAGGTCTGCTGCTGTCGCCTCCGACCCTGGAGACGGTAGGCCAATTGCCCGAGCATATGTATCGGGCCAAACGTCCTTTTGCCAGTCCTCTCACGCAGCAACTGGCCTGGGCACACGTCCTGCGGCACGCAGACCCCACGGGCTTGCTCCGCGTCGTCGCCGCCCCAGCCGCGGCGGACGATGTCGTCGGCTGGATCGACTTGGGTCAATCCGTCGGGCAACTCCATACAGAACTGGCGGCGGACGGCCTGGACTTTCGCGACGTGGCCGATCGCGGGCGGGAATTGGAAACGTTCGGGGAATTCGATCGGTGGGCGACGCTGCGCGCGTTGCAGACAGCCTATCTGGCAACGCTGGACTCGTTGCAGTTGTGGGACGTTCAAACGGCCCGCCTGGTGGCGATCAAAGATCGGGAATGCCAGCTCGATCGGGACATCGTCGTGCTCGGCGCGGTCGACATGCCGCAGACGCTCCGGCAGATGCTGGAGCAGGTGGCCGAACGCGTTACCGTGCTGGTCCACGCGCCGGACGAGTGGGCCAACCGGTTCGATGACGATGGTTGCCTGGTGCCGGAAGCCTGGCCGGCGGTCCGCATTCCGTTGGACGCCGATCGGGTCCATTTGGTCGATGGTCCGGCCGAAGTCGCCGACATGGTGGCGCGGTCCCTGGCCGCCTTGAACGGCCGATACCGGGCCGACGAGATCACCATCGGATTGGCCGACGAAAAGATCACGCCGTATGTCTCGCGGCAATTGGCGGAATGCGGGATCGCCGCGCGGCCGGCCGTGGGTAAGGCCAGTTCGGAGACCGCTCCTTACCGGCTGTTGTCGGCGGTCGAGGCTTACCTCCGCACCCGCCGGTACGCGGAATTCGCCGCCTTGGTGCGTCATCCGGACATGTCCGCTTGGACCGAAGGCGGCCAGGCTGCCGCCGGCTGGCTGGAGCGGCTGGACGACTACTACAGCAGTCACTTGCAAGCGCGGCTTAGCGGAGATTGGCTGGGAGACGATGCCCGCACCAGTCCCGTGCGGCAGGTGGTTGAGCGGGCCGAAATCCTGTTGGCACCGTTCGCTGGCGACGCTCGCCCCTGGGACCAGTGGAACGAAGCCGTCCGAAAGTTATTGTTGCAGGTGTACGGCGCGCGAGCGTGGAATCGGCAGGATGAGCCGGACCGCGTTTGCTTGGAGGTTTTTGGGCAGATTCACGAGGCGCTGGCCTCCGTGGAAGCCCTGCCGCCGGCGCTCAGGCCCACAGTTGACGCGGCGACGGCCATCCAGTTGACCTTGCGGCAGATCCGTATGGCCACCGTCTCGTCGCCGTTCGATCCTGAAGCGATCGAGTTACTGGGCTGGCTCGAACTGCCGCTGGACGACGCCTCCGCATTGGTTGTGTGCAGCTTTAACGAAGGCTATGTGCCGTCCTCGGTCAACGCCGATGCCTTCCTGCCGAATGCGCTCCGCAGCCGCTTGGGCCTGCAAGACAATGCTCGCCGTTATGCGCGCGATGCCTATGCGCTGAGCGTTCTGTCGGCCAGCGGACGGGAGTTGGACCTGATTGTGGCCCGCCATGACAGTCAAGGAGATCCGCTGTCCCCGAGCCGCCTGTTGTTCGCCACCGAACGGGACCAGATCGCGCAGCGGGCCTTGCGTTTTTTTTCCGAGCCGCCGGCCCGGCAGGAATTGCCGCCGTTGGCCGGCCGTTTGACGCCGGGCCGGAGCGAATCCGGTTTTGTCGTGCCGCGGCCGGCGAAGCTGGCCGAACCCATCGGCGAGTTGCCGGTAACGGCCTTCCGGGACTACCTGGCCTGTCCGTATCGCTTTTATTTGCGGCGCGTCCTCAAGCTGCAGTCCAGCGACGATCGGGCCGAAGAGCTGGACGGCGGAGCGTTCGGCTCGCTGGTTCACGAGGTGTTGCGGCAATTCGGCCTTGGTCCCTGCCGCGATTCGACGGATCCGGACGAAATCCGCCAGCATCTGCGCGAACTCTTGCGGCAGGGAACGGCAACCCAATTCGGCCGGCACACCCTGGCCTCCGTGCAAGTCCAGTTAGAGCAGCTTCGGCTGCGTCTGGACGGCTTTGCCGACAAGCAAGCCGAGCGGGCCGCGGCCGGCTGGATGATCGAAAGCACCGAGGGCGAGGGGCGCGAGCACACCGACGCCGTTTTGGATGTCGACGGCCAACCGATGATCCTGCGGGGGCGCATCGACCGCATCGACGTCCATCGCGAAACGGGCCAGCGGGCCATCTTGGACTACAAGTCGTCCGATACGCCAAAAACGCCGGAGAAGGCCCATCAGCGGGGCGATGAATGGACCGACTTGCAGTTGCCCTTGTATCGGCACCTGGCGCGGAGCCTGGGTATCACCGGTCCGGTGCAACTGGGCTACGTGCTGCTGCCCAAAGACGTCGACAAGGTCGAGTTCTGCATGGCCCAGTGGACCAACGATCAGCTGGCCGCCGCCGACGAGATCGCCCGTCAAGTGGTCAGAGACATCCGCAAGGAATTGTTCTGGCCGCCGACCGACCCGCCTCCCGATTTCTCCGAGGAATTCGCGGCGGTCTGCCAGGATGGGGTGTTTGAAAAAAGACTGTCAGACCCGGCATCGCCAACGGTTTGAGGGTCCTCCACCAGCCGATGGTAAACCGAAGCATACGTTTTGGGTTACGTTAAGGGACGTCCCCGCCGAATCTCCGGTTGTTGAGTAATCCCGCCTACCGCCCCGCCGGTTCGTCCAGGATCTTGAGCGAGGCGCGCCAGCCGGGACGAAGTTGCAGATCGGGATTCTCGATTTCGGCCCAAAAATCCAGCTGCCCATTCACCGGGTTGACTTCGGAATGGACGAATGTCACGCGGCCCGGGAACTCGACCGGTCCGCGCTGCGGTAGTTCGACACGCAGGGTGACAGCCCGCCCGGTCGGATCGCTTCCCAGCCGTCCGCCGTCCAGCGACCCGACGGCCTTCAACCGATCGATCCGGAGAACGCGCGCGATGGCCTGTCCCGGTTCGACCCACTCACCCGGCTGGCGGAAGATCTGGACGACTCGGCCGGAAACCGGCGCTGCGATCCTGCGCCGCTCGACTTGCCGCGCCGCCTGCTGCAGTTGGTTCTCCTGGACGCGGAGGGCGAGCTGCGCCGTCTCCAGTTCGTATTTCGCCTGTTCGACCTGCAATTTGGCGTGCTCGGCGGTCAGCCGCAGCCGGTCGATTTCCGTTTCCGAAACGCTTTTCGGATACCGGATCTGCGACTCCAAGCCACGCTGCAACTCCGCTTGAGCAACTTCGGCCGACTTGCTCGCCACCCGCACCTTGACATCGTTACCCGCGTTCCGCCGAGCGTTATCAAGTTCGATTTCGGCCCGTTTGTGTTGCAGACTGGCATCGGTGTCCTCGATCTGAGCCAGCAGGTCGCCCTGCTTGACCAGCGCGCCCTCGGCGCCCACCACCCGCTGCAGCAATCCGGCCTCTTGCGCCGGAACTTCGACTTCTTGGATCGGCGCCAGCAGTACCGCGTCGATCTCGATGGGTTGAGCGCGCAGGATTCCCGGCAAGAAACCGGCGAGGACGAACAGAGGCAGGCGGAGGGTCTGCCAAAGTGCTCGCCATGACGGGTCGCGATTCGGGAGGTAATTCTGCCGCATCGTTCTGTTCTCCTCATTTCCGTACGCCGCAACACCGCTTGTATTTGCGTCCACTCCCACACGGACACGGAGCGTTGCGACCCGTTCCCGGATAGTTCTTCGTCGGAGCAAACACGATATCGGCCGGGCTGGATGTTTCTGTTGAACGCCCATGCATTTGTGGGAACATCTCGCGATGCCGCTGGATCATGGGAAGAATGACGAGCTGCCGAAATTCAGCGAACTGCTCATCCGTCATCGACAGTGCAGGCTTCATCTTGTCGATTGCCGCATCCCGCCGCTCCTCCGGCAAGATCGCCAAGGTCCAGCACATTTGAGCGAGTGCCGTCGCACGGTTTATTCCGTCGATCGACCCGTCGGTCTGATCCATCAACGGCCGGGCATAAGCAACGAAAGCGTCAGCAATAGCTCCCACTGGGTGACTCTCTTCGCGACAAGACGAACTTACCCGTTGGCCCAATTTCCATTCCGGCAAGTGTAGCTGCGAGCCTAGGAGACGCAACTGGAGGTGCGGGCTTGTCGGCAGCAACCGCGGCCAGCCGACGATGCGGAACGGTGCCGGCATACCGTTCGGGACGGCAAACGGTATAATCGGGACGTTTGATGTTGTTGCCGTTTGGCGACCGCTGACGCCAAGTGCGGTCGTGCCACAATTTCACACCCCCTTCTTGCTGCTATGCCGATCGTACTGAAAGATCTTACCACCGATCAGTTGCACGACCGCTTGGCGTGTGTTGGCCTAACGCCGCGTCAGGCCCGGCAGATTCATGCGGCCGTCATGCGACGCGGCACACTTCCGGCAGCCGATGAAGGGATCTCGGCCGGGTTGCTGGACGAGGTTCGCCGCCGGACCTCCAATCCCAACCTAACGCTGTTGGAGAAGACGGTTTCGCCGCAGGACGGGTTCGCCAAATATCTGTTTCGCGGTGATGGCCCCGAACGGTTTGAGACGGTGCGCATCCCGCTGTTGCACCGGCCGGATGACCTCAAGTACGTGGTGTGCGTCAGTTCTCAGGTGGGCTGCGCGATGCGGTGCGAGTTTTGTGCCACGGGCCGGATGGGGTTCCGCCGCAATCTGGCCGCGTGGGAAATCGTCGATCAGGTGCTCAAAGTCCGGGCCGACTCGCCCTATCCTGTGCGTGGCGTCGTGTTCATGGGCATGGGCGAACCCCTGCTGAACTACGACGGAGTGATCCAAGCGGCGCGGATTCTCACGGAATCGTCTGGCCTGGCCATCAGTGGCAAGGCCATCACGATCTCGACAGTCGGCATCGTGCCTGCCATTCGCCGTTTCACCCAGGAACGGCACCACTATCGTCTGGTCGTTTCGCTAAACTCGGCGGATCCGCTGCGGCGCCGCCAGTTGATGCCGGTGGAAGAAGCGTACTCGACCGGGGAGCTGATCGAAGCGTTGCGGGCGTACCACGCAGTAACGGGCCGGCGCGTCATTTTGGCGTGGACCATGATGGCCGGCGTCAATACGCGCGACGAGGACGCCCAAATGTTGGCCGAACTAACGCGGGGACTGCCGATCAAGATTGATCTGATCGACGTACACGATCCGACGGGCCGGTTTCAGCCGCCCTCGCGCGACGAGCTGGAAGCGTTCCGCGATGCCCTGACGGCGAAGCTTGGCGTGCCTGTTGCCCGCCGGTACAGCGGCGGCCGGGATATTGCTGCGGCTTGCGGGATGTTGGCCGGTGGGTTGACGTAGGAGTAATCACCAATGCCTGAGTTTCCGAAACCGATGAAGTTCCGCACACGAGCCATCCACGTCGGCAACGAGCCCGATCCGCAGACCGGGGCCGTGGTGCCGCCGATTCATGTCGCCTCGACGTACGTCCAACCCGGCGCCGGTGTTTGGGGCGAGTTCGATTACTCGCGGAGCGGGAATCCAACGCGGAAGAACTTGGAACGTACGCTGGCCTCGCTCGAAGGCGGTTGTGCGGCTTTGGCTTTTTCGTCCGGCATGGCCGCGATTCACTGCGTCACCATGTTGCTGCAGGCGGGCGACCATATCGTCGCCGGCGCAGACATCTACGGCGGGACTTACCGGCTGCTGCACAAAATTGTCGATCGGGCCGGGATTCGCGTCACGCTCGCTCCGTCGTCGGATCTGGCAAAATTCGAGGCGGCGATTCGGCCGGAGACCAAGCTGCTGTGGATTGAGAGCCCCGGCAATCCGCGGCTGTCGATTACGGACATTGCCGCCTGTGCAGAGATCGCCAAACGCCACGGAGCACGGTTGGGGATCGACAACACCTTCGCCACCCCGGTGTTGACGCGGCCATTGGAGTGCGGAGCGGACATCGTCATGCACTCGGCGACGAAGTACTTGGGCGGGCATAGCGATGTGCTGGGCGGCGCGCTGGTGGTCGCGGATCAGGAATTGTACCGCCAGCTGTACTTTGTCCAGAACGCCACCGGGGCCACGCTGGGTTCCTTCGAATCCTACCTGGTTGCCCGCGGCCTGAAGACGCTGGAGTTGCGGGTGCGTGAACAATGCCGGACAGCGCAGCGTTTGGCAGAGTTCCTGGCGGGGGATCCGCGCGTCCGGCGGGTGCTGTACCCGGGCTTGCCAAACCATCCGGGCCATGAAGTCGCATCCCGACAAATGGAGGGCGGATTTGGTGCGATGCTCAGCTTTGAAACCCGCGGCGATTTCGCCCAGACAAAACGCGTGGCGGAAGGCACCAAGCTGTTTCGGCTGGCGGTCAGCCTGGGCGCGGTCGAGTCCCTGATCGGGCAGCCGGCTTCGATGTCGCACGCCAGCTACGATGCCGCAGACCGAGCAGCCCACGGGATCAGCGACGGCCTGATCCGTCTGTCTGTCGGCCTGGAAGATTTCGAGGACCTGCGCGAGGATTTGGACCAGGCGCTGGGGGCGTGACTAGACTACCTGCGAACTGGACTTGGGCGCGGTGGACGACCAGAACCCGAACCACTTGCCGAGAACCGGTGTGGTGCCGGAGGTCCGCCCTGCGGGCTTGACACCCGGCATCTCGTCGCCGACCAGGACGCGGGCCATGCTCGTCAACGACTGCGCGATTTCCGCCCTAGGGGCCTCGGTGACCAAGGGCACGCCGTTATTGCGGGCCTCGACCATCAAGCGATAGTCGTTGGGAATCTGCCAGAAAAATTCGCGCCCGACAATCTCCTCGGCCCGCTTCAGGCCGATCGTCTTGCCGTCCGGCATCGTCCGGTTGACGACCAACTTGACTTTTTCCAACATGCCCGGAACGGGGCGAAACGATTGGAGCAGACGCACGACGTTGCGCAGGCAGGGCAGGTCCAGCTGGGTGACCAGCAGGATCACGTCACAGCACTCCAAGGCCGCCATGTCCAGCGGACTGTAAGCTTTCGACAAATCGACGAGCACGTGAGAATAAGACGTTTTGAGCAGCCGGAAAACCCGCCGCAAGGCGTCCTCTGTCACCAGGCCGGCATCGCTAAGCTCCGTGGGCCGAGGCAGTAGGTACAGGCCGGATTTGTGCCGGGCCAGGGACCGCCGCAGCAGCTCCAAGTCCAGCCGCGCAACGTTCTGAGTCAAGTCCGCCAGGGTGTACTCGTGATTCATGTCCAGGTACACGTCGGCATCCCCCAGCGTCACATCCAAGTCGACCAACACGACGGAGCGATCCGGAGACGCGGCCAGGATGCTCGCCAAGTTGACGGCCAAGCTGGTGGAACCAACCCCCCCGGCAGCTCCCGCAACCGCAATCGTCACGCAAGCATGCGGCCGGGAACCCAAGACTTCATCCCGCACGAATGCCGACCGGAGCGCGGTGCTCAACTCGCGACTGCTGACCGGAAGCGTCACGAACTCCTTGGCCCCGGCCCGAATCGCGCGGAGCACCAGTTGGCCGTCATTGGAACGGCTGACGGCACAGACTCCGCAGCGCGGCGTGTGGCGCGACAAGCGGTGGATCAGATCCAGCGCCCGATCGGTATCCGAGTCGACGCCCACCAACACGACGTCAGGCAGTTCCCCCGCCAGCGAGAAGGCGCTGCAGTCGGGACATTCCGCATCCAGCCGGACCATGTCCATGCCGGTGAGCGCGGTTCTGAGTTCCTTGCGCAGCGCGCTGTCGCGTTCGACGATGACCGTTCGTAAGACAAGGTTCATAGTGCTCGTTCGCATCCGCTAGAGAATTTACGAAGCCTAAGCCCGTAGAAGTCTAGGTTGCGAACGGTGGCTTGGCGAACAAACTTACTGCAGAGGTTCGTAGCCGATCGGCCCGTACAGCGGGGGCTGGCTTGCTTCCCTCGCGTCGGGCGTGGACGGCGTACCGGGACGCGACTCGGAATCCGGGCCCGTCGGCACAATCGCGTTGTTCGGAACAGCCGGCGGGGAAGGCTGCGGTGCGGGTACGGATTCGATCCGCCGGGATGGCCCGTTATTGGGCCCGATGGCTGGCCCGTACATCGTCATCCCGCCAGGCGCTTGCGCCGCGCTAGTGTCCGGCGGCACCGAACCGGCGCATGCTCCGGCAACGGGGCCCGCCACGGCGCAGTTGGGGACCTCGATATAGCCGTAGGAGTACAGCTCTTTATCGTTGGGACTGACGGTCACCTGGCCGGGCCCACACAGAGGCACCTCGTGCGGATTCAGCGGTGCGACGAGTTCCGGCGTGACAATGATCAACAACTCCACCTCGTTCGACTTCTCTTCCACGCGGGAGAACGCCCGGCCGACAAACGGCAGGTCGCCCAACAGCGGGATACCCTTGTTCGTCGATTCAATTCGGGTTTGGATCAAGCCCGCCAGCGCCAGCGTCTGGCCCGCCTGCAACTCGACCGCCGTGTCCACGCTGCGGTTCGTCAATCCCGGGATGCGCACGCCATTGGCCTCGATTCCCAGGGCGGGATTGAGTTCGGTGACCGCGGGATGCACCTCTAAACGGATGATTCCGTTGCCCATGACGATCGGCACGAAATCGACGGTGGTCCCCACGTTCTTGTACACGATCGAAAAGGTACCCAGGCCTTGACCTTCGGGGACCGGAATCTCACCGCCGGACTCGAATCGGGCAGGCCGTCCGGAGATCGTGAGCAGCGTCGGTTCAGCCAGCAACTTGACCAGATTCTGCTGCCGCAAAGCCTGCAAGTAACCTAGGAATTTTGCGGTATCTCCCACCATCAAGCGGACGGTATCGCCGCCGATCCCAGGAACGAGAAAGTCGCCCGTTTCGTTGCGAGTTTGCGCCAGGATGCCGCCCGCGCCTTGGGACAGGATGAAGTCCTTGCTCGCAATTTCCCAGTCCAATCCCAATTGCCGCAGTTTGGTCCGCGAGACTTCCATCACCTTGACGTGCAAAGCCACCTGATGGACGCCCCCCACGGTGATGCCATTGATGACCTCACGGTAATAGTCCCGGGCGAGCGTCGTGATCTCATGCATCATTTCCGGGCGTGGCACGTACCCGGTGATGTAGACGCTCTTGGCGAGCGGCCGCACGCGCAAGGTCGCCTCGGGAAACTCGCTCTCCAGCAATTCACGTAGCTGCTTCGAGTCGGGACTGACCATCACGTCCAAGGTTGTGATTTGTTCCTGTTCATCCCACAGATTAAGCTGCGTCACACCCGGTGAGAGAGCCACAATCTGGATTTGATCCGGGGCCAGCGGCGTCGCCTGGACAACGCCTGGGTCTGCCACGAACAAGCGGGGGATTTTTTTATGGAACTTGAGAACCTGGCTGGTGTTGACCGTCATCTCCAGCCGCTGCCCCGGCTTGCTAATACGGAGTTCCGGCGCCGGATAATCGGCACCCGGTTCGGCTGCTGCAGCGGCCGTCGGGCCGATAACGGCCAGCAGGACCAGAATCCGGCCAGCTAACAGAATTGCAGGCAATCGCTGTCGAGGCACCGGCGCACTTCCTTGCATTGTCGATTGATGAGTAACCGCGTCATCCGTGTCGGTTTCCAGCGATTCGCCCGGCGCACCGTGCCGCAAGGCCACCGGGCTCCGAACCGCCGCTGTTGTCTATCTATTTCGATCTCTGGCCGCGCCAATCCTGATTGAATATGGGACCGGTCGCCACCCCGTTCCGAACCCCCCCCTCACAACCGGTACCTCAAGATTAACAGGCCCTTGACGGACTGCCATCCTCGATTCGATCGTTGCGACCGGCCTAATCGTCCATGCCGCCGCTACGAAATCTCACGTCAAGGTGGGGAGCAATGCCCGGGGCACGTCGTGCAGTCCGGGTGCCGACGGAGCGGGGGGCGAATCCTGCTGCTGCGCAGGCTCCGTCGGTTTTGCCGACCAAGGCGGCTGATTACCGGACTTGTACCGGATCGAGTCCAATTTCGGCGTTTGGCCGGACGCGTCAAAGGAGTAACCCTCCGTGCGTTCGGGCGATTCAATGATCATCGACCAGCCGCCGCGGGCCGGCGCGGGGGTTGTCGCACTGTCGACGGATGTCGGTGCGCTGTCCACACCTTGGTGATCGTCGATGTCGGCGACCGTCCCACGGCCAAACAACCTATCCACCGAGCAGCCGGGAGTATCTTCGACCAGCGGATCATCAGGACTGCGGAGCGTCAAGCGAACGGTTCCGATCTCCTGCCCCATCGCCAATCGCTCCGCCCCTTCCGGATCCAGCAACAGCGAGATCGTCCGCACCTCCTCCAGGGCCTTTTCCGTGTCCGTGTCTGGCGATTTGGCCATCTCCGTATTGACGGCGAACACCTGTACCGATTTCAAAATGGTCTTGGACATGGCGGGCGAGTCTTGCGAACGTTTCATCACGACAATCACGTCCACCTTGTCCCCCGGATCAATCAGGGTTGAAACCGACGAGTCCATCGTGACTTTCACCGAGACGGCCCGGAAGCCTTTGGGGACCTTCAACGAGCTGCTGGCGTCGTTCCAATCCATGACCTTGGCGGCCAGAATCGGTTCGCCTGCATAGAGCCGGATGCGCGCGAATTTGGCGTCGATCTGCTTCACTTGGCTCAGCGAGCCTTGCGGAATCTGACGGCTTGGCCATTGCTCCACGCGGACGTTCTCCGCGTTCAGGGGCTGGTTGATGTTGATCTCCTTGATCGCCACCAGAACGCTCTTCGTTTGCTCTTTGTCCGAAGCCGCCCGCAAGTACTGGTACGCCCCCAGCGAAGCGACAAAGCCGCATCCCACAGCGACCATAATCAAGACAGTTGACCGCATCGTCGTTTCCTCCAAATCCTGGATATTTTGCTATTCGTGCCGCATGACCGACGCCGCGTTCAAGGTCACCTGCTTGAGAAAGTGCGGCGCGGGTAGCCAGCTCGCCTTCTCAAACGCGATGCCCGCTTCGACCGTCACCGTGGTGCCCGTGGGGGCCGTCGCCGGATCGGGTGTCACGGTCACCGATGCCTCCTGTCCGTCGATCGAAGTCGCCGTCAGGAAGTTGCGAACGGTCTGTTCTACTTCCACAGCCGTCGCGCCATTTACGATGGCTTGGCGTGCCCCTTCGCGGGCCGCCCCCGCCAGCAGTTGATGCACCATCACCATGCGGCCGAATTCGATCATTCCAAAGACCAGCAACGTGAAGATCGGGACCACGATTGCGAACTCGACGACCGCCGCACCCCGCCGTCTTCGACCGGGACATCCGCGCGGACGGACGGCCCGCAACGGCGGCGCCGGCGCGGTCTCCGGACACACCGTCGGCTGGGCAGCTAATTCGTTCATAACATCCGCCTTTCAATCCCTGCCTCGCTCAGACCAACTGACCGCTCCAACCCAAGTAAACGATCGTGCCCAGCATGATGCTGATTCCGTAAGGCAACAACTGCATCGAACTCTTACGCTCCGCGGCAATCGCGGACAGCGTCTGCGGGTCACGGATCGTGACGATTTCGAAGAAGATCATCTGGAACTGCAGCCAATGCTTTCGCCACTGGCCGCACCAGGCCACCACCAGAACGGCGAACAAGCCGCCGACGATGGCCGAAACGCAAAAGGCGTGCAGGGTCTGAGTGGCGTGCAGCCAAGCCCCGACTCCCGCGAATAACTTGACATCACCTGCCCCCATGCCGCCAATCGCATGAGCCGGAAACAGTAATCCGAACCCCACTGCCGTGCCGAAGAGGCTCCAGCCCAGCCCCTCCCAACCAAACGTCGCCGTGCTGTACAGCCAGCCGCCGGCGACCAGGGGAAAGGTAAGCCAGTTGGGCACCCGCAAGCGGATCGCATCAATGACGGCGGCGACGATCAAGACGAGGGTCAGAAGCCAAACCGGCCAATGATCGGCCGCGAAAGTTCCTAAATCGAACGCGTACGACACGCTTCTCCTCCCTTGCCACTGGACCGCAAGTCGTTATCCAGGGACGAAATGCATCAACAACGTGCGCCGAACAGGTAACTCAGTAGAACGGCCAGAGACGTGATCATCAGACAAACTACCTCGAAGGCCGCCGCAGCGGCGTCCGGCGTGATTATCGGATACATACACACCTCTCTCTCAGACTATCAAGACCGTTGCACTTCCCGGAACCATCGCCGCCGAAGCGGCGGACCACCAACCAGACCGTGCGCGCGACGCGCCTGTCCGGCAATGGAAAACTAGGTCAATTCGGCCGGTTGTCAAATCTCCGGATGGGAAAAATGGACCGGTTCTTCCTGCCAGGGTACCCGTCCCCGCACTGTTTCGTGGGTTGGGATTCACTCCGCCGGCCCGAACTGAACGTAACGCGACGCGCAAACCGCGGAATTGATCTAGCCGCCGCTGGCGCGACTGGCTATTCTCCCGCTCCGCCGAGTGCGGCGCTGCGCGCCAACTCGGCCCGGACTCCAGCACGAGGATACCGACGTCCAATTCTTCGCTGCCGCCCAAGGAGAGGCTCGTGCCAAAGACTTCGACGATTCTGTTCGGCACCGCGGTGATCGCCGCGGGGTGGTTCTTCTTCCAGAAATACGACCCGCGCGGTCTGGAAGGAGTCCCGTTGGCACCCGGGGGACAAGCGACGACGCAGACGACGGCTCAAAACAACCCGCTCGCCCCGCCCCCGGTTCGCTCGACCGGCACCATCCGTGTCGCCTCGTTTAACATTCAGGTCTTCGGCAAGAGCAAGGCGGCCAAGCCCCACGTGATGGACCTCCTGGCCCGCATCGTGCGCGGTTTCGATCTCGTCGCCGTTCAACAAATCCAGTGCTCCGATGAGGATCTGCTGCCGAACTTTGTCGAGTTCATCAATGCGGCGGATCGGCATTACGATTACGTGATTGGGCCGCGTTTGGGCCGAACGGGCAACAAGGAGCAGTACGCCTATATCTTCGACCTGACGACCATCGAAGTCGATCGCTCGCAACTGTACACCGTTGCCGACCCGGACGATCTGTTATGCCGCGAGCCGTTGGTCGGTTGGTTCCGCGTCCGTGGCCCGCCCGCTGACCAAGCCTTCACCTTTTCCCTGGTCAACATCCGCACCGATCCCGACCAGACCGAGCTGGAGCTAAACGTTCTGGACGACGTCTACCGAGTCGTCCGAGATGACGGCCGCCGCGAGGACGACGTGGTCGTCATCGGCGACCTGAACGCCGACGACAAGCACCTGGGCCAATTGGGCCAGGTCTCCGGCATGATGTGGGTCGTCTCCGGACTGCCGACCGATACGCGCGGCACGGCCCAGTTGGATAACATCGTGTTGCAGCGTCAAGCGACGAACGAATTCACGGGGCGAGCCGGCGTCTTCGACTTCATGCGGCAATATAATCTGTCGATGGAAGAAGCCCTGGAAGTGTCCGACCACATGCCGGTCTGGGCCGAATTCAGTGCGTACGAAGGCGGTCAGCCGGGACGCATCGCGTCGCGGCCTGACGCAGCATCGCGTTAAATGCTGAAGCCAGCGGGCCCCATTGTAAAGGTGCGGGCTTGCGGAAATTCCGCCGTGTCGGGCCTTGTTGGAGTTCACGCTTTAGCGTGCAAGGCGGGCCAGGCCCGCCACAGAAGACACGCTAAAGCGTGAACTCCAACAAGGTCAGCACCTTTGCAGAGCAGGTTCCACAAGGCCGCGCAGCGCGTCGCCCAGATGCGGATGCTCAAACGTGTAGCCGGCCGCTTGTGCGCGAACCGGTATCGCCCGTGTCGACGCCAGGAGCACGCCGGCGAACTCGCCTAGTGTCAACCGCAAAAACGCCGCAGGCACAGCAGGCAAGAGCGTCGGCCGGTGGAGGGCTCGGCCGAGGGTCTGTGTGAACTCCCGATTCGTCGCAGGATGAGGAGCGGTCGCGTTGATCGGCCCCTGAAGATCTTCGCGTTCGGCGGCCATCAGCAGCAAGCCGATCAAATCGTCGAGATGGATCCAAGGCATCCATTGCCGGCCACTGCCCAGCGGGCTGCCTAAGCCCAGCCGGAATGGCGTGAGCATTTTCGGCAGGGCACCGCCGTGCTTGCTCAACACGATCCCGATCCGCGGATTCACGACACGGACCCCCGCGCTGGTCGCGGCCAGCGCCTCCCGCTCCCAGGCGACGCTGACCTCGGCCAGGAAATCGCTGCCCGGACCAGCCGCCTCATCCAGGACTTCGTCGCCTCGGTCGCCATAGTAGCCCACCGCTGAAGCGGAAATCAGGACACGAGGCGGTCGAGCCAAACTGGTAATGGCCGTCACCAGATTCTGCGTGCCAACCACGCGGCTGTCGCGTATGCGGGCCTTCTTGTCCGCTGTCCAGCGGCCCTGAGCGACAGATTCGCCGGCCAAATGGAAGACGGCGTCAACACCTTCGAACGCCTCCGCGGGCGCCGGCTCGCGCTGCGGATCCCAGGCAACGACTTTCACGTCGTCGCGCCCCAATCCAGCGGCGGCTTTGGACGGATTGCGCGACAGCACGACCGGACTCGTCAGCCGCGATAACAACGCCCGTCCCACAAGTCCCGTCGCCCCCGTAACGAGTACACGCATGATTTACCACCTCGCAATCCTGGAACAAGCATGCTGCCATTCTCGGCCGCGCAGATACAACTTGAACATTTAGGAATTTGTGATAGTGGCCACTCTGAGATGGTTGGGATGAAGAGCACCATAATCTTTCACCTAATCTTTCACCTAATCTTTCACCTAATCTTTCACCTAATCTT
>CAZXYZ010000150.1:0-27010 GCA_964645045.1 uncultured Pirellulaceae bacterium | reverse complement strand
GAAGGGATCAACGAATGTGGAAATCCGTGAATAGCTCACCCTCCGCCATTCGTTGACTCCTTCATTCGTTGGGATCCGATCGCTTGAAACTAAGACATGTCAAAGCGAATGTTAGACCGGCAGTTTCCCATTTGGTGCTAGGTCCCCAAGTAGCTTGGTCGCCTCAAATAACGTGCAACATACGCCCTTTCGGGCGAAACATCGACACCAAGGCGGGCAACAGAAACGCCCACCGCGCCATGAGCATAGTTCCCAAGCGGTCGACAAATGTCACACGGCGCAGGGCTCAGACGTACAGAATTCAAAATTGGCGGACATGACACAAAGCCATCCTTGCCGCTTGGCCCGCCAATTTTGAATTCTGTACGTCTGAGCCCATTTTGCGAGTACCGCTGCAGCCTACCGCGGCTTGGCCTGAAAGACCACTCGATAGCGTTTGGCCGGATCGCAGACGCGCGGGTTGGGCACGAGGATAAAGTCGTCCGTGACAACCGGATTCAGGTCCGCGCCTTCGAGGATGCGGACGTCGGTCACGCGGTGCGGCAGAAAGGCGACGAATGGGCGCCCGCCGCGCTGTGAGCCATTGTTGTTGATCGGCTGAAAGCTGTCCGCGCCGCGACGGGGCCTGATTTCGAGGGTCGTCGTGTCGCCGGTTTGCGTCAGTGTCTGCTCGTAGGCTTTGGGTTGATCGGCCATCCGCGCCTGCCACGCCGGATCGCCGTAGAAAGCCACCACGTCGCGGTCGAAGACCAATCCCAACGTATCACCGGGCGTCAGGCCGGCTGATTTGGCCTGGTCGCTCAACACCGGACGCAAACCCGGCCGGCCCGTGTCGCCGCTGGGTTGGTCCAGGAACTCGGGGCAGTACGTCGCCAGCCGATGCACCAACGCGTGATGGTTGGCAAAGAACGCCTCGGTAAACGTGTACCGGCCGGGCTGCTCGACAAAATAGTCCAGCACGCCCCAACCCATGTAGCCGTACCAAGTCGGTACGGTGTAGCCCAGCATCTGATACACGCCTGCGCTGTTCATCCACGCCAAGGCCATGCAGTCACGGCGGTCGATGTTCCCCATCAGACAGTTGCCAATCGGCAAATAGACCTTGGGATTGGGCGATTCGATCGCCAACCGCTGGTCGAGGGTGTCGACTCCGAACAGGTGTCCGTCGGCGCAGCGGAACGAGCCGTTGCGGTAGCCGTAGCCGATCTGCCAATCCCGCTCCGTGGCGTGACCGGAGGTGATGAACAGGTCGGGGTGCCAGGCGTTCAGCGTGTCGACAAGAGCCTTGGTCGTGTCGCTCGGCGCACGCTGCTCGGTGGCGTCCCGGCCGGATTCTTTTTTGACCATTTTGCCCTGGTTCAGTTCACAGTACCAAACGCCTTCGTCCACCATCTGTGTGGCGAATTCGGTACCGGCCGCGACCTTGCGGATCGTCAGAGGATCGCTGTGTTTGGCGATTCGCAGCGCGTTCGCGGCGTCGTAACCGGTCAGGATGCCCCAGAAGCAATCGGTGTAGGGATCGGTGTCCAACTGGCGCGTCAGCCGGTGGACTTGACCCACAAACGTCCGCGAGGCTTCCTCCGGCCTGGCCACAAAGCAAGCGTATCGCGGGAACCGCTCGGCCAGCGCCGGCTTCGCCTCCTGGACCGACTCGCCATACGTGATTACCGCCGCACGGTGCTTGGCCACCAACGCGTCAACCACTCGCTTCCACTCGCCGTCCCCGGCCGTCTCCCGGGACACAATCACGGCGTAAGCCGGCTCGGCCGCCACCGCGCCCGAACCGATCTGAAACCCAATCGCGGCAAAGAGCACAAGGAATACGCCATCCGAAAATTGTGAGGTCACGTCAATCGGCCCTTTATGGGGGATGCTTTTTTGTCGCCTGATGCTTTACCTACCATCTTGTGGCCGATTGTAGTCGTGACGTTCCGCCGTGACGACATCCCGTTCTTCTGTAACCTGCGAGGCGTATCGCGCATCAGTCCCCCTAGACAGTTCGCTGAACGCGACACTTCGAGACAACCAACTCCGGAACAAGGGACAGCGTCATGACGATTGAACGAGGTTTGCGAGGCATTGCAGGCGTTGTGATTACGGCCAGTGTATCGTTGGCGGTCTTGCATTCGCCGTGGTGGCTGGCGCTGACCGGATTTGCCGGCCTGAATCTGCTGCAATCGGCCTTTACCAACTGGTGCCCGATGGTTTGGATGCTGCAGCAGGCAGGGCTGCAGCCCTGCACCGCCGACCGGTCTCCCGGCTGACAGCAAAGCGGTAGGATGATGGGAGACGAAGGTCACGGCCAAAGAGCACCCACATGATGAGAATCGTATCCCTGTCCGTAATCGTCTTGGCGACAGCCGTTGCCGGGCTGGGCGCCGAGCCAGCAGATCGAGTGGCGAAGGTTGCCCAGACGAAGGGCCTGGTCGCCTTTTGGGATTTTTCGCGGATGCAGGCTGGACGGTGGACTTCCTACCACGACGAAAACGTCGTCAACCGTGGTTTTCCCGTCTCCCTGAGACGCATCGGCGACCCGAAATCGTACACGCCCAGCAACTGGCCCTACACGGACGAACCGTCGAAGCTGACGTTCGATTCATCGGGTCCGTTCGGCCACGCCGTGCGGTTCAACCAGGGCTACGTCTTTGCCGAGGTGGCGCGCAGCGAGTTCGACGAGTCGCCGCTCGACATCCACGGCCGTCAGCCGTTTACGTTGATCGCCTGGACCAAGTTCGTCGGCAAACGGCATTTGGTCGCCGGAATTTGGGACGAAGGCGGTTGGGACAAGTACGGTGGCCGACGGCAGATCGCACTCTTCGGAGGGCTGTTCGGCTCGCAGGGCGTGATCGGCCATGTTTCCGCAACAGGCGCGTCGAGCTATCCCCAATCGACCGCCTCCGGCTCCCAGTACGCTCGCTGCCGGGCCATCGACGGGCGCAGTTTCGAGAACGGCCAGTGGGTGGCGATGGCCATGACGTTGGACCGGGAGCGTGACGAGGTGATCGTGTATTGCGACGGCGTGGCCACGCCGACACGCATCACCGACCCGGTTGCCCAGGACGTTTTCCGGTACAAAGAACCGGTGGCCAGCAATCCGTTCCACTTCCCGTGGCCCATCTTTTCGCCCCGCTCCTTTGTGCTGAAGTTCAACGGATACGATGCTGGTTCGTCGGGCGTGTACGAGCACTGGCTGGAGGTGGACACGGACACCGGGACCGTGACGTACGATCGAAGCGGCCCGGGCTCGGCGCAAAACCAGCGAGCCTACCGGGTGTCGTTTGACGTGCAACGCGATGGCAAGAGCCTGCTGCCGGTACCGCTCGTTGCCACGGCCACGGCGAGGGCCACGCTGGAATTACCGAGTACGGTGAAGCTGCAGCCGGGCGACCAGATCGTTACGTCGCTGCACGTCGAGGATGGTGCCAACTGGTCCCGGGTCGGCTCGGACATCCACTACCGGACTCGGATAGGCGCGCCCTTTACGTTTGGCCGAGCCCTGGGCCTTGGCACCGAGCCGCTTGACCACGGAATGCAGTTGTACCTCGACGGCGTTGCGGTTTTCAATCGCGTGTTGAGTCACGCCGAACTGAGCGGCTTGAGTTTCGCTGACCGCTAGCACCAAACGGGGATGCCGGTGTTTCGTAGAGTCGTTCGACGGCCTACTTCGCCTGGGAATAGCTGATGACGCTATCGTTGAACCGAATCTGATTGCGATCGCCGGGCGTGCTGGCAAAAACCATGTCGGCCACCTCTTCGAATCGTTCCGGGATCAGCCGGTAGAAGTTGTGCTTGCCGTCGCGTCGCATCTCGATCAGGCCGGCCAGGCGGAGGAGCGCCAAGTGGTGACTGACCGCCGGCTGGCTTTGATCTAACAGGTGGCAAAGCCCGCGCACATTGAGTTCCCGTTTCTGTTGCAGCAGGAACAGGATCTGCAGCCTCGTCTCGTCTGCTAGCAGCTTGAACATCTCGACGAGGTTCTTGGTCACATCCGTGGGCAGAAGCCGACCATCCGGCGAGGCTGTCTTCCCCGCACCGCCGGAAGCACCGTTGGCCGACGACCCGTGGCTGAGTTGGGACGGTTCACCGAAGATTAGAGACATGACCTATGAATCCTCCAGGTCTGGGAATATTGCAGCATCCGGTGACTGTCGGTGCCTGGCCAACAAAGGCCGGGAGCGGCTTTGGATCGCTTGCAGGCGCGAACCTCGGCGGTCCTGCGGTCGGTGGCTTGGTCTAGCGACGAGTCATCCAGTGAATCATTGAAATCAACGATAAGACGAGATACCTTGCCGGCCAGTCGAAGCAGCCGCAACGGGCTGGGGGGACGCTTCGGTCGGCCGTTTTTCTCTTCTCTGTGCGCCTAATTCTAGCCGGGGGCAGTAACTTGGGAATACGAGAGCAACTGAATTCCCATTATTTCACAGTTTCTTTTCGTAGATTGCCTTCCGACCTCCGAATTTGGCAGACCGCAGGCGGCAAGCACGCCGAAGTTCCTTCTCCAGAACCCAATGCATCTAGGCAGATTGGTGGGTGATTCGGTAGAATCTGTTCTTGATACGGAGGCAACGATGACCGTGGCGGAATGCGATCGTGGCGCCGGCGACGACGATTGCTGACCGATGCCTTCCATTCTTGACGGTTGCCGGGTAGCTCTTTGGGAGGAGCGTCAGATGAGCATGTTGAAAGAGTTCAAAGATTTTGCCATGCGGGGCAATGTGCTCGATATGGCCATTGGTGTTGTGATCGGCGCCGCGTTTGGCAAGATCGTGACCTCGATGGTCAACGACATCATCATGCCGCCGCTGGGCATGATCCTGGGCAAGGTCGATTTCTCCAGCCTGAAGCTGACGCTGCAAGAGGCCGTGGACAAGACCCCCGCGGTTGCGGTCAACTACGGTGCGTTCATCAACACGATCATCGACTTTGTGATCGTGGCGTTCTGTATCTTCCTCGTGATCAAGCAAGTGAATCGCTTTACGAAGAAGCCTGAGCCACCGGCCGCGCCGACGACGAAACCCTGCGCATACTGCCAGACGGACATCCCGATCAAGGCCACCCGCTGCCCGAACTGCACGTCGCAATTGGGTTAGCACCGTTCAAGAAAAAAGTGGCGTAAGCTTCCAGCTTGCGATGCCATGATCTCCCGCAAGCTGGAAGCTTACGCCACGGAGAAATCGGAATCGGCGTATCGTAACCCGGAGCGTCAGCGAGGAAGATCGCGCCATTCCGCGAAGACAAACGGCATTTCCTCGCTGACGCTTCGGGTTACTAGGATGCGGTGCCAGCGTCTTGCGCAACAGTCCGGCTGCTGCAGGCCGCCGGACTGCTGAAAGGGCCGCATAGCCCTATGCCTCCTGGACAACCTTCCAGCCCATGGCGTCGGCCAAGGCGAAAACGGGCTCCTTGAGGTCGCCGTAGAAGGTGACGCGGTGCCAGCCCCAGCGGTCCCATTCGGTGAACAGCTTTTCGATGTCGCCCACCGGTTCGGCAGCCAGCTTGGTTCGGCACGCACGGTCGTCGGGATCGTTGGCGACGGCCTTGCCCTGATGGAACAGAATCTCTTTCCGCTCCTGCGAGATCTCCAGCGTCGTGGTCATATAGCCCACGGGCAGGATCGAACGGACGGAAGCTCCTTGGCGGTCTTCGGAATGGGTCAAAATTTCGAAGGGATTCGTGGCGCCCCGGGGGCCGAAGGCCCGATTCGACGCGACGCAGTGGGCGTAAATAATCTGCCGCTTGGCGGTGTCGATCACCGGATCTGAAATGTATCCCGGCCGTCCTTGCGTCAAGGCGGTGATTGCGACCATGGTCGCCGTCGAGCGGACGTCGCATTCGCAAGCGCCGATCAGCCCTTCGTTATTCAGTTCGTGGAAGCCCAGGCACGGGTAGGCGTGGATGTGGCCGCCGTAGAACCCGCCCAGGCAGTTGATGGTGATCGCGTTGGCCCCATGCTTTTTCAACACGGCCTTCTCGGCCAGGTACATCGCCGCCGACTGTTCGAGCGTTTCCCGCGACACGCCTTCGACCTTGACCGCCGTCTTTTCCCAGCGGTCAGCCACCGCGAGGGTTTCGTCCCGATCGGCGGCCTTCCAAGCGTCGTTCAACTCCGCAAACGCGATGTACTCCATGGGGATGCCCATCAGCGGTTGCGCCGGTCCAGCGTCCGTGCCGCGCAAGGCGAGGATCTTCGACTCCTTCATCCGCTGCAAACATTCGTCCGTTGTCAATGTCTGCAGCGGATCCGGCGTGCAGTTCATGTCACCTGGCGTGGGAGTCCGATCGCTTCGCACCCGGGCCGTCGCCGCGACAAAGTCGGCCATCGACCCGCCGCGTTTGACCCGTTCAAAGCACTTCACGGCTTCCGCCATGTCTTCGATCCGCGACGAAGCCACAAAGCCGAGGTTCGGCGTCTTGTTGCGCAGGAACCCGGCGGTATAGACCAAGAACCCGCCGCTGCCGGCGTATTGCAGGTCGGCATACAGCACCGGCTTGTCCGACTTGACGATCGTCTGCACGACGCGGTTCCAGCAGTTCATCTGGTAGACGAGATACCCGTCAATCGCAGCCGACCGGTCTTCGTCCAGGATCTTCTGAGCCTGCTCCGGTCCAGTGGCCAGCGAAGACACAAACTCGAAGCCCGGGCAGCGTTGCGTCAGTTCCGCGTGAATCCGCTCCATCACGGGGTTGAAGTCGAAGCCGACGTTGGGCCAATCCGGTCCCGGCTGTTTGGCCGCGTGCAGGGAATACACAATGCGGATCCGCAGCTTGCGGTCGTCCTGCGCGGCTCGCGCCGTGGGACGGGGCATAAACAGAGCCGCCGCACCTGCACAAGCCGCGCAGCCCGCGGCCAGAAACGAGCGCCGGTCGATCACACAACGAGCACATCCGGACAGCACATCAAGTCGCCTCATGAACAATTCCTCCATTAGCGTTGGGCGTTGAGGAAAACCGCGGTTGGCGCACCGCACGGAAGCTCATGGTAACATCTCGCTCGTCACAACCAAACTATCGGACCGAAAAATCCGCACGAGGTTGCGCATAGTGTGTCGAGTATTTCCCCACCCAGTTACCAAAGGCTTGCGAATCGCCACGGTTCTCAATACGCCACCATGCAATATGCAAAGCTTGTTGCCCAAACGCATCATCCACTTATCTAGTCGCAATTCGATTGCCTGTAAGCATTTGAGTCGCAATTCTACCCGCATATCCGTTTAGGCACGGGGGTTGCAGCCCACCGGACGGGGAGATGTTGTTTTCGCTCGCTCCCACCCTCGGCCGAACGGCGTGAGGCGGCATGGCGGTTTGATTCGTTGGACCAGACCAGCGGATCAGCCGTCGGCAGCGAAGTCGCGGCACGCAGTTGGGCGTACCGACAGCGACGAGAGAGTTGGGTTCTGCAACCCGTAGTGTCACCATAACTCACATTAAGTAGGAGGTTGGATCAACATGAGGAATCGTTTCATTCTTGGTTTTGCTGCTCTGAGCGTAGTCGCGTTGGTCAGCGCCCAGGCGTACGCGGGACATGGGTATGCGTCTACGACGTGTGCCCCCCCCACGACCTGTGCGCCCATGACGACGTGCGCTCCGATGACCACGTGCTCGCCCATGACCACCTGTGCGCCGAAGACGACCTGCTCACCGGCGACCACCTGTGGTCCGAGGATGTTTCGGCGCGCTCCGATGACGACGTGCGCTCCGATGACGACGTGCGCACCGATGACGACCTGCTCGCCGATGACGACCTGTGCGCCCAAGACGACCTGCTCGCCCGTGACGACCAGCGCTCCGGCGACCACCTGTGGTCCCCGCGTTCACTGCCGTCCGCGCATTCTGCTGTGCCGGCCCGCCACCACGTGTGCCCCGCCCAGCTGCTGCGCACCGGTGACGACCAGCGCCCCGGTCTACATTGAGAAGGGCGAAGTCGTGCAGAAAAGCGTCGTCCAGAAGGGCGAAGTGATCCAGAAGTAGTCAGACAGCTGAACAGGCTCCCAGTTAGGCTGCCGAAGACCGAACCTCGCCGGGGTTCGGTCTTTTTTTGTTTGGCAACGGTGGCCGAAGCAACTTTCACCGCAGAAGTTCCCTCACCCATCGGGTGAGGGCAGGAAGATTCCATCCGAATACGCTACAGGCTTTCGAGGGGGATAATCGCCAGTTCGGCGCTGTTGTGGTTGCCGCCACGGCCGCCGCTGTTGGAGTAGCCGACGTACAGCTTGCCGGCATGCTCGACTGCGTACGGATAGGAAAGGGCAGACCTGTCCTGGGAATCGGGGCCGCCTTCCAGTACGGCGTGCCGAATTACGAACAGCTTCGAGAAATGCCGTTCTCCCGGCCGGCTGACGGCCATGGTCAGAGGGGAACGGCGTCTGCCACTGTCCGCCGTTGTCGTGCCAACCAGGTACCTCTGCCCGTTGCTGAGCGTGCCGGCGCTGGGCTTGCTGTCCGCCATGGGCAGGTTTGACTCCTGGAGCGGCGACCAAGTGCGCCCGTAGTCCGTGCTCTCGGAAACCAGCGCGGTCGGATCCGATTGTCCCCACCGTGCGAGATTTGTGATGCGGGATCCATTCACAATCACGTTGGATTCGCCCCAGATCGACCTCACAGGCACGCGGTCGTCGCACGGGATCACCACCAAGTCCCAGCGGGTGAAATCATCGCCGTGGCTGATGGCCACCGCGGGCAAGTTGCCCACGACATCGTACCCGTGGCAGATGCGTGCGCCGGCCATGATCCAATTGCCATCCTCCATCTTCTGCGGCTCCTGCAAGGGCCAGAAGCCGGCGTCAACCACGATGCCTTGGGCCTGCCATTGACCCGTCGCCTCGTTCCGGACATAGGCGCGCGTGTGGGTGCGCTGGAACTGGTCGTAAAACGCTCCGTGGAACGACCACAATGTCCCCTGATGCGAGAGGAACACGCCGTGGCTCACGCCCAGCGAGTCGTTCCCTGAGGCGATGGTGAAGGGCACGCCCCACGTCTGGCCGCCATCGTCGCTGATGCGTCCCCGGGCCTCCTCGCCCCGCGTGTTTTCGCTGCCCTTGTTGTGGCCAAAGGAAGCGTAGAGCCGCCCCTTGTGCCAGACCAGCCCGACGCCGTGCAGCCATTGATATCCGTCCGTTTCCGGCTCGTGGCGTTTAATGACGTGAAATGTTACGCCTTCCAGCACGGGGATCTCGGCGCTCTTTGGCACCACGCCGCCGTCCCAGATCTTGACGGGTTCGGCAACCTCGAACGTGTGCGGGATCGTCTGCACTTCCGCCAGGGTTTGAATCGCCGCGGGCGTCAGCACTTCGCGATAAAGCGAAATCTCGTCGAGCGCTCCCCGAAACGTCTGCATCAGCCGAGCCCCGTCCTGCACGCCCCCAATGGTCAGCGGCGCGTCGGTCGGTGACACGGAGGACGCCAGCGGACCTTCCCCTGCCAGCTTCCCGTGTACGTACAGGCGGCCATGCCCCTTCTCGACCGTCACGGCGACGTGATGCCAGTGTCCGCGCTGCAGCTCCGTCTGCGCGCCGACGGTCTTCCACCCGTCCTGCCAGAGATAGAACCGAAGGCGATCATCCTTGTCGATCATCAGCCCCCACTCGCGCTGATTCGCCGAGTAGACGTTCTTCGCGACGATCATCTGCTGGCCGCGGTTGAACGCGCAGGGGTTGACCCACGCGGAGACGCTGAAGGCGGCCTCGGCAACACCCAGCGCCGGTGACGCCGGTACGATCACCACGTCGCTGCGGCCGTCGAATCTCAACGCCTTCCCCGCCACGCCCGGCACCGGCATTGGGGCGCCGATGACCGTGCCGTTGTGCTTGCCGACCTCGTCCGTTACCCCGGCGTCGTGATCCTCGAACGACCAGTGGGCCACGGGCTGAAGATTTTCGTCTGCGGCACGCGTGCTCGGCGCCCACAAGCTCAGGCCGGCCGCCACGACGACGAATCCCCAGTGGCGACAACGAATGCGTTTCATGTTGACTTGTCCTCAAAAGTCACCTACTGCAAGTGCGCCGTGAATCGGGACCGGAACAACGGCGAAGAAATCCACCGAGGCAGTCCCCAACGGAGAGCCTCAGCCAATCCTTAGGACTGGCGAAGGAACAAGTGTCGTCTTTCGCTCCGCGAAAGAACGCCCTTTCGCGGAGCGAAAGGCGACAATGCGACAGTAATTGATTCGCCGATCCTTAGTCTAGGCGGCGGCGCGTCGAGGGCCAAGACGGGCCGGGCACGCCCGACACGGGCCGAGCACGCCGTTGAGAAATCGGGCTCGGAAGGCGACGAGCCCCTCGTTCGTAGGTCAGGTAGGGGCCAACAAAGGTTTCTTTCGGGTCCGTCGAAGTCGCTCGGACACTTGCTTCGTAAAGCTTTGCGCGGAATAATGGGGGCGCTACGAAGAACGCGGACGGGTTCGAACCCGTCCGCCATCGAATCGCCCTAAACCAGGAAACAGGGCATGCGATGCTCGGTATTGGTTGAGTTGGATTTGCGCGTCATGAGCCAGCACATCGCCACAAGTTTGAGAAGGACGCGAACTAATGCCGCTTCGCCTGAGAAAACGGGGCTTCATCATGAAGGCGACGCACAAAGCGAAGTAATTCGGGCCGATGCGGCCGAAATTCTTCGCTGGCTGGATGCCCACAACGCGGTGCTGCCCGACGACTGCCGACAGGCCATTCTCTCCAAGCTGGAATCTGCGGTCTGCGGTTCAACGGCCGTGGTCGAGTAGGTAGAATTCGCAGGGGGCTAGGCTGATACCGAAAACCGGTTTCCCGACTGGCTGGCCCCTGCCTTTCCTTCCATCGGGAGCGTGACGGGAGCCGATGGAGAGTTCTTGGACAAAACAGTCCGCAGGATGCCAAGCCAGTTGAAAACCGATTCGGCGGGGGGTAGGCTATGGCGATCGGGTGCCGTGCGGTCTAGCTAACCGCTCGGCTGAAATCGGCTTGTGGGGCGTCCGTATCTTACCCGACATTTGCGACCGACGCCCCGCAGGCCGGCCCATTACGGAAGGCAGGGTCCGACGTTCGGATTCTGGGTTTCATTCCGTGCGAAAGATCGCAGGACAAACGAATTCGGCGGCTTGAAAAGATGCCCAAACGTACAAGCAAAACCGGCAGCGAACTCTTCATCGTTGACAACAGCGACGAAGACTGGAAGGTCCTGCGGTATCTCCACGACTGGTGCCAGCTGTCGAAGGCCATAGACGTAGCAACCGGCTACTTCGAGATTGGCGGTCTGCTGGCTCTGAAGGATGAATGGCAGAAGGTGGATGACATCCGTGTCCTGATGGGCGACGAGGTCTCGCAGCGGACCAAGGCAGCTTTCAACAAGGGGCTAGAACGGGTGAAATCCCGGCTCGACGACAGCCTGGAAAAGGAGAAGCTGCAGAACGATTTCCTGACCGGCGTGCCGGCGATCGTCGAGGGTATCCGTTCGGGGAAGATCCGTTGCCGGGTTTACCGCAAAGACAAGTTCCACGCCAAGGCGTACATCACCCACGCCCGGCAGGAAGTCATTGGATCGTTTGCCCTGGTCGGCTCCTCGAATCTGACTTATCCCGGCATCACCGAGAACATCGAACTGAATGTTCAGATTTCCGGCCCCCCCGTCCGTGTTCTGCAGGAATGGTACGAGCAACATTGGGACGAGGCGGAGGACGTGACCGAGGAAATGCTCCGGGTCATCGAACGTCATACCCGCGAATATAGGCCGTTTGATGTCTATGTGCGGGCCTTGAACGAGTTCTGCCGGGGCCACCAACTGACAGCCGATGAATGGGAGAAAGCCGGCGCGGCGAACGGCGGGTCGCGAATGTACGACGTTCTCGACCTCTACCAACAAGAAGGCTATCACGCCCTGATGCAGATTGCCCGACGGTATGGTGGCGCGTTCCTCTGTGACGGCGTCGGTCTCGGCAAGACGTTCATCGGGCTGATGACCATCGAGCGGCTGGTCATGCATGAGGGCAAACGCGTGGTGCTGTTCGTTCCCAAGACCGCCCGGGCCGATGTCTGGGAACGGGCCTTGCGGGACTACCTGCCGCACGTCGGCGGTACCGGGGCCGGCGATTTCAGCAGCCTCGTTATCTTCAACCACACGGATCTGGGCCGGGGAGGCGACTTTCCGTACCGGTTCGAGCGGGTCAAGGAATTGGCCGACGCCATTGTGATCGACGAGGCCCATCACTTCCGCAATCCGGGCCGGGCAGGCGAAGAGGGCGGCCCGCCGTCGCGTTATCGCCACTTGCTCAATCTGGTCGAAGGTCCGCGGGGCAAGAAGGAAGTATTCCTCCTCACCGCGACCCCGATCAACAACACGCTGCACGACTTCCGAAACATGGCCCAGTTGTTCACCGGGCAAGCGGATAACTACTTCGCCAGCACGCTCGGAATTCACTCGCTTCGTCGCCATTTCGTCGATATGGAGCGAGAACTGCTCAAGACGACTGCTGGCGGGGCAGACGCCTGTGAAACCAACCTGGCCGAAGCCGAACGAGTGTTGGTCGCCGACCGGGTCTTTGGAGAACTCGTGGTCCAGCGCAGCCGCGTCTACGTCAGGAAAAGCCAGGAGCAGCAAGGCGCTTCCGTGGCCGTCTTTCCCACTCGCGAGCCGCCAATGGTCGCCGAGTACTCCGTCAAAAAGACCTATGGCCGGTTGCTGGACCTGGTCGACACGGCCTTCCGCAAGGAAAAGCCGTTGTTCACCTTGAGCATCTACTACCCCTTGGCCTACTACCAAGTCGCCGACGGCAAGGTCGACCCATTCGTCGAAAATCGTCAGAAACAGGTCTGCGGGCTGATTCGCACCCAGTTCCTCAAGCGGTTTGAAAGCTCGGCCTACAGCTTCGGGCAGTCCTGCAATCGGCTGCTGCTCAAGCTGCTGGCATGGGCCGAACGTCACAGCGAGACGGCCGGCGAGAAGCGGCGTCTAGACCAGTGGAAAGTCCGCCACGCGGAACTCACCGGATTCGTCCACCAACGGCAACTCGAACTGTGGGGAGACGAAGAAGAAGAGGACGCGGACGAGGATCTGGTAACCGAGGAAATGCTCGAAGCGGTGACCTATCTGGACCGCGAGCAGTACAACGTCGAGGAGATCCTGGCCGACACCTTCGGCGATTTGGACCAGATCGCCTTGTTCTTGGAGGAACTCCGCAAGTTCCAGCCGAAGCATGATGACAAACTCCGCGCGCTGGTCAAGCTGTTGCGAACCGACTCGGTGCTCAAGAAGCACAAGGTGTTGATCTTCAGCGAGTTCGCCGAAACGGCCCGCTATCTGCAACGCGAGTTGATCGACGCCGGGATCAGCGGAATTGAACAGATCGACAGTGGCAGCAAGAAGAATCGGGCAGACATCATTCACCGCTTCGCGCCCTACTATAACGGCAGTTCCAGCGCCGCCCTGGCCGAAAACGGGCAGCAGGAAATTCGCGTGTTGATTTCGACCGATGTCCTGTCCGAAGGTCTTAACCTGCAGGATGCCACCCGACTGATCAACTACGATATCCACTGGAACCCTGTGCGGCTGATGCAGCGCATCGGCCGTGTCGATCGCCGCATGAATCCCCAGGTGGAACAGCGGCTGCTGGCCGACCATCCGGAGCAACGGACCTTGCGTGGCAAAGTGGCCTACTGGAACTTCCTACCACCCGACGAGTTAAATCAATTGTTGAGCCTGTACACGCGAGTCTCGCAGAAGACGCTGAAAATCTCCAAGACATTCGGCATCGAGGGCAAGAAGCTGTTAAGGCCCGAAGACGACTTCGATGCCCTCAAGGACTTCAATCACGCCTACGAAGGTCAAACCACGGTCGAGGAGGAGATGCGGCTGGAACTGCAGCGGCTGCTGACCGACGACCCTGGCTTGGCCGCCCGCATCGAGGCCCTGCCGGGCCGCGTATTCAGCGGCAAGCAGCATCCGGCACCGGGCACCAAGGCCGTGTTCTTCTGCTACCGGCTGCCCCGTCCCGATTTCGCCGCCGGCAAGGTCGATGGCGATTTCCCGTGGACCGAGCAGGCCGGTGAAACGCGCTGGTATCTGTGCCACCTGGGCCAGGACAAAATCCTCGAAGAGCCGGCCGAGATGCTGGCTGCGATCCGCTGCGCCCCCGACACGCCGCGGCAATGCACGATCGAGCAGCCGACGTTGACAGAAATCCGCGGGAAGATCGAGAAGCACATCAAGAACACCTTCCTGAAACGCATGCAGGCCCCGGTTGGCGTCAAGCCGATCCTCAAAGCCTGGATGGAACTGAATTGAAGAGTACGAGGACAACCATGATTTATCGAGGACACGTAAGAAACGGCACCATCGTGCTGGAGGACGATATCGCCTTGCCGGAAGGGACGCCGGTGAAGATCGAACCTGTCGAACTTCCCGATGCGGCGAACGAACCCGAAGTCCCCACGCTCTACGAACGCTTCCAAAACGTGATCGGCAAGGCCACCGGCTTGCCCGCGGATCTTGCGGAGCAGCACGATCACTACATTCACGGCACGCCCAAGAAATGAAGACCGTCTTCGCCGACACGTATTATTTCATCGCGCTGCTGAACCCCAAGGATCCGGCGCATTTGCGAGCGAATGATTTCTCGCGCATTTCGCGCGCTCAGTTGCTCACCACCACCTGGGTCTTCACCGAATTGGCGGACGGTCTGTCGCGATCTCCCGATCGCCATCTGTTCCGCATGGTTTGGGATGACTTCGAACACGATCCGCGCAGTCGGCTGGTCTGGCCGGACGAATCGCTGTATCGACGGGCTGCGGATTTGTACGACTCTCGCCCCGACAAGCAATGGTCGCTGACCGATTGCATTTCCTTTGTGGTGATGCAGGAGCAAGGCCTCTCCGAGGCGCTGAGCCTCGCCGACTTTCCGCGTCGATGAACGTTCATCGGCCTCAGACCGACACGCTCGTCGGTAAGCCTGATTCATTGGCCCGCCTGGACGAACTGGATGACTTACTGGATCTTCTGGCAAATGATGTCGCGGGCACACGGTCCGCCTCTGGCTGGTCCTTTGTCCGCTGAAATCAAACGTTCGCCGCGACGTACTGATACCCAAATGTTGCAGAGATCCCGGCGAACGGTGGGCGTCAGCCCATCGGTGCATTGTCTCGGCGACCACTTTCCGACCGTCTGCTGATTTCACCGAAGGTGATATTGCGAACTCCTCGCGCAAATGTGCGAGGCATGCGGAGAACCGGCGGGCTTACGCCAGCCGTTCGCCTCTCGGTATGCAACTACGGGGTATACGCACCCGTTTTGACACAGCTGCCTCCGTGAGGCGGATCGACCCTGCGGTGTTACCGTCGGCGATGGCTCTGCAGATGGGTATGCCGCTGACGCCATTTTTTGTGGTATTGTGTGATGGTATTGTGTGACGTTGCGAGCTTAGTCGTCAGCCGCTAAACTCGTAGGACGACGGAAGTCATCACTCACAGAAGGGAGTAAAGAATGGCGGCGACAACCGGGTCGAAGAAAGGCCGCGAGGCACCGCGGTTGGGCAAGCTGGTGCCGCAGTTCAAGTTCTTCCTGAATCCGTACACCGACGTTCGCTTCACCACCGCTTGTCCCGGCTGCTCCGGCCGAACCAAGCAGCGCAAACTGCCGCTGGCCATTCATGTGCATGGGTGGGGCATGGTGATGCTGAACAAGACTTGCCGCTTCTGTCCCTACTGCGACTTGCTAATCGCCCACAAGGACGAGATCGATGCGCACCTTGACCAGCTTCGGTCGCAGATGGCGCCGGGGGTGCTTGGCACCGATTATCTGGTCATGGGCACGGTCGAACGAAACGATTGGCGTCGCGGTCTGGCGAAACCGCTAAGTGCGGCAGAAATGATCGAGGCGTTGCACGACTTCAAAGGGCATCTCCAATTCCAACCAGCGCCGCGTTGGGTCTACACCGGAAAACCTGAGGAACGGGCGAAGCCTCGGTAGTTGGCGATCCGCTTCAGCCATACGCGTGCAGGCCAGCGACTTCGACACGCGCCTCGGTCAAAAACTCGCGCACCGCGTCCTGCTGGCTCCAGTCGAATCGCAGGGCGATGCCGCAATCGCTGGAGAATTGGCGCGGCGTGGGGATCATTTTGATCGCCAAGCCGTGCCGGAGCAGCGTCTTTTCGGCACGCATCGCCGAGGAGGTGGTGTGAAACAGGACCACGCCATAGTCGTTCATGAGCCCACCAGGTGCCGCACGGCTGCGACGGCCGCTTGGATCTCTTCCAAGGTCGTACTCGCACCGGCGGCAAAGCGGACCGTGCCGTTGGGAAACGTGCCAAGGCTGCGATGGGCTGCTGGCGCGCAATGCAATCCCACTCGACACAGGACATTGAACTCGTCGTCCAACCGCAAGCCGATCTCGGACACGGTCCGGTTGCGGACGGTACACGACACGGTGGCCGTGCGCTGGGTCGCATCCGCCGGGCCGTAGACGGTGACGCCGGGGATCGCGGACAGATTCTCGATCAAGACGCGCGTCAGTTCGAGTTCGTGAGCGCGAATCGCCGCGACGCTGCGGTCCAACACCCACCGCACGCCCGCCCCCAAGCCCGCGATTCCCACACCGTTGGGAGTCCCGCTCTCGAATTTGTCGGGGCAGGCTTCCGGCTGAGCCTCGTGCTCGGAATAGCTGCCCGTTCCGCCGCGCATCAAGGGCTCGATCTGCGAAGTGTCGACCGTTTCGTTGATGAGCAAACCGCCCGTGCCGGGCGGACCCTGCAGCCCCTTGTGGCCCGTGAAGGCCAGCAGATCAATGCCCATCGCCTGGACGTCGATCGGAACGACGCCGGCGGTCTGAGCCGCATCCAGCAGGAGCCAGGCGCCGGCTTGATGGGCCAGCCGGGCAAGTTCGGCCGCGGGCAAGATTGTCCCTGCTACGTTGCTGGCGTGGTTGATCACGACCAGTCGCGCGCCGGGCGTAATCGCGGCGGCCGCCTGCGCCAGATCGAGCGAGCCGTCCGCGGCACAGGGGATCACCGCCAGCTGCACGCCGCGTTCCTCCAGCGCGCGCAGCGGACGCATCACCGCGTTATGTTCCATACCGGTCGTGACCACCCGATCCCCGGCGTGCAATACGCCGCGCAGCACCAGGTTGATCGCGTGCGTGGCATTCGCCGTGAAGATGATCCGCAGCGGATCGGGTACCCGAAACAACTCGGCCAGCGACTCGCGGGCGTCGTACACAATCCGGGCGGCCGCGAGGGACAGGTGGTGCCCCGAGCGGCCGGGGTTGCCTCCCGCGTGGTCGAAAAAGTCGGCCATCGCACGGATGACCGCGGGTGGTTTGGGCCAGGAAGTCGCGGCGTGATCGAGGTAGATCATGGTTCTTGCAGCTAAGAGGCGGCCCGCGGTTCGCGCATCACCAAGCCGATGACCGAGCAGGCAATCAGGCCCGTCACCACGGCCGCCGGGCCGAAAGCCCCGGGGCCGCTGGGAGAACTCGCCAAGCTGAAATTGTGCGCGAAACCGGCTCCCGCCATCATCCCGAGCGAAAAAATCGCGGCGTCCCCGTCGCCTTCACCGGCGAGAATCAATTGGCGGCCAGGGCAGCCACCGGCGAGTGTGAACGCCAACCCCGCCAACACCATCCCCGCGAAGTTCCACAAGACGCTGGTGTGTGCGATCGGCTGACCGTCAAAGCCCGGATGGAATTGACCAAGCACGACGTTCGTCGCCAGCGCTGCGACGGTCAAGGCGACCACCCCGTTGAACAAGTGCGAGTCGCGCAGCAACATCAGGTCCCGCAGGGCGCCGATCGTGCAAAAACGGCTCCGCTGGGCGAGGAAGCCGACCAGCAGACCGGCGGCCAGGGAAATCCCGATCGCAGCGTGTTGGCTGCCGGGACCTTTGGCCGACAGGAAAATCGGGCCTGTCGGATTCCCCTCGGCGTCTCGCCCGAACGGCATCGCGTACACCAAGGCCAGCAGCAGCACGCCCATCAGCACGGGCATCACCCAGCCCAGCGCGGGCGTGGCCGGCCGGTTACGGCCCAAACTGTACCCCAGCCGCAGGAAGACGATGCCAATCCCGATCCCCACTGCCAGGCCGAGGATGCCGTACAGCGCATTCCAGTCGCCGCCGCCCAAACGCAAGTAAGCGCGCCAGGGGCAACCGAGAAAGACGAGCGCTCCGAAGACCGCAAACATGCCCAGCAGGAATCGCACCAGCGGCGCAGAACCGGTCCGGGGCTTAAACTCGCGGAAAACCAGCGCGGCGGCGAGCGCGCCCAGGACAAGACCGACGATCTCCGGCCGGATATACTGGACGACCGCCGCCCGGTGCAAGCCGAGCGAGCCGGCAATGTCGCGGGTGAAACATGCCACGCAGACTCCCATGTTTCCCGGATTGCCCAAGCGGACGAGAACGGGAGCGAGCACGCCGACAATTGCGCCGGTGACAATCGGTCCCCACCGGGATGTCAGCAAGCGGGCCGGAAAACTCATCTTGGTTCCTTCGTGCTGGGGACGAGCCGCGCAGAAACGCCAGCCGGCGAGTTCCCGTGGCAACTGCGCACCCGTGGGCGGACATACCGATTCTTTCTAATCGACTTGAGGACCGGAAGCAAGGACGGATTCCGGAGACAGCCGGCGAGGTGTTTGAAATCCAAGGACCAGCCCGAGAGCATTGGGCTTCGTCTTGCCCGGTGAACCATTTCCGCTTCGGCGCGGAGTCGGACGTTGCGTGTCTCGTGCGGCGGGCATTCCACGCGAAAGCGTGAACTCCAACAGGGCCCGACGCCCAGAAAAAGTTTGCGAAAACTCGAGCCGGTTCGAATCCGATCGGATTCGGCCAGCGAGGATCCTCGCGTGTAGGCAAATTCGTGAGGCAGTGCTTCCGCCAAACGTCGCGCGGCCAAAGCTCGACAACGACGATGCCCCGATTCCCGGCCACAAGCCGGCCGTGTTTCGCAATGGTCAATGGTCTCTCGACTTGACGGGAGACGGTGGCCAGGCAGAACGGATGGTTCCGTTTGGGCTGCCGGGGGACGTAGCGATCCAAGGGGATTGGAACGGAGATGGTATCGATGAGCCCGGCGTGGTCCGCCGGAATTCAACCACCGGTGGCTTGGATTGGTATCTGAACATCGATCCCAACAACGCGATGAGTTACGTGCGTCGCAGTTTCGGCCTCATCGGCGACACCCCAGTGGTCGGCAACTGGTTCGCCGACGGCGCGGATCATATGGGTGGCACTACTTGCTTGCAAGCAGTGGGACCCGGCTAACAAGTAAGCTGAGCTACACCAAGGCAGCGTTGGTACTCTATTTCCTGCGGCCTGCCCGAGTGTCCGTCTCTGCCGCTCAGCGACCGGTCGCCCCCGCGTCCAGCGGGATTGCATCCTCGCCCTGCGACGTCACGTCGACGATGCGTGTGCCGTCGATCAAGACCTGGTACTTGACGCCGGGCCGGGCAGCGATGTTTGCTTTGCCAGCGCTGACAGTAACGGGGAACGGGGCCACGACACGGTGCTTCTCGTCTGCGGCGACGGCCAAGCCGTCCAGTTTCCCCGCGACCAGCAGACGCAGGCTGACCAGCGCGCCGGGATTGATGTCGGCAGGCCGGCGGCTCTGGCTCTCTAAGTCAAAAACATCCGGCAGGCAGCCCACGGACGGGCCGTCCGGGTACTGCATCTGCTCGCCGCAAATCAAAATGCCTTCGGCTACGTGCTTCCAGTCCAGCGTGTCGTCGTACGGCGCCAGGAGCAGCAAGCCGTAGGCGTACACCGTCCCGCACCACTGCACGGGCAATCCGATCCAGTTGGGCGCTTTCCAGTGGGTCGCGCCGAGCACGGGCGTGGTGGCATACATCATGATCGGTTGGTTCGACCACTGGTACACGAACGGCAAGCCGGTGATGGCCCAGCGGCGGGCTTCGGCCAGATGGCCCCGGTCGCCGGTCAGTTGATACGCTCGCACGCAGGCCCAGACCGCTTGGCCGGACGCCAGGATGTCGGGCGTGTGCAAGGGGCATTCCCAGGTTTGAGCTCCGCGGGGCGTGCGGAACCGTTTCATGAATTCCAGCGTCTTCAGAGCGGCGGCCAGCGATTCCCGGCTGCCCGTGCAGTAGGCTTGCTCCAGCAACTGGTACGCCGGCCGCGAGCAGATGCCGCTGGCCGTGTCCTCGAAATGCCCGCGGCGATACGTGCCGTCGTAGCGGTACGAGCCGTCCGGTTGCTGGGTTCGAATGAGGCTGTCGGCCATGCCGTTGATCGTGCGCAGCCATTCGCCCGCGCGGCCGGTGACAAAATAGCTGGCGTGATTGGCCACGTGAGCGCCGCCGAACTGCAGTTGCGGGAGATCGGGTGCCTGGCCGGTGATTCGCCAGATGGCCGAGGCGTGATCGGCAAAGTAGCCGCCGCGGATCTCGCGCCGGCCGGGCACCACGGCGTGGTAATAGCCGCCCGTTTCCGGGTCGAAGACCATCCCGCGGTAGGCCGCCAGCGAGAGTTTCATCTGGTCGTCAAAGGACCGCGGCACCGCGGGCAGCGGCGGCAAACCACGCCGCTGGACGGCCCACAGGATCAACGGCTCCAGCCGGCCACCCGCCGCCCAGCCGGCGCCAATGCGGATCGCGGCTTGAATGCTCTTCCCCTTGAGCGACATCCGGTGGCTGGCCGTGCCGTCCAGGAAATCCGGCACGGCATAGACCGGTTGCAGCGTCGTATCATCCCAGGCGACCGCGACGCTCGCGAGCTCGGTCACGGTGGCCATCAGCGGCATGGTCAGTTTCATCGGGTCCGGTTCGACCCGCAGGTGCTCGGGCGTTTCGATGTCCAGCGTCGAACTGGAATGTTCGCCGCGGCCCAGATACTCGACACCGGCCAGCAAGCCCTGTTCCAGTGCCCCATAGGTTCGGACCACCGGCCCTTCCACGGTTTGTGTACCAGTGATCTTGACGGTCAAATCGCCTGCGTCGGTCGCATCCAAGCTGACCGACAGTCCCTCGCCCGCGTATTGCAGCGGCCAAGTATCCTGCGCCAATTTGAGCTGCGGCAATTCATCCCCGGCGTGGACCAGCGGCGCGAGCGCAGCGACCAGCTGTCCGCCGCGGCGGAGCCGGACTTCCGAACCGTCGCGAGCCGCCTCGATCGACACTCCGCCGATGGTGTGCATCACCGCGTCCAGCGGCATGCCGGCACGATGCGTCCAAACCGTCCGCGAGATCGCCGGCAAGTTCGCAGATTCGACTCGAATCGGCAGCGCGACCAACGAGCGCTGGCCGGCCAGCGGCAGCGAAACGTTCAATTCACCGGCAGCGGCCACTGTGTGGGTCGAGCCGTTCAAACTGGCATCGATCGCTTGGCCGCCGTGGTTCTTGAGCCGCACGTGTACCGCGCCGGCTGTCTGCTCGACCGACGCAATCTCCAGCGGGTGCATTCCGCCGCGATGGACGGCGATCCAGTCGACCTGGATTTCGCCGGAGCCCGTACCGGGGTCCAGCCGCAAGGCGGTCAAATCGCCGTCGAGTGCCAGCCGCACGTCGTACTCGTGCCATTGGCCGTCGTGCTTCAGGCGGAACGTCTCAACCCGTTCGGCCGCGCTCCCGCGATGCTTCGAGCTGGACCAGAAGATCTGTCCCGCGCCGTCGGTCTGGGACTTCATCCGCAGCCGCACGATGAATTCGCTGCCGGCAACGACCGCCGGCGCCGCGAGGTAGGGGTCGTGGCCCGTGGAGCGGATCGTCAACAACCCGTCACCAGCGGCCACTTCGCATTGATTCACGGCCTGCCAGCCCTCGGCGTCGGCCGCAAAGTCCCAACGGAGCACTTGTTCGCCGACGAACACCGCACGCGGATAGGGATTCGGCAGTTCATCGGCCCGCGCCGGCAGATTCGCAGCGGAAGCCAGCGCGAGCAGGACCGGAACAGGGAACGCGAAAACGAGAGCCGATGGTCGCTGAGTCATCAGTGCGTGCTCCTGGAATGCCGGAACCGTGGCGTGCCCGGCGCTGTTAAGGGTGGGAACGGATCTGCCGCGCGGCAGGGTGGCAGGCGAGCATGACTATAGCTGACTGACTGACAGGCTGGAAGCCTATCCCGCTTTGCCGGTTCGTGAATCATCCGGGCAAAATCGGTTCTTGCCGCCGGCCCTACGCCGGCGACCGCAGCCGGCGGCGGATCCGCCAGACGCCCGCCAAAATCCTGCGCCATTCCCGGGACATGTGCAGCTTGCTGCCGGGGATCTCCGCCCAATTCACGCCAACCTCGGCCACGCGATACCCCAGCTGTTGGGCCAGGATCAGCAGTTCCAAATCGAACACATAGCCGTTCTCGCGCGACATCGCGAACAGGCGTTCGGCCGCGGCATGCTGGAACATTTTGAAGCCGCATTGGGTATCGCGCACCGGCGTCGGCAGCAGGCAGTGGACAAAGGTCTTGAAAACCCAGCCGACCATTCCGCGAAGCGGGGCGCGCCGCCGCATGACGCCGGCCGCGTGCGCGAAACGCGAGGCCACGGCCACATCCGCACCGGCTGCCAGCGCCGCCCGCAAACGGCCTTCTTCGGCGATCGGGGTCGCTCCGTCCGCGTCGGCGAACAAGCGGATATCTCCGCACGCGGCCAGCATGCCCGTGCGCACGGCCGCTCCCTTGCCCTGGTTCACCGCATGGCATAGCAACCGCAACTGCGGCCATTGCGTCCCCACCTGGGTCACATGCTCCCGCGTGCCGTCCGTGCTGCCGTCATCCACGACAAGCACTTCATGCGTATCCGGAAAGGTGGCCGTCAGGTGTGCCCGGACGCTGGCCAAGTAAGGCGGCAAGCGTTCCGCCTCGTTGTAAGCCGGAATGATCAGCGAAAAAGCGATGGACACGGGGACTCGTTCGTTGGCGGAATTCTTGCGGGGGTGGGACCGGCGGAACGGGTATCCGCGTCGGATTTGTCGTCATCATAGAATTTGGCGACGGGCATGCAACCGGTGCTTCGAGCCGCGACCGCACCCGCGACGATGCGAGCCAGGACAAAAAACACCAGCTCACCGAAATGCAACCGTGGTCTTGGCTTGGGCCGGCCCTCACGGCGCTGGATCTGCGGAAGATCCGGCACATGCCTGCTTGGCGGCCGTTTCGTCGTCGCACACCGACAACACGGTGCCGATCATCTTGAGATGTTCCATCGCTTCCCGCAGCACTCCGTGCAGGCCGAACAGCATCATCTTTCCAGACCCCGCCTGAACGCACTTTTGCGCCATCAGCAACGCGTTGATAAAAGCGGTCGAGCAGAACGCGACGCGGCCAAGATCCAGAAGCAGTACAGCGGGCCGGTGATGTTCAATAAAATCAACCAAATCTTGCTGAAGTTGAACGTACCTTCCGGTATCGAAGTGTCTCGTGTCGACAAAGCGGACGATCAAGGCGTCGCCGCATTGCTCGACCGCGAACGAGTCACACTCGATCAAGTGCGTTTTCTGACGCGAGCCTCCCGGCACGAACAGATTCGCGTCGCAACCGCCGGCGGGCGCCCCAGCAAACGAGGATTCCGGCGCGTGAGCGAGGACCTTGACGATGACCAGGGTAATGTCGTCTGCGGGATGGTCCGGCGCGATATGTTCGCAGGCGGCACGGTAAAGGACTTCGATGATCTCGGCCGCCGTCCGGTCCCGGTTGTCTTTCACAATCTGGATGGCGCGATCGAGGCCAAACTGAAAGCCTTCGGCCCGCTGAGCCTCCGTGAGCCCGTCGGTGTAGAAAAAGAGCAGGTCCCCCTTCGCCAGTTCCAAGGGGTCGTCCGCAACGAAGGGCGTCTTCTCCACAATTGCGTAGGGCAGACCGCCGGATTTGAGACGCGCTTTTTCCATGCCCGTCGAGTCGAGAACGATGACCGGTGGATGGCCCGCATTCAGGCAGGTAAAGGTCCGGGATGCCGGATCCAATCGTCCCAGGATGGCTGTCACGAAAACCACGCCGCCGGTTTCCCGATACAAGCCGGAATGGACTCTGGCGGCCAGTTCGGGCAGCTCGCAGGGAGTTTCCGACAACGTCCGCAGCCGGGCGCAGAAAGCCGCCGCGACGATGGCCGGTCCCAGTCCATGACCGCTGACATCGCCCAACACGACCATCAGCGATCCGTCGGGGCAGCCGAGAAAGTCGAAATGGTCTCCGGCCGCGGCTTCCGCAGGAAAGCAGCGGCCGGCGATGTCGAATCCATTTACCTGCGGCGGTGCGTGGGGCAGCAGGAGGGCTTGAATTTCCGCTGCCGCGAACAATTCGGCGTCCAACCTCTGCCTCGCGGCTTCCGCCAGCTTGCGATCGGTGATGTCCCGGTAGATGCCCATCAAGGCTTCCGGATTCCCGGCGGCATCCCGGATGACGGCTGCGGAGATTTCGCCGTAGAACATTTGTCCGTCGCGGCGCAGAGCCCGGTACTGATGGTTTCTGCGGATTCCCTCCCGGATCAGACGCCGGATGTTCTCCCGCATCATGGCTCGGTCTTCCGGCACCACAAAATCGGTCGCCGGCCGGCCGACGAGCTCACGGGCGTCGCCATATCCGTGCTGCTCGGCGGCTCGTGGGGAAGCGAACACAATCGAGCCATCCAGGTCGCACAGGACGACGGCGTCGGGCGAGGATTCCACCAGGGCTTTGTACTTGGCTTCGCTCTGCGACAGGTCGTGTTGGGCCCGAAGCCGTTCCTGGATCTCGGCGCGCAAGGAGGCATTGGATTTGACCAGCTCCGCGGTCCGTTCCCTGACTTTTCGTTCCAACTCGTCGTGGGATCGTTGCAGCGCTGCTTCCTGCGCCCTTCGTTCGGTGATGTCCCGCACGATGGCCCACATGGCGGCAGGTTCGCCACCGTCGTCGGCGATGAGAAACGTGCGCAGCTCCACCGGGAAAATGGTGCCATTCTTGCGCTGATATTCCTTCGCGTAGATCTCCGAGTAGCCTCGCGGCAAGACCTGAGTGTGGACAATCTCCGCCTCAACCGGGTGCCATCGGGTGGGGGTCAAGTCGTGGTAGGTGAGCGTCTGAAGCTCGTCCCGCGAGTAGCCGAGCATTTGGCAATAGGCGTCGTTGCACTCCTGGATCCGGCCGTCCATGCTGACGCTGACGAAGGCATCTCTCATGCTTTGGTGCAACCGACGATACTTGGCTTCCGATGCTTGGCGTTCTTTTTCGGCCCGCTTGCGGGCCGTAATGTCCGAGAAAACACCCAAGATGCCTGTCACCTGCCCATGCTCATTCCGCAGGGCGGCCTTCACCGTGCGGATCAGACGTTGCTCGCCAGTCGATAGGTAATAGATCTCTTCGATTTCCTCTGTCTTTCCCGACGCCATCACTCGACTATCATCGGCACGATACTTCGCTGCGGTGTCCCGGGGGAATAGGTCATAGTCGGTCTTGCCCACCATCTGCTCTGGTTCCAGGCCGAAATCAGCGGCGTAGTTCCGGTTGCACGACACGTAGACCGAGTCCCGGTCCTTGTGAAACACCTTTTCGGGCAGATTGTAGAGCAGGGCCCTGTATCGGCGGTCGCTTTCCTGCAGAGCGGACTCCAGGCGTCGACAATCCGACCTGCACCTAGCGTTCTCCTGCCGCAGTTCGGCCAGCTGAAGCGGATCGGCGATAGGCGTCTGTCCGGTCATGGCAAACCCCCAAAGTCAAAGAGGTAGGCAGGCGTTGCAGGTTGGGTTCGGTTGCGAAGTGAAAGAACGGCGATGGCAGGCGCAGGCCACGACCGTAATGTAAATCAGAGTAGCACGGGTGAGCCATTTTTTATACCCCCCATGTGAACGAAATCGCCGTCAATCATGGGACCAACCCGAGCGAAGATTGGAACCTGGCCAAGCCAATCGCTTGAACCGCATTCTCGGCACGGATTGAACATGACTCGGTGGCCTTGAAAGTGGATTCTTCGCGCGAGAAACGTTAAGGCCGGCAAGCTAGATAATTGTGGCAAGAATTGCTCGGCGTCACGGAGGGATTTAATCAAATGCCCCCGCTCGCACCATCGGCAGCTGCGTGATACATTGAGCCCGCAAACTCGACGCCACTTGGCCAGAGTTACCTGCCTTTCCATCTACCCACCTGCCCTTTGCTACGAATTGCTCACGGCAGTGCTGCTCACGGTTACGTGTGCATAACCGCCCGGCAATCGCAGCCAAGCCACAACATCAAGGAGTTGATATGAATCTGAAGAATTCGCTCGTCTGTCTGTTGCTGTTATTCGTCGTCACGGAGTCGGCTTGGGCGTGGCCGCGGCTCCGGCGTGGCCGACAATCGTACAGTTCGTCCGGCAACAGTAGCTACGGGCAAGTGTACGACGACCAGTACCTCGACTTGCCGGCTTCGTCTGCCGTTTACGACTGGGAGGCGATCGAAAAGATCGACGCGACGGATTACATCCCCATTGTCCTGGACGAGGCGGTCAACGCTAAACTGGAAGTCAAGTTGACGTGCCTCAACAATTCGGCGGACACGCACACGATCCAAGCCGAGCTGAAGGACGGCCGCGCCGAGGTGCGTCACGCGAGCATCAAGCCTGGCACCATGTACCGCTTGTGCGCGACGATCGACGGCAAGCAGCGGATCCGCGGGCCCTACTTTACCGCGACGTCGGGAGACAACGTGGAGGCCCGTGGTCGCCGACGGATCATCGTCCGGTACTTCGAGCAGTATTGGCGGAAGGAGAACGGTTTGAGTTACCACGACGCGAATTGCGAGGCGGGCTACGGGTGGGCAATTCGACCGTTTGCCGCGATTCCACGCTACAACCACGGCAGCAGCAACCTGATCGCGTTTGACAAAGACGGGATGATCCACGGCGACAAGTGCGCGAACTCGTCCCACGTCTGGATGGCGTTGGCGTACGACGAGCACAAGGGCAGAATCTGGTGTATCGACTCGAATTTCAACAGCACGATCATGGTGATTCTGCGGCAGACCGGAGGCTGGTCGGTGGGCCATTTGACATCCGACCATTTCAACGAGGGTTGACCGAGTGAAAGGCGAACGGCCGGCGTAAGCCCGCCGGTTTAGGGAAAAGGCGAACGGCCGGCGTAAGCCCGCCGGTTTGGGGAAAAGGCGA
>CAZXYZ010000149.1:9628-27046 GCA_964645045.1 uncultured Pirellulaceae bacterium | reverse complement strand
GCACGTCCAAGCAGTACAGCTGGTCCGATTCGACGGCGGTCACCAGCACGCGGCCGTCGGCAATGGTCACCGTCGCATCCGCCCACCGCGAGCCGGCCGGCTTCAGCGGTGTGGCATTGAAGGGTGCAAAGCCAAAGAACTGCTGCTGGGCCGCCTCGGGCCGCTTGACGTACTGGAAGCCCCATAACAGCGACCGAGTCGTGACGTCGACGCCCACGACCGCGCCGGCCGAGGTCGGGCAGACCAGGACTCCGCCGTCGTAGGAAGGCGTCGCACCGTTCAATCTTCGTCCGGCATCCATCTGGATCGTGCGATTGTCCGCGTGGGCCAGCTGTTGCTGCCACTGCAGCCGTCCGGTCTTGGCCTCCAGCACGACCAGGCGGATCTCCCCATTGAATTCCGCGATTGCGTACAAGTTGTCCTGCAAGGGCAGCGGCGGTCCTAAGAAAAAGGCTCCCGCCAGCTTCGGTTCATCCTCGCCGCTCTCGCCGCCGACGATCCACTGCGCCGCGCCTTGCCGCGCCAAACTCAGCGAGACCAATTGATTGTTGGACTGGGGCGCTCCCGGATGCCGAACGGCGATCCCGCCCTGGGCGATGATCATCTGCCGTGCGGGATTGGTCAAGCTGGGTGCAAAACCGAGCTCGTCCAGTACAAACACCGACCGGCCGTCGCTGCTGATCTGACCGTACAGGGCGTCGTCCCAAATCCGCTGCTGCAATTCCTGGGCCCGGTCGCCCAACACGGCCATGCGGAAGCGGTTCATGTCGCCCTGGTACAGCTCCGCCGAATCGTCCTCCCACGGCGGCCAAACCCAAATCCGCTTGCCGCTGGCAAAGTCGACGCCCAGCAGCTTGCCAGGCGTCCGCATGACCACCACGTTGCCGGCCGCCAAGGGCTGCAGCGCGGGAATCGCCGCGCGACCCTCGTCGCGGAACTGGCGGGCCATCCGCTCGACCAGCTTTTCGTCCTCGCGGTCGATCGTGGTCGGCACCAGCCAACGGAAGTTCATCATCGGCAGACTGCCGCGCGTCTTGGCGTTGCGTTGGGAATTGCCCCGGTACATCACCCATTGGCTGGCTTCCGGCACGGCCAGACCACCGGCAGGACCGACAAGTTCTTCGAGCCATGCCAGGGCTCGGCTGTCATCGCTGAACACAGCCACCTCGCGGCCGCCCAGCCGCAACGAAGCACGCGGCAGACGCGACTTGAGACTGACCAGGACCGTTTGGGCTTGCTCCGGCGCGCGGGAGTACCACCAGCAGGTCGCCAGCAGCAACGACATCTCCGGATCGAACGCGGCGACCGCGGCCGGCACGTCGGCCAGCCGCTGCAGGTGCAGAGCGGCGGCCAGTGGGCGTCCCTGAGCCAGTTCGCTGCGGCCCGCCAGCAGACAAGCTTCATAGCCAGCCCGCGTGTGAAAAAACCGCCGGATCACGTCGCCCAGCTTGCGGTCGTCCTCCTGAGTCACGGCTTCATCGAGCAGGGCCCGAGCTTGGGCGCCGAACTGCAACTCGTAAGCCTGGCGGCCCTGGGGCGGCAAGTCGGCGATCATCTGCTGGGCCTTGGCCCTCAGACGCTGGGTTACCAAGGCCGTTTCGCTTTCCTCGATTCCGACCAGGAAATAGTCCTGCGCCTCGGGATCATCCAGCGACTCGTTCATCAACAGCTGGCCCAGCCGCTGCGCCGCATCGCTGTAACGCCCTTCCTCGAGGGCCTTTTCGGCGTACATCAGAGGCCGCCGCACATCGCTGGGAGCGGGCTGAAATACGTTCAAGTACTTGGGCTCGTTTTCCGCTTGCCCCCACGCGCCGTAAGTCCAACTGACGACCAGCAGCCAACCCAAGAGGATTCTCCGCTGCATTCGCTGCCGCCGGTCGGACGTCGCTGATTTCATCAATGTTCCTCCCCCTCGCCGCCGCAAATGGTCTTCGCCCCGCGTGGACATTGCCGCACACGCAAAGGCGTTATGAGGCAATCAATGTCGGCTTTCGCTCCGCGAAAGCACGTCCAGTTCGCGGAGCTAAAGGCGACTTTGTCGGTAATCTATTCTGTTGCATTGCCTAAGCTGAATGGCCCTTTTATCTTACGGCTGAGGCAGGTCTTGGGCAAGCGACAAGAAGGTGTCCGGAACGAATGACACCTCTTCCGGTCTGTGTCACGACGTTGTCGCCTCCCGCGCGTCGAGCGTATCCAGCGTGCTTCCCATCGGACTCCGCGGGCGAAATGGTCTCGTAGTATGGTACGGCGAAGGAAACCTACATGCTCATTTGAGTCAGGCTGTCCCGTGGTGCGGGTCGTGGTATACTGATGGCTGACTTATGGAGCCTGCGAGGGAATCCCCATGACTACCGTTGAAGCGATTACCGCCGCCATCGCCGAACTGCCTCTCGATCAGGTGGCGCAAGTCCGTGCGTGGCTGAACGAGCGGGAAGAAGCCGAATGGGACTCCCAGATTGAACAGGACGAACGCGCGGGCCGATTGGACGCTCTGGCCGACCGCGCCCTGGCTGAATACCGGGCGGGGCGTACACGGCCGCTATGAACCACCACACCACTGCCGACTTCTGGGACTGCTACGGGCGGCTGCCCGAGGCCGTGCAACGGCTGGCGGATGCCAAATACGACTTGCTCCGCACCGATCCTTGGCACCCATCGCTGCACTTTAAGCGCGTGGGCCGGCTTTGGTCGGTACGTATAGGGATCGGCTACCGCGCGGCGGCGGTGGCAGGGGACGATGGGCCGGTGTGGTTCTGGATCGGATCGCACGCTGAGTACAACCGCATCGTCCAAGGGGCATAACGGTGCCGCCGAAGGAATGGCAGATCTGCATTCTTCGCCCAGTCTCTGCGACCGGCACGACCCGCAGAAACGTTAAAGTCGTCCTATCCTAACGCTCGATAGACAACGACGGGGCAGCAGTCTCTGGGACTGCTGACCGTGGCGGCTTGTTTGGCCATTCCCTAGGTCAGCTTGGCGGGCAATTCTCGTGCGCGCGATTCCGAAAATTTCAGCCGGGTGTTGCGCTTGTTTGCTGGCGTTGCTAGCGGCAACGAACGGCTGTAGCCGCCAACACTATCGCCTGCAGGCCGACCGGGAAGTCCATACGTTGATCGAGGAAAAATCGAACGATCCCCGCTGGGCGGTCGACGACTTTTCCATCGAGATGAATCCGCGTAGCCGGTACTACGATGACTACGATCCGGACAAGCCGCCCATGCCGCCGGACGATCCGGCGTCGCACCAGTACATGCATTGTGTCGACTGCAAGAAGGGCTGGCCGCACTGGCATCGCAACGGGGATCGGTACGAGTTGGAGAACCCGAACTGGCACGCGCACTTGGCCGAATACGCTCCGCTGAATGAGAACGGCGAGGTCGTGCTGGATGTCGATACCGCCCTGAAGCTGGCCTACATGCATTCGCCCGACTATCAGCAGCAGCTGGAGACGCTGTACCTGTCGGCCCTGGATGTAAGCACGGAGCGATTCCGGCTGGACACCCAGTTCTTCGGCGGGGCCGATGCCGTTTATGCCCATAACGGCGATCTGACTCGGCCGGGGCTGGGGTACAACACGGTGACACGGCGGTTCGAGGTCCAGCCGGCACGGGAAACGGCGGAGCAGAATCGGCTGACCGTCGGGCGGACGATCGCGGATCCCTCGTTTCGAATCCAGAGAAAATTCGCCACGGCGGGCGAATTGTTGGTCGGCTTTGCCAACTCGTTTGTCTGGGAGTTCACCGGCGGAGACGCCAACCTGACGAGTTCGATCGGCAGCTTCTCGCTGGTCCAGCCGCTGTTGCGGGGCGCCGGGCGGAACATGGCGTTAGAGCAACTGACGATTGTCGAACGCACTTTGCTGGGCAACCTGCGAGCCTACGAGCGATATCGCCAGGGATTCTACACGCGCGTCTCGATCGGTGAATTGGGCGTTTCCGGTCCGTCGCGCCGTGGCGGCTTCCTAGGCGGCACGGGGTTGACGGGCTTCAGCGGCACGGGGGCCGGTGGTTTGGGCGGCGTGGGTGCGGCAACCGGCTTTGGACGAACGAGTTTCGGCACGGGCGGCGGCGGCGGGGGTGGCAGCGGCTCGGGGTTCGCCGGCGGCGGCGAAGGCGCGGTCGGCGGCTACCTCGGTCTGCTCCAACAACTGCAACAAAACCGCAATACGCAGGACAGCCTGAACCTGAAGCTCAGAACGCTGGCACTGCTGGAGGCGTACCTGGATGCTGGCGTCATCAACCTGGTGCAGGTCGACCAGTTCCGGCAGAGCATCGAAACCGAGCGTGCCAATCTGATCCGGGACCAAAACTCGTTGTTGGCGGCCCAAGACAGCTTCGTGGTGGGAACGCTGGGTTTGCCTCCCGATCTGCCGGTGGCACTGGACGATCAGATGATTCAGCAGTTCCAGTTGGTGGATCCCAAGGCCACCGCGTTGCAGACTCGGATCGCCGATCTCCAAGCGGAACTCGGGAACCTGGCTGACGACCCCAAGTTGAGCGCCTTGCAGGAACTGCTCCGGCATATCACGCCGCTTCTCCAGCAGTTCGAGGAAGGATTCGGCGAAGTCCGGCAAGATCTCGCGCGGATGCAAGCGGTGGCGGCACAGCGCGAACAGGCGCTGTCGGACCAGGAACGGACTTCGTTTCGGAACGAGCGGAAGCAGCTGGCGGATGCGCTGGCGGATGTCCAGCAACGATTTCAGGCAGCGGTTCCCAAGCTGGACCAACTGCAGACCGGACTTTCTCCGGCCAACCGGCAAGAAACGGCCGCGGGCCTGGTCGTTTGGCTTGGCGAACAGTACCGGTTGGCGGGGGAGGTCATGTTGGTGCAAGCGCGCGCCCGATTAGAGGCCGTCGTGATCGAGCCGGTCGAGATCGACGCGGAAACGGCGTTCCAGACGGCGTTGGCGAACCGCTTGGACTTGATGAACGCCCGCGCGTCCTTGGTCGATTCGTGGCGATTGATCGCTTTCAACGCCAACGCGCTGCAGTCGCGCGTGGATGTCGTCATGGACGGCAATCTGGCGACGGCCCGTAACAATCCTCTCAGTTTCAATGCCAGGACAGGCACGGTCCGGGCCGGCTTGGAGTTTGACGCCCCCTTTACCCGGCTGTTGGAACGTAACAACTATCGCCAGGCGCTGATCGACTATCAGCAGGATCGGCGCGGATTCATTCAGGCCCTTGATTCGGTCCACGGCACCATGCGGACGATGGTGCGGGAACTCAAACGGCTGCAAGTCAACTTGGAGATCCAGCGCCGCGCCGCCGCGATCTCGATTCGCCGCGTCGACATGACGCAGGAAGACTTGAACAAACCCGTGCCGCCGCCTGAACCCGGGCAAACAGCCGCCCAGTTCGGGCCCACGGCCGCCCAGGATCTCTTGAACGCGCTGTCCGACCTCAGCAATACGCAAAACAATTTCATGAGCGTCTGGCTGAACTACTATTCGCTGCGCATGCGGCTGATGCGCGACTTGGGCCTGATGCAGCTGGACGAGCAAGGCCGCTGGATCGACACGCCGCTGTCGGCCTTGGAACGGCCCGCGCCAGAAGAGATCGCCACGCCACCGGCCGTACCGGCCGAATGGATGGACGAGAAATTCTGGGACGAAACGGTCCAATCTGCCGACCCGAAAGAACAACAGATCGAGGCAAGAAGTTCCCCTTCAGCAGATTCGGATGCGCAGGTTGAAAGTGTTAGCGATCAGCAGGGGCCTCCGCCTGCGCCCCTGCTTGTGCTCTGCACGCACGTGCCGGACAATCGCGACCCGCCGTCCAAGTCTCAGAACGTCGCTGTGAGCGATGTTGGTCTGCCCACCGCCAGCAGACGCGTTGCGTTGAGCGACGAACCGGTGGATCGGGTTCCCGCCGTCAATCCGAAAACGGTGCTCAAGCCGGCTGGCGTGCGATTCGTGGTGCCCACGAATCGCCGCTAATCGTGATGTGAGCCGCCAGGCGCTCGCCGCGGGTTCTTCCGGGAACGCGCGGGCAGAATACCGGCGGCTAGCGCCTTGCCGCTCACTCACGCCTCACCTGACAGCTATTTGTCAAGCGTCGCTAATCGCCCGTCGCTCAAACCTGTTTTCGAGGATCTCTTCCCCGTCTTCACCCACGCAATCCGCAAAATCCAACCGGTAACGGCAGGAAACGCAATCCCTTCGACCGGTAACGGTGTTAGAATAGGGTAGTGCGGTGCCGACTCAAAACCAGTTGGGGCGCACGTGCGCAGACGCCATGAGCCGGGCGACAGCTTGGCCCGGCCTGCCTTGCTGGCCTTTGAACCACGCCACACTGGCAACCGCCGATCCTGCGGGGGGTAACGCCATGTCCGAAATGAATCCCGAACCGTTCGACCCTGACCGAGATGCCCAGATGCTGGCCGATCCGCTTCCATCCTCCAGCGGCTCCGCTCGCTGGCTGCGAGTGCTAATGGCCGTGGCCCTGGGACTGGTGCTTGTCGGCGGTGCCGGATACGCGGCGTCGCTGGTCTTCCAATCGGCCGAGGCCACACCGCGTTCCTCGATGCTCACCCACACCGTGCAACGCGGTGAAATGCTGGTGACCGTCACCGAAGACGGCAACGTGGAAAGCGCCAAGAACGTGGAAATCAAGTGCCAGGTGGCGGGCGGCAGTTCGATCCTGTCGATCGTCAAGGACGGCAACGAAGTGAAGCAGGGTGACAAGCTGGTCGAATTGGACGCTTCGGCGTTGGAGGACCAGATCAATGCGCAAAAAATCACTTACGAAAAGGCCCGTTCGGCCATGGTCCAGGCCGAGAAGGATTTTCAAGTCGCCGAGATCTCCGTGAAGGAGTATGAGGAAGGAACCTACAAGAAGGAAATCCAAGACGCCGAGGCGCAGATCACCATCGCCTTGGAGAACCTGCGGACCTCGCAGAACGTCCTGCAGCACTCGCAGCGCATGTTTCGCAAGGGCTATATCAGTTCGCTGGAACTGGAGGGGCAACAGTTTTCGGTCCAGCGGTCTCAACTGGAACTCGACTCCGCCCGCACGGCCAAGGACGTCCTGGATAACTTTACCAAGGTCAAAATGTTGAAGGACCTGGGGAGCAAGGTGGAAACGGCGAAGGCCAAAATGGAGTCCGAGAAGGCGGCCTTTGCGCTGGAAGAGTCCCGGCTGAAACGCCTGGAGGATCAAAAGGGATACTGCGTCATTACGGCGCCGCAGGACGGCATGGTCGTGTATGCCAACGAACAGTCCGGATCGCGCTTCGGCGGTCAGTCGGGGCCTCAGGTGGAAGAAGGGGCGACCGTCCGCGAGCGGCAGACGATCCTGCGGCTGCCCGACCTGTCTCAGATGCAGGTCAAAGTCAACGTGCATGAAACCAAAGTCGAACAGTTGCGGATCGGCATGCGTGCGCGAATCCGGATCCTGGACCGCGAATTGCAGGGGGCGGTGAGTTCCATCGCCAATCAGCCCGAGCCAACCAGCTTCTTCTCGGCCAGCGTCAAAGAGTACGGCACGATCGTCAAGATCGACGGCCAGCCGGCCGGTTTGCGGCCGGGCATGACGTCCGAGGTCGAAATCCTGGTCGCGCATCTGAAGGATGTTCTGACACTGCCCGTGGCCGCCGTGGTCGAGCAGCGCGGCAAGTATTTCTGCTGGGTCGCGGCGGGCGGCAAGACAGAACGCCGCTCGCTGGTCTTGGGGCTGAACAACGACCGGTTCGTCGAAGTCAAAGACGGCGTGGCCGCGGGTGAACAAGTGCTGCTCAATCCGCGCGCCGTCGTCGCGGAAGCGCGGGTCAGCGAGGAAGAGGCCAAGCCCGCCGACGTGGGCGAACAGTTCGGCGAGTCGAAACCGTCGGCCGGCCCGGCAGCGGGTTCCGAGCGTGGGGCGTTCAAGCCGCCGGTGGAGGCGGACGGCCAGCCGCCTGGCGGCGATGCCGGAGGGCCAGCCGGTCCGCCGCGAGGACCTGGTGGTGCCCGTTCCGGCGGATTCGATCTGATGCAATTCGACGCGGACGGAGACGGCAAGGTGAGCAAGCCGGAGGCGCCGGAACGGATGCAGGAGGGATTCGATGAATTTGACACCGACAAAGACGGGGCGCTGGATCGAAGCGAAATCAACGCCATGCGAGAAAAGATGCGTGCCAAGTTCCGGGGCGGCAGCGGGCCACCAGGTGGATCCTAGCGCGGCATCCGGCTGGTATCGACAGGGCTCAGACGTACAGAATTCAATTTTGCCGGGCAATCCGTCAACCAAACGGCAAGGTCTATCTCCGGCAAAATTGAATTCTGTACGTCTGAGCCCGGAATGCTCCTTCCGTTCATCCAACATTGAAAACCCATGATTCGTTCCGTCCTGATCACTCTCCGCCTGGCCGTCTACAGCTTGCTGCTGCACAAGCTGCGCACCGGTCTGGCCGTGGTTGGGATCTTGATCGGCATCATGGCCGTGATCTGGCTGGTCGCCATGGGGCAGGGCGTCAGCTACCAAGCCCAGAAGCAGATCGAGGATCTCGGTGCCCGCAACATCATTGTCCGTAGCGTGAAACCATCCGATGAAGGCTCGGCGTCCTCCGGAGGCGGCCGCTCCTTCTTCCTGGAATACGGGTTGTTGCGCGACGATTTCACGCGGATCGTCACGAACATGCCCCAGGGCGTCATCGAGCAAGCCGTGCCGATCCGCGAAATGCGCAAGGAGCTGCGCCGCGACGATCGCACCGCTGAAGGCCGCGTCGTGGGCTGTACGCCGGTGTATTCTGCGCTAAACAACTTGCACATGGAACGCGGCCGGTTTCTGGAGGACCGCGACGGCGAACCGCCTGAAAACGTCTGCGTACTGGCCGCCACGACGGCCGAAAGACTGTTCCCGCTGGAAAATCCGCTCGGCAAGAGCATTCAAATCGACCGCGATTTCTACGTCGTGATCGGGCAGACGGCCCAGCGCGATCCCACGGCGGCCATCGGCGGCAGTTTGGATTCGCAGGACTATAATCTGGACGTGTACATTCCGCTGCAAACGCTGCGCTGGCGCATCGGCGACATGGTCTTTACCAGCCGTTCCGGCAGCCGTGAAGGCGAGGTCGTCCAATTGAGCCAAATCACGCTGACGATCGCCGACAAGGACCAGGTGTACGAAACGGCCGGGATCATCCGCACGCTGCTGGACAAGTACCACCCGAAGCAGGACTTCGGCGTCGTGGTGCCCCAGGAATTACTGCGGCAAGCCAAACTGATCGAAATGATGTTCAATCTGCTGCTGGTCATCATCGCCGGTATCTCGCTGGTCGTGGGCGGCATCGGCATCATGAACATCATGTTGGCGACCGTCACCGAACGGACGCGCGAGATCGGCATCCGCCGCGCGCTGGGCGCCAAGCGGCGGGCGATTATCCAGCAGTTCCTGGCCGAATCGGTCGTCCTGACCGGCGTCGGCGGCCTGTTGGGCGTGGGCTGCGGTTTTCTGGTCGGCCCGGTTGTCAGGTCCGTGCGCGACGTGGCCCAGCGTCTGTTTCCGGACATGATGGCGGCGCTGCCGTCGGTCATCATGGAACTGCAGCCGCGGATTGCCTGGTGGTCGATTGCCGCCTCGCTGTTCATCTCGATCGGCGTTGGCGTGGTGTTTGGAATCTATCCGGCCTTGCGGGCCGCTTACATGGACCCGATCGAAGCCCTGCGGCATGAATAGAAGAGCCCTTCGATGACCCTAGCCCTGCGCGTCGAACAACTCCGCAAACACTACGTGCTGAAGGGCGAAACGGTGCGCGCTCTGCGCGGCGTGACGTTCCAGGTCGAACGGGGCGAGTACATCGCGATCATGGGGCCGTCGGGGTCCGGCAAGAGCACGCTGCTGAACCTGTTGGGCTGCCTGGACCGTCCCACGGCGGGCAGCTACCACCTGGGCGGGCGCGACGTGGCCCGCCTGGACGATAACGCGCTGTCGGACGTCCGGGCGGCCAATATCGGGTTCGTCTTCCAGTCGTACAACCTGATCCCCCAGTTGACCGTCGTCGAAAACATTGAAGTGCCGCTGTACTATCAAGGCCGCTTGAATGCCGCCAACCGCCGCCGCTGCCGCGAACTGGCCTGCATGGTCGGCTTGAGTCAGCGTCTGAACCATCGCCCCACGGAGCTGTCCGGCGGCCAGCAGCAGCGCGTCGCCATCGCCCGCAGTCTGGCCAACGATCCGTACTTCATTTTGGCCGACGAACCCACCGGCAACCTGGACACGGCGACCAGCATCGAGGTCCTCGATCTGTTCCACAAACTGAACCTGCAAGGCAAGACGATCGTCCTGGTCACGCACGAAAACGACGTCGCCGCCCGCTGCAAACGCATCCTGCGGCTCCGCGATGGGCTGGTCGAATCCGACGTGCTGAATTGAGGACGGAAGGGAAACGCAGAGTACGCAACGACTTCAAAGCAGGCGACTTGCCTTGATCGCCGTCTGGCGAAATGCCGGCGGTCATCGGCTCCTGGGGCGTTGCCCCGGGAATCTTGCCTCCGAGTCCCGGCAGGGCGACTCACAAGAGGAGCGTTGATTCCTTCGGCTTGCCGTTCAACGAGTTTGGTTACGGCCGCAGGTCACGTTGGGGCGACGTCTCCGCGCCTCCTTCCTGTAATCCCAAGGAGAGGCAGAGCGTTGCACAAACGCGCCGAGAATGGCGACGGTACTCGCCCTGATTTGCGATGAACTGGACGCGCTTCTGGATCTCGACGAACAGAATGGCGGCAAAGTCGCGCGAGCCCTGCGCGAAGGCCGGTACGAGACCGCCGTGCGTTGATACCGCGAGATCGCGGGAAGCATCACACGTGGCCGGTAGAGTTGGCGGCTCGCTGCCGAAGGGCTTCCTCCAGCAATTCGAGGATGATAAAGGCGCGCGGGGCCACCAGTTGTTGGTGGGCGGCAAGTTCCGCTTGCAGGCGATCGAGCTCCGTCTCCTCCGCCGGCAACAGGCCGAAGTCATGTTTCTTGTCAATCAGCGCACACCGCCTCGCGTTCTTGTCGTCGTTCCACTCGACCGGGGTGGATTGGTCTTGCCCGGACGCTGAAAGTGAAGCTCGAGTGTGCCCGATGATGGCCTCGAACAAGGGCTGGGCCTGGAGGTATGCATCGGTGGGAACGAGCACGTAACCTTGGCGAGTCCGAGGATTTTCCACCACGAACGGCGACCCGCCGCTACGTTCCAGTTCCGCGACCTGTTCTGGGGTAAGTGTGGCTGGCATAGCTGAATCATAGCCATTACGCGGCCCGGCTTTCCACACGCATTGCAGATCGTACCGTGAAGAGCCCCCAGGCTTGCGGCTTGGGGGCAAAGGCTGAACGTCAGGCACAGTGGCAGCAGCGGCCGTGTTCTGCGGGTGTTTGAAGGGCAGGTGCCACTTCGTGGGCGAAGTCGTTTTGGTCGTCTCCGTCGCGGAGCGTCCGCTGGACTATGGAACATGGGTCACACCCTGGGCTGGCAAAAAAGCGGCTTGGACGGAGGTTCTGGCAGAAAAATTCAGGGCAGAAAAATGTTCCGTGGGGGCACTCGCTTTTCGTTCATTTTTCTGCCATCCATTCTTCTGCCCCAGTTCTTTGGTGGAACAGAAGTAGGACAAACAACGGGTGCCGCTGCCTGTCGATTTTTGTCGGTCCAGGCATGCCTTCCCTGGCTTGGGCCAGCGCGAACCGGCAGCCGGCGAGCGCGATCTCCCGGTCCCAGTCGGAGCCCAGGTCGTTGCCGGTGACCGCTCGCGGCGGAAATCCGCCGGCCCGAAGCCACCGCAGCAGGCCCTCGGCCAAGTCTTCGACGCGGTCCCAGTCCCGTTCCGCCAACGCTTCCAGCAAATCATCCCATGCGGCTTGCGGATCCATCACTCGCCTCCTTCCTCGTCGTCGGATTCCTCACGCTGGGCCAGGAAGCCGGGGTAGTACGTCATGCAGCCGTCACCGAACGCGTCCGGCTCCACTTGGTACGAGTCGCCGCACTCACCCCGACACTCGACGGTCATCGTGGCATCGTCCGCATCCACGATTTCCAGTTCCCCCCCACAGCTCTGGCACGTGCCGTCCTTCGTTTCCACATACATGGCACTGACTCCACTCGCTACGTTGCCAATGACCAAACACTCAGGCTATCGCCCTACCCACCGAGGGCAGAACGAACCCAGCCTGCCGCTGTTGGGCCACGGGCGCAAGCGATCCGGCGCGTGACGCCATCCGCGCGGACGGAGCCGCAGGCGAATCCCAAAGCCTTCTACTCAGAAAAAGGATCGAGGGCGTCAGAACAGATGCAGTTGTCGGGCCGGGGCATCTTGGGTGGCGGTCGGCAGCACGACGGTTCGTGTCGGCTCGGGAAGGTCTTGCGATCCCCCGCCGTCCGATTCGCCGAATTCTGCGGCTAATTCGCCGGGACGCACGTGTCGGATGAATCCGCCCTCCATGTTCATTCCGGTGCGATAGGCGAGTTTGACTTAGCCAGCCAGGCTGTTGCCCCACAGCACGTAGCCGTAGCGGTTGCCCTGGAACAGGTCGCCGAGGATGTCTTTGCGAGTTTGTTCCATCAGGTCAATCAGAGTGCCGAATGCCTGAGTGAGCGAGTCGATGCCGCGTCGCCTCTTTTCGCCGTCTCCGTAGCCCTTCCGCACGACGGCCAGGTACTCGTCTTCCATCTGCCGATTGGACAACGCTGACAGGGTGCAAACAAGAAAATCCTCGAATGTTTGGCCTCGGCTCACGCCCGCTCGGCGGCCTGCCTCGTCGAGCAGGTCGCAGATTTGCTGGGTGCCGTTGTGCAGGAATTGCTCCCGGGGCATGCGACTTGGGCGTCATGGCGTCAACCAAACAGCTTTCCCTGCCGCGTTTGCGGTCGATTGCCGTTTCCCGCCATTCCATCAACCAGGGGAGCGGGAGGCGGATCACCTTCGGCGGCTGTGGCGACGGCGGGAGCGTCTCCCCCACGCGACGCTTCCTCTCGCAATCGGGCCATCACTTCCTGGGGTATCACATTGATGCGTTCCCCGAAGTCCGGAGCTGTCGGATCGAGCGGCAGACGGTGAATGTGAACGGGCGGCGGAAGCTGGTCGGGCAAGTTGCGAAGCGTGTGGACGAGATCCTCGCGAAATTCGTCGATGGAGCCGATCAGCACGTCCATCGTTTCCTGGAGCCGTTGCATCCGTTCCTCCAGTTCTTGAATGCGATCATCTGTGATGCTTTCGCGAGGTGCCGGTGCGGCGGTGCGTTTTGCCATAGGGTGTGGGGGAATGAAATGCGACGTGGAACCGTTGTGGGCCGTCTCGGCGGCGAGCGAGCCGTGATCGTCTGCCGACGCCACCGCTTGGTGTGTGATGATCGCCGGTCCCACCTGCGAGCCGGACCAGCGGCAAGGCGGCGACCGGCGAGGGGCGTGCCGCCATCGGATTTGGAGTCCGGCCCCGAGACGATACCTTATCGAAGGTTGCCGAGTTGCGGCACGTAGATGACCGGCAGTCTCGCGTCTGGCCGTCCACCAATCGCGTTCCGCCAAGGCCACGTAACCGGCCTGTATCTTGTCGTCGATCGTCCCCGCTTGAACCCGCCGGGAGATCTTGCCAGCGTCTCGACTTTCTCCCGCGACAATGGGGCCGGGTGCAGGCGTCCTTCGCCCCACAACGCCAGCGTGCTGGTCCGCGCAGGGCGGTCGGGCCATTCGGACTGGCCGATGGGCAGGATGCTCTGCGCCTGGTTGGGATCATGCATCGGCTTCAGATCGGCCGGTGCGGCGGGACGTTCGCCCGGACGTCCCTCGCCGCGCCCCGGCGGCTGCCCTCGCACGGCGCGGGCGGGCCGCTGACCAGCGGCCTCATTCCGCCCGGCAATCAGGTCCCGCGTGCCGTCGGTGGCGAAGAACTGGGCCAGATGCCACCACGACGCCAGGCAGTCGGCGGGCGTCCACGGCTCGGGCTGGACTCCTGTCTGGGCGAACAGCGGGTGCAGCCGGTCCCGGTGCTCCCGGAAATAGGCGTTCACCCCATCGCAGTAAGCCCGCGGAAGGCCGAGTGTTTCCGGGTCCAGGCGGCTCGCCGTGCGCTGCGCTGCCCGGTGGAAGCCAAAGGTCCGCATCTTCCGATCGTGATCCACCGACGTGTCGTTGCGGTTCATCTGCCGGACGTCCCCGACCACCTCGGCGAGCCGGCCTTGGACGACGCGCAGCGAGTAGGTCATCTGAAACGCCCGATCCTCGGCCGTAGCATAGCCCAAGCCTCGAAAAGCCCCTGTGTCCGTGTCGGCGAAGATGTGCGGAATGCCCCACGGGTCGCGGAGAACCTCGACACTTTGCTCTCCCGCCCCAGCCGACGGCACACACAGCAGGGCCAACAATGACGATTTCAACAAAAAAGAGCGCATGGATCGGTCCTTTGATGGTGGTCCGTTGACTGACAGGCATTCTGACCCCCGGCCGGCCCGGATGCAACGGCCTCCTCAGACGATCGAGCCAACCCGCTTTGGTTGTTCGTGCTTTCAAAAAGGGCTATCATCAGCCCAACGGCGATGGGGGCCCGTGCATGCGGCGGTTCAAGTGGATCGCCGGGAAACTCGCCGACTTTTGTGATTGCCGCCTGCTGAGCTAGAATCTGATGATCATCTCCGAAGCTGACGTGCGGTGGCCAAGCGATTGCGTTCACGACGAGCAGGTCGCCGCGCAACCGCCGATGGCACCTCCCGGATTGCTGGCCGACGTGGCGTCATCGCCGCTGGAGGCGCACTTGCTCCGTCCCGATCTGAGACGGCATGGTTTCCGTGACGCCGAAATGGCCGTCTTCATTATAGGGTGTCCATCGGACGGCGAAACTGATCGGTAGAGGGAATCTCTCATGTCCAACGATCGCACTCCAACACGGGAACAAGTAGCGCACGAGACATCCTCCCTGGATTTCAGCGAGAGATCGGCCGCTCAGCAGCTGTTCGGCTCGCTGTTCGGTTTCGATTTCTTCATCTCCTACGCCTGGGCCGATGGACGCGATTACGCGGTCGAACTCGCCGCGCGGCTCGAACGGGAAATCGAAGGCAAGCGGTACAGTTGCTTCTTGGACTCCGAGGACTATGCCAAGGGGGACGACTGGAAGCAGGCCGGAGAACAGGCCCTGCGCCATACCAGCATCCTGGTTCTCGTGGGTTCACCCAAGACGCTCCAATCGCAGCCCGTCTTGCGGGAAGTTCAGATCTTTGCCGAAAGCAAGCGACGCATCATTCCCATCGAGTTTGTCGACGAAGCTGGCCTATCGACGCTGGATCCGGTCCGCTACCCGTCGCCGATCCACGCCTACCTTCCGCCGGAGGTGCTTCGCATCCGGGAACCGCACAAGTACCGGCCGGACATGTCAAAGCAGCTCGCCGGCCCTTCCGACGAGGTCGTAAAACAGCTGACCGAGTCCTTTGACCTGATTACGCAAGCCGACAAGCGGGCCCGCGTGTTCGGAGCGGCAGCCGTCGTCTTCGCGGTCGTCGCCATCTTGGCCGTCTTCTTTTGGCAATCGTCGGAGGCAAATCGACGAGAGGCTCAACTCAATGAACAGACGGCCGTCCACAATGCCAAGGAGGCGAACCGCAACCTGGCCGATGCCAACTGGACACTGGCGTTCACGGAACGCGACCAATTCCACGATTCAATCTCCGCCGCGTGGCACTTTCTGCGCGCTGCGGAGGCGTCGCAAAAGGCGGAACTTCCGGCGCACGCCAATAATGCACTAAGGGCTCTTCAGGGCGTCCCGGGTTGCGAGGCCACGCTTTCTCACGACGGGAGTCCTGTGCAGGGTGTGCGGCTTAGTCAGGACAACTCCCGCTTGCTGACGTGGAGTGCTGACGGCACCGTGCGACTGTGGGATGCGGCGAGGCACGCGCCGCTGCGCACCTGGAAGGACGAAAAGGACGAACAGGGAGTTCAAGACGCGGTCTTCAGCCGGGACGAGTCGCTCGTATTAGCGTGGAGTGCCGACGGAACAGCGAGGTTGTGGGACGCAGCACGTGCAACGCCGTTGAGCATTTGGAAGCACGAGCAGGGACTGAGAGGCCATGTATTCAGCTGGGACTCCGAGCGCGTACTGACGTGGAGTGGCGACGGGACGGCGCGCTTGTGGAGTGCGGCCCAGGACACGCCGCTTCGCACGTGGAAGCACGATCGAGAGATTCTTGGGGCAGCGTTCAGCCGAGACGATTCGCGTGTGCTGACGTGGAGTTGGGACGGGACGGCGCGGTTGTGGGCTGCGTTGCAGGGCACGCCACTCCGTACCTATAGGCATGAGGAGTTGGTCCGTGGCGCGGTATTCAGTCAAAACGAGTCCCGCGTGCTGACGTGGAGTCGGGACGGGAAGGTGCGGCTGTGGGACACGGTCCAAGACGCGCCGCTCCGAACCTGGAACAACGAGGGTGGAGTCTACGGCGCGGCGTTCAGCAGGGACGAGTCCCGCGTGGTGACGTGCAGTGAGGACGGTACGGCGCGGTTATGGGACCCGGCGCAGGACGCGCCGCTGCGCACCTGGAAGCACGAGGGATCGGTCTATGGCGCGATGTTCAGACGCGACCAGTCGAGCGTGCTGACGTGGAGTGGCGACGGGACGGCGCGGCTGTGGGACGTGGATCAGGATGTGTCGTTGCGCACCTGGAAGCACGAAGGATTCGTCGATGGCCCGGTACTCAGTCGGGACGAGACGCGCCTGCTGACATGGAGCCGCGACGGCACGGCGTGGCTGTGGGATGTGGGGCAGGATGAGCCGGTACGCACCTGGAAGCATGAGGGATCCATTTACGGCGTGGTGTTCAGTCGCGACGACTCGCGCGCGCTGACGTGGAGTGAGGACGGGATCGCGCGCTTATGGGACGTGGTGTTGGACACGCCGCTGCACGCTTGGCTGGACGCGGGCAGGGTCACTTGCGAGGCATTCCGCTCGGACGACTCGCGCGTGCTGACCTTGAGTGACGATGGAAAAGTCCGGGTGTGGCCCGCAGCTCACGGCGCGCCGCTGCGCACCTGGAAACATGGGGATGGGGTCAACGGCGCGGCGTTCAGCCGGCACCAGCCGCGCGTGCTGACGTGGAGCATGGACGGGACGGCGCGGTTGTGGGACGTGGCACAGGACATGCCGTTGCACATTTGGAAGCATGATAAGACGCAGTTTGGCGAGAGGGGCGCCGTGAACCTAGCGCTATTCAGCCGAGACGAGTCGCGCGTGCTGACGTGGAGTATGGACGGCACGGCGCGATTGTGGGACGTGTCGAAGGATGCGCCGCTGCACACGTGGAAGCACGGGGAGTGGGTTAACGGTGCGGCATTCAACCGGGATGAATCGCGCGTGCTAACGTGGAGTTGGGACGGGATGGTGCGGTTGTGGGACGCAACGCAGGACGCGCCGCTGCGCACCTGGAAGCACGTTAAAGAGGTTCTTGGCGCGGCGTATTGCTCGGATGCGTCACGCGTGCTGACATGGAGTGG
>CAZXYZ010000149.1:0-9528 GCA_964645045.1 uncultured Pirellulaceae bacterium | reverse complement strand
AGGTTCTTGGCGCGGCGTATTGCTCGGATGCGTCACGCGTGCTGACATGGAGTGGCGACGGGTCCTTTAGGTTGTGGGACGCGGCTCAGGACGCTCCGTGGGACACGTGGAAGCACGCGCTTGGGTTCGGCGGCGGGGTGATTAGCAGCAACGAATCGCGCGTCCTAACGTGGAGTAGTGACGGGACGGCGCAATTATGGGACGTGACGAGGGACGCGCCGCTGCACACCTGGAAGCACGGGGATGAGGTCTGGGGTGGGACGTTCAGTAAGGATGCGTCGCGTGTGCTTACCTGGAGTTCCGATGGGAACGTTCGGTTGTGGAACGCGACCGACAGTAGGCCGCTCCGCACTTGGAAGCACGAGGGACCGGTCGATGGAGCGGTCTTCAGCCGGGACCACTCACGTGCGCTGACGTGGGGTCGGCGCAGGACAGTGCGGCTGTGGGACGAGGCGCAGGACACAGCACTACGCATTTGGAAGCACGAGGGACCGGTCGACGGCGCGGTGTTTAGTCGGGACGAATCGCGCGTGCTGACATGGAGTGGGGACGGGACAACTCGGTTGTGGGACGCGGCACAGGACACGCCGCTTCGCATCTGGATGCACGCGGGGCCGGTCAATGGTGCGGTGTTCGGCCCGGATGAGTCGCGAGTGTTGACGTGGAGCGAGGACGGGACGGTACGTTTGTGGGATCTGTCCCTCGACGAAACGATCCCGCTGAGCCAGCGGCGTTTGGAACTGGAAGTGCGGACGGCGACCACATTGGACGACGCCGGCCATGTCCACGCGCTCACGTTTGAACCGTGGAACAAGAAACGTCAGCAACTCGACCAACTCCGCGCTAACCGCCGCTGACGATGCGGGGCGAAGTCCAGGTGCGACGATGGCATCTCCTGCCACGGCCATCAAGAGGAATTCGACCGCGAGATTGAGGAGCGACTCGAACACGTCGGCCGCATTGTGGCATTGGGTGAAGCTGTCGCCGTAGGTATTGATGCGACAGGGCTTCTGAAGGAGAGTCACGGGAAGATGTCGCGCACCGCTTCGAGATACTTCATCCCGTGGATCTGATCGGGTTCCAGGTAGCTGCCTTCGGTCCATTCGTTCCAGCAGTTGATATTCAGGATCCGCGGGCCGCCGGGCCGGGACAGCAGACGCCGTTTGGTCATGGCCAGCGCCTCCTTGAACCGCTCGGGCGTATTGCCGCCGATGGTGTTCGTGAACGGATAGCCGAAGTTGCCGAACTCGTCGTCCTGGTGGGCGCGTGGACTCGAATCCCAGCCCATCGTGACGTTCGGGTAATACGGCACGTCGAACTTCCGCTCTGCTTCGAGCCAGTACCCGAAGTAGTTGTCGCGGACTTCGTTGTAGTCGGTCTGCAGCTTTGGCAGCGACACGTGATGGATCCACACGTAGGAGGTGACCGAATCGAAGCCGAGATCCTTGACCAACTGGACGGCGTCCGCTGGTTTTCCCTCCCCGGGGAGGATCGGACGTCCCCAGACCACGGCGTTCAAGTGCAGGCCCGGCAAGCCGGCGGAAACGGCTTTCTCCCGGAATTTGTCGAGCGCCACGCGCGTCGCCTCGACGCTGCCGAAGCTGTCCAGCAATTTGGTCAGGTCGTAAAACGAGAAGTAGGGCCGCCCGTCAATCCGCCAGTAGGACGGATGCTGGAAGTAGGACCGGATGACGTGGTCGCCGATCTTGGCAAAGCCCTCCGGCGTAACGGCGCCGGGATAAAGAACCTTGCGCTCGCTGCCGCGTTTGTAGGGCTGGATCTCCTGCCAGTCGTGGTTAGCCCACATGAAGGCGAATTTGAGGCGGGCATTGTTCTCGGCCTGCAGGAAGCCGATATCGATCGGGCGGTCGAGGAACGGGCCGTCGTTGTAGTAGTACCAATCGAAGATGAACGCATCGATGCCGTGGTCGGCGGCGGCAGCGATTTTCTGAGCCATGACTTTCGGGTCCGACTCGTCGCCGTATCCCCACAACGGCACTTTGGGCTGGTCATGGCCGGGGAAACGAGGCCGGGCCGCCTTGACCAGTTCCCATTCGGACCAATCGGCACCCTTGTTCTGCACATTGCGAGGATCGCCCGGATGGTAGTTGCCAAAGTAGTAACTCGCCACCGTGATCCTGGGCTCGGACTCGACGGGCGGCTGTGCCACGGCCGGCGTGGAGGCGTCCAGTTCCTTGACCGCGACTGACACGTTATCGAGACCGGGCGTGAGTTTCGCTGCCTGGAAGGCGATGATGATGGCCGTGCCTGCAGGGACGTGTTTCGCGGCGAGCGTCTGTTGAGACCCGGCCGAAAAATCACCGCTTGCCAACTGGATGAAATTGCCGTCCAGAATGGCCGCGTTCAGGACTGCCCCCACGGCCCAGGGCTCCGTCACGTCAAACGTGACTACGACATCGGACGCTTTGGCCAACGTGCCGACGTTTTGGCGAAGGAAGCCCAATTGGGATGGGTTGCAAGTCGGTGGCGTGGCGCCCGTTTTCGCATTGACGGCGTAGGTGTTGCCTGAACCGCTCCAGCCCGCGGGCAACCCGGTATACCAGCTATCGTTTCCTTGGCTCAGGCCAGCGAGGTCGCTGAAGTCGCCGTTGACGACACTCAATTGCGCCTGGGCAGAGGACGCGATGGCCAGCACCACGACCAGGCAAAGCGCCGGCCAACTGCGACAGCGGTGGGCAACGGATGAGTCCGAGTTCTGGGTTGTGGATGGCATGCGAGTGACTGGTGTTTTCATGGGGCGGTTAATCCACGCCTGTAAAGGTGCTAACCTTGCTGGAGTTCACGCTTTAGCGTGTCTCGTTCGGCGGGCAGGGCCCGCCGGGCACGCTAAAGCGTGAACTCCAACGAGGCCCGGCACTACGGATTTCCTGGAAAACAACACCTTTACAGGGGTGGCTGGTTCATCCTGCCAGAATGCTAGCAGGCTGCGTGCAGCGGCACAACTCCGCCGCCGGGTTATCGGTGACGGCCGCGTTGCGTTCGTAGAACGTGGGCGGCTCGTACGTCCATCCGGCGGCCAGGCTCTTTTCCTCGCGGCGGATGCGTCCCAACAGCCAGCGGCCGCCGAGGGAGCCGAACAGGCGGGCTTTCCAGCCGAATTCGCGATACAGGTCCGCCAGCAGAGCGGACATCTTGCCGTGCAGGGCGGGCTGTTGGCCAAAGTACCCGCGGGCGGCGCCGACCAGTGCGGTTAAGGCGTTGCCCAACTCGCGTCCCTCCCAGCGGAACCGGCGGCGGATGCGGGGATTGGGATGGTCCTTGTACCGCTTCCAACCGGCCAAGGTCGTGCGCACGATCCGCACGGTGCTCGGGCCGTTGGCGGCAAAATCGGCGTCAAAGGCCCGGATCATGTACTCGGCCGTCTGCTCGTCGCTCAGGTGAGGATGACGGTAATTCATCATCAGCTGACCGTGGATGTCGCCGACGTCGTACTCGCTCTCGTCTTTCATCCGGCCCTGCTCAGACAATTCGGCGTGCAACGGCGTGCCGGGCAACGGCGTGTACAGCATGAACTGGTGGAAGTCCGTGTCGTGGCGGACGGCCCGGGCGATGACTTCGTCGATATTCTCGGGGTTGTGGTTTTCCAGGCCGATGATCGTCGAGCCGAGCACGCGGATGCCGTGCGATTGCAGTTGCCGCACCAGGGCCAGCGTGTCGATGCCCTGAAGCTTCGTGTAGCGGCTGTTCTCACCTTCGATGCCCATCCAGACCCAGGAGATGCCCAGGCCGACCAGTTGTTCGATCGAGTACGACCGCAACACGTTGGCGGAACTGAAAACGTACAGCGCCCAAGCCTTGTCCTCCTGCTGCATCAACTCCAGCAGCCGCAGCGCGCGGCGGCGGTGGAACAGGAAGTTCTCGTCCATCACGAAAAACGACTTGACGCCCATCGCTTGTTCCAGCTGGCACATCACCTCGAACAGTTCGTCTCCCGTGTGGTAGAAGTCGACAAACCGGCCCTTGCCGCCGAACATGGCGGACGTCGAGCAGAAGTTGCAGCCCAGCGGGCAGCCGACCGAGGGAATCAGCGTGGCTGCCACTTCGCCCGGATCCGCCTTGAGTTCCACGCCCGCGTTGCGCGAGCCGTGGCCGGAGACGATCAGCGGATGCTGGACCGGTTGGTCCTCGTCCTCGCCCAGAAACCGCCGCATCCAGCGGACGCCGTCACCTTGGACGACGTAGTCGGCATCCAGACGCTCGTCCAGGTCGGGGATATTGGCAATGTGTCCGCCAACGACGATTTTGGCGTGCGGCTGGTAGCGGCGCACCAGTTCGCACATCTTCCGCACTTTTCGCTGGTTGGAGACGATCGATGTCATCCCGACGACGTCGTAGGTGCGCTCGCGCAGTTCCTCGACGAAACGGTCGAGCGTCGGAAAGTCGAGCACCGTGCAGGGGGCCTCGATGTTCGCCTGGATCAGCATCAGTCCCCAGCTGCGGTGGAACATCCGCAGGGAGAACGGACCTTGCGTGCGCGTGACCTGGTTGTGATACAGCTCCATCGGGTTCATGACCCGCGAGCCAAACTCGTCGTCCTGCGCGTAGGGGCCGAACACGCTGCTGAGCAACACGCGGGCGCGGGAGCCGGCAGGGTGCCGCGGGGACGCGACCGGACGGACGGGGGCCATTTCGAGACAAGCGGTACTCATGGTAGCGATCCTTCCATTAAGATGAATCCAGTTTTCATCTTAAGGGATGTCGCCCAACGGGCCCCGTGAACTTGGTTTGCGCTGTGTAATACCTGGGTAATAGTTGCGCGCCGGGGCGTGTCCGCAGCCCCCGACCCCGCGGTCAAGTATGCCGAGGTCGTGCCGGAGGTGGCGGTTGCCGCGAACTGCAACGCTTCCGGAGCGGTGTTCGTCCGGGTCAGGCTTTTCGGCCTTTCTCCGACGGGTGATCCGGTGCCGGTTCAAGAACTTCGTGCGTAGCTTGTGGCGGAGGGCCGGCCGGGAAGGGCTGCGCGGTCTACTAGGCGTTGCCGATCCGGACGAAGACGGCGAGGAGACGGGCGCGACGTTTGAGGCCGAGTCACGAGCAACAGCGGAACCCGCAAATCGCTTGGCGGCACGGGAATCGAATCAACGGCTGGCCGCGGCGGTTGCGCGACTTGAGCGTTCGCTGCAGGATTTGTGGCACTTGCTGGCACTGGGGCTGGAACTCCGCGACGCGGCCGACTACACCTGGACATCTCTTACGATCAAGCCAAACGGCGGCGGCAGAAGTTGTTCGCGGCGTTGCGCCGGATCCGCAGCGTTCTGATGTAGCGAATCGCTAGCCCTGGATGTTCGTCTTCTGGATGGCCTGTTCGTAGTGCGGGATGGCCAGCTTGGCTTGGCCGGTGGCCAGGAAGACCTCGGCCAGGTTGCGGTGCCAGAAGTGAGCCAGCAGGTCGTTGCGCTGCTCCGGCGGGCTCTCGGCCGACTTCTTGGCCGCCGCCAGCGCATGGTCCTTCTGCCCCAACAAGAGCCACGCGGCGGCGCCGCCTCCAGCGGTTCCCGGCTGGCCGAATAATTCCGCGTGCTGAGAAACGCCACGCCCACCCGCCATGCCTCCTCGGCGCTGCGGTACTGGGCTTGGGCGTACGCCAAGGAGCCAAACAGGAGGACCGCGCATGCCAGCAGGGGCACGCTCCTCCAGCCGTTACGGACCTCCTTCCCGTAGCCTTTCGTCTGTTCGCCGTTCTTGGTGCGTGTGACGATCATCAGAAATCTCCCGGAAAAGGGATGATTGTTCTAGACTGTTCAACACCTCTGTTCCGGAGATGTTATGGGCGGCGATGGTCCGTGAGAAAAGTCCTGGTGCATTTTTCGCGTTTTTTGCTAAGTTCCGCGAGGACTACTGACCCGAAGTCTGCGCCTTTTTGTCCTCCCGGTCTTGTATTCTCCCGCCTAACCCTTGTCCGGCTTCCAGTCCTCAAGACGGTCCCGCGAAACGGACATCGATACAGGATGTCCCCCAGCTTGGATAATCAATGCCTCCAGATGTTTGGTGGCTGAAAGCACTGATTTCAATCGCCTTTCTCGTCTCTTTCCTGGCAGATGGAGCATCAACAAGTGATGTTGTGCCAAAAAAGAACCCGGCGGCGAGAATGAAGGTTCTGCAACAACGACTTTGATGCGAAATTGACCGGCGACGTCCAATAGGCTCGTGGAGATGCCGGGTACGTTGTCCCGTGGATCACCAGTGGGGAGGATTTCCCATGCATCACATGCGAGTCGTTGCTGCCATTCGACGGCGAACTCCCTCGGAATTGTGTAAACCCTCCACTGGTTCTTCATTGTCTCGCCCTCGTCAGCAACCGGTCAGGCCAGCCCACCACGCGCGGAGACACGTCAAGAGGCAATTCGGCACTGGGGTAATCGCGGCGGCCGCGCCCGGAAAGAGTATTGGGTTTCCTGAAAATGTCCAAGTGGCATGTGAAGCGAAGTACTCGGCAGACGCGCCCGAAATCAGCTCTGGCGCGCCGATCCAGTGATACCAAGTTGTTTGCCCAGCGTGCGTGACGCCGTATACGAAGTGCCCTTCTGATTCCGCTATCGCGTATGTCGGCAACCCCGCCGCATCCCATATCAACGCCCCCGTCGCAAGTGCCGTCGCGATTGTCGAAATCGCCAGGGCCCCACGAGTTCCGTAGTAGTACACTCCGGACGAGTTCTGCGTTTGCCCCAACGGCCCATAATCGTACGCGTTCTGGAAGGTCGTGATGTAGTCTCCATTACCGTCGAACCAGCTAGAACCCCACTGCCAGATCCCAACGTAAGTCTGACCCATCGACCAAAAGCTGTTGCCCAATGAGTTCCAGAAGCCGGAGGGAGTAGCTGGCGTACTGCCGCCGCCCGAAAGACTCGGGTCGGCCGATGTCGGCGGATTCGGCGGCGGAGTGTACTCGGGCATGCCCAGGACCGACATGAAGCTGGACGCCTCGGGGTACGACCAGGGAAGCGCGGAGACGCCGCTCATCATCGGCGCCCAACTGCTGGCGGACTGCGGGTAGATGTAGGAAAACGTGGACGGATCCGCGGCATGTACCTGGGCCACGTTCAACTGGGCGGAGGCGATGTACATATCCCGGCCGATGCCCGTCATCGTCACGTTGTAATCGGCCCAAGCCTGGGCCACGTCGAGAGCATACGTCACGTTGGCCGGCGCGATCGCGCTAACCAACCCGACCTGCGCCGCGGCCACGTCTTGTTCGTACTGTGCGTAGGCGTGCGACTCGGTATTTACCCATTGGGCGTTGGCACTGGCCTCGACTCCGACGTAGGTCGCCCAGGCGGGCCACACCGCGTCCGCCCAGGCTTTGTCGGCATCGGCGTACGCTTTGTCCCGGTCACGGGCAGCGATGGTCAATTCCCCGGCGCGAAACTCCGCCAGGACCGCCACAGTCACATTGCGGTCACGGGTCGCCTGGATGACCGTCAACGCCTCGGTCTTGGCGGCCGCGGCCAAGGCGTTCGCGCGGGTCAGCGCCGCGGGAGTCAATTGGGCCACCCAGGCCGCTTCGGCGGCGGCCGCGGCATTCGCATACGTCTCCCCTGCGTTGGCGAAGCTCATCACGGCGGTCTGATACATCGGTCCGAAGGTTTGGACGAACATCGAAAAAGCCGTTTCCGCGGCGGCGATCGCCGCGGCGCGGGCGGTCGCTTCGTTGGTGTAGAACGTGGCCCACGCCGGGGCAACGACGCCGATCCAACTGGCCAGCGCAGCGGTTTGGTCGATCGTCAGTTGCCCGCCCGCCGTGACCGTGGCGGACAGCTGCACGACTTCGGCCTGGATCGACGCGGCGGCGAAGGCGATCCCCGCCGCTTGCTCCGCCGTCGTACGCACCGTAAACGCGGCGCCGACCGTTGCGACGTATTGAGCCCAATTCGTGCCCTGCGCTGTCGCCCAGGCGTTGATGACACTATAACCGGCGTTGACCACGCTCAGCACCGCGGACTCGCCTGCTGACGCTACCGAGTTGACGTAGGTTTCCGCGGCCAGCCCCATGTCCGCGGCGTAGGTGGTGGCGGCACTCGCCTGCAACGCAGCGTAGACCGTCAGCGCGCCGGCTTGGTTGGTTTCGTAGCTGGCGTAGGCCAACGCCACTTGCGGCGTCCGTCCGGCCTCGGCGTTGGCGACGGCCGTCTCGTAGGCCGTGTAGGCGTTGGCCAAGGCCGCGGCGCGGGCCGCCACGGCCGCCGCTTCGGCGTTGGCCCGGTCCTCGGCCGCTAACGCCTCGTCGGCTACTCGCTGCTGGTAGGCCGCTGCTTGCGCGTTGGCCCGCGCCACTTCGGCCGCGGCCACCGCGTTGGCGCGCGTCTCTTCCGCGCCGGCAATCGCGTTCGCGTGGGTCTGATGCGAGTCGGCCTCCTGCACCGCTCTGGTCTGAGCGGCCAACGCGACCGCCGTGGCGCAGCTCTCGTTGGCAGCCGCGACCGCATACATCTGCGTCTTGTAGGCTGCCGCCTCGGCCCGCTGGAACTCGCTTTCCTTCGCCGCTTGCGTCGTGTCGTAGGCCGCGTCCGCGTTCGCGACGGCGGTTTCGTAATCCGCCGTCAGCGGGGCGACCGTACTCGTGTACGCCTGCTCGGCCTGAGCCATCGCCAGTTGGTAGGCGTTGTTGGCATTCGCCAGGGCTTCGGCCCGCTGGACCCAGGCCGCGCCGTCCGCCGTCGCCAAGGCGATGGCCGGACCGCTTTCCCCCGATGCGGCTGCCGCGGCTGCTTGGGCTTGCGCGACCGCGTAGGCCTTCTGCGCGACGTTGTAGGTGTCGTAGGCGGCTTGCATTGGCGCGGAGAAATCGCACGGCCCGCTCGGATTTGCGTTGTAACAGGCCATCCAATCCGTCATGATCTCGCCCATCGTGTTCCCATACGTCGTCTGGGCGTCCTGCAAGGTAACGTTGGCCGCGTTCATCGCGGTGGTATAAGCCTGCGACACGCTGTCCATCGCGCCGTTGTAGGTCTGCTGCGCGGAGTTGAACGCGTTCTGGTAGGTGCTGTCCGCGTTGCCGAAAGCCGTGTTGTAGTCGGCGTAGGCGGTCTGCATGTCTTGCACACGCTGGTTGTTGGCGGTTTGGATTCCATTGTCCCGCGTGGCAGTCGCGCCGACGATGGCGTTCTGCCGCGTGGTCGCCGCCGCGGCCAGGTCGCTGTCATACGCCGTCCGCGCGGCGGTTACGCTTTGATCGTACTGCGCCTGAGCCGCGTCGGCCAGGGATTGACGTTGATTCGTGGCAGCGGTTTGCGCGCTCTGGTACTGGCTCTCCGCCGCGCTCAGGTCGGAATCGAGCGTCATCTGTTCCGCCGTGGTGGCAGCATCATAGACCCCATTTGCCGCGTCCGACGACGAATTATATGCACTGTCCGCACCGTCCAACGCGGCCTGATTCGCTGTCGCGGCGGCCTGCAACGCCGCAACGTACGCCTGGTCGGCGGCCAGCAGATCCGCGTCATACGCCGTGTGGGCCGCGCTGACGGCCGCATCGCGCGTCGCTGCAGCGCTGGCGACCGCCGCATCATAGGT